>NZ_OY762929.1:3154166-3785000 GCF_963666675.1 uncultured Desulfobacter sp. | reverse complement strand
CTACCTGATAAGGAAAAATTATCTTTTTTAAGAAAGGAGGGGAAAATGACTATAAGCCGTGTATTAGTTCCTTTAAACTTTATGTCCAATGACGAGAAGTCGCTGGTATTTGCTATTCAAAAGTATTCGCATGATAAGGATGCTATGATTACGCTGTTCCACGCCTACACCCCGGTCCCTGAATTTGACGTTCGGAACAATCCCATCATGGAAAAAATGTCAGGCAATCTGTCTTATTTGAAACAATGTCAGGAAGCCAGAGAAAAAGAGCTGCACAAGGCAAAGGAAACTTTGGTGATGGGTGGATTTGAGGCTTCTCAGGTGGATTATATTTTTATGTCGCTAAAAAGTAATATTGCAAACGATATTATTAGCTTGGTCAGGGAAAAAAAATTCAATGTTGTGGTGATGAACCGTACACCTAATAAAATTGTCAAATTTTTTATGAGAAGCGTTTCTAAAAAGGTATCTGATCGCTTAAAAGGTGCTGCTGAAGTTTATATTTTAAATTGACGAAGGATACGGAATATAGAACATACGTTAAATGTATGGTTAATCCATAACATCGCTTCTGAACGGGTGGTTATATTTTAGCAAACCTTATGGGGGAGGTTCTTATGTCTTTTCAAAATAAAATAGATCTGGATACGTATAAGCTTATTATCGAAACATTTACGAATTCAGATGATTTAACAGTAATGGGTTCCCAACTCACAAGCCTGTTGATCGGTGCAACAGGTGCAAAGGGAGCTACGTTGTTTATTTTGAATACTGAAAAAGAGGAGCTTGAAATCCTTGCTACAGAAGGGTTGAGTCCTAATTATGTGAACAAGGGTCCTATTTTGGTTGATCAAAGCATTACGCATGAAGCAAACCAAAAGCCTGTAATCGTAAAAGATATACAAAGCAGCGATGTCCTACAGTATCCTGAAAAGGCGATAGATGAAGGAATACGGTCCATTGTATCTCTTCCCATCAGTATCAGAGGGAAAGTGATCGGCGCTCTTAGAATTTATCATTCAACGGTACTGGACCTTTCGGAGGAGGATCTTTCTTTTCTACAGGTATTGGCTCATAATGTCGGTATGGCGCTAATGTATTTCAGACTTTCAACCACAGTTAAGGAAATAAAAGATAGCGTCAATGAAATACACCCTATTTGGTTATAAAGATTTTATTACAAATAGAGGCTTTGGGTTGTTCATGAATGGTGTTTTGATGATAAAGTCTTAAAAAATCAATGTTTAATGAGGTTATTTAGTTCGTATTAAAACCGAATTGAATCTGTTGTGAGAAATTATTTTTAGGGTTTTATTGGAAAAATAATAATCGTTGTTGACACCCATAAATGGAAGTGGTAAATACACCGACGTTGCTTTAAGCGGGACGTAGCGCAGCCTGGTAGCGCACTTGTCTGGGGGACAAGTGGTCGCTGGTTCAAATCCAGTCGTCCCGACCAATATATTAAGGGTTTTCGGAGTTTTCTCCGGAAACCCTTTTTGCTTTGGGCAGGGATTCTGGGCGTTGATCTTCTTTCCTTTGTGTAAATTTTCCGGAAATTGAATCCGTCGCTGAGCTTACAGCGCCATCCAATTCATGCAGATATATTTCCGTTGTCCGGTGGCTTGCATGGCTCAAAATTTTCTGAATCGTCTTTGCGGATATTTTGGGATTATCTGCCATGAGTGATGCCATGAGGTGACGCAGGGTATGAAAGCCAAAATGTTAATTCGAACATTATTTGAGATGAAAAAAGGGATAAATTTTCAAAATAGTTGACTGATCCTAAAGATTTGTCAGATTATTTGGGCTTTGATTAAGGCCCTTTTTTTATGCAAAAAAAATGGCGGAGAGTTGCAGCTCATCCGCCAGAAGTTAGAGATCGGCTAAACGCTTTATTGCAGGGTTGGAGTGCTTACTTTTGTTACGGCACGACCCAGATAGCTGAGTACTCTTGCCGAGACCGATGAAGAGAGCCGTCCGACGTGTGCTTTAAGGTGAAGTCAGTCGGAAAGCCGGATGCGGTAGCTCCGCACGTCCGGTTTGATGAGCAGGGACAGGAAACGGAGTTACTTTGCTACCCCACTTTCCCTGACTCTACTGGCAGGCTATGGCATTATATTCTCGGGCTTAGTAGCAGGATTCTGAATTAAACTTCTATTTGCCTGATCATATTCAAAAATGTAAGCCTTTGCCCACATATTCTGTTTATGAAAGGGGATAATGGTTTCTTCATCCTTGTACCCTGCATATTTGGAATCAGTGAAGACGCTTAAAACCCAATCCGGATGCCAATTTGTGCCCGCGAAGCACTTTCTCAGTGAAGATAGATTATTCTTTATGTCTGATGCTTTTATTGTGTTGCTAACCACAAAAAAACGGTGATTTATATCATCTACCCTTACAACGTTGGCTTTTAGAATATTTTCAACGCAAGTTACTGATGGGGTGCCGTTCATGCCAGCTGAACAACTAACGGTAAATATTGATACCAAACAAAAAATAATAGCTAATTTACTATTCAAATTGTTCAAATTTCCACCTCCTTGGTGTTCCCCCGTAGACATTGTTGATGTTAGAAAAATAATCCGTTTTTTTCTCTGGTTTTACGGGCGGTAGGTTCCCTTGGTACCACACTATTTCGTACTTCTTATCTTTTGGAATAGGCTTTACTGAATAGATAATCCTGGTATGACCAAGGGTTGGATTCCATTTAGACATAATGAGATCTCCTGATTTGGCCATGGCTGTCGGTATAGATTTTGTATTGTCAATAACGTTTAATGCCCCTAACATACGCATCGCCTTTGTTTTAAATTTTTTAGCATCATCTGCTTCTGGAGCGAAATTAAACCATTTCCAACCATTATTGTAATATTTCAGCTTCACCGGAAGATTTTCTTTAGCCGAAAAGTCAATTAACGCGGCAATAGCCAAATCAGCGCAGTCAATTTTTGAATTGTATGATGAGATATATGTCTTTACAAAAGTTTGATAACTAATTATTTTTTTATCTGTCCAAAGCATAATCACCTCTTAAATTCTGATTTCTACCATGGGCTTCAGCTGGCCGGGTATGATTGCCGTGCAGGTTGTAAACAGTCCAATTTTTTCAAAAAGCATAGGAGATGGTTTAGTTCCTAAGAGCTTTTGAAGGGGCGTAAGTCTTCATTATTTCAACTTGCGGTTAGAAAGTATGAATTTGGGCTTTTGCCTCTCTGTTAGATAGATCCTAACGTAAAAAAAAGTTTTATGTTTAAGGCTGCTTTTGGCATGGCCTAAAATGGATACTGATTCAAAAAATGATGCCGTTTTTCTTAAAATTCGGCCACAATAGCTTAGAGACTTTCAATAGAACTCATCATGTTTGAGTATTAAAATTATTGAAGATTACACTTACCCTGTTGGGAATTGCAAGGGGAAATATTATACTTTATTGAGTCGATTTGTCTCTGGCTGGACGCCTGTAGCAATCCGATTAATACAGTTGTTTCTGGATGTAACCTCATTACAGGAAGGAAATGCAGAAAACTGAAGCGAGCCTTAATGGTATGATTGAACTGATTTTCATGAAATTATTCAGGACTATATCTTGTATCTGGCCTAAAAAACAATTTCAATTAAAAGTGAACCGTATTGAAACCCGGCAACACATTGGCTAAGGCAACCACTTAAAGAAAGATGAAATACAAAATACAGACTTAAAATGGTTGCGGTTTTGGTTGCAGGTTTTATCCCAAAACAGACAAAAAAAAGAAAGAATATAGAGGCAGACGTCTTGAAACAAGGGCTTTTTAAGGCTTTTACCGCAATAGCAACGGCTTTGGGAACAGGATGCCGAGAGTTCATTTATTGTTCTATAAAATTGATTCTGGCTGGTCTTCGATCAGTAACGAAAATAACGGTGGAGTTCAGGGGCCGCCGAGCGAAGCCGAGGGGGACGAGTGGATCGCCACTCGCGGTCCGCTGCAACGACGGGTTATAAATATTACACTTTCCATTTGCCAATAATTTTGTCGATTTTTTGTTTGAATTTACCAATGAGCTCTTCATTGAGCTTTTCACTCTTATAGAGTGATAAATATTCCAATGAGCTTTTCGGGGCACATGTTCCTAAAATTGCGATCTTGATAACTCTTTTTACTGGTTGCCACATGATTAGCCGGTCAACCCACCAAGGGGCTCCCAGGGTTGTTATCACTAGTGTCTTTTTTAATTTTTTTAAGCGGGGGCAAATTGGGCCAAAATCTTGTGCGTGATTGTAGGCAATACCAGGTCCCCAAACACGATCAAACCAGCCTTTTAATATAGCTGGAAAGCTGAACCACCAAGTTGGAAAAATCAGAATAAGACCATCTGCTTCTAATAGCCTCTTTGTTTGTTCAGAAATTTTTGAAGAGTCATACGAATTGTCGTAATAGGATTTTCGTTCAGCTTCAGTCAATGAAGGCGCAAATTTTTCAGCATATAGATCTTCGACCACCACGTCATGTCCCATCGCAGTAAGTTTTTCTATGACATGATCGGTCAATAGCTTACAAAGACTTTTTGAGAGCGGATGGGCTGTTACAACGAGATATTTCATGATTTAGCTTTTATTTATAATAAGTTGATCACTGGTTTCCGTTATTCTTTCATGTCCACTTATCCAAGGGGATGTAGATTCCGACGAGCTAATCCCATAAAAATCTCAGGTTTGATTACCCGGCTGGCAATTGATTACAGAAAAGCCGGGAGAGCTTTTGCCCTCCCGGCTTTAATCATGTAGACAGCAGTCTACCGCACTGAGTTATCCCTGGCGCCGGAGTCCCCTCTCAAACGCGTCCGTTTCACTCAGATTCGTTGAACCATTCCGAGTTGTAAATGAGCTCGGCAGTCACATTTTTTTCATTGTGATAATAGGCCTCCTCAAGACAGATCGTCGCCATATTCATTACGCCCCGTCTGTTTCCCCGGGTGGAACTTGCGATCAAATCCATTGCTTCTTTGGTAAACAGGTCCGATGGAGCTTGTGCATTTTTAAGACGGCTTTCGATAAAATGCTGGGTTTCATACTCGTTCATGGCATTGATTTTCATAATGCCGGTGAGCCGGGATCGTATCGGTGCCATTGCATAAAGTCGAAGTTGCCTGAGCAGAGAGTCGTCCCCGACAAGGATAAGAGAGGCTGCGCTTCTCTGTTGTAAGGTTTGGACCAGAAGAGAACAAAGATCCCAGAGGGAGTCGGATTCGATGCGCTGAGCATCATCGACGATCAGCACCGGATGACGTGAGTTGGCCTGGTTGGATAAGGATTCAATATGCTGCTGAACCCTTGTAATCAAAGGCATTCCCCGGCTTTTTATATCCACCCCGAGGGTCTGGGCAAGAATGCGTGTCAGTCCGTTTCTTGGATGACCGGCATAGGGCAGCATAACCGGGAGGTATGCATTTCGATCCAGATCCGATACCAATGCATGAATCAAGGTGGTTTTTCCGGTCCCTGAAGGGCCGCACAGTGCGGTGCTTTTGCCATGGTGCAGCAAACGTTTTATGGTATCGAGTTTGCGCAGGTCCTCTTTGGGTAGCCAGAGTTTGCGCTGTTCATAGGTGTCGGCAAAGGGATGGTACTTCCAGCCAAAAAAATCGGCCATGGGCGCCTGTTCTATGGTATGGGTGTCTTGCATGATTACCTCCCTCTATATGCGTTTTGGATGGGATCAATTGGTTTGGCCGGTTTCATTTCCGGTCCGTACCAGATTCGGTCAAGGTTCCATGGCATAAACCAGATGTCGAGGCGCTGGCCGGGTAAGGCGTCTGCCACCTCATAGGACCGCTTTTTAAGCTTGACGGTATTATTCAGGTAAACTTTGCACCGGCGCTTCATTCTAAATAAAGGCTCGATATCAATCGTTTCCGGTAGAGGGATGCAGGCACTTTGATGCCCAAGCCGTTTCTGCAAAGGGGTCATGCCCAGGCTGCTGTGAATACGCCGATGATAAGTCGACAGCCATTGTGAAAAGGCCTTGTTCAACCCGTCCAGAGTATGGGCCGGGGCATTTTTGCCCTCAAGGAACTGATCCCGGACGGTCCGGAAGAATCGTTCCACTTTACCCCTTCCCCTGGGTTGGCCCGGCGGCGTATGGATCAGATGGATACCCAGGTTGGCACAAACAAATTTAAGATGCTTGCTTGCGTAACAGGCCCCGTTGTCCGTATAGAACCGACGCGGCTTGCCATGGGTTCGAACGGTGGCCATCAGTGCCATCATCATTACCTCGGTGCCCTCACTGGTAAAAAAACCGGCATGAACCACATATCTTGTGGCATCGTCAATAATGGCATGCAGATAGGTTTTGCGTTTTTGGCTGTTCACTCTGATCTTTGGGCCGTGAAGAAAGTCTGCAGTCCACATTTGACCAAAGAACTGATATTGAAAGGGCCGAGCCGGATCATGCACCGTCAAATGGGGATCTCGTTGAAGGTTGCATGTCCGGGCAAAGCGATAAAGCGTGGAACGGGCCGGAGACTGCATATCCCAGACTTTATCCTGAACCAGCTGTTCGATCAAACGGGCAAAAGTCCATCTGGGATGTTCCTGCCGCAGTTGAAACAATCGGTCCGAGATCGCCCTGGGTACGGCATGGTGGGTGCCGGTGTTTTTTCTTTGGGCATCGTTTAACGCCGGCAGGCCGCCGTTCCGATAACGATAAAACCATTTTCTTAAGGTTTCCGGAGAAAAGGACACAAATTGACCGTCAGGCCGGCGATACTGAACTCCGGCAATTCTGATCAGTGCCTCCTCCATGGTCTCTACCTCTTCATTTCGATGAAGAAGACTGCTGATAATGCCGTATCGCCAGACAGCGAGATCGGCTGGGTCAGGTATTGGCATGACCACCTCCTTAATTGATAGTTGGAATTGGTGGCATATCAACATAACCGACTGTAATTTAACAATGTATGTTTTGTGTTGATGGTAATTTAACCCATCTTCCAGGGAAAAAACTCTGGGAAACATCCCTGGTAAAGTCCGGCCAGAAGGAGGGCGGATCCGGCCCCCATTCGGCAACAGTCTTTTCCCGGGAAAACCAGGGCATGAATTTTTGAGAAAAGATCCTGAGCCGTTTAGCAACACCCCGGGTGCACCCAAAGAATCTTGCCGTCTGTGCCTGGTTCATTCCGGCACTGACCATGGCTGCGCAGCAGCATATCGCCTCAAGGGTGTGACGGACGACCGGCATGATGGATTCAGGAAGAACAGAAAAACTTTTCCATGGACACAGGGGCGATTTGCACAAATAGCGCTGAACCCTTATTTCTGTGTCGTCTTGGGGATGATTTCGCGGATAGGTTCCGTTGCGGATGGTCAAAGAACTCGAACAATGGCAGCAACGAACCTGTTGTTTTTCCTTGGCAGATGACTGATTTCTTATTATGCTTTCTTTCATAAGCAGGGTCGGGGTTGTGGTGGTGATGGTTTTGGCGAACTTAATCTATACCACAATCCCCCCCTCTTATCCCCCCCAAAGGGGGGAGGAGGATGCCAAGGCATCGGGCGGTTCCTGCTGTCTACCGATGTGCCTTTTCTTTTTTAAAAAATCTTATTTAACAAGCTCATTATTTTCTCAGAAAATGTAACGATAGGTGGGATTTTTAGATGATATAGAGGTACTGTAGGGAAAGAATTAACAGGGGATAACATGCGTATTTTGAATGTTATACGTATATAGATAATTCCTTTTTAAATCAATTTGATTGGAGATTAACCACCCCGGACAAAGAAACGCAAGAATAAATTTTATAAAAATTGATTTCGCTCTACTGGAATTTTATAGGTGCCTGTTTAGTTCAAATCCCGCCACTTTAATTTAAATGTATTATCCTGAATTTTAAAAAATAAAGAGACTCTGTCTTGACGAGTTGTATCTTTGAGGATACATTAAGGTCATGAATTACGAACTGAAAAGCACAGGGCAATATGACAAATGGTTCAGGAAGCTGAAAGATGCGTCTGCTAAAATCAAAATACTGGCCCGGCTGAGCCGTATTGAAAACGGAAATTTCGGGGATCACAAACAAATTGATACAACCCTTTATGAACTGCGCTTTTTCTTCGGTCCAGGATATATGGTTTACTACACAATCCATGGAACCACCGTTGTGCTGCTGCTGGCCGGCGGCGATAAATCCACCCAGCAGAAAGATATCCAAGCAGCCAAAAACATGCTTATAGAAATGGAGGAATAAAAAGTGACCCTTGAAATAAAACCATTTGACATTGCAGAGCACTTGAACACACCGGAAGATATCAGGAATTTTTTACAGGAAGTTCTTGATACAGGAGATGAATCCGATTTTATACACGCATTAAGTACGGCGGCCCGTGCCATGGGCATGACTGAAGTGGCCAAAAAAGCAGGTGTCACCCGGGCAAGCCTTTATAAATCACTGTCTGAAAACGGAAACCCGGGGTTCATTACGATCAGCAAAGTCACCAAGGCTCTGGGATGCAAATTAGGTGTAGCATAATAGAAAAAGGCGTAATTACCGTCGCCTAAAATAATATTACATTGGGCGGGGTTTTGAGTGACGTAGCGTCAAAAACAGGGTAGTGGATAGAAAGTAGTTCCTCTAAAACAGCGGGTTTCAAGGAAATGATAAAAATATCATTGAAAAGTTAAGAGGTCATTTGAAAACGTCGATCGAGTTTTATCTGGCGTAGCCGGTAGATGCGCAAGATGTCCCTGCCTACCGCATCCATGGTGTGGTGTTTTTCAACCCTGGTTCGGGCTGTCCGGATCAGTGTCAGTAGATCCGGGGGGGTGTTTAGTATCCAGTTAATGATCTTTTGTAAGGATTCTGGTTGTTTGGGGTTAAAGATTTTACCTGTTTTGTTATCTATGAGAATCTCTTTTATACCCGGAGCATCCGGGCCGATCACCGGGCAAAAGCAGGCCATGGCCATTGTCACCTCAAAGGGCACTCCCTGGTAAAAATTGTGGTAGTCCGGAAGGTAGATACAGCAGTCAAGTGCCTGATAGGAGGCCTTTGTTTCTTCCGTCACCTGAAGCATATGCACCCGGGAAGAGAGCGTTTCATCCAGGGTGTCTTGGGGGCTTGGAGCATCGAACATCACCAGGTGGTGAGATGGAAAGTGCCCGTCAAGCTGCGCTACTGTTGTTCTTAGCAGCTGCTTGTTCTGGGCGTTTATTGTACCGAAAACACCAATGAACCGGGTATCTGGTTCTAAACCCAATGTGTCCGCCAGCATCTGCCTGCCAGCTGATCGCTTCGCCCTGTCGATATAGATGTCGGTATCAGGCATGATAATGCCGTCGGGAAAAGAAAATATCTGCAAGTCTGACAGGGCAAACGTCTGCCTTAGATGGCTTTTGCTCTCCTTTGAGGTTGTGAAAACATAGTGGGACCGGGTTTTATAAATTTTTTTATTGGACCAGGTGTTTTTTACCCGTCTCCCATTGTGGCGGGACATGATTCGGCAGGGAACACCTGTTGCCTGGGCTGCCTTTAGAGCCAATTTTGCATCGCCCTTGCCGTGGGCATTGACCACAAACGGCTGTTCGCCGGTGAATATCTGTTTGAGTCTGCCGTATTCGCCGATGCCGGCCAATGCTTTAAAGGAGATGGGATAGACCATCAAGCCGGTCTTTTTGGCTTTTTTGAACAAAGGACTGTCACCAGGAGCAATGATCACTACCTGGTGACCATTTTTTTCCATCCACAGCGATTCGCAAAGAATTCGTTGTTCTCTGTTACCCCACAGGGGGCGACTTGACGTATGGATGATTTTATAAAAATTGTTCATGAATATTCAGCAATATCAGCGCAGTGTCGCTTCAACACGTTCAATATCTTCAGGCAGATCAATCTCCGGTGAATCATATTGGGTGACAGCCACTTTTATGGGAAAGCCATATTCCAGCACCCTAAGCTGCTCCAGCTTTTCCACCTGCTCGCAGGTGCCGCTGTCAAGGGTGACAATTTGGTCTAAAAAAGATTTGGTATACGCGTAAAATCCTAGATGCTTATAATAATCCACATCCGTTTGTCCGTCCCGGGGATAGGGAATCTGGGCCCGGGAAAAATACATGGCAAAGCCCTGGTGATTGAAGACGACCTTTACATCCTTAGGATCCGTGATTTCCCTTGGGTTCTGGATTTTATACGCCAGGGTGGACATGGCAAGCCCGGTCACCGCTTTAAAAGGCCGGATCAAATCATCAAGGCTCTTGGGATTAAACACGGGTTGGTCTCCCTGGATGTTGATGATGATATCATCGTCTTCCGCCCCCAGCATTTTGGCGGTTTCCGCAACTCGGTCCGTACCTGACCGGCAGGTGTCCGAAGTCATTAAGGCTTCTCCGCCAAATGCTTTTACGGCATTGACAATGCGTTCATCATCCGTGGCAACAATGGTTCTTGTCACCACGGATGATTTCTGGGTTTGCTCAAACACCCGCTGGATCATGGGCTTGCCTGCGATATCAACCAAGGGCTTGCCGCCGAGCCGACTGGAACCGAAACGCGCTGGAATCACTGCAATGGGCATAGGTTACATCTTTTCAAAAAGGCTGCGTGCTTTATCACGGGTCATGATGGTTTTCCAGTCCTTGCCCAGGCAGTTTTCCCAGAGCGGATCAAGATTCAGAGCCACACTGATCATGGTCTCCATCTGGTCTCCGGTAAGATCCTTGGTCAGACCCCTGGGAATATCCACCCCGGTTTTTTCCATAATGGACCGAAATTCTTTCACACCGTCGGGATAATATTCATCCAGGGTGTCAAAGGTGATGCAGCAGCCCACGCCGTGATGGGTGCCGAGCACATAGGCCAGGCCATAGGAGAGGGCATGGCAGGCACCAACCTGGGAGTACGCAATGCTCATACCACCGAAAAAGGATGCCATCATCAGTTTGTCGGCCGAGTCCGGGTGATTATCCACAAAGACCTGGCGGCAAAGATCCAACGATTTTTCACCATAGGCCTTGGAAAATTCATTGATATATGTGCCCTGCAAAGATTCAATGCAGTGGATATAGCAGTCCATGCCAGTGTAAAAGTGCTGGTCCTTGGGCACGCCTGTGGTCAGTTCCGGGTCCAGAATCACTTGGTCAAATACCGTATAGTCGGAGTTCAAGCCCAGCTTTTTATCGGGCCCTGTGAGAACAGCCGTCCGGGAGACTTCGGCACCTGTGCCGGAAATAGTCGGTACGGCGGCATGCCATACAGCCGGGTGTTTGATCAGATCCCATCCCTGGTACTCGGTGGATGATCCCTCGTTGGTGAGCATCAAAGAAACGGATTTGGCGAGGTCCATGGCCGATCCGCCCCCAATACCGATGACGGCACAGGGCAGGGTTGAATTGAAGTTTTTTGTTTCCAGGGTCAGCTTGTCCACATACCCTGTTTTGGGTTCATCGGCTACATTGACCCACAAAAGAAAATCGTTGTCATGCAAAGGGATGCGTTTTTCAAGGTCTTTGCCTTTAAATACATCATCCACAACAAAAACAGCCCAGTCTTCACCGGACTTGCGCCGGCCGCCCACGACCTCGTCAAGCTGGGCAAAACAGCCCCGGCCGAAAAGAATATTGGGGACCAGCTTAAAGTTCCTAAACATTGATAATTCCTTACTTACTTTAAAGCGGTTAATATCGCCTGTATACGTTTTTCCATATCATCGGCGGTCCAGGAGAGCATAATCTGCATGGACAGCGTCCGTTTCATAATATCTTCACTCTGTTCCAGTGTAAGTCCGGCATAATCCGGCAGATCCGCACTCAGTTCAAAGGGAAGTTTTGCGGCACGTTTCATCTCCTTGAGATGGTGCCATTTTTTATAGTAATGCCAGTTGTTGTTGTACCAGTAAGCACACGGGGCACCGTTTTCCGCAAGTTTTTTTGCCGCCTGTTCGGCCTGATCCTGGGTGGGCATAAAAAAGCTCAAAAATGTGGCCGAATCCCCGTCCGGGTCGGGAAGTTCGCGAAAGGTAACCCCCTCAATATTTTTCATGGCATCTTTGATGGCGGCTTTATTTTTTTTCTGGATCTCTAGGATACGGTCAAGTTTGCCTAACTGGGCAAGTCCCACCGCGGCATTGAGCTCGGATATCCTGTAGTTTGTGCCCATGATGGGATGGTCATCCGCACCCCGGTCCGGCCCGCCCAGGTGGTCATGGCCATGGTCTGCATACTGGTGACACCGGGTGTAAATATCTTCATCATTGGTGATAATGCCGCCGCCTTCACCACAGGTCACGGTTTTAACCGAGTCAAAGGAGAAACATCCGGCCTTGCCGAAGGTGCCCAGGTGGCCGCCCTTGAAATTTGCCCCCAGCGACTGGCAGGCATCTTCCAAAAGTACCAGGCCTTTTTTATCGCAAAAGGCTTTGATCTCATCAATCCGTGCCATGGCCCCGCACATATGTACCGGCACCACGGCTTTGGTCCGGGGTGTCACTGCCGCTTCCAGACGATCCGGGTCCAGGCACAACGTCTGATCGATCTCTGCAAACACAGGTATTGCACCGGCCTGAATCACGGCTTCAAATGTGGCTACAAAGGTAAACGGCGGTACAATGACTTCGTCCCCGGCACCGATGCCGCAGGCCGCAAGGGCCGTACAAAGGGCTGCGGTTCCGCTGGAACATAGATGGCTGAACCCGGCCCCTGTTATTTGGGCCAGTTTTTTTTCAAATTCCAAGGCTTTAAAATGGCCGTTTCTGGCCCCTTCAAATCCGTATCTAAATAAAACGCCTGTTTCCAGTACATCATTGACCTGTTTACGTTCCTCATCTGAAAATAATTCAAAACCAGGCATGCGTTCTCCTTATATTACACAAATTTGTCTGCCCCGATAGGGAAAGATTTGATAATTGACTATAAAAATTAGGAATTAATATCAAATCCGGCATACCTTTTCAAGGCAGATCCAGATATTGACTTTCATTTTTCTAATGCTTATAACCCTTTTATTGGAAAGGTTCAATATGATGCGGAAACAGTAGGGATTATACCAAGTTTTTTACTATGGCAGACGATAAACAGACACAGACATACCAGGGCTATGAACAGGGACCCATCTATCCGGCCAATGATGCATACAGCCTGCTGCTGCGTCTGATCCGGAACTGTCCGTGGAACCGCTGTTCCTTTTGTCCGGTTTATAAAAATCAAAAGTTTTCCATGCGCCCTGTGGCAGATATTATAAAGGACATTGACCTGGTTCGCACATATATTGACAGGCTGCTCCAGGAAAACGCCATGCCCATTGCCTTTGACCAGGAGCAGGTTCATGCGATTTATACCGGGTTTGAGGTCCGGGACCGGATTGCATTCAATAATGCCGTCAAATGGTATGCTGCGGGCATGACCTCAATTTTTCTTCAGGATGCCAATCCCCTGGTGATGAAGCCCAAGGATCTGTTCTTTGTTCTCAGTCATATCAAAAAATGTTTTCCGCAGACCGAAACCATTGCCGCCTATACCCGAAGCAGCACCATCCTCCAATTGCCGGAAGGTACCCTGAAGCAGTTGTATGAACTTGGGCTTAACCGGCTTCACGTGGGCGTTGAAAGTGGGTCGAATCTGGTACTTAACCGTATGCGTACCGGTGTGAACAGAAGCGGTCACATTGAGGCGGGAAAACGGATTCGCAAGGCCGGCATTGAGTTGTATGCCTATGTGGTGCCGGGATTGGGCGGGGTTGATCTCTCCATTGAGCATGCCCTTGAGACTGCTGAAGCCCTGAATGCCATTCATCCGGATGTGATTAAAATTCGGACCCTTGGCCTTTCGCCGTCCACGGAACTTGCCCACTGGCAGGTTCGGGGTATGTTTGAAAAACCGGGTGATGCCATGATTGCAACGGAATTGCGCCTGATGCTTGAGACTCTGGATAATGTACAGTCCCGTATAAAAAGCGATCATATTTTGAACCTGTTTGAAACGGTTACCGGTGAGATGCCCAATGACAAAGAGAAAATGATTGGGGTCATTGACCGGTTCTTTGACTTACCTCCCCAGGAGCGTATCCTTTATCAGATCGGCCGCCGCATGGGGTTTTTCAAAGGCCTCGAGGACATGAGTTCAAGTCCCCAGATGGACCAGGTACGGCAGGCCTGTGAGAATTACGGGGTCACACCGAAGAACGTGGATCAGATTTTGGACCGGTTGATGATGCGGTTTGTCTGACTCAATGATCCAGTTTTTGTTAATTTGCTCAACTTCCGCCTTGGAAAAAATTTTTAATCCTCAAAATATGTCCTATATTCCTCCGCTTAAAAATTGTTTCGGCCTTGAATTTGAACAAATTTCCTAAAAATTGAATGACCGAGAAAAATAATGATTGAGTTGGTAGAGCATGAACACCTCTATATTCACGTTCCGTTCTGTATAAAAAAATGCAGGTATTGCGATTTTTATTCCAAGACCGATCTTTCCCTGATTCCTGATTATGTCACGGCCCTGGTCCGGGAGATTCAGTTGCGTTCGCAATGCAATGAATCACAATCCAAAGGCCGTTCGGCAACCGTCTATTTTGGGGGCGGTACACCTTCTTTGCTTGAGCCGCGACACATCGAAGCCGTCTTGAAGGCCCTGGACAACGCCTATGGTCTTTGCCGTCAGACCGAGATCACCCTTGAGGCCAATCCGGGTACCCTGAACAAGAGTCACCTGAAATCGTTCCAAGCCATGGGGATTAATCGTGTCAGTCTGGGGGTTCAGTCCCTTGACCCGGAACAACTCTGTCTTTTGGGGCGTATCCATTCAGTTGACAATAGCGCACACGCCGTGGAAAAGATCCGTGCCGCCGGCATTGACAATATCAGTCTGGATTTGATTTACGGCCTTCCCGGTCAGAGCCGCGATCACTTGATCCAGGAGCTTGATGCCGCTTTGGACCTAATGCCGGCACACCTTTCCTGTTATATGCTCACTTTAGAACCGGGCACGGCTCTGGACGCCATGCATGAACAAGGCGTTTTTTTACCCATGGCCCAATCCGATCAGGTCGATCTGTTCTGTACGGCTGCCCAATACCTGAAAACCCATGGGTGGGACCATTACGAAGTCTCCAACTTTGCAAGGCGCGCTTCCCTTCGTTCCCGGCACAATCGTGCCTATTGGCGGATGGTTCCCTATCATGGCTTCGGGCCGGCCGCCCATTCCTATGCCGTAAACGCCGACACGGATGGCCCGGCTGTGTATAAACGATTCTGGAATGCACCGGACCTGAATGGATACATCAGGGGTTTGAAAGCAGGCGAACCACCGGTATCAAACAGTGAATCCCTGACCCTGGAGCAGCGGCAGATGGAGTATGTCATGGTGGGGCTGAGGACATCCATGGGCCTTGATATAAACATGGGGCAGATGCTTTGGCAGAAGCGGTTTTTAACCGTATTCCAGTCTTTGATGGACAGCCTTGAAAATAAAGGATTTGCCCGGCACCGGGATGCCGGGCGACGATTTGTTCTGACCCTGGACGGCTGGATGCGCCTGGACAGTATTATCACCTCTTTTGTTGAACGGATTTGATGTTCAGGATATTTTTTTTCTTAACTGTCTATGATCCTCCACCCGAATGGTCAGGTGTATGGCGTCAAAATGTTCGATCAAAGGGATGACATATTTTCTGGAAATCCCGGTCATATCCTTAAATTGCGGTGTGGTGATCTTTTCATTGGCTTTGAGAAATTCGACGAGTTCCGTTGAAAGGTCATTGACTGCAACGCTATCAAAAAACAGGTCATCTTTTGTTTTGACGATCTGTTTTTCATCGATGAGCATCTGCATCACGCCCCTGGCCGTTTTCTGGTCCAGGTCCAGATCCTGGCAAACGGTGCGGAAAAAGGGCGGGGTCAAACCGGATTTTTTGTAAATATCGGCAATCTTCTCTTTGATCTCATGCTGGTCCACCTGGAGTGCCACTTTGAATCCTGACAATTTAATGAGGTTTTTGTCCAGAACAATGAGATTTTCCTTTTCCAGGCGGTTGAACAGGATGTTGAAGAACCGGGCATCATCCACATACTGAAATTTGGATTTCAACTCCTGGGCGGGCATGCCTTCTTTCAGGGGATTTCCCTGGTGATAAGCGGTCAACCGTTCCAGCACTTTTTCCTTAAACCCATCAAAGATGGAACCATGGACATAGATCTGCTTTTCCTTGTCCGTAAGGACCGCTTCCTGTTTCGCAAGCATTTTCTGCAGCGCGGCGGTCAGCTTTTTATCCGGCACATTGGTCATCACCCTTAACTCATTTAAGGTCAGCCCGGAGTATCCTTTGATGGAGAGAAAAAAGCCAATTGTGTTTTCATCATCCTGTTCGGCAAGGCCATGAAGCCCTTCAATGATGGCGGTATCTTTGGATTTGTATTTCTGGGACACCGGGTTGAGGATGTCTCCGCCCCCGATGGTTCTGACAGGGGAGTAGGATCGAACAACGTATCGGTCATCTTTGATACAGCAGACCGGGGATTCCAGGCGGAACTGAACCGGTGCCGTATCCCCGGGCAACAGCGTCTCCCGGTCCAGCAGAACCATGTAGCCCAGTATTTCACTGGTGCCCGAATGAAATCGAATCCTTGTCCGGGCTTTGGCCGGCCTGGCATTGCTTTTCAGGTAATGGAACTGCGCATCCACCATATAGCTTTCGATTAAAGCCCCCGGTGTGGAAAGTACATCGCCTCTGAATACGGCTTCCCGGTCAAGGCCCTGGAAATTGATGGCTGTACGGGTTCCGGCAACAGCGGTCTCCACCGAACTGGAATGCACCTGCAGGCCCCGGACCTTTGATGTGATTTTTCGTGGAAACACCATGATCTCCTGTCCCACACTTACCTGGCCCGAAATCAAGGTGCCGGTGATAACCGTGCCGAATCCTTTCATGGAAAATACCCGGTCCACGGGCAGACGGAAAATGGAAGAAAATTTTCGGGGCGGGATTTGTGTGCATATGTTTTCAAGGGCGGTTGAAAATTCATCCAGCCCCTGGCCGGTGGCAGACGATACCGGCACAATAGGCTGCGCTTCAAGGAAGGTGTCCTGGATAAAATCATGGATGTCGTCCATGGCCAGTTCCAGCAGGTCTTCGTCCACAAGATCGGTTTTGGTCAGGGCAATCATCCCGTACCGGATGCCCATGAGGTTGCAGATCTCCATATGCTCCCGGGTCTGGGGCATAACCCCTTCATCTGCAGCAATGACCATGACCACCACATCAATGCCCGAGGAGCCGGCCACCATATTTTTTACAAATTTTTCATGGCCGGGCATGTCCACGATGCCGATGTGCTGCCCATTGGGAAGATCCAGGGACGCAAACCCGAGTTCAATGGTAATTCCCCGTTCTTTTTCCTCCTTGAGGCGGTCCGTTTCAATGCCCGTTAATGCCTTGACCAGGCTGGTTTTTCCATGATCAATGTGTCCTGCAGTCCCCAGAATTATATTGTCCACAAATACCCTGCCTGTTACCCTTTTAATTTTCTGTAATAGCTCATGCCGTAGGCCAGTGCCACAAGAACCACACCTGTGGCAACACCATGGTAGATGCCCCAGTCCGGTTTAAACAGTCGGGTAAGGATGATTCCAAAGGCCATGCCCAGAATCAGACGTATGGTAAAAATAATCAACGTATTCATATTCATTTAATTAATCGCCTTGTTGCATGTTTTATTAAAAATATTTTAGGAATAATAATCAAAGGGGCAGGGCAGGTCAATGCCAATGTGAACTCGATTTTATCGATAATAAAAAAAATAATGAAAAAAATGCTTGAAAAAGAAAATCAGTTCTGATAGTTATGCAGAGTTTTTCGTGGTGGGTGTAGCTCAGTTGGTAGAGCACCAGGTTGTGGCCCTGGTTGCCGCCGGTTCAATCCCGGTCACTCACCCCACAAAAGATTATAAAAGCAGCCCATCGGCTGCTTTTTTTATTTGTAAAAAACTTAGGGTCTATTGGGACACATGATTATATTTTGTGGAATGGATTCACGGCATGATGATCGTCTGATTTTTTGTGTACACTGATAAGAACCTCTTTGACCCCCTCTACATTTTCAGCCACGCGTTTTATTTCATTGGATGCGTCTGTTTTTATGTCCAGCACGCCGTCCTGATCACCGATCCTTACAACCCCGTCATCGGCTGTGACAATGCTTTTGGGTGATAGTTTTACAAGGGCGGCATGAACCTTTGCGGCCAAGAGTGCATCATCAATGATTTTTTGCGATTCGGGAGTGGTTTTAAAATTGGGTTTTTGAACCGTGCTGCAGATCAGATCGGCGGCATCCTTTACCGAAAGATTTTTTATATTGATGACCATATCATAAAGCCTGCTGTCCCAGGTATCAATGCCGTATAATCTCAAGCCCCATTTCCTTCGTTCATCATCATCTTTTTTCAGGATATAGCGTGCTTTTTCCTCGGAGATATTTTCCCGCCGGACTTCTTCTTTCACGCGTTCTTCTATATCTGATATGATTCTGATTTTCAGGACATTGGGAAGATCCAGTAAAAAATAGTGCCCTGCCAGTCCGTGGTAAACAACATTGTCTTTCTGGATATGCTGTAGCAGCGCTTTGCGGATGTAACTTACAAAGCGTTCCCTGCCGTGGGTGTATCTTTCAAGGGCGGACGGCGCGTCGTGAAGGGCCCTGACCAGTCTGATCTCCGGGATATTGAACTCTTCCGATGCTTCTATCAGAATATCACGGGAAATACATTCATACCCCAGTTCGGCGGCAACCTTTTCAGCGACTTCTTTTCCACGACTGTAAGAACCTCTTGAGATGGTGATGACGGGCATTGTAATCTCCTTATCGAAACAGTGTAATAGTGTTGAAATGACGGACACGGGACATGCTCAATATGAACCGGACATGTCGAGAAATTATTCGGCCACTTTTTATATATATTATTCATCCTAAATGACGGGGCTAAAAATTCAAGGTAAAAACTGCGTTGCAAATCATAACAGCGGGCTTATTTCCTGTAATAGCTGTTTTTATCATATTATAACAGTGTGTTAAAAAAAATATAAATATCCCTATTTCAGAATGAAACATCATTGATTTTTTCGATATTGGTAAAAATGTTTTCTTTTTCGCTGAAAACCCTTATGGGTGCCAATTTTAGAAGAAAAATTAGAATGCCTGCATTGCCTGGTATATAAAATGCTAAATAATTTTTAAAATTTAGTGTTTACCATAAATTTCCCCGCACGGGTTCTTAAAACTGCCACGGGCCGACCTGACATATCAGCTGCCAGGCCCAGCCCACAACAAAGCTTGAAAGATCTGAGTAACTTACCCAGACTTTCTTATAACAGCCACGGGCCGACCTGACATATCAGCTGCCAGGCCCAGCCCACAACAAAGCTTGAAAGATCTGAGTAACTTACCCAGACTTTCTTATAACAGCCATGGGCTGACCTGACATATCAGCACTGAAGGGCAGCCCACAGCGAAGGTTGAAAGAACTCAGTAACTTACTGAGCTCTTTCATATAACAGCCATGGGCTGACCTGACATATCAGCACTGAAGGACAGCCCACAACGAAAGTTGAAAGAACTCAGTAACTTACTGAGCTCTTTCATATAAAAAAACAAAACAGAAAGGGCTAAGATGAAGCAGATACTGCTTGCCATTGACGGGAATGTTCCCTCTCGTCCCATTTTTAAATATGCTGCTGATCTGTGTAAACATATCAGTGCCCGGTTGTGTATTCTGCAGTTTATAAAAAATAGAAAGGGGCGATTGGTAACCACCGATTATGCAAACAACCTGGATAATGTGGATATTGGGATAACAAAAGCTCAGATGGGGGACCGTGGTATATCCGGCCGGGGGGACAATCGCCTTGCGGGGATCTCCGGACCGTTGAAAAAAATGTTGAAGAATCCAAATTGTCCGGTTCCCTATTCGGTGGCATCAAGTGCCGACAGCCCTGAAAATGTTTTATCCGGCTACATTGATTCCCACCACGATATTGTGCTTGCCGTGTTTGACCCCTCCCATGACCACCTGGCTGCATCCGCCCGGATTAAGGAACTTAAGGAACGGTTAGGTGTCCCCCTGGTGGTTGTGGAGCCAGCCGGTACAAAACAAGTTCATTAGGGGCTTTGCTGTCAGCGTGCCATAAAAAACGAGCCCGCACCAAGGCGACAATTTAATCAGGAGAGCCTGTGTTGAAAAATTTTATCGCGTTCATTGCAGTTGCCTGCCAGTTCCAGAACCCGCTGGTGGTGAGTAAACAACAGCACTTGAATGTTTGATGATAACTGAGCCAGCACTTCCAGGCAGACACGGGTCCGGTCATCGTCAAACCCGATGAGAATATCATCCACAACAAAGGGCATGGGCTCTTCCTTTTTTATATGCTGCTCAAGGGTCGCCAGGCGCAATGCAAGATAGAGTTGATCACGGGAACCGTCACTCATGCCGGTGATGGGGACCTCGTGATCGTCTGGTCTGACTCCCAGCAGTATGGGCTTCCCCGAAGAATCCAGTTCGTCTCTGAGACCTGCGTAAGACCCCAATGTCAGTTTTGAAAACAATTCACCGGCTCTGCCTAGCACCGGGGTCTGGTTTTTTTTTCTGTAATGTTCTATTTGCTGCTCAAGGATAAGCGCGCCGATCTGGAGACGCAGATACTGTTCAGCATATTGTCCAATATCAGCCAGGTGTGCTTCTGCTTGTGCGGCGGCAGTGGCCGCCGCCGCGCTCCCATCCTTTCCTTCGATTTCATTTTGAATTGTTCGTCGCTGATCACGTAAGTTATCTCGTTGGGCGTGAAAGTCTTGCAGCGCAATGGATATGTTTTCGATCTGATTTTCTATAAGGTCAATGTCGCAATTGTTTAACTCTTTTTCCAACAGGTCAATCGTTAACCCATCACCATTGCGATTCAGTTCTTGTTCAAGTGTTTGGATCTGTTTTCGCAGTTCACGTTTATTGTTTGATTGGTCTGCCGCCGTAACAAGTCCTTCAACGGTATCAACTTGGGCTTGTCTTTTTAATTCGGTGATTTTTTTTTGCGACCGGCGGATTGTTATATTGACCGCATTAAGCTCCTGGGTTTTTTCATCAAGTTGATCTTTGATTTTGACGAAACTTGCCCGGGCTTCCCGGGCGGCATTCAGATCACGATGTAAAAGGGCCGCAATGGTCTGTGCATCCTTGTCATCCGTTTTTATGTCATTGTGCCGGGCAAATTCATACACTCTGTTCTCAAAGTCTTGTTTTACTTTATCAATGCCGTAAATTCTTTTGCGCAACGCCTCGGATTCATCGAATTTTTGGAAGAACAGCACCAGGTTGTCAAAGCGTTCCATGGCCGTTTGTGGGGGCACATGGGCGTTCTGGCTAAGGCCGTCGATTGCTTTTTTCCATTCATCGGACCAGGCCGTCAAATCATTTTTAACAGCGTTGAGTTCCTCTTGTGTCCGTTTGAAACGAATTTGGGACTCGTTCAGGGATAACGCGGCCTGGCGGCGTTTGTCCCGGGTTTTTTGTTCTTTTTCAACCTGTTGTTCACACACTGAGATCAGGGCTTCAAGGCGTTTGCCTATTGTATCTTGCCGCGTGTCAAATTGGGCGATCTGATTGGACATCAATTGCCTTAGCTGATCGCAAGTTTCAGACAGCTTTTCTTTGTTGGCTGAAATGACCTTTGCCGCTTGTATTTTTTCGATCAACCGTTCTGCTTTCATCAGCCATTGCTTCATTTCCCGGGGGGTGCCGGCAATAATATTCAACGGCTTCCAGATGTTCGCCCATCTGATATCCAAATCGATGTGCTCTTTTTTAATTGTTTCGAGAACAGTCGATAAATCATCGATTCGAGATGCTTTGCTGTCAATATTGGCTTCCAGTTCTGCCCGTTTCACAACCTGATCCGCATCCAGCCTCAGGCGGTCTGATATATGATCTGCCTGTCTGACCTTTTCTTCATAAACCGCCGGCAAGTCGTCTTCTCGTGTATATGCCAATAGGCTGTCGCTGATATCCTGGTCCAGGATATATTTTTGTTTTATTAATGCCCATCCCAAATCCCGACGCTTACGCAATGCCTCAAGATCCGCAATTTGGGGTACGTCTTCTTTTCTTAGTAAGGTGTTTAACGCCTGCTCGGCTTGTTTTCTTTCTTCTGTCAGTTCCTGTTTTTTGCGGGCTGCGGTTTTGGATTTTTCGGTAAGGTCATCATTTTCTTTTTCAAATCGGTCTATGGTTTCAGGAACCGGTAACGCCAAAGATAGCAATGCGTCTGCTGTGCCGTGATAATTCCCAAATCTTGAAAATTCATTTTTCCAGGTGGCAGTTTCTTGTTCGGCCTGTATTTTCATGGCATCCAGGCGTTGTTCAATGTCTCCTGCTTTGCGGGCCGACGCAATTGACGCGTTTAACTGCGTGAGGTCAAGTTCACTTTGCGATATGTCTTCTAATTTGCTTTTAAGTGATTTTCGCTCATCCAGCAGATCTTTTAATGTGCGGTTCAATCCAGCCTCTTTTTGTGTTAACAAGCTGTGAGTTTGAACCAATTCCGAGAGCCATTTTTTATTATTGAGAAGGGGGCGCAGTTGGTCGGCTTCATCCAATCCAATGTCCGGCCGGATACCCTTTAACTGGTTTTCGGCATCATTGCGCAGCAATCGTCTTTTTCCATCCTGCCGGGGCCGGTCCGCATCTGTTTTTTCAACCGCACCAAGATCTTTGTATATCATGAGGATGGCAACTTCATTTTTAAGCAGATCATCCCGGATACTTAACCCACCGGATTCTTTATTTAAGGTGTCAAGTCTGGCTTCCAGGCGCTCTTTTAACTCCAATGCATTTTGAAGGGTTGTTTCAGCTGTTTTGTATTGTTCTGCAAAATCTTGGGGCAGCATCAATACGTTGCCCAAGGATTCAATTTTTGCAAGATAGTTTCGGCGCTGGGCCAGGGCGCCTTTCACCCGGTTAATTCTTTCCAGGCGGTTTTTTTGCTTGTTTTTTTCAGTGATGGTTTGTTCGACACCACTGATATCGGCATTAATCTGGGCGTATTGTTTTTGCAGGGCCTTCCAGTTGGAAACGGGCAGGGCTGCGTCACGCATGGTTTTCTGCGCGGTCTTATAATCTGAAATCGCCTTGTTTAATGCCGCCTTGGACCCCCGGGGTTTGAAGATATCCACCGCATTGTTCTGCATTTGCTCCAGGACTTTTCTAAGATTGGCCGTCCCCACTGCGGCACTGAATAGCGCCTGGCCAAGATCACCCGATTGTTCCAGCAGCTCCTGCCCGCCGGCAATCAAGCGGCCATGGTCAATACCCCACAGTTTAGTAAACAGGGTTTCATCCATGCCGGCAGGAAAAAATTGTGAGAACCGGTTTTCATCTAAAGGTTGGCTGTCTGGATATTTTAGCAGGGTGTCCTTGTTTCCTTTTCTCCGGATAAATTCAAATTTTTGTCCATTTAAACGCTGCAGCTCTCCGCCGATTCGCAGCTGTGGATTGGCATGGAGAAAATTGTCCTGGGTCCGGGTCTCAATACCGAACAACCAGCCGATGAGTGCCCTGAGTGACGTGCTTTTACCGGCTTCGTTATCTCCGTAAATGATGTGCAATCCAAAATTACCATCAGACAGATCCAGCGTTTTTTCCGTAAAGTGGCCAAACGCCATGAGGTCTATGCGGTTAATTCTCATTTTTATCCCCGGTTGAAAGCAGTCTGCCGATGAGCATTTTTTTGGCGTCCTGGGTGATCTGTCGGATGGTTTGTTCGTTGCTCAGATCTAAGATGGTATCGGAGCCAAACGCCTGGGGGGGCAGTTTTTGTCGAAGTTCTGCAATTTTGTCTGCCACCCCGTCTATCTGATCAATCTCATCCGGCGTTGAAATGATCGATTTGAGAAGTTGCCCTAGCGCATTCTCATCGGCCAGGGCCGTTTTAAAATCATATTTTCCACGGGTTGTGTTTTCAACGCGTTCAATCCAGAGTTGATCGCCGGCAACCTCTGCGCCCAAAGCTTTTATTTGCTGTTCAAATTTTTCCGGAAACGCAGCCAGTTGATCCGATAGCTTAGTTGCGCCGACCAGTTTTATTCTCATGGCAAGGGGTCTGTCCTGTGCCGACATAAGTTCTTGGTCAATGGTTTCTCTTACTTTTTCCAGAATATCAAGGCGTTCTTCCATGCCGGTCAGATCAATCCGGATTTGTGTCCATCGCAACACATCAAGGCTGATTGTTTCTACTTTTTTTACGATGTCATCTTCAACCGTAACAAGTACACAGCCCTTTGGGCCGCTTTCCCGGATGTGCCGGCCTTGTATGCATCCGGAAAACACCACAAAGGGGTCTTGGCAAACGATTTCCTGTTTGTGGATATGGCCCAGTGCCCAGTATTGATAGCCTTTTGAAATGAGATCATCCAGGGCGCACGGCGCATAGTTGGCGTGCCCTTTTCGGCCGTCAAGGCTGGTATGAAGAAGCCCTATATTGAACATGCCTTTTTCAGCGTTGCTAAATTCTGCTGCCAGGTTCCGGTCAACATGTTGGGTTTGGAAACTGCGTCCATGAATGGCTGTCGCCAAGTGTTCAAGCTTTACCGTTTCTGCCTTTTTAGCAGAAAATATTTTCATGTTCGAGGGCATATCCAGGGCTTTGGTCATCCGATTTGCGGCATCATGGTTTCCTGCGACACAAAAAACCTGTATATCATGCTGATTTAACCGTCCCATTTGCCGGCTCAAAAAAATGCCCGTGCTGTAATCTTTCCAATCGCCGTCGTAAAGGTCCCCGGCTAAAAGCACGAAGGCCGCTTTCTCTTCGATGGCCAGCTCCACCAGATTTTCAAAGGCCCTTCGGCAGGCGTCCCGAATGGCATCAACGGGTGCGGACTCGTATCTTGACAGGCCCCGCAACGGACTGTCTAAATGGATATCGGCGGCATGAATGAATTTAAACATTTTTGCTCTTTTATCTATGAAGAAAAAAATAACTCAAGATTCAATGGCATATCAGTATGGCGCTGGCGTGTAAAGAAAATTTAAGGGGATACCATAAGTTTGGCGATATGTGGCGGATGCCCAAAAAAGAAAGCGCCGGGGGGATCACCCGACGCAATCAGAGAGAGTATGGTGGATAATACCACATTGTGGCACGAAGTCAACCTTAATATAGTGGTGTTTGAATGACGGCTACATTTTATCCCAGTTGCAATTATACATGCGGCAAACGAGATTTGGGATCACGCTTTAGATTATGCCGAGCAAGGATACGTGGTGTTTCCCTGTGGGGACGCTAAAAAATAACAGCACACGGATTTTATTCTGATCATGGGCCGATGCATACGACACAGGATTTTAATACTATAAAAAAATGGTGGTCCCTTGGGTGTGAATTAGGCCTGTCTATGAAATAATGTCTATATCGTGTGGGGGGAAATGAAAAAAGCCCCTTGGGTATGGGGGATAGGGTGGGGTAACGTGTGGGAAAGGAAAGGGCTTTTGGCAAAACGCCAAAAGCCCTTTCCTTACTTAATTAACCGAATACTTTTTCCAGGAAAGGAATAATCTGTTTTTTACGGCTCATGATGCCGGGCAGCCAGCATTTGCCGTCAACGGGTTTTTCACCGAAGGCTTTTTCAACAACAGATTCGTCATCGGAAGCAACGAGAAGCTCGGTGCCTTCTTTCATGATGTCGGTGAGCATCAGAAGAACGGTGTGATGACCTTTTTCTGCTTTCAGGTCACGGATGTCTTTTTCAAGATCAGCCTTGATGCCGTCAACGATGGAGAGGTCAACCAACTCAAGCTGGCCGCAGCCAATGCCGGAACCGCTCATGTTGAAATCTTTGTAGTCGCGCTCAACCAGTTCGCGGATCGGGGTGCCTTCAACAGCAGATTTTACCTTGAACATTTCAATGCCCAGGGCGTCAAGATCGGATTCGCCACAGATTTCAGACAGTTTTGCGCAAACTTCTTTATCTTTGTCAGTGCAGGTGGCGGATTTGAAGATTACGGTGTCGGACAGGATGGCGCAGAGCATGGCACCGGCAACGCCCTTGGGGATTTCAACGTTGAAGTAATCGTACATGGAAGCGATTACGGTACAGGTGCAGCCCACAGGCCAGATCCAGCATTCCAGGGGCTGTCCGGTGGTAACATCACCAAGTTTGTGATGGTCGACAATGCCGAGGACATTGGCTTCGCCAAGATCATCAGGCAATTGGGTCAGATCAGATGTGTCAACCAGGTATACATCTTTGCCTGCATAGCTTGTGATAATTTCAGGGGCAGCCAGACCAAATTTGTCCAGGACAAATTTGGATTCAGGGTTCAGTTCGCCCTGAACAGACGGTGCGATGTCTTCACCAAGGCTTTTTTTCAGATCGGCCAGTGCGATGGCTGCTACTACGGTGTCGGTATCCGGATTTTTGTGACCAAATACGAGAGTTGTCATAAAACCTCCTAAAAAAGTGTTGTTGTCAGGTTATAATGCTCAGGGATGACCTCCTCAACCGGCAGCCATCCAATTAAGTTCTTAACTTTAATACCACCTGGTCTTATAGAATTAATCGCACTTAAGCTCAAGCAAAATTTAAAAAAAGATCTACCAGTTCTTAAATTGGCTGGTATGTGCATAGGCGGGATTAATCGGCATGGGCGTCCCGCAGTTCTCTTCGCAAAACTTTGCCGATGTTGGAGACCGGAATATCATCTTTGAATTCAATGATCCTGGGGCGTTTGTATCCTGCCATGTTCTCCTTGCAAAATGCCATGAACTCTTCCTGGGTGGCGGTCTTGCCCTGTTTGAGTTTGATCACTGCTTTGACTGTTTCTCCACTGTGTTCGTTTGCAACGCCGATCACGGCGCATAACTCAACCTTGGGATGGGTATAGATGATATCCTCCACATCCCTGGGGTACACATTAAACCCACCCACAAGGATCATATCTTTTTTTCTGTCGGTGATCAGAATATAGCCTTCCTCGTCGATGTGACCAATGTCCCCGGTGAGAAAATAGCGTTTGCCTTCAATGGAGACAAAGGCGTTGGCATTGGCATTTGGGTTGTTCCAGTAGCCTTTCATGACCTGGGGACCGCAGGCTGCCACTTCCCCGTCTTCACCCCGGGGCAGTTCCTTTGTGGGGTTTTCAAGATCCAGGATCTTTATGTCCGTGCCGGGCAATGGAAATCCAATGGACCCGATTTTTCTAATCTCCCGCTTGGTGGGATTGGCCGACAGCACCGGCGCGGTTTCCGTCAACCCGTATCCTTCAAAAATAACCGCACCGGTTTTTTCTTCAAACTGTCGGCAGACGTCCGGCGGCATCGGGGCCCCCCCTGAAAAACAGCCTATCAGGGAAGACAGGTCATATTCATCGAGCTTGGCATGGTTTGTAAAGGCCACAAAAATTGTCGGCACAGCAGGCATAAGGGTAGGGCGGTATTTCTGGACGGCTTTGAGGACATCCGTAAATGGGGGCTTGCCGGTTCTGGGGTCCGGGATGCATATCAGGCTGCTGCCCGTGCCTGCGGCGCACAGCATGGCCACAGATATGCCAAAGCTGTGATACCAGGGTAAAATGCCCAGGAATCGGTGGTATCCTCCATAGTATGCTTTTTCCAAGGGTTTGCCCTCACCGTGGGACAACATCAGGTACTCCATGATTCCGGCCACCTGGTAGGTGAAGTTGGTGTGCACAAGTTCCGCGCCTTTGGGGACGCCCGTGGTGCCGCCGGTGTACAGCATAACAGCCGTATCGTTAAGCGGGTCAATGTCGATATCCGGTGGCTCGGGTCTGGACTGGGCCACCATGTCATCAAACATGATATGACCGGGTTCATGGTGGGCGGCTTTGGGGATTTTTCCTAACAGACCACCTAAAAATCCTTTAATTTTAGGGAGGTAACTTTTAACGTTGCAGACTATGATGGTCTCGACCCCCGTGCCTTCGGCGGCTTTAACCGCATTGGGGTAAAAGGTGGGGTGGTCCATGCAGAACACCATTTTTGCTGTGGAATCATTCAACTGCTGTTTTAATTCGGTGGGGGTATAAATCGGGTTGCAGTTCACGGCCACGGCGCCGGCCTTCATGATACCGAAAAAGATTTCAGGAAAATGGGGCAGGTTGGGTAGAAATATGGCGACCTTGTCCCCTTTTTTGATGCCTTTCCGGGCCAGAAAGTAGGCGATTCGGTCTGCTGTGTTTTTAACCTGGGAAAAGGTTTTCTTGGCACCGTTGAATATGGTGAAAACCTGGTTGGGATAACGGGTTGCCGAATCGTCCAGCAGTTTAAAAACCGGATAATGGTAGTCACTGACTGTGTGCGCAACCCCCTCGGGCCAAAACGGGGTGTTCCAGGGTCCGGTCGGCGTGTTTGCCTGGTTTGTCTGATTTGCCATAAGGGGGACCTCCTTTTATTGTGTATCAACCCACTAAGCGTATATCTTTATTTTTGTAATAATAATAAATTTTTTTTATTTTATCCATCTCGACTTTATATTAAAAGATAAGGACTTCAGATGCCTGAAACATGTTATTTTCAATAAAGCGGGTTAGGCTATTGATTTTCATCTGCGACGGCGTTAATGAATACGGTTGGATATCAGATTGCCTTGGATTTTGAGGCAATGAAATTATATTAATAGTAAAAACTAAAGATAACCCTAACAGAAAGAAAGGTAAAACATGACAGACCAAAGAATTATCAATTTCAATGCCGGACCTGCGGCACTGCCTTTGCCGGTCCTTGAAGAAATTCAAGGTTCTTTTTTGAATTTCAGCAATTCAGGCATGTCCATTACAGAAATCAGCCACAGATCTTCTTATTTCGACGATGTCATCAATGATGCCGTAGAACGGGCCAAACGTCTTTTGGGTCTGGATGAGCAATACCATGTGCTTTTCCTCCAGGGTGGGGCGTCTTTACAGTTTGCCATGATTCCCATGAATTTTCTGGCCGCAGATCAAAGTGCTGACTATGTGAATACCGGAACTTGGTCCACCAAAGCCATTAAAGAGGCAAAAATCCAGAATAAGAACCATGTGGTTGTGGCCTCTTCCGAGGACAAGGATTTTTCCTATATTCCTGAGGATATTGCCTTCAGCAAAGATGCAAAATATGTCCACATCACTTCCAACAACACCATCAAGGGCACCCAGTTTGAGCAATTCCCCGACACCGGTGGCATTCCTATTATTGCGGATATGTCATCTGATATTTTTTCCCGGCCCCTTCCTTTGGAAAAATTCGGCATGATCTATGCCGGTGCCCAGAAAAATTTAGGGCCGTCGGGTACCTGTGTGGTGATTTTGCGCAAAGATCTGCTGGAGACAGCCAATGATGGGGATCTGCCTTCCATGCTCAAATATTCCACCTATGCCGGAAAGAACTCCATGTACAATACCCCGCCTTGTTTCGGTATCTATACCATTGATCTGGTGCTCAAGTGGATCGAAGAGGAGATGGGCGGCCTTGAAAAGATGGAAGCGTATAATAAGGAAAAAGCAGGGTTGTTATACGATTTCATGGAAGCAAGTAATTTTTACCGGGCCACCGCAGCCCCGGGGTCAAGATCTCTGATGAACGTGACCTTCCGCCTGCCCAGCGAAGAGCTTGAACAAAAGTTCATCAAAGAGGCGACAGCCAAAGGCCTTGGCGGTCTCAAAGGCCACAGATCCGTAGGCGGATGCAGGGCATCTATTTATAATGCTGCGACCATAGAGGGGGTCAAAACCCTGGTGGAATTCATGGCCGCCTTTCAAAAGGAGGCCAAATAATGAAAGTATTGATCAGTGATAAAATGGATGAAGCCGGCATTGATATTTTCAGAAATCAGGACGGCATAGATGTCGATGTCAATACCGGGCTGTCCCCCGACGAACTCAGAGAGATTATCGGACAATACGACGCCTTGGCCATCCGCAGTTCCACCAAGGTGACCGCGGAGTTGCTTGAATCGGCAGGCAATCTTAAGGTGATTGCCCGGGCCGGCATTGGCCTGGATAATGTGGACATTGATGCGGCCACCAAAAAGGGTGTTGCCGTCATGAATACGCCTGGCGGCAACACCGTCACCACCGCCGAGCATGCCATTGCCATGATGATGGCCTTAACCCGTAATATTCCCCGGGGTACGGCCTCTCTTAAAGCCGGGCGCTGGGATAAGAAACTGCTCCAGGGCCGGGAGCTTTTCAACAAGACGTTAGGCGTGGTGGGGTTCGGCAATATCGGTTCCATTGCAGCCAACCTTGCCAAAGGGTTGCGCATGAATGTCATTGTGTACGACCCCAATATCTCTTCGGAACATATTGAAAAGGCAGGTTTTGAATATGTGACCCTGGATGAACTCTATGCCCGGTCCGATTATATCACCATCCATGTACCTAAAATGGATGCGACGATTGATTTGTTTGACGCCCAGGCCTTTGAAAAAATGAAGGAGGGCGTCATGGTTGTGAACTGCGCCCGGGGCGGGATTGTCAATGAAGAAGCCCTGCATGCCGCCATCAAGTCCGGAAAGGTGGCGGGTGCAGCCCTTGATGTGTTCTCCGTAGAACCCCCGACCGCAGACCATCCGCTGCTTCTGCTCGACGAAGTCATTGCAACCCCCCATTTGGGCGCATCCACCAAAGAGGCCCAGACCAATGTCTCCGTGGCGGCTGCCAACCAGATCATTGCCTATTTGCTGAACGATACCGTAATCAATGCGGTGAATGTACCGTCTGTGACCGGGGATGTCTTAAAGCAGCTTAAGCCCTTTCTCTACCTGGTGGAGAAAATGGGCAAAATGCAGGCCCAGATCAGCAAGGGCGGCGTCCGGGAAGTCCAAATCGAATACATTGGCAAATTTCCGGATCTTGACCTAAAACCCCTGACCATCAACGGCATCAAAGGGCTTCTCAATGAATACGTCAGGGACGAAGTCAATTCGGTCAATGCCATCTCCCTGGCCAATGAGATGGGGATAAAAATCAGCGAAGCAACCTCCAAGGAGGCCGGCAATTTTCTGAACCTGATCCGGGTGACCGTGGTTACGGAGGATCGGACCAACGTTCTTGAAGGCACCATATTCGGCAAGGATGACGCCAGAATCGTTAGAATCAATAAATTCCGCTTGGAGGTTATTCCCGAAGGGCACCTGGCCATTATCCATAATGTGGACAAGCCTGGATCCATCGGCTCCATTGGCATGAAGCTGGGTGAGCACAACATAAATATCGCCAGAATGATGGTGGGGCGTGAGGATGACGGGGATAGGAATATTATATTCCTGAGAACCGAGACCCCGGTACCGGCTGATGTGGTAAAAGAGATTGAAGATCTTGAACTTGTGGTCAGCATGACCACCTTTGAGCTTTAGTCTCCGCCAATAAGGACTGCACGTTTTTTTGTTGCGGCAGATGATGCTGGATCATCTGCCGCAATTTTTATTTGCCCTAATTTTTCCCCAGTGCCTGTAGATGATTTTTTCAGCACCACAGGTGAGGCGTCGTGCAAGCCCTATATCATTTCAGCAATCTCTTTTCCGTAGGCCTGGGCGGTTTCAACGCCGTCTTCAACCCAGGAGGCCTTAATCATCAGAGGACCGGACGCCATTTTCATTTTAAACATGTAGTTCATCGTATCAAAAATTCTTTTGTTGGCCTCGCCGCTCCATCCGTACGCACCGAATGCACCACCGGGTTTGTCCTCTAAATTAGCGCGTTCAGCCATGAATAAAACCTGTTTCATGGGAGGCAGCATCTCTCCGTGGTAGGTGGGAGAGCCAAAAACATAGGCATCAAATCCTGATAAATCCGCTTCGCTATCTATCTGGCCGGCATTCTTAACCTCTACCTGGTGCCCTGACTGACGAACGCCTTCAGCGATTAATTCGGCGATTCCCTTTGTTTCGTCGACCCTGGATGAAAAAACAATCAGTACTTTTCCCATTTTTTATTCCTAACTTTATATTATTTAAATTGATATAATTGTTCAGTTTTTTTGTAAAATTAATAATATTGATTGATTACTACATGACGTGTATAATCAAAACCCTTAACAAAAATAATATAAAATCGTGATGGAGCCAAGACAAAATTGTCTACGTTTTAATTTTAGCTTGATTAAAGCCTGAAAGTCTGGAAGGCTATATCTTTTTTTATACGGATGGACTTTTAGATATTTGTCTAGGTAAATTCAGAAACAAGGTGTACAGGAAGTTATGGGTTTATTTAAATTAAAGGGATTTCCGGGAACCGGCAGTTTCCCCCATGGGGTTCACCCTCCGGACAATAAAGCGTTGTCCGCAAACATGGCGGTTGAAGTGATGGCTACACCCCGGACGGTGACACTGCCGCTGCTTCAGCATCTTGGTGTGCCCTGCAAGCAGATTGTCAAATCCGGTGACATGGTCGGTTACGGGCAGATGGTTGGTAAGGGGGAGGCCTTTGTTTCGGCGTCACTCCATGCCCCCATTGCCGGAAAAGTGAAACGAAACGCAATGGTGACCCTGCCCAACGGCAGGCGTCTTGACGCCCTTACAATCCAGGCGGACGGAGAGCAGATCCCGCCGGAAAGAATCTGGGAAGATGTGAAATTTACACAATGGCCCAAGGACGGCTTTTCCGATTATGCACCCATGGACATTGTGAAAAAAGTTCAGGAATCCGGTATCGTGGGACTGGGCGGGGCGGCGTTTCCTACCCATGTCAAAGTAATGCCCAATGATACCCGGGTTATTGATACCTTAGTCATAAACGGGTGTGAGTGTGAACCGTATCTGACCTGTGACTACAGGCTGATGGTCGAAGCGCCCGATGTGATTGTCACCGGGGCGATGCTGACGGCCCGGGCCGTCTCTGCCAGGGAAATTGTCATCTGTGTTGAGGACAATAAACCCGAGGCCATAGAACGGCTCCAGCAAGCGGCACAGAATACCGTCGTGCAGGTCGCCGTGGTAAAGACCAAGTATCCCCAGGGCAGTGAAAAGCAGCTTGTTAAAGCGGTGGTCGGTCTTGACATTCCTTTGGGCGGACTGCCCGCAGATGCCGGGGTTGCCGTAAGTAACGTACAAACCATTGCCACGGTGGCACGAAGCATTGTCAAGGATGTACCACTTACCCACAGGGTCATCACCGTCTCCGGACGCGGCATCTGCAACCCGAAAAATCTTTTTGTGCCCATCGGCATCTCTTTGGCCGAGGTGGTTGACTTTTGCGGCGGATTGACGCCGGATGCGGCCCGGATCATCTCCGGCGGGCCCATGATGGGATTTTCATTTTCAGATCTGTCCGCCCCGGTAACCAAAGGGACGTCAGGGTTGACGATTCTAACCCACGATGAGGTCCGTAAGGCAGAAGAGACCACTTGTGTGCGCTGCGGACGCTGTGTGGACGCCTGTCCCATGAACCTTGTGCCCACAAAACTGGCCCTGGCGGCCCGGTATAAGACCCCCGAGCTTGCGGCCAAATATCATATCCGGGCCTGTGTTGAATGCGGGAGCTGTTCCTATGTGTGTCCGGCAAAGCTTAACCTGGTTCAGTTGATTCGTGAGGGCAAGGCCCAGCTTAATGCCTGGGAACGCCGCTGATAACTATAACAAAGATTAATTGATACAAGGAACAAAACGTGTCAAATACAAATAGACATATGAATTCAGCCGTGTCGTTTGAAGACAGGCCCGGGCGAAAGCCGCCCTATATAAGCGTGGCCGGGTCCCCGCATATTTCGGACAGCCGGGCCGACACCCGCCGGATGATGATCGATGTGATCCTTGGTCTGTCACCGGCCATTATCGTATCGCTTTATTTATTCAGATTTTATGCCTTAAAACAGATCGTGGTCTGTGTGGGGGCCTGCCTTGCTGCGGAATATCTTTTTGTCCGTATGCGGGGTAAATCGTTTACCTTAAAAGACTGCTCCGCCATGGTCACAGGCGTCATCCTCGGCCTTTCCATGCCGGGTTCCGCCCCTTGGTTTGTGGGGGCGCTGGCTTCGTTCGTGGGGATCGGGATCGGTAAAATCGTATTCGGCGGCGTTGGCATGAACATATTTAACCCTGCCATGGTGGGCCGGGCCTTTGTCATGATCGCCTTTGCCCAGCTCATGGGCGCCGGTGCCTATGAAAATGTTAGCGGCTTGGTGGATGCCGTGTCCGGTGCGACACCCTTGAGTGCATTGAAATTTAATGGGGTCGAAACCGGTATTGCACCGTTGTTCATGGGGGTTACCAACGGGTCTGTTGGTGAGGTCAGTGCCCTTGCTTGTATTCTTGGGGGGCTTTATCTGATATACAGAAAAACCGCTTCCTGGCAGATCCCTGCAAGTATTTTGATTACCGTTGCCCTGATCGCGGGAATTACGGATATTGCCGGAGGATATAAAGGTCTGTTTCTGCTGCACCACCTGTTTGCAGGTGCACTGATGTTCGGTGCCTTTTTCATTGCCACTGATCCGGTGACATCTCCGTTGACACCCAAAGGTAAAATGATATTCGGCGCAGGTACCGGCTGTTTGATCATGGTCATCCGACTGTTTTCCGGTTATCCAGAGGGCGTGATGTTTGCCGTGCTGATCATGAATGCCATGACACCGTTGATCAACAGCTGGACCATTCCGGCACCCATGGGACAAAAGGAGGCCTGATATCATGTCATTGAAAAAAAGTAACCTGGCCCAGGCCTGGCTGGTGCTGCTCCTTGCCACCTTGTTCGGTACTGCCCTTGCCGGCATCCAGGCAAAGCTTGGACCGGTCATTGAGGCAAATAAGGTCAAAGAGACCATGGCAAAAATACCCGTTCTGGTGCTGGGCGAAGATCTGGCTGCAGAACTTGCCGCCGACAACCAGGCACTGACCATTAAATCACGAGTCATTGAAGTCAAGCAGAACGGCAACAGCAAATTTTATACGGTGTATGATGCCTGGCTGCCCGACGGGAAAATGGTCGGACATGTGGTTAAAGCCGACGGCCAGGGCTATGCCGACAAAATTGAATTGCTGGTGGGGCTTGATGCCCGGGGCAAAACCATTACAGGGCTTTTTGTGCTGGATCAAAAAGAGACGCCCGGCCTGGGTGCAAAAATTCTGGAAGATGGCTGGCGGGGTCAGTTCAGAGACAAATCCACGGAAGATACCCTTTCCGTTGTTAAAGGCGGCGGTGCCAAAGATGACCAGATTGATTCCATTTCCGGTGCCACTATCTCTTCAAGGAGTGTGACCGGTATCGTGAATACCGCGGTCGCCAATGTCGCATCTAAGCTTCAGATCACTGACGGCCCTGAAAACAATAACACCCCGGCGGCTCAAAACGAGGAACCCGGCAAAGATAAGGAGCGTTCCTGATGGCAGATCAACCCACAGCATTAGAGAGATTTGTACAGGGGATTCTGCCCGAGAACCCGGTATACCGGCAGCTTCTTGGGCTGTGTCCCACCTTGGCTGTTACCAACGGCATGAAGCCGGCATTGACCATGGCAGTTTCCGTGGCCTTTGTTCTGGTGTGCGCCAATGTCGTGATCAGCCTGATCCGAAATCTGCTAAAACCCCATCTGCGGATCGTGGTCTTCACCCTGACCATTGCTACCTTTGTAACGGTGGCGGACAGATTACTGGCCGCATACATGTTCCAGATGAGTAAAACCCTTGGTCCCTATATCCCATTGATCATCGTTAACTGTCTGATTATTTGCCGGTGCGAGGTGTGCGGGTCCAAACAGAACCCCTTTATTGCGGCGGCCGACGGCCTGGGCCAGGCCCTTGGATTTGGGCTGGCCCTGGCAAGTATTGCTGCGGTCAGGGAGATTCTGGGTACGGGTATGCTCATGGGATTTAAGGTTCTGCCGGCCTTTTGGCCGGACTGGGTCATCATGGTGCTGCCCCCGGGTGCATTCATCACACTCGGTCTGCTGCTGGGCCTTGTGAATTTTATTGATTACAAGCGGGAAGAAGCCCGTAAGTAGTTATTTTATATGAAAATTTATAAAAGATTGAGGCGGGTCTAATGGACTATTTTGTAGATATCCTGCTGATTGCCCTGTCAGCTTCGATAATTAACAACTTTATATTTTATTACTTTGTGGGCATCTGCCCGTTTGTGGGTGTGTCCAAAAAGGTCGAAATGGCCTTTGGCATGGGATGTGCCGTGACCTTTGTCATGAGTATTGCCGCGTTTCTTTCCTGGAGCATCACGGTGTTTATACTGATCCCCGGCGCACCGGTATCAACTTATATTGCAAGTTTCTTTACTACGCCGGAAGCCGCGGCACAGATTGATCTGACGGTGCTCAGTTACATTGTCTATATTTTTGCCATTTCCTCTTCGGTTCAGTTTGTGGAGATGTATGTCAGAAAGTTTTTTCCACCCCTTTACCGCTCCTTTGGTGTGTTTCTGCCGTTGATCACAACAAACTGCGCCATCCTTTTTGCCTGTCTGACCATCATGAGCCATGTGGCCGGCGTCGATAATCCCAAAGAGGTGTGGGACCTGGGCAAAGCCATGACCCTGGCACTTTTCGGCGGACTTGGATTCACCATTGCCATCGTAATTATGGCCGGTATCCGGGAGGAGCTTGAACTTTGCGATATTCCCCGTCCCTTCCAGGGCGCGGCCATTACCCTCGTCATCGGGGGCATTTTAGCCATCGCCTTCATGGGATTCACCGGGGTGGATTCCGGGATTAAGAATGCACTGAAACCGGCACCCGCGGCCCAGGAACAAAGTTCCGAAGCAAATGGGGGGACCTTGACTGAATATTTAGCAGAGATAACCTGTAAGGGCCATAACGGCCAGGAGATTTTGCCATGATGGTTTCACTGGGTATTGCCGGCGCAAGCATGCTGGTCATGGCCATGATTTTTTCCTATATCCTGGGATGGGCCAATAAAAAATTTAAGGTTGAGGTTGATCCAAAAATCGAAGAGGTTATAGAGGCCCTTCCCGGCGCCAATTGCGGCGGCTGCGGCTATATCGGCTGCTCCGATTATGCAGTGGCCATTGTTACGGATAATGATCCTGTGAATAAGTGCTCCGTGGGCGGCCAGGCCTGTGCCCAGGCCATTGCCGATATCATGGGGGTTGAGGTGGGCGACATGGTCGCTTTGCGTGCCATCGTTCATTGCAACGCACCGGCTTCCAGTCGGTTGGGGATGACCCAATATGCGGGTGAAAAGCGGTGCGCTTCTGCCCAGCAGGTGGCCGGGGTCCAGGGCTGCACCTTTGGATGCCTTGGCTATGGCGACTGTGTTGAGGTCTGCAATTACGACGCCATTCACATCGAAGACGGGCTTGCCCGGGTGGACTATGAAACGTGTATCGGCTGCGGCGCCTGCACCAAAGCCTGCCCCAGGGGGATTATCGCCATTGAAGGGTTCAAGGAAAAGACCATGCCTGTGGTGGCCTGTTCGAATAAAGATAAGGCCAAGGACGCCAAAGCCGTGTGCAACAATGCATGCGTGGGGTGTAAAATGTGTGTCAAGGAGTCTGACCTCTTCACGATTTCAGACAATCTGTCCAAATGTAATTATGATGACTATTCCGTTTCAAAATATGAAGATGCCGTGAAGGCCGTTGAAAAATGCCCCACCGGATGCATTCATTTCATGGGAAGCTGAACGTCCATACAAAAAATAAAATATGAAAAAAATATGTGTGTACTGCGGCTCAAGTGACGGGGCACGCCCTGAATACCGGCAGGCCGCAGCCGCCCTTGGCAGTGCCATGGTGGAAAAGAATATAGACCTGGTGTACGGCGGCGCGAGTGTGGGGCTTATGGGAACATTGGCTGACGCTGTTCTTGAAGGCGGCGGCAGGGTGACAGGTGTCATTCCCGAATCCCTGGTAAATCGGGAAATCAGCCATCAGGGCTTAACAGAACTTGTCGTTGTCGATTCCATGCACGCGAGAAAATCCATGATGGCCGAGCTGTCGGACGCATTCATCGCGCTTCCCGGCGGTATCGGCACCATGGATGAACTTTTTGAGATACTGACCTGGGCCCATCTGGGGATTCATCAAAAGCCGTGTGCACTGCTCAATGTGGCAGGTTACTATGATCATTTGACGGCCTTTGTGAATCATGGCGTTGACCAAGAATTCATCAGGCAAGAAACCGCAGCCAAACTCATGATTCAAGATGATCCCAATGGGCTGATAGAGCAGTTTGCAGAATTGTCGGTAGCTGTCTAAGATAACGACTGAATATTTTATTTTGTCGCCTATGGTTGAGATGCTGCCTGAAAGATGTGCGCATCTTCCATGGCAATTTCCAGCAGGGCAATACTGGTCTCTTTTACCCCTAGTATATCTGCTTCTCGGGATCCCATGATAAAGGTGAAATCCTCTTGGGGGGAGGCGGCCTCCACCTTCTTGCAGACCATGTCTGCCAGCCGGACGACCACAAGAAGCGTGTTTGATTCTTCAAAATTATCCATGTGGTGGTCCCGGGCAATTTCACAATAAATGTTCGGCAGATGCCAGCTTGATAACAGGGCAAAACCCTGGTTTGCGTGGAGGTTCACCAAAATTTTTTCTATCAGGTCTGAAGTGAGTTGCCCCTTGTCCTGTTCATCACTCATAAATTGCTCAATAGCGGATAAAAGGCAAAGTTTACCCACATCGTGGAGCAGGCCCGCAATAAAGGCCTTGGACGTCAAGTCCATAAGCTTCAGGTGACGGCAGAGCCACAAAGAGGCAAAGGCCGCTGCTACGGAATGGGTCCACAGTTGATCCTGGCGCTTTTTGATCCTGGGCATCTTTGATGAAAAATTTTTGCGGAGAATGACACGTATAATAATGTTATATAATTCATCGTTGCCTAAACGAAGAGATGCTTCCTTAATGGTGGAGACTTCTCCCAGCCCTTTATAATAGGAGGAATTGGCAATCTTGAGAATTTCCCCTGTCAGGGTGGGATCATTAAGAATCAGGCGCTTGACCCGGGACAGGTCCGGATCATTTTTGGTTATTTCACCCTGAAGCCTGGCGGCATCCGGATGAAGTACGGGAAAATTTTTTTGGTTTGAAATATATTTTTTCAGGGTATCCAGAATCGATGCTTTTTGGTTCATTTTAAATTCCTGACAGCTGCTTAATGGTTTGGATGGATCGGGGAGGAATCAGCCTGGGAACGCATCTGAATATTTCGTCCAAAGTGGTTATTCCGTCAGCTGCCTTGGACAGGGCATCTTCCATCAAGGTCACCAAGTTGGTGGTTTCAAGACTTATTTTTCTGATGTCAAACGTGGATTTGTGGTCCAATATGGCTTCCCTGACCTTTTCGTTGAGTACCAGCATTTCAAACACGGCCACCCTGCCTTTGTAGCCGGTGTAATTGCACTTTTGGCAGCCGGCTCCCTTGCAAAAATTGTATTTGGAAATGTCCTGGGGAATGAAGTTCAGCAGCTTGAGTTCCCCGGCAGAGGGCTTGTGGGGTCGGGTGCACTGGGAGCAGACCTTGCGCAGCAACCGCTGGGACAAGACGCAGACCACGGTGGATGAGATCAAAAAGGCTTCGATATTCATGTTCATCAATCGAATCAGCCCTGATATGCTGTCCTCCGTATGAAAAGAGGTGAGCACCTTGTGGCCGGTCAGTGCCGCATGGACTGCCACCTCTGCAGAATAGTTGTCCCGTATTTCACCAATAACGATAACGTCGGGGTCCTGGCGCACCACATGCCGCAGGGTCTCTTCATAGGTCAGGTTGATGTTGGGGTTGATGGAGCATTGGGTAATTCCCTCCATGACAAATTCCACAGGATCTTCGGCTGTAATAATACTGATTTCAGGCTGTTTAATGTGTTTTATGGAGGAATACAGGGTCGTGGTCTTGCCCGATCCAGTGGGGCCGGTAATAATCAATACGCCTGAAGGGACGCCGAGTACATCGCGAAGATAGCGGGTGAGCACCTTTGGCGGCATGCCGATCTCTTCTATGGGGATAATCTGGTCAATGCGGTTAAGAATTCTGAGTACCACCTTTTCCCCGAATACAGCCGCATAAAAGGAGGCACGCAAGTCGTAGAGATTGCCTTTGTGCTCAAAACTCATCCGGCCGTCCTGGTGTTTCCTTTTTTCTGCAATATCGGCTTTGGCAAGTACCTTGATGCGGGCTGTGACCATGGCGGTGGACTCGGGCGGCAACTCCCGGTGAAACATCAGTATGCCGTCAATTCTGAATTTGACCTGGAGTCTGTCCTTAAGGGGTTCGATATGAATATCCGACGCGCCGGCCACGATCGCCGCGGAAATAATGGTATCCACGATACCCATGGCCGTGTTTTCATCAATGGGCTTTTCTGATTTGCGTCCGGACACCAGATGCTGGTGAATACGGTCGATGGACCCCGGAGAGGAGATTGCGATCTCTATTGAGTCCCCGTAAAGTTTTTTTGCGGCGTTGATACTGGTTTGATTAAAGGGATCGGCAAAGGCAATAATTATGTGGTCATTTTGTTTTCGAACCGGAAGGAATTGATTGGACTGGCACCATTTCATAGGCGCCTTTTCCAGAAGCTCCGAATCCAGTTCCTCCACGGACAGGTTGACAAAGGGAAAGCCTAACTGGACCGAGAGCACCTCCAGAAAATCATGCTCGCTCATGAAATGGTGATCGATAATGATCTGCCCCAGCTGTTTACCATGTTCTCTGGATTGGATATCCAGGGCGGCTTTGAGCTTTTCCGGGGTTAAATACCCGAATTCAACCAGAAGATCACCGATTCTCAAAGAGAGCTGGTCCGAGCGCAGGATTTTTTTAAGTTGGCTGTCCGTGATGTAATTCAGATCTTTGAGCACATTGATGATGGTTGTTTCAGAAGAGAGTTTGGCCTTAACCCGTTCGACAATTTTTGCCTTTTCCGGGGAGAGAAAACCGTCATCAACCAGCGCGGCGATAATTTTATTTTGAATCGGATTGTTTTGCATTTTTTAATTCTCGCTTAGATGCTGAAAGCTTTATAGCATACCATGATTTGGAAGCAAAGCGCGTGATAGATGCAATATTTTAGATCTTTAAAGCGCGTTGGTCTTTTCCCCAAGCCATCGACGGACCGGACCATCAAGGCCTGGTGCAAGCCGGTCATAAACCATTTTGTGATATGCATTGATCCAGCTGACTTCCTGGGTGCTGAGCATGGATTTATCCATAAGATTGCGCTCAAAATGGCAGAAGGTCATGTTTTCAAATGTTAAAAATTTGCCGAACTGAGTTTCCCGGTCTTCGGTGACCAGCACCATGTTTTCAAGCCGGATGCCGTGCCGGCCCTCCCGGTAAAGCCCCGGTTCGTTGGTCAAAAGCATGCCGGGTCTAAGGGCGATATCCACCGGCAATGCGCTTAAACGTGCCGGGCCTTCGTGTACGCAAAGGAAAAATCCCACGCCGTGACCTGTCCCGTGACCGAAGTCCAGTCCCTGCTGCCATAAATGCCGGCGGGCCATGGCATCAATCTGGTATCCCCTGGCTGTGGCCGGAAACCGTGCCGTTGCAACGGCAATGTGGGCCTTGAGCACCAGGGTGTAATCCCGGATCTCCTGACGTGTCGGTGATCCCAAATGCACGGTGCGCGTAATGTCCGTCGTGCCGGTCAGGTAATTGCCGCCGGAGTCGGTCAGAAACATGCCGTCAGTGCCCAGGGGTAGATCCGTATCAGGGACGGCACTGTAATGGCAGATCGCTGAATGTTCCTTGAACGCCATGATCGAGTCAAAGGAGGGGTGGATAAAGTCCGACTCTTCTTTGCGAAAATTTAAAAGCTGTTCTGCCGTTGATATTTCGGTTTTCGGCTCATCGCTTGTACCAAGCCAGTGCAGAAAATTGACCACGGCCCGGCCATCTTTGACTGCGGTTTCGCGAATATGGGAGATTTCTACTTTATTTTTCAGGCATTTAAACATGACCGATGGATTGGGCCGCTCAATAATCTGTGCGCGCGTCCCAATGGCCTGGTAAATAAAATCAGAAATCCGTTCGGGGTCAACAAGTACTTTGGATGTTGTATCCAGGTTAAGGATCGTTTCATAAAAATCGTCGTAGTCAAACACGGCTACGCCATCGGCGCCAAGGGCAGTTTCAAGCGCCTCACTGACTTTGACGGAATCCATGAACAAACTGATTTTAGTTTCGGTTATCAGAGCAAAAGCCAGGTTCACCGGATTAGAGTGGATGTCTGCCCCCCGGAGATTAAACGTCCAGGCAATGTCATCCAGGGCGGCCAGCACATGGCAGTCGGCGCAGCTGTCTGCCATTTTTTTGCGTATGCGGGAAAATTTTTCTTTCCGGGATTCCCCGGCATAGGCGGTGTCCAGCTCAAAAGCCGGGGTCTGGGGCTTGGGCGGCCGATCCTGCCAGAGCTCGGAAATCAGATCCATGGTCGTGTCCAAAACAATGCCCGTGTGTCCCAGTTTTTTTTTGAGTTTGCCGGCCTGGGCCGCGGAGATCATTTTTCCATCCAGGGCAACACGGTCGGTACCGGACAAGGCCCGGCTCAGCCATGTGTCAAAGTTGGGAACATCGGCATCTCCCTGCCTGAATAGTTCAAAATCGTCCAACTGGGACGCGGCCTGGATCCAATAGCGAAAATCGGTCCACATGCCGGCCGCTGTTTTTGTCACCACCGCCGTACCGGCGGACCCTGAAAAGCCGGTCAGCCATTTTAAAGCTTGCCAGTGTTCGGCCAGGTATTCGCTTTGGTGGGGGTCTGCATTGGGAATAATCACGGCACTGACCCCGGCTTTATCCATTTTTTGTCTCAGCAGGCTTATTTTATCGTGTGTGTTCAAATTGGTATGTTCCTTTCATTACATGCCGAGGTATGCTTTTTTGACCGCTTCGTCGGCCAGAAGTTTGTCTCCTGTGTCGGTCATGGTGATGGTGCCGGTCTCCATCACATATCCCCGGTCCGCCACCTTCAGGGCCAGGTTGGCGTTTTGTTCGACTAAAAAGATGGTGGTTTTATATTCCTGGTTGATTTTTTTGATAATATTGAAAATCCGTTTGGTGATGATGGGGGCGAGCCCAAGGGAGGGTTCATCAAGCAGCAGCAGTTTGGGCTTGGTCATGATGGCCCGGGAGATGGCGAGCATCTGCTGTTCTCCCCCGCTTAGGGTGCCGCCCTGCTGATTCCTTCGGTCCGCCAGAATGGGAAACAGCTCAAACATGTGTTCCAAATCTTTTTTAATTTGACCCTTATCCTTTCTCAGAAAGGTCCCCATGTCCAGATTTTCCATGACCGTCAGATAGGGAAAGATTCTCCGGCCTTCGGGCACCTGGCTGATGCCTAAGGCCGCAATCCGGTCAGCCGGCATGCCGGTGATATTCTGCCCCTGGAATTCAATGGTTCCGCCGGCGGCGGGCACTACCCCGCACAGGGTCATCAGGGTTGTGGATTTTCCGGCACCATTGGCCCCGATCAGGGTGATGATCTCGCCTTCCCGGACATCCATGCTGATGTTTTTTAGGGCCTGGATGTTGCCGTAATAGGTGTCTACATTTTTGATCTTAAGCATCTATCTCTTCTCCCAGGTACGCCTTGATGACCGCCGGATTATTCAGGACCAGGTCCGGGGTGCCCTCACCGATTTTTTTACCGTAATCCACCACGAAAATGTTTTCGGACAGGGTCATGACCAGTTTCATGTCGTGTTCAATCAAAAGTATGGAGATCTTTTCTTCGTCCCTTAATTTTAAAATCAATTCGTTCAGGGCCTCGGTCTCTTTGGGATTCATGCCGGCCGCAGGTTCGTCCAGAAGAAGCAGGAACGGATCAGTGGCCATGGCCCTGGCAATTTCCAGACGCCGCTGGGCGCCGTAGGGCAGGTTCAGGGCTAGTTCATCCACATAGGTTTCAAGCCCGATTTTTTTTAATATTTCGTAGCTTTTATCCACGATAAACTGCTCTTCGGCCCGGGTGGCAGGGCCCCTGAAAATGGCGCCAAGGATTCCTGCCTTTGTGACCGGGTAACATCCGATCATGACATTTTCCAAAACCGTCATGGAGGCAAACAAGCGGATATTTTGAAATGTCCGGGCCAGGCCCTTGCGGGTCACCAGATTGGGTTTGAGTCCGTTGATGCGTTCTTTGGTGGAATCATCCCCGTTGGGCCTGATAAAAATATCTCCCTGGGTGGGGGTATAAATGCCTGTGATGCAGTTGAAAAACGTGGTTTTCCCTGCGCCATTCGGACCGATCAGCGCGGCAATTTCCCCCTGGTTGATGGTCAGATCCAGGCTGTTGATGGCCCGGAGTCCGCCGAAATCCATGGTCAGATTTTTAACTTCCAGAATAGGTTTATTCATATCTATTGCTCAGTCATATGTTCATGTTCTTTGTAATGATAGGTTTTTCTGACGTTTTCAATCAGTCCGCCGGGTTTAAAAACCATCATCAGCACCAGGACGGCGCCAAAAACAATCATCCTGTATTCAGAGACGGCCCGGAGATACTCAGGCAGCAAGATCAGCATCAAGGCACCGCAAATAACACCGGCAATGGAGCCCATACCGCCCAGCACCACAGTACATAAAATGATGACCGATTCCCAGATGGTGAAACTGGCTGGATTGATAAATGTGGTTTTGGCGGCAAACACAACGCCGGCCATGCCGGCCCAGGTGGCGCCCAGGGCAAAGGCGCGCAGTTTGGTTCCTGCCTTGTCAATGCCCATGGCCTGGCAGGCGATTTCATCATCTTTCAGGGCGATCCAGGCCCGTCCGATCCGGGAGTTCTGCAGCCGGTTGATCACAAATATGGTAAAAATAACCAGGGCCACCATAATATAATAGAGATAAATAAAGTTCTGCTGGAATGTCAGATCAATGCCGAACAGACCCGGTTTGGGGATATTGGCAATGCCGCTGGGACCCTTGGAAAAGGCATTCCAGTTCTCAAGCACCAGGCGAATGATTTCACCAAAGCCCAGGGTCACAATGGCCAGATAGTCTCCCCTCAGGCGAAGCACGGGATATCCAAGGATAAGGCCCATAACAGCTCCCAGGAGGCCGCCCAGGGGCAGCACCATCCAGAAGGTCATGCCGAAATGCAGATTCAAAAGCGCATAGGCGTATGCACCCACCGCAAAAAAGGCCACATATCCCAGATCCAGAAGGCCGGCCAGCCCGATGACGATGTTCAGTCCCAACCCCAGCATCACATAAATTAATGCTGAGATCATGATGGTGGTCTGGTACATGGAAAAGGTGTAGGGAAACGCCAGGGTGGCAATGATCAACAAAACCATTGCAGGAATAAAGAATCGTTTTTCGGCCAGACGTTTTCTGACAACAGAAAGTTTTTTGTCCGCTCCGATTTTTCCCGTATTTTTTTCTTTGCGTTTGAGCAGGTAGCGCCACAGGGCGGAGAGGAAAAAAAAGGCAATGCCGATAAAGGCCATATTCCACCAGCGCCACTCAATGGTTTTGGTGACGGTATTGACTTTGATCACCATGATGGGAAAGGTCAGGAACATAAACCAGACCGCTGCGATGGTGGAATGTTTGAGTTCTTGTAACAGATTCATAATTTCTATCTTTAATTTAAACTTTTTTGGTTTCCGCCCGGCCTAAAATTCCAGAAGGCCTGAAAATAAGGATCAGAACCAGGAATAAAAAGGCAAATACATCTTCATAATCACTGGAGATGTAACCGGTGAAAAAACTCTCTGTCCATCCCAGAACAAGGGAACCTAAAACAGCGCCGGGAATACTGCCGATGCCGCCTAACACGGCTGCCACAAAGGCTTTGATACCGGCAATGAATCCCATGTAAAAATTAATCTGACCGATGTGGGAAGCAATGAGCATGCCCCCGATGGCCGCTGTGCCGGACCCGATGATAAAGGTTAAGGAGATGACCCGGTTGACATTGACGCCAAGCAGCATGGCCATGGTTTTATCCTGGGAGGTGGCCCGCATGGCTTTGCCGATGGGGGTAAATTTGATCAAAAAAGTCAATCCGATCATGACGATCACTGTGGTGACGATAATGGCAAGCTCCGGAGCAGACATGATGTGTGCATAGGGCTCCCAGAATTCAAAATCGGGAATCAGGCTGGGAAAGGGCAGAAAATCCGAAGTCTGGGCAAGCAGCACATAATTTTGAAGAAATAGCGACATGCCGATGGCGCTGATCAGTGCGGATAGTCGTGGCGCCTTGCGCAGGGGCTTGTAGGCAATTTTTTCCATGGTATACCCGTAGCAGCAGGCATAAAACACAGCGGCCGCTGCCGCAATCAGCGCGACGGCCAGGGCCGGAAAGCCGGACATGGTCAAAACCGTGGAGATGATCAGCGCGGTAAAGGCACCGATCATATATATTTCACCATGGGCAAAGTTAATCAGTTCAATTATGCCGTATACCATGGTGTACCCCAGGGCAATCAAGGCATAGATACTGCCCCGGGTCAATCCGCCCAGGAACAGTTTTAAAAAAAATTCATAATCCATGTGTAACCTGTTTTTTCAAAGGAAATAGAAAGGCTGGTGTCCGAAAAGATACAAGGGGCAGGCATCTGATGCCGCCCCTTCATATTATATCATTTCGGTTGATCGACCTTGCTTAAAAACTACTTTTCTTCAACAAATTGGCCATTGACCACTCTGTATACGGAAAAGCCGATACCTGTGGCATCACCATTTTCGTCAAAGCGGATTTTGCCCAGGGGGGTTTCAACGTATTCTGTTCTCAGGGCTTGAACCACCTTGTCATAGTCCGTAGAACCGGCTTTTTCTATGGCATTGAGCAGGGCCTGGGTCGCCGCATACGCCGCGTCAAAAAAGGCACCCGGATCTGAACCAAACGCTTGCTGGTGTTCCTCTTTTGCCGTCTTTGCCATGGGGTTGCCGGAAATATCCATGGGACCTGTGGCATATACGCCTTCAGCATACTCCCCGGCAACCTTGATAAAGGTGTCATCTTTTACGCCGTCAGCACCCATGAACAGGGTGTCCAGTCTTTGTTTTCTCATCAGGGTAACGATTTTGGAGGCTTCCGGATGGTAGCCGCCCCAGACCACCAGGTCAGGCTGGGCTTTTTCCACTTTGGTAACAATGGCCGAATAGTCCACGGCACCCGGGGTAACCCCTTCAAACAGCAGAATATTCACACCGGCTTCTTTGAAGTATTTTTGGGCAAGCTCTCCCTGGCCTTTGCCGTAATCCCCTTTGTCATGGAGGATGACGACGTTTTTAACCTTAAGGGTTTGGGTGGCAAATTTGACCTGGAGCTGGGCCTGTTTGGCGTCATGGGGGATGGTTCTGAAAAAGTTGGGATATTCACCGGACAATGTCAGGTCCGGATTGGTGGCGGACGGAGACATGGTAACGATTTTAGCGTCTTTGTAAATACCAAGCGCCGCCTTGGTGGCCCCGGAGCAGATATGGCCCATGACAACGTCAACGCCGTCTGAAACCACTTTCATTGCCGTGTTACCGGCAATTTCAGGTTTACATGCATCGTCTTCAACAAGCAATTCAACCTGTTGGCCTAATATACCGCCGTTGGCATTGATCTTTTTGACAACCAGCTTGGCCGCATTCACTGACGGGAGTCCATAGGATGCAAGGTCACCTGAATGGGCACCGGCAACCCCGAGTTTAATTGTCCGGGCCTCTGCTTTTCTGGTTCCCAAGGTAACTGCCAGGCATGCAGCCAATAGACAGCCCATTACAAACAAAATTTTTTTCATCTCTTCTTTCCTTTTTCCTTTAAGTTAAGGTATCTTACCACGCTCCTTATTATAATGATACCAATAGCACTGTCAATTTTATATACAAGAACCCAATTCAATTGTTCGTTTTCTGGGGCTTGGCTCTAACGCCGGCCATTTGTAGGGGCAGGCCTCTGTGCCTGCCCTGACGGGGGCGACCACAGGGGGATTGCCCCTACAAAAGATGGCCGATGTTATGATCAATCCCGTTTTTTTCCACGATATGTTCGAGTTTGGCCCATGGCCGTTAAAAAGAACATCCCGGTGGCGCTAAAAAGGAACTTTTTAGCGCCACCGGGATGTCAGAAAGAAGAATTTTCAGAAGAGAGAGTAGGAAATTAGGCCTGTTCTTTGATTTCCGCTTCGGATCGAATAACGGAATCTAATTGATGAGCGCCCTGCAAGCTGACGTTTGCGTCTGATCCGATTTCGTCGGTTAATTTAAATTTTAGAATTTCATCGTCGATGATTCTAAGAAAATCAAAAATGTCAGTTTTTACCTGGGTTTCAGTTGCTTCAATCATTTGCCTTTCTCCCTGTGTAAATCTTTTTTGTTTAGAGGAAAGTGATTATCCCTTTGTATTTTTTCCTCTTTCACACATATGCGAGATATAATATCAACGGCAGATGGGGTAAATCAATCGGGGAATCCCTGATTTTTGATGACTTTTTTACGAAATTTCACTAAATATTGAGCGAAAGTAGGAACTTTTTTTCCTTGAGCCTCTCTGGGGACGACTCTGTGGTAGTATTTTAATCGTTTTGAAATTTGAATTTTGACGACAAAACTTGCGTGGCCGGTCATTTGAATTTATAGTATAAACGGTTTTATTTCCTATCCGCCCAACTCAAGGGCGATATTTTAACTTTATTGGGGAGAAAAATAGAAGTGAAATTCACAATTGATCATTTCAATATTAACGTATTGAACCTGGAAAAGAGTATGGCCTTTTATGAAAAAGCGCTGGGGTTGATAGAGCTGAACAGAAAAACGGCCGTTGACGGTTCTTATATCATCGTCTATTTGACGGATAATCAGTCCGGCAATAAACTGGAACTGACCTGGCTCAAAGATCGAAAAACCCCTTACGATCTTGGCGACGAAGAGTTTCACATCGCATTTAAAACAGACGATTTTGACGGGGCCCACGCCCTGCATGAGAAGATGGGGTGTATCTGTTATGAAAATAATGAGATGGGCATCTATTTTATCAATGATCCCGACGGTTACTGGCTTGAAGTTGTGCCGGTAAGATGAAAATGCCAGATCAGACCAAAGAAGAAATCCATTGATAAGGAGCGATGCCTAATGGATAAAATGGATCGACGGGATTTTTTAAAAAAAACCATCGGCGGTGGAATTGCTGCAGGCTCAACCCTTGCGTTCCCCGGGGTGGGAAAACTTTGGGCAGCCCCAAAGGGTCAAACCTATGACCTGGTGGCGGTACGGGGCGGCGACCCGGACCAAATGTTCGACACGGCCATTGCCTCTCTGGGCGGCATACAGCAATTTGTGCCCAGGGGCAGCCGGGTTTTGGTCAAGCCCAATATCGGCTGGGACGTGCCGCCGGATCGGGGCGGCAACACCCATCCGGCCCTTGTGGGGCGTATTGTTGAGCGCTGCATGTCCGCAGGGGCCAACGCCGTGTCCGTATTTGACCATACCTGCGACAACTGGCGGCGCTGTTATACAAACAGCGGCATTGAGGCGGCCGTAAAGGCGGCCGGCGGAAAAATGGTTTCCGCAGACAGCGAAGGCTACTATAAAACAGTTTCCGTGCCCCGGGGACAACGGCTCAAAACGGCCAAGGTTCATGAGGTGCTCCTGGACGCGGATATATTTATCAATGTCCCGGTGCTCAAGCACCACAGTTCGGCCATGGTCACCATCGGCATGAAAAATCTCATGGGCGTGGTGTGGGACCGCTGGTACTGGCACCGCAATGATCTTCACCAGTGCATTGCCGATTTTGCTTCCTTTCGCAAACCCGATCTAACGGTGGTGGATGCCTACAACGTCATGAAGCGAAACGGCCCCAGGGGGGTGTCCGTTAACGATGTGGTCGCCATGAAGGCTCAGGTTGTTTCTACTGATCCGGTGGCGGCCGATGCGGCCGGGGCAAAACTGTTCGGTACAGAGCCTGCCGATATCCGCCATATCCGGATCGCCTCGGATATGAATCTTGGGCAGATGAACCTGGAAAATCTGTCCATCAACCGGATCAGGATTTAAATGAATCTTGGCTTTCTCAAGCCCTTGCGGGTCTGTATTGCCGCTGCCTTTTTTTTGCTAACGGCGTTTCTCTTTTTGGATATATGGGAGACATGGGTAAAAACACTTTCTGATCAGCTGTTGTTTTTGCAGTTTGTGCCTTCTTTTGTTAAATTTATAGACCACCCGGCAGCTGCGGCAGCCGGGTTTATTGTTGTTCTCATTACAGCTCTGATATTCGGCCGGGTCTATTGTTCAGCCGTTTGCCCTTTGGGCATATTCCAGGATCTGGTTTCCCGCATTTTTGGGGGCAGCGCAAAGGCCCTGGGAAAAACAAGGCGACCCCATAGATTCCAATATTGTGCACCCCACAGTATCCTGCAGTATTCAGTATTGATCGTTACCCTGTTGTTCTTTTTTGTGGGAAGCGGCCTGCCGCTCAACCTGCTTGACCCTTTCAGCAGTTTCGGCAGAATCGTCTCAAATTTGTTTAGACCTCTTGTGGTCTTGCTGAACAATTGGGGGGCGACGTCGGCAGAGGCTTTGGGCGTCCATGCCCTTTACCGTGTTCCGTGGCCGGTCTGCGCCCCTGTTTCTGTTGGCATTGCCCTGGTTTCTCTGGGTACGGTAGCATGGATGAGCGCCCGGCACGGCCGCCTTTACTGCAACAGCCTGTGTCCTGTGGGAACCTTGCTGGGCCTGGTTTCAAAATTTTCCCTGGTGAAAATCGGTATTGAAGCCGATTCCTGCCGGTCATGCGGCCGATGTGCGCAAGGCTGCAAGGCCGGATGCATTGATGTGAAAAACAAAAGCGTGGATGTCGATCGTTGTGTTGCCTGCTTTAACTGTCTTTCCGTCTGCCCGGACAAAGCTATGGTATTCCGGCCCGGGTTTCAATCAGGGCGACAGATTCAGCATGGAAAAGAGACCATCCAAAACCGCAGGAACTTCGTACTTGCCTTGGCGGCCGGTGGGTTCGGCATGGCTGTAAAGCGTGTCCATGCCGAACCCAAACCCCTTCGGATACAAGCCAGGCCCACCACCATTTCTGAAAACAGAACCAGCCCGCTGTCACCGCCGGGTTCGGTCAGCATTGCCAGATATAGCACCATCTGTACCGCCTGCCATCTATGCGTTTCTGCCTGCCCCTCCCGGGTCCTTGTGCCTTCGGTCTTTTCATTCGGCCTGTCCGGTATATTGCAGCCACGGATGGATTTCAACGCCGGCCACTGCAACTATGACTGCACCGTTTGTTCAGATATCTGTCCCAGCGGTGCCATTCTGCCTTTGACGGTGGAAAAAAAGCAGCAGACCCAGGTGGGAACGGCAAAATTCATCAAGGAAAACTGCGTGGTCTATACCGACAATACCAATTGCGGGGCGTGCTCCGAACATTGTCCCACGAAGGCGGTGCACATGGTCCCCTATCTGAATGCCATCGGCCGCAAGCTGGTCATCCCCGAGATGGATGAAGCCATCTGCGTGGGGTGCGGCGGATGTGAGCATGCCTGCCCCACAAAACCCTTCAAAGCCATCTATGTGGACGGCAATCCAACCCACAAAACTGCCCAAAAACCGAAAGAAAAAAAGTTGGAGATGGATGCCGGTGAGGACTTTCCTTTTTAAAGAATAAAGGCTGAGGATAGAGATACCTTGGTCTACTTAATTTTGGGGGAAATCAATTTGATATATAAAATTTACTGGTGGCGCTTCCGGGTAGACACCATTTCTATTCGAGCCTAGTCTCTGTGTGGTAAATTGCAACAAATCTACACGGTATGCGGTGTATACTCTCAGGAGGATAAAACAAATAGAGTTTGAGCAATAAACAGGAAAATAATTCTTTACATGGTATTACGATCGAGAAAGCGCTAACCGGATTAGTAGAGCATTATGTGTTGAAATTTTCGTACATTATAGTATAACCCCTTTCTTCGATAACAGATAATTAAATCCCGGCAAATGGTAATGTCTGGTTTTATATTTTTATGGAAGAAGGATAATATAATGCAATTAAACTGTGGAATCGTTGGGCTCCCCAATGTGGGGAAATCAACTATATTCTCAGCGCTTACATCTGCACCTGCAGAAAGCGCAAACTACCCGTTTTGCACAATTGAACCCAACGTGGGCATTGTGGAGGTTCCGGATAAACGCCTTGGGATGATCTCTGAATTTATTACGCCCAAAAAACTGATACCCGCGGTTGTTGAGTTTGTTGATATCGCAGGTCTGGTCAAAGGTGCTTCCAAAGGAGAAGGGCTGGGAAATAAGTTTTTAGGTCATATCAGACAGGTGGGTGCAATCATCCATGTGGTTCGTTGTTTTGATGACGATGATATTGTTCATGTGAACGGGGTTGTGGATCCTGCAAGTGATATAGAAACAATTGGAATTGAACTTGCGTTAGCTGACCTTGAAACGGTTCTAAAAAGGCAGGATAATCTTGTCAAGCAGATGAAGTCCCACGACAAGAAAATATCGGAAAAAGCAAAGGCTGCTGATCCGATTTTAAAGCAGATATCAAACGCCCTTGAAGAGGGCCGGCCCGCCCGAAGTGTTGAACTTGATCAAACTCAAAAAGAGCTGATTTCAGATCTCCATCTCATTACCATGAAACAGCAGCTTTATTGCTGCAATGTAAATGAAGATGGGCTGGATTCCGACAATGAATATGTTAAAAAGGTAAAGGCACTTGCCCGGAAAGATGATTCTAAGGTGGTTGTCATATCTGGAAAATTAGAATCCGAGATTGCAGATCTTGACTCCCAGGAAGAAAAAAATGAATTTCTCGAAGCTGCCGGGCTCGAGGAATCCGGGCTTGATCAGCTTATCCGCACAGGGTATGACATGCTCGGATTAAACACTTACTTTACAGCCGGTGAAAAAGAAGTCCGGGCCTGGACTTTTCCTGAAGGCTGCAAGGCGCCCCAGGCTGCCGAAATCATCCATACCGATTTTGAACGGGGATTTATCAGGGCGGAGTCATATCATTGTACCGATCTTTTTGAATATAAATCCGAGGTAAAATTAAAAGAAGCCGGTAAGATTCGTCTTGAAGGTAAAGAATATCAAGTGCGGGACGGTGATGTGCTTAATTTTAGATTTAATGTTTGATAACTCTCTTTAATTTATACATAATAGATATCATGCCTGATGGCTGATTATTCGATAAATCTAAAAAGACTGTATCTCTTTTCGTTTCTGAAGATGAGTCTTTTCCCCATGGCAATTATCACACTGTTCTGGAAAGATCAGATCGGTTTGAGCATTGCCCGGATTTTACTGGTACAGTCCATATATTCCGTGGCGATGGTTGTCATGGAGTACCCCTCCGGCTATCTCAGTGACCGGATTGGTTACAGGACGGCGCTTAGCCTGGCCTCGGTTCTTGGGATTTGCGGCTGGGGTCTTTATACCATCGCTGACTCTTTTCTCTCTGTTCTCGCTGCTGAAATTCTTTTAGGGATCTCATTTGCGTTTATCAGTGGCTCGGACAGTGCGCTGCTCTTTGAAGCCTTAAAAGGAAGCAGCGAGGACGTGTATTACGCCAGGCATGAGGGACGGATGAACGGCTTTGGCCAGATCGGCGAAGCCTGTGGTGCCGTTTTTTCCGGGCTGCTGTATACAACAGCCCCCCTGCTTCCATTCTTTATCCAGATAGCTGTCTGGATTCTTGCATTGCTCTTGACAAGGACGCTCATTGAGCCGGATCGACAAACGTCTGTGCCGAAAAGTCATATCGTTGAGGCATTGCAGTCGACCCGGTACGCTCTGGTGGAAAACCGCCGTTTGAGATACACGCTTATCTTGAATGTTATCCTTGGCCTGGCCTCGTTTTATCCCGTCTGGCTTGTCCAACCCTATATGCAGGATGGTGGCGTGCCCGTTACATGGTTTGGGCCGATCTGGGCTGTTGCCAATTTGAGTGTGGCACTTGCCGCTCTTGCCAGTTACCGAACCCATTTGCGGCTTGGTGACAAGTCTATTGTTCTGCTCTTTGTGTTGCTGAGCCTGGGGGGGTATCTCGGTCTTGGGTTGGTCGGTGGTGTCTGGGGATTTTTGTACTACTACCTGCTCACCTGTATGCGGGGGCTGCGTGGCCCCATGATGCTCAACTACGCCCAGAGAGAGATCCCATCAAGCAACAGGGCCGGGATTCTCTCCTTGCACTCCCTGCTGTTTCGCCTTGGCTTTGTCTGCACGGGGCCGTTTGTTGGAAAGCTTGCAGACCTGGTAGGCGTGCAGCTGACGTTTTTGTTCCTCTGCGGGGCCTTTGCGCTGGCGCTGCCACCGGCTGCATGGCTCTTTGTGCGGAGTCTTGCCTCGGAACGAGGCCCACGATAGCAGCTCTATCGGGGGCATTTACTGTACGTACTTCTACCGCGCGGCAGCTTCTTCTTCCTTTTTTTTCAAGGTACCGGTCAAAAACATATTGTGATTGAATCCCGTCCTTGAAAAGATCCGGAGTGACAAAGACCGTTACTGGTTTTATGACAGGGTGTCCGTGATCTCTTTTATTCGAACCGATATATCCCTGACATTTGTTGTTCTGTTGTTTATCCACCACTTGGCGTTTATTTCATTTTGCCACTCCTGGAAAAACAGTTGAAAAGCCTTGTCTGATAATGTTTTTGCGTCTTCATCTTCATGGTTCAGGCTTGAATTCAGGTAGTTTACTTTATTTATCAGTTCCGCCCTTATTTTTTCCGCCCAGGTAATTGTTTTCGGTGTACCGGTAAGCTGAGGGAAACCTAAGCGTGCATGGGCTTCTGAAAGCATTGCTGTCTTCTGTTCGAAATATTTTTTTTTACATGCATCACAGTACCAGTCTTTGTTATCCACAAGCCAGAGGCATTTTTCGAGGTTGTCATATATCTGAACAATGAACTGGTTAAAACACGATTTGCACCTGACCTTATAATCACAAGTTTGTTCTGACATTTTTTTTGCACCTCAGATATTTGACTGTAATTTGGATAGGATTTATTTCAATCCTGTTAAAAGCATATCATTAAAAATGAACCTGAGAACCTAACTGATCTCAACATAAATTTCAATCTTTAGGGTAAATTTGTTCTGTTTTAAGGAACGAGCACGCTTTCTTGTGTCTTGGGATGTGGCCTGATAAGATTGCATCGTGGATTAAGCGGAAATGTTCCGTTTTGCATTTCAATGAACTTTGGAGGCAAAGGGGGTTACATGAGAATATGGGTAGATGCAGATGCATGTCCGGCAGTAATTAAAAATATTTTGTTCAAGGCAGCGGATCGAACCGGTGTGGTGTTAACCATGGTAGCCAATCATCCCATGAAAATACCCAATCGGAACTATATCACATTTCTTCGGGTCTCTTCCGGGTTTGATGAGGCGGACAACAGAATTGTTGCTTTGCTTGATAAAGGAGATCTGGTCATTACTTCTGATATACCGTTAGCCGCTCAGGTATTAGAAAAAGAGGGTTATGCGCTTAATCCCAGAGGGCATCTTTATTCCAAAGAATCGATTCAGGACCAGTTGAGAATAAGGAAGTTCAAGGAAAGCTTGAGGGACATTGGCATTGATACCGGCGGGCCGGCCGCGATGAATCAAAAAAATACGAGCAGGTTTGCCAATCACTTAAACCGATGGCTATCTAATATTTGAATACAAATTGATGTTAAGAGATTGAACAAATGGCAACCTTGCGGCTATTTACCGATGGCAGTGTAGATCCCAAATCCCAAATTGGATATGGGGCATATCTTGCAGTATTGCAGGAGCTCCCGTATTCACAAACCTTTAAAGCCGATGTTATGATAAAAAAATTTGAGCACACCAATTCGGCGAAACTTGAGATCCAGACCCTGATCTGGGCATTTGCTTCAATTCAAAAGTCCCTCGCAAAAATTGTTGTGTATACTGATTCCCAGAACATTATCGGGCTTCAGGCAAGGCGGGGAGGGCTTGAGAAGAAAGATTATTCGTCAAAAAAGAATAAACTCATTAAAAACAGCGCTCTGTACCAGGAATTCTTCTATTTATCAGATCAACTATGTTGTGAATTCAAGAAAGTTAAAGGTCATAAGCCATCCCGGTTAAAAGATGAGGCAGATCGATTTTTTACATTGGTAGACAAAGCATCCAGAAAAGCCTTGAGAAATCATCGACTAATACCCTCCATCAGCTTATTGGAGACAGCCCCCCGGTTCATTAACAGGGAACTTTTAAAAGTGGGCCAGGCTGATCAGCCAGGCTATTAATCGGATTGAACAAAAGTGGATTCAGGGTAAATAAAATACCCACACAGAGTGTTCTATTCTTAACCTTTTTTTAACCGCCTGGGCCTGTACAAGGCACGGTAATCGAAGATAGAGACCAGGATAGATCCATTTCGGAAGTTGTGGAGCAATATATCAGTCAAACCGCGTCGGATGAAAACCGGAGGCCCATAATTTTAAATGCTTGACTCAAAGGTCCCTTTGGTCTATATTCTCTTTCCGTTGTTGCGGGGTGGAGCAGTCTGGTAGCTCGTCGGGCTCATAACCCGAAGGTCATTGGTTCAAATCCTTTCCCCGCTACCAAGTAAATAAAGGCTCCCAGCGTTTTCGCTGGGAGCCTTTGTAGTTTATGGAATAATATTTCCAACCTCCAGATGATAGATGTTTGCCACTTATCCAAAATTGGGGAGTCCTCCCCGGCATCATCATGGATATATTGATATCATTTGGTCAGATTCATTAAATTACAAGCACTATGCATTAACCCCTTTCATTCCTTCCGCCGTATATCTTGTCCCTTTTACCGTATGGTTGTCGAGCACCTTATTGATTTGCTCAAGCTCTCTTTGGCATAGCTTAATCCGAACAGCTTCGATATTTGAATCAAGGTTTTTTATTTTGGTGGTTCCGGGAATCGGAATAATGTTATCCCCCTGGGCCATTACCCAGGCAAGAGAAAGCTGTGCAAGGGTGCATCCTTTCCCTTCTGCGATTTCTGTGAGTTCCTGGGCGATCTGTTTGTTCGTTGTATAGGAATCATTCTGAAATCGAGGAAAATTTATGCGAAAGTCCGCAGGGTCGTTTTCATTGTGGGTGGTTGTGCTCAAAAGACCGCGGCAGATAGGACTGTAGGGAACAAAGGTGATACCGAGCGCATTGATCAAAGAGATCATTTCACCTTCAGGGTCACGGGTAAGCATGGAGTACTCTGTCTGAAGGGCGGATATTGGATGTTCCTGATGGGCCTTTCGCAAAGTTTGGGGTGAGGCTTCGCAAATGCCGATGGCTTTGACTTTTCCTTCTTTTACAAGTTTAGCCATTTCACCAACTGTGTCCTCAATTGGCGTCTTCGCATCCACCCGGTGGATATAGTAAAGGTCGATGTAGTCCGTATTTAGTCTACGCAGGCTTTTATGGCAGGCCTCCCGGACATACTCCGGCGTGCCACAAATTTCCCGTGAATATTTTTTTCCTTCCCTAACGATACCGAACTTTGTGGCGATGACCGCCTTTTTGCGCCTGTCCGTTAAAGCTGCGGCGAGCAGTTCCTCATTGTGCCCGCTGCCATACATATCTGCAGTATCAAAAAAGTTGATTCCATGCTCAAGGGTATGATGAATGAGTCGGATACCCTCTGAGATCTCTATGGGGGCTCCGTAAAATTCGCTCATTCCCATGCATCCCAATCCCATTGCCGATACCTTGATGCCGCTGCTGCCAAGCTGTTTTTTTTTGATGTTTTCAGTCATGTCTCACCTCCAGTGAAAAGATTGTTAATTTCATGACTTGATAATATGCCCGCAAGCTAATATGTAAAATATCTATTTTAGATTTTAATAATACGTGAAAGATATTAAATATGGAAACCAGACAACTCAGATATTTTGTTGCCGTAGCTGAAGAATTGCATTTTGGCCGGGCGGCTAAGCGGCTACACATATCCCAGCCACCATTAAGCCAACAGATCAAAAATTTTGAACTGGAGCTGGGCGTAACTCTCTTCAAACGCAATAAACGGTCTGTGGCCTTGACTCCTGTTGGTAAAGCGTTTCTCAAAGATGCCCGCGAGATATTACAAACCATAGAAAGGGCAAGGGCCAGTCTTGAAGCGGTAGCCGCAGGGATTGCCGGTCGGTTTGATCTTGGTTATATCGGCCCTGCCCTTGACACATCCCTTTCCTATATTGTGCGAGAGTTTAAGCTTGCCTATCCTGGTGTAAAGCTCGTATTGTCGGAGATGACCACAAACAAACAACTTGAAGCTGTCCGACAAGGAAAGATCGATGCCGGTGTAGTGCGGCTTTTCAAACATGATACACAAGGGATCGAATGGTTCAGATTCCACCAGGAATCATATGCCCTTATTGTGCCTGCAGGACACAGCCTTACAGGAAAAGAAAGGGTTGATATCTGTGACTTGGCAAATGAAGATTTCATATTCTTCCCACGTGATTCACAACCGTATCTGTACGACGAATGGATGAACGTTTTTGCCCAATGCGGCTTCACCCCGAGAATTGTACAGGAAGCGGCGACCAAGGCGGCTGCTATGGCACTGGTGGCCGCCCATCTGGGAATCGCCATTGTGCCGGAAAGCCTTGCTCACAGATCCTTGCCGCAGGTGATTTTTAAAAAACTCACAGGCAACCACCCTTTGCTTGAGGTGCATATTGTGTATAAAAAAAATGCCGAACATGCTGTGCTGGATCATTTTCTGTCGATTGTGCAGGAGGTGACCGCGTTTGGAAAAGGTGTCGTTCCCAAATAAGGGGCTTCGATAAGAATCAATGATATGGAACTTGGTTTGATATCCATGAGGAAGACTGGCCAGTTCCCTTTCAAAATACTGAGCCTGAAACGCTCGATGAAAGAAGGACGGTATCAGGCAGGAATTTTTTAGAAGAGCGGCTGGAGGCCATATGCGAACGCGAACGACAACATCGAACATAACTATCAGCAACAGGTTCACATGGACAGTAGTCATTACCTATTTCATTTTACTCTTACCCCATTTCTTCAACAGATTATTTTGGATCTTCATGATGATGTCCACCTTTGAGATATCTTTTGGTCTGTCCGGACAAATCAGAATCATGGTATGATAAACCAATCATGTATTTTAAAATAACACATTCGGCGATTTACAACTGGAAAGGCTCCGGTACGGAACTGGAACAAAAAGACCGTGGCCTGATTGATTCTTTCTGTCACCTGATTATTGCACATGAAGCCAAAACAAATGCGGCTTGGATACTCCTGATCGATCAGGGGGACGACACCGGAATTCCAACGACCAACTGTATTGAATACGTCATTCCCCGGATTTGTGCGGAATTCAGCCTGGAGTTATCCAATTTGCGGGCATTTGAAGTTTGGCCGCATCACAGGCACGACCCCAGACTCAAATACACCGAAATTGTAATCTCAGGTGTCATATTCAATGACACTGGCGACTGGGTGCTGAAAAATTCCTGGAAACCGGCAGATGGAGCAGAAGCCAGAATACTTGAGCAGATCCTTGACGCGGTGGGGGATAAGGTCATCCGGGAAGAAATATCATGATCAGATCCCAGACTCGTGATGTGCCCCACGAGAGTTTCGATCAAGGTCACCAATAACAAAAGTAGCCAACACCGCTTCCATAAGGGCTTGGGGGGCCTTAAATACCATCATTGCTCGGTCTTGTTTTCCTCAATAGGTTCATTCAAGCTTTTTATTTACATCCGGTTGCTTGGCTGCTATTAAGTGTCCTGGTTTCATTTTTTATAGTAGGATAACATTGCAAACTCGGGCTTTAACGGAATAAAATCAAATGATTACTTGTTAGGCTTTATTTCAATGATACTTTTTCAAAAACTATGGAAAAATTATCCCACTATTAGTGGTGAAGACGATCTCTCGATCATTCAGCATACCCAAATCAATGTGCGGTTAAAATGCATGCATGTCTCGAACGATCAGGCATTAGTTTAAAATCATTTCGTGGTGTTCGTTCATGGCAAAAAGAAAAACCAAGGTATGCTATCCGCGCTCAAGAACTTGCAAATTGGTTAGCCAGACCAGGAATACTTCCTGGCATACGAGTCAACAAGTTTGGAGGGAAAGAAGTATTTGAAAAGATTAATAACAAAAAAGGGATTATCTTCTTCCAAAATTATTGGGGACCGGGACATCAGGGCGATCATATTGATCTTTGGAATGGTAGTCGGTTAACAGATTGGAAATCATGGGCAAGAATCCATCTATATATTTCATGGGAAGGAATATGGTCTGACTATAGAAATTCGGACGCAGTCTGGTTCTGGGAGGTTCTATGAGACGACTGCTATTGGTACTTTCAGGCTCATTTCTTCTTGGTTTGATTACCTATTTTCTCCTCGGTTTTGTGGCTGATTGGTATGGGCAAAAGCACATTCAAAGTGATGAGGATATTAGCAATATCTATCTTATTTTTTTGAGCGTATTATTCATGTCGATTATAATCGGTGCTATAGCAGGGAATTTTATACACAAAAGCCTAACGAAACGCTCCAGTGGACGCCCCTGACGTCGCGCTACTGAGCGATACATTAGTCCGATATTAAACATTCATAAAAATTACGTTGGAAAAGTTTAAAAACAACATTCTTTTAATATTCTGGTCAGAGAATGCCCAATTTGTCTATACTTTTTCAGGAGTTCAAACATTCTCCCTGGCAAGGGAAGTGTTTTCGGGAAAGTTCCGATAGCACCAAAAAGATGGTCGCCAAAAAACTTTTAAGCAGAAGGGAGGGTGAAATCGCCCAGGGCAAAATTCCTGGGGTACAGTTTGAAAAGATCCTGTTTGAAGATTTGGCAGAGGAGTTTTTGCGAGATTATCGTATCAACCAGAAAAAATCGCTTGTGAAAGCCGAAAGAAGTGTCAATCACCTGAAAAAAGTTTTTGAACGGGTTCGTGTGTCACAGATCACAACCCCGCAAATTAATAAATTCATTGAATACCGTATTGATGAAGGTGCATCAAACGCAACGGTCAATCGGGAATTGGCAGCCTTGAAACGTATGCTGAATCTGGGAGCACAACAGACACCACCGATTGTTGACAAGGTACCGCACATATCAATGCTGGAAGAAAACAATGTCAGAACGGGGTTCTTTGAGTATGATGAGTTTCTGGCACTTAGGTCCTGTCTACCTGAATATCTGAAAGGCTTCGTAACCTTTGGATATAAATCCGGCTGGAGAGTTTCTGAAATCGCCGGGCTGAAATGGTCGAATGTAGATCTGGAGCAGAGGGTAGTGTGCCTGGAAATAGGCACAACGAAAAACAGGGAAGGCCGCACTATTTATTTGGATGATGAGCTTTTGGAGATTTTTGATGCCCAGCGACAACTCCAGAAGGGCGGAAATAAGATTATCCCAAACGTTTTTCCGAATAAACCGGGGACCGGTCCGATAAAAGATTTTCGGAAGTCCTGGAAAACTGCATGTAAGGCAGCGGGGGTTCCAGCTCGCATTTTCCATGATCTTCGAAGGACCGCTGTTAGAAACATGGTTAGATCAGGTATCCCGGAAAGAGTAGCCATGATGATTTCAGGGCATAAAACCAGAGCTGTTTTTGAGCGTTACAACATTGTCAGCGAAGATGATCTGATGGTAGCTGCCAGAAAACAGGAAAAATACCTGAAAAATCAGTTGGGCACAATTTCGGGCACAGTTACCCAAATCCAAAATAAAAAGGCTTCCAGCTAAAACGCTGAAAGCCCTTATAATCATGGTACCGGAGGCGAGACTTGAACTCGCAAGGCCCTAAGGCCGGAGGATTTTGAGTCCTCTGCGTCTACCAATTCCACCACTCCGGCGTAGAGGCAATTAAATAACTGAATTGCGCCGGGTTGTCAATCCAAAAATCATCCCATCGGTTTAATATTTCTGTCTAAAAATGAAAAAATAGCAACCGGGGAGTAACGGGCACGGTATATGCTTTGTAAACGCCGTTGTGCATTTCGTTATGAGTACTGTTTGCCAAAGTCGGTAAATAAATTTAAACCAAAGGAGATGATATATGTCTAAATTACCTGAAGAAACCAGCAAAGCCTGGGAAAACCACAAAGGGCCTGTTATATTGTCCACTGTGGACAAGGACGGGGTCCCCAATGCCATTTATGCGACCTGTGTGAGCAAATATGATGAACAGACCCTGGTTGTGGCCAACAACTATTTTTCTAAAACCATGGAGAATATCAACGCCGGACACAAGGCAAGTCTTTTGTTTATTACATCGGATAACACCTCTTATCAGGTCAAAGGCACCCTTGAGTATCATACCCAGGGACCTGTGTTTGACGATATGAAAACGTGGAATCCCAAAAAACACCCGGGCCATGGTGCCGCAGCTCTAAAGGTTGAAGCGGTTTATAAGGGCGCTGAGAAGTTACTATAGCAATTCAATAATGTCCTAAATTTTAACAAAATAGAACCCGGTTTCAGCGTCTGTCACCTGGAACCGGGGTTTTGCTCTTCTTCCAGTCGGAACAATCATTTGAATACTTGCAGCGCTCGGCATCATGGTTGCTTTCGCAACCATTTTTATTCATTGCATTTTTAGATTAACAGCAGTAAACATAGAGTATTAATCATTTTTGACCAAAATCGTTGTGGGGAATTCATGAAAAATCTTATCAAGGTTGTTCTGATTTTTATGGTTGGATGTAGTGCAACGGCATTCGCCCAGGATGGGAAGGTTGCATTTTTTAAAAAGGTGTCCGGCGATGTTTCCATCAAACGGGGCGAAACGATTGTCGCGACGGCTGAAGGGGACCCGATTTTTAAATCAGATGTGCTGATTACAAAAAAAGGCGGGTCGGCCGGCATCGTATTCGAGGATGGTACAACCATGGCCGTAGACCAGAATACGGAATGTAACATCAAGGACTATGTCTTTGAACCTGAAAACAATGCATATGCCTTTGAGCTTTATCTTAAAAAGGGAAAGGCGATCTATAATTCAGGCCGAATTGGAAAGCTTGCACCGGATAAAGTCTCTTTAGAAACGCCAAACGCAATTGTAGGGACCCGGGGAACACATTTTATTATTCAGGTCGATTAAGAAAGGAACATGATATGATTCGCTATATTCTTCTTCTGTCGGGGACGCTTTTTCTTTTTTCCTGCGGCGCGAAGACGACTGTGATCCTTTTGCCGGAGCAGGATAATAAAACCGGCACTGTGGTCGTAGAAAACAATGCGTCCTCCATAATACTGGAAAAACCCTATAGCTGTGCAACAGTCGGCCAGGCAGCCTCAAAAATTGATACAAAAACAATTGAAGCAAATAAAGTCCGGGAGGAATACAAAACCCTGTTTAAAGCCGAACCCTTAAATCCTGTCTCTATTCTTCTCTATTTTGAATTCGGCTCGGATCGTTTGCAGCCGGAGTCCGCAGCCTTGATCGACGATGTACTTAAGCTGGCCAAAGCGCGGGAACCCTCGGAGGTCAATATTATCGGACACTCTGATACCAAGGGTGATTCAGATTATAATTATGAACTGGGCCTGGGCCGGGCCAGGGTCGTTGAAAAAATTTTGAAAGAAGCAGATATCGATTTGAGACATGTGTCGGTTACCTCCCACGGAGAGAATGACCCGTTGGTGATAACAGGTGACGATGTATCAGAGGAAAAAAATCGAAGAGTTGAGATAATGGTCAAGTAGACGCATAGATGCGGAGTTTTTTTTGAATGCCGATTTTGAAAACGCGTTCCGGCGCAGTACGTCAACATGGTGGCAATTTACGGTTGTTTTACTCATAACACTGGTACTGTGTTTCGGCGTACAGACCCATCGCGCCGTATTTAAAAGCGCCGATAATTTTTTTTATGATCTTTTGCTTGAAACCACCGCAACGGGAACGGTGTCAGACCGCATCACCATTATCGATATTGATGAAACCAGCCTGGCCGCCGTCGGGCAGTGGCCCTGGCCCAGATATTTGGTGGCCAAGCTAATCAAGGCCTTGTCCGACAACCGGCCCGCCGCTATAGGAATTGACATCCTGTTCCCCGAGCCGGATCGCAGCTCACTGAAAAATATTCAGCGGCAATTCCAAAAAGATTTCGCCTTAAATATAGGATTTACCGGTATTCCCCCTGCAATGCAGGATAACGATCTATACCTGGCGCATATTTTCAAACAGGCTGACGTCGTGGGCGCCAGGTATTTTTATTTCGATCATTTCAATAAAAAATTGCCGCCGTTACGCATTCCTTTTGATGTCGTTGATCAATCCCGGCGTTTAAGCCCTGATCAGGCTGAAGGCGTCCTGACCAACACCCTTCAAATTGAAACCTCACTAAAATATACCGGATTTCTTAATAATAGATCGGATATGGATGGTCTGCTGAGATCAACACCGCTCTTGGTTGCATTGAAAGATAAAACGTTTACCAATTTATCCCTTTCCACTTTTTTAAAAGCCCACAATATTAAGAACGTGCACGTATCGGAAAATTTTTTCGGTCCTTACATAGAAGCCGGAGAATACAAAATTTCAATAACGCGAAACGGATACATGCAAATAAGATTCACCGGACCCGGCAGAGCCCATAAATTCATCAGTGCGGCTGATATTTTAAATCAGAACTATTCCCCGGCGGACCTTAAAGGGAAAATTCTTTTTATCGGGGCCTCTGCAACGGGGTTGGGTGATATTCATCACACTGTTTTTGACCCAAACTACCCGGGGGTAGAGACCCATGCTGCCATATTAAGCAGCGTTTATGAAAATCGTCAGGTGATTGCCCCCATATGGTCCAATGCTTTTATTTCGGGGTTATGTCTGTTCACCGGTATCCTCATGAGTTTTTTGCTTTTTTTTTCCGCTTCTCCCATGGGCCTTTTAGTGGGAACCGCTTTCTGGAGCGCTATCTTATTGACGTCGAGTTTACTTTGTTTTATAAAAATATCCGTATTTGTCTCTCCTGTCTGGCCGTTTCTTTTAACGGTTTTTACCTTTGTGTTTATCTCTTTTGTGCGGTTTATTGCTGCCAAAAAAGCATCTTTTGCCTGGTTTAAACTGCTGACCCAGGCCCAGCAGTTTACCATAAAAACCGTTGTCAGCCTGGTTGAAACGCGCGATCCTGAAACCGGGCAGCATATTGTGAGAACCCAAACTTATGCAAAGGCCCTGGGGGTTCATCTAAAACAGGCCGGCTTATTTACGGATATTTTAACAGATGGTTATATTGAGACGCTTTACCATGCAGCCCCGCTCCATGATATTGGTAAAGTCGGTATTCCGGACAACATATTGTTAAAGCCGGGCAAACTGACCGATGAAGAATTTGAAATCATGAAAACCCACGCCTCCATGGGCAGAGATACCCTTCAAAGGACAGACGCAAAAGAGATGGACAATTCTTTTTTAAAAATGGGTGCCCGGATTGCAGGCGCCCATCATGAACGGTGGGATGGTAAGGGATACCCGGACGGCCTTTGTGGCGAGAAAATCCCCCTTTGTGGCAGAATTATGGCCATTTGTGATGTGTATGATGCGCTGATCAGTGAACGGTGCTATAAACCGGCGTTTTCCCATGAAAAAGCGATGAATATTATCCTATCGGAAAAAGGAGCCCTGTTTGATCCCAGACTTGTCGATGGCTTTTTTGCCATAGAAAATACGATTCAATCCATCGCAGCCCGATATAAGGATTCATAACCAAAGGATCTTCTTTGAATTCTTTCTAAGCAGGGCCTTTGCAAATTCGCAACCGTGTTGATATAATTTAAAACCATGAAGATTGAACCTTGTGCCAATTTTTATTTTTCAACGGGTTCTGCTCCCTTCCCCGTTATTGCCCTGATACTTATTGTCATACTGTTGACAACGGTACCGGGGTGGAGTGCACAAAATTATTCTCGTTCGGATCTTGTCGGTTTCCAGAATCGTATTGTCGATTATCGTTCCCGGATCAATCCCCGGTTTAGAAAAAGGGTGCGCCCCAACACCCGGTTGATTATCGTGCATACCTCTGAGCTGGGGCTGGAAAGTACGTTGCGGGTGGTGTCCAGGGGAAAACGGTTTAAGAACGGTCGTGGCACACCCGGGGGGCATGCCAACTATGTGGTGGCCAGAAACGGGACGGTTTATCGGATTCTGGATAAAAAATACCGGGCGGATCATGCCGGTCTCTCCATGTGGAACGGGGTTGCCAATGTCAGTGATATCTCTGTGGGCATTGAGTTTGTCGGCTACCACTATGCCCCGCTCACCGACAGTCAGTACCGGTCCGGGGGGATGCTGCTTTATATTCTTAAACGGTTCTACGGCCTTGGGGACAAAGACGTTTTAACCCACAGTCAGATTGCATACGGCAAACCCAATCGATGGTTTTCTAAGAATCACAGAGGGCGTAAACGATGTGCGAAAAATTTTGACAGAATTCGCGCAGGGCTTGGATCAACCTGGGCTTTTGATCCCGATGTCAGGGCAGGGCGCCTTACGCCTGATCCCATGCTGGCCAACGTATTTTATCCGGCACCCGGTACCGGTATTCGTTCCGGAAAAAAGAGGTCCCTGGCCCTGGCGTCCGATGTTATTTCAACGCAGAATTCGGCCTGGACCATTGCCGGTGAAGATTATGATGCCCCCGGTACGGTTTATGTGCTGCCCTGGGGGAAAACCCTGGCCGGTGACAAAGTCGCTTCAAGTCTGGGCTGGGACCGCTTGCCTGCGGGCACAAAGGTGCTGCTTAACCAGGAGACGGAACAGGTCCGGACCCAGGCCAAAAGCATCATCAAAACCATTTCCGGTCGGATGACGGCCTGGTCCCATGCCGGGGGGGCGTATCATGCGGACTCCACCATCTATTTTCTCCCTTCGGGGAAAAGTTTGACCGGGCGTGTGATTTCGGACTGGGATGATCTTCCCGCCGGCACCCGTCTGGTGGTGGGGTATAAAGGGCCCTTTAATCTCACAAAATATAAAACAGCCTATAAAATCGCCGGAACCAAGTTTAAAGACCCCGGAACCATTTACCATATTCCGGGCCGGGGGCCGGTTCCGGGCAATAAGATTTCTGATTTCAGTGATCTGCCCAAAGGGACTGGGGTTTACCTGCCCATTGCGGGGTAATGTCAAATGGCAGGAAACACTTTTTTCAGGGCTTGTTTGATGACGTAAAACGATTTTTGACGTATGCAAAAAGGCGCTTCCAGTCCTGGAGACACAAGGCTAAAAATGCCCCAATCGTACCTGCCGATACCATGCCCACAGGGCACCCCTGCTGCCCACAGAAAGGACAGACCGAAAATGCCGCGTAGAGGCCGGTGAATCCGAACCATGAGGCAAAGAGCCGAAAGAACCTGCCAAACGGCGATAGCCTGGCGGGCTTGTGGAGATGATCAATGGAGTGGGATGTATTGTTTTTCATATGAAACAAATACCACACCCCGGTAGAGATTGACACGGGAAAATTTAACAATCTTGTTCAGCCAAGCCGGTGTGTTAACGTGGAAAGGCAAAATAGTTCAACTGCCTGGAATCCCGGTTTCGGTTATGCTATAACCTGTGCGGTTGTATTAGGTAAGTTCTAATCAAAGGCTAACGGCAACCGGTTAACGTGTTACCAAATTCGATGTGGGCTGACCGGTTGAAACCGGCTCGGTAAATGTTCATACGTATTATCCCAGGAAAGTATTATTTAGCGTGGAAAAAAAGAATTACAGCTTAGATAACAATCTTTTGCGTTTAAAAACCGAATGCGGAGAGTATCGATTTCAGATCAGTGGGGAAACCGGACAGGGTGATGCCGAACGTATTGCAAGGGTGATGACCGGTGAAATGGAAAAAGCGGACCAATCCTTTGGCAGGCAGGGCAAGGCCAATCCATATGTCAAACTGCTGTTGACCAATTTGAATCTGGCGGACAGGTATGTCAAACTTCAAAATAAGTATGATGAACTGCTCAATGCCCATGAAACACTTAAAACACGATCCGAGAGTCTAGTTGAGCCGCCTTTAACACCTGTGTCACCACCTGTGAAATTCGATGAAGAAGAGCAAATAACCGGTCAAGATGATGATATCCTAGAGTTAACGGTTGAGTGTGAATCCTGCGAGACTGCTATGCCGGCGCCTGACTTGGCCGACAGTTTCGAAAAGGAACCTGAACCCGAAGCGTCCCAAGAAGAAAAAGAGAAACCCCTCCCGGCAAAAACGGCCCCCGGACCTTTGGTGACACAGGTGCTTAATAACCTTAAAAAAGCCAAAGAGATCGAGTCTACCCCCTTGGAACCACCTGAAGACAAGGTGAAAATTACGCAATCTGTCCCGCCGGATTCACTGAAGCCGATGGATACCCCTCTCTCCTGGTCAAATCGCCGGGATAATGATGATGGCAGGGGGGATGGAACCCAGGGGGGAACGAACCGTCTGCCTTCCCTGGATTTTCTTGAAAGGGGCGGCCGGGAAACCGTGGTGGACCATGAAGCCATCCGGCGGGATGCGGAACTGCTGGAGCAGAAACTGGGATATTTTGGCATCAAGGGCGAAGTGATGGAGGTGTTGCCGGGCCCTGTGATCACCACCTTTGAGTACAAGCCCGCCCCGGGGATCAAGATCAGCAAGATCGTGAACCTGGCGGATGACCTGGCCCTGGCCCTCAGTGCCCTGAGCATTCGTATCGTGGCCCCCATTCCGGGCAAGGATGTCATCGGTATTGAGATCCCAAATCCGGCCATGTGTGTTGTGCCGTTCAGGGATATCGTGGGTACCGCCGACTTTAATGACATCAACTCCCCTGCGCCCATCTGCCTGGGCAAGGATATCATTGGAAAACCTGTGGTGGTCGGTCTTGAACGAATGCCCCACCTGCTCATTGCCGGGGCCACCGGAACGGGTAAAAGCGTGGCACTCAATGCCATGATCTGCAGTATTTTGTATAAATCAACCCCGGGCCGGGTCAAGTTCATCATGATTGACCCCAAACGCATTGAACTGTCATTGTTCAACGACATTCCGCACCTGATAACCCCTGTGATCACAGATATGAAAAAGGCAAATATTGCCCTGCAATGGGTGGTCCGGGAGATGGAGCAGCGGTATGAAAAACTGGCGCTGCTGCATGTGCGGAACATAGAGCAGTATAACAAAAAAATCCGGACAGGGGATCTGTCGGATATGGATGAAGACTGTACTCCTTTTCCGTATATTGTCGTGATCATTGACGAGCTGGCGGATCTGATGATGACGGCCAGCAAGGACATCGAATTTTCCTTGACCCGCATTGCCCAGATGGCCCGGGCCGCCGGCATCCACATGATCCTGGCCACCCAGCGGCCTTCGGTGGATGTGCTCACCGGCATCATCAAGGCCAATTTCCCCACCCGGATCTCTTTCCAGGTCTCTTCCAAGACCGACTCCAGGACCATCATTGATGCCAATGGGGCGGAAACCCTTCTGGGCCGGGGTGATATGCTTTTTGTACCCCCGGGAACGGCCCGGCTCCAGCGGGTCCACGGCACATATCTCTCCGAACGGGAATTGGGGGCCATCACGGAGTTTATCAAGTCCCAGGGAAAACCCGACTACATTTCAGAGGTGACTACGGAAAAAGAGGAAGAACCCCAGCAGGCGGTTTACTTTGACGATGATGAGTATGACGAAAAGTACCAGCAGGCCCTGGACCTTGTCATGTCCACCCGCCAGGCATCCATATCCGGGGTACAGCGGGCCCTGAGGATCGGTTACAACCGGGCCGCAAGGATCATTGATCTCATGGAAAAACAGGGGATCGTCGCCCCTTCCGACGGTGTCCGGCCCCGCCAGGTGATCGGAAGTATTGATTGAGTATAACCCCTCATGGCTGATTGATATATTTGGAGATGTCATAGGGTTTGGAACCGGGATTTGTTTAAGGAGCAGGTAAATAGATGGGTCAAAGCCGACAGCAGACATTGGAAGATAAAGATTTTCAAACTGCCCGGTACTGGGCGGTTGTGGGATTTGCAGGGAATTTTGTTTTAACGGCCCTGAAGGGCTGGGCCGGGGTTGTGTCAAACTCCGGTGCCATGGTGGCCGATGCCGTGCATTCCGCCTCGGACATTTTTGCATCCGTGTTCGTTTATATCAGCCTGAAAATCGCCCAGAAACCTGCGGACGAAGAACACCCCTACGGCCACGGCAGGGCGGAGGTGATTTCCACTTTGGTTGTGGTGGGCATGCTGGCTGCCGCAGGTGTTGAGATTATTCGAACCGCCATTGAAACAATCCGGCAGGGGGATCTCCATGCCCCGGGAAACGCGGCCGTGTATGCGGCGGTCCTGTCAATTGTCGTCAAAGAGTTGATGTACCAGTTCACCTACAGGGCAGGGGTGAAGACCAACAGCCCTTCAACCATTGCCAATGCCATGGATCACCGATCCGACTCCTTTTCCTCCATTGCCGCCCTGATCGGTATTGTGGGGGCTAAGTTAAAATATCCTGTGCTTGATCCTGTGGCCGGTATTGTGGTGGCGTTGTTCATATTCAAGATGAGTTATAATATTGCCCTGGACGCCGTCGGGCAGATTATGGATGAATCGGTGGGTGAGGAAAAAATTAAGGAAGTGACGACACTTGCGCTCACCGTCAACGGGGTGAGAAACGTGCACGGCATACGGGTCCGACAGAGCGGTGCGGCGTTTCTTGTGGATCTGGACATTGTGGTGGATCCCAAGATTACCGTGGAAATGGCCCACGACATCGGCGAATCGGTCCGGGAGATGGTCCGGGTGCATATGGATAAGGTCAGTGATGTCCGGGTGCATATCGACCCTTCGGACCGGCATTGAGATTATTTAACCGGTCGATTCATTCACCAGCCGCAGCACGGTGATCTCCGGCGGCGCACAGACCCTCAGGGGCGGTCCCCAGTATCCGGTTCCCCGGTTCACGTAAATCCGGCCGGCATTGTGCCGGTGGAGCCCGTGAACGTATGGCTGGTCCAGGCCGACCAGAAAGTTCCAGGGAAAATACTGGCCCCCATGGGTATGGCCGCAGATCATCAGATCCACACCCAGATTGTCGGTTTTAAAAATGCTTTTAGGCTGGTGGGCAAGCATGATTCTCGGCGTGGACAATGGCGCGCTCCCCAGGGCCTTTTCCGGATCAGACCTATGGCCGGGTATGATCCTGCCGGCCCGGTAATCGGTGATTCCAGCCAGCACAATGTGAGCGTTCTCCTTTTCAATGATGCGGTGTTCATTGATCAGGGGCTCAAAGCCCAGGCGCTCAATTCTACCCAGCCATGCGTGGACGCCCGAATAATAGTCATGGTTTCCCGTTACAAAGTATTTTCCAAACGGAGCCGTCAGAACTGACAGGGGGGTTGCCTCTTTGCCCATATCTTTTTCACGGCCGTCGGCCATGTCCCCGGTGAAGACGATCATATCAACCGGCTGCCCCACGGCTTTATCCACGACCCGTTGAACATATTCTTTTTTTAAGGTCATGCTGATGTGCAGATCTGAAATCTGCAGAATGGTAAACCCCCTGAACGGATAAGGCAGGTCTTTAATGGGGACGTCTACCTTTATGATGTCGGGTTCCCGGGTCACCCGGTTGATGCCGTATCCGGTTAACACAACGGCCGAACCCACCAAGGCTGCATTTCCCGCATTGGTCAAAAAAATTCTGCGGGATGGGTCTATGCCCGGCTTTGAACTGCCGGTAGCTCTATTTTTCCTGCCTAGGGTGGACAATAACTTTCGGGTAAGGTGGTAGATCCCCATACAGAGGTCTTTGGCCACAATGACGGGAAATATAAGGGTGGTAAAACCAAAGCCGGTAAATGCAATCCAGTAAAGGGCCGGGGTGATCCAATGATCGGCAAATCTGTGTCGCGTGAACATTACTGTGATAAACGAAGCAAAGCAAAATAAGAGCATGGCCCACAGCCCGGTTTTCCATTTCACATCAATGGACAGCGGACGGATGATTCGAAATCCGAAAAAAGCGTAGATAAACCCTGTGACCAAAACGGCTGTAATAAAAAATAAAATCATTTGGCCTGTAACGTTTTATGCATCTGAGGCGACCACCCTGTCCCGGCCCTGTTCTTTTGCCTGGTACAGTGCCTGATCCGCCTTTTGGAGCAAGTGGGTGCGTGGGGTGCCTGACTGGTACCCCATGGATTTGCAGCCTATACTGACGGTGATGTGATCGGCGACCTGGGAAAAGGCATGGGGAATGTTGAGATTTTTTATTTTGGTGCGAATTTTTTCCGCCATTTCCACGGCACCCGCCCGGTCACACTCCGGAAGAAGGACAACGAACTCTTCTCCACCGTAGCGACCGACAAAATCACCAGACCGGCGCATGGCGGATTCAATGGTACCGGCAACCAGGCGCAGGCATTCGTCCCCTGTGCCGTGACCGTAATTATCATTATATCTTTTAAACTCATCAATATCGATCATGATCAGGCTCAAACAGGCGTTTGTGCGCTGGGCCCTGCGCCACTCCTGTTCCAGGGTCTGATCAAAACTTCTGCGGTTTGCGATGCCTGTCAATCCGTCTATCATTGCCAGGGATTCCAGCTTGTCCGTATGGCGTTTCAGCTGCAGATGGGTACGTACCCGGGCCTTGACCACAGGTATGCTGAAGGGTTTTGAAATATAATCCACGGCGCCCAGATTGAGCCCAAAGGCCTCATCTTCGCTGCTTCCGCGGGTGGTAACAAAGATGATGGGGATTTGCATGGTCTCCGGATTCTGCTTTAAGCGACGGCAGACCTCATAGCCGTCGAGCTCGGGCATCCTGACATCAAGTAGTATGATATCCGGTGGATCATCGGATTCGGCAATGGCCAATGCCTTGAGTCCCCCATTGGCCACCCGGACCCGATAGGTGTCTTTCAACGCGTTGACCAGCATTTGGATATTCACCGGGGTATCATCCACGATGAGGATTGATCCGGCTTTCATCAATTGCTTCATACCTTTTTTTCCTTGGAAGATTGATTATCCATCCAGGCTCGGATTGCCTTAAGGGCTTCATGTGCCTTTTGATAATCAAAGTCCTGCAGGCTGTCTTTAAGCTTTGACAGAACAATTGGGTCTCCACTTCCACCAACGGCGCGTTCCAGATCAATCAAAGCATCGACTTCCACAACATCGCTGCTGATGATAAGCGCTTCTATTTTATCAATATACTGATACGCGGCTTCCACGTTCAGGTTTCCGGGATTCCCTATTGATTCAGTTTCGCCCAGGGGCGTGACCGTGTCAATGAATATCTGTAGAGCCTTTTCAAGTTCATTGACCAAGAGCATAGGGATTTGGTCCTGTTCGGCTGCCTGCTCAAGTTTTACTGCAGCCTCTTTCACCTGAAATGCACGCAGATTACCGGCCGCCCCCACAAGCTTGTGGGCCAGTGCCGAGGCTTCCGCCGGGATGTTTTGCCCCGCAAGGTTTCGGAGCGTATCCATGGCCTTTTGCGCATCTTTGCTAAAGGTCAGAAGATAGGTTTTATATGTGTTAAAATCCATTTCCAGAAACTTAAGTGCCTCTTGGACGGCAATGCCCGAAAGTTCCGGGATATCTTCGTTTGCCGTTGCCGGCGTTGACTGCTCGTCGGTCGATGGGGCTGTAAACGCCGGCAGCCAGCGTTTTAACACCTTGGCCAACGCTGTTTTATCAATGGGCTTGGATACGTAATCGTTCATGCCGGCTGACAGGCATTTTTCCCTGTAGCCCTGCATGGCATGGGCCGTCATGGCAACAATTGGGATTTCAGTGTTAAGAACGCCCGTTTCAGGGTCACGGATACGGGCGGTCGCCTGGTATCCGTCCATGCCGGGCATCTGAATGTCCATGAAGACAATGTTGTACGGTGTGTGTGTAAGCGCCTTAATCGCTTCAATGCCGTCAGATGCCGTATCTGCATGCAGGCCAAGTTTCTTCAGTGTGCCCACGGCCACCTGCCGGTTGATATTGTTGTCTTCCACCACAAGTGCACGTGCGTTCAGGCTAAAAAGATGCTGTTCTTCGCGGGCGGAGTGTCGTGTAACCACAGCCTCGGCGCCAGAACCGCCGGATACCACTTTGATTAAAATAGACAGCAACTCCCTGGGGCGGATAGGTTTGTTGGCATAACCATCAAAGCCGGCCGCTTCAAATCGTTTGGCGTCACCGCGCCTGCCCATGGAGGTGAGCATAATAATGTGCATCTGTGCATATTGGGGATCATTTTTAATCGTTCGGCCAAGCGTTTCACCATCCATCTCGGGCATCTGCATGTCAATGACGGCAATTTTGTATGGATCAACCCCATTAAAGGCTTTTTTTAACGTGTCAAGGGCCTGGTGCCCATTGGACGATTCGTCGGGTCGCATACCCCAGGCCTTAAACTGGGTGGTGAGGATGTCACGGCTGGTCGTATTATCATCAACGACCAGGATGCGCAGGCCTTGCAGATCCACGGGCATCGGCGGTTGATCGGACTCTGGAACCTTGCGTGTTTCAAACCATGCGGTAAACCCGAACTCAGAGCCGTGCCCTTCTTGGCTGGAAACCTCAATTGCACCTGCCATGAGTTCAACCAGTTGCTTTGTAATGGCCAGCCCCAGGCCGGAGCCTCCGTATTTTCGCGTGGTGGATGCGTCAGCCTGGCTGAATTTATCGAACAGTATGGCGGTTTTATTCTCTGGAATGCCGATGCCGGTGTCTTTGACAACAAAACGGATCAGGCACGCCGTTTCATTGTCTTTGACCACGGACACCTTGATCAGGATTTCGCCTGTTTGGGTAAATTTGACGGCATTGCCGGCAAGGTTGGTAAGGACCTGGCGTAATCGTCCCGGATCGCCCTTAAGTAGAGACGGCGTTTCCGGGGCTATGCTGCACAGCAGTTCCAGGTTTTTTTCATGGGCCCTGGGAGCTATGCTGTCCAGAAAATCATCCAGCAGACCGAAAAGGTCAAAGTCTATGGTTTCCATCTCCAATTTGCCTGCTTCAATTTTGGAAAAGTCAAGGATGTCGTTGATCAGTCCAAGCAGTAGTTTTCCGCTGGAACGGATGGCGTTGGCGTAATGCCATTGTTCGTGGGAAAGCCGGGTGTCCATCAGCAGGTCTGCCATGCCGATGACGCCGTTCATGGGCGTTCGGATTTCATGGCTCATGTTGGCCAGAAACTCGGATTTTAATGTGTTTGCCTGTTCAGCTTCGGCCTTGGCCGCCTTTAGCTCCAGTTCCCTGGCCTTGGCTTCGCTGATATCCTCAAATACCCATATGCTGCCTGATTTTGGCGCGTTAACATCAATGGCTGTGCCGGAAACTTTTATCCATATATGCGCTCCGTCTTTACGGGGAAGCTCACGTTCGGACGTGTAGGTTTTGCCGCCAAAGATAACCGGGAGGATTTTTCTGCCGACGTTTTCGTAATGTTCCTGGGAGGAATAAAACATTAGAGTACTTTTACCGACCATCTCCTCTACTTGGTACCCGAATATTTCAGCCATTTTTTTGTTGCACTTCAATATTTTACGGTCTTTGACCTGGATGATGCCTACGTTTGCATTCTCCAGGATGGCGCTTTGCTCCATCAGCGCCTGTTTGAGTTGATTTTCGGCCCGCTTTCGTGGCGTGATGTCCCGGCTGGAGGCATACAGCAACGGCTGCCCGTCAAGCAAAATACCCCGGGCGCTGATCTCAACGTCCACCATCTTTCCATCCTTGCGGCGGTGCTGGGTTTCGATGGTTTTCGGGTTATTCATACTTGTTTGAATCAAGTAGGACATTTTTTCAAGGGGGGCGTACATATCCCAGTCGCTCATGTGCAGTTGAGACAGCTCTTCGGCGGTATAACCGAGCATATGTGAAAAGGATTTGCTGAATTCGACGATATATCCCTGGTCGTCCAACAGGTGCATGCCGTCACTGGCATTGTCTAAAATCGTCTGCAGCCGTTCGGACATTCGCCGGATCAACGTCACGTCAAAAAAAACGCCCAAGCGCATCTTTCCCGATAAGGCGCCTAGAGCTGCTTTGGAGGTGGAAACCGTACGGAACGAGCCGTCTTTGCAGCAGATGCGAGTCTCTACGGGCGGACAGGGTGATAATCCCTGTTCGGCCAGTTCAGAGATCTCTAATACCTTGTTTTTGACTTTTTCTCTGTAAGCTGGGTTGGGATATACTGTGGGCCAAAAATCGCCCTCATGAGGAATGTCATCCAGGGTATAGCCGAAGGTGTCAGTGAAAGCGGGATTCATATAAATAAATTTTCCAGAATCGTTTTCTATAATAAAAGGCACCGGCGAGGCATCAATAATAGCGTGGAATCGCAATTCGCTCTCCTTGAGTTTTTGTTCCTGCTCCTTGCGTTCCGTGATATCAGTTTGTGTACCTGCTAACCTGAAAACGATGCCATCTTTGTCTTTAAAACCGGTTCCCCTGCTCAAGAACCAATGAAACGAGCCGTCTTTATGACGCATTCGGAATTCATGCTCTGAATGCGCTGCTTTGCCGTCAATAAGTTTTTTTAAGGTAACCTTGGCTTGTTCCAGATCATCGGGATGCATGTTGTTTATCCAGGACTTTTTGACATTGGGAAATTCCGCGTCAGTGTAACCCAGAAGCTCCTTGAAACGAGGGGAATAATATACGGTGTTGGTTTCTAGGTTCCAATCCCAATGCCCATCGTTTGCACCTGTCAGGGCCAGTTCCAATCGTTCCTGACTTTTTCGGAAAGATTGTTCGATGGCAAAACTTTGTTCCTGTTTTTTTAACATAAAACCGATCAGAAATACGCTTACGTAAGTTGCTGTGCCAAACGGCAACCCTATGGCCTTGAATAACTGCAAACCGGTTTGAGGGTTTTCAACAAAAAAGAATCCAGGGACTATTGCCAACGTTGCAAATAAGGAACATACGGCCGTCTTTTTTATGGATTCGAATTTTTTTTGATATTTGTATAGTATGCTGCCCGCTATTGCGGACATCACGACATTGACAACGCCTCCTATAACCCCGGTTCCTCCAAGATACAAACGAAACGCCCCGGCCATGACGGCACTGAATACTGCTGATATCGGCCCCCCAAAAGCGCCGCTCAGGATAATAATGGTATTTCTCTGATCAAGGATTACACCTTCTATAATCGGAATTCGGGCGTACATAGAGCCAATGGCGAACACGCTGAACAAGACCCCGTTCAATATTTGGCGGTGTACCCAGAACAGGGTCTGATATTTACGGATCAGGTAGCCATAAAAGGCAACCAGGGCTATGAATGTCGCCAGGTTGTTGAATAACGTAAAGAATAATTCAATGCCGCGGGTCATAGAAAATCCCTGATAAAAAATGATATTTGGAAATGTTACATTCCAAATATGTTGAATGGATAAAATTCAGATCTATACAATTAAAGATGCCTAAAAAGAAACCACCCGATTTCGCCCGTTTCTTTTCGCTGAGTAGAGCGCTTCATCCGAACGTTTACTAAGAGTTGACATATCATCCCTACTTTTAAAAAATGTCAACCCTATGCTGACGGTAATCTGAACGGTCTCTTTTTCCGTATTAATATCGAGTCTTTCTATTAAAGCTCGTATCCGTTCAGCTGTCAGTAACGCTGTTTTTTGCTCGGTCTCTATCAGGACTATTGCAAATTCCTCCCCACCGATACGGCCAAAGATATCGCTGTCCCGTAAGGCGGATTTAACGGCCTGGGCCATTTTCTGTAATACAATATCTCCTGCCTGGTGACCGTATTCATCATTGATGGATTTAAAAAAATCGATATCCATGATCATCATGGTAAATGCAACCCCATAGCGTTGTGCCCGCCTTATTTCATGTTCTGCCTTTTCCATGAAGCTGCGCCGGTTATCCACTCCGGTCAATGCGTCCGTGGTGGCCAGACGCGTCAGTTCGGCCTCCATTTGTTTTCGTTCGCTAATGTCCCTGATCACTGCAATGGCACACCATCTCTCCTTTATTTGAACGGCTGAAAGGGAGAGTTCGATGGGGAATTCTTCTCCGTCTTTTTTCAGGGCAGACAGTTCTATTGTTTTATCAATTACCCCGCCTTTGCCGGTTTGCTGAAAATGGGAATATGCCTTTTTATGCGCTTTGTAAAACACAGGGGGCATAATGACGTCATGGGGGTTTTTCCCCATCATTTCATTTTCGGAATATTGGAAAATCCTCTCAGCCGCTTTATTCCATAAGGTTACTTTGCCGTGGGCGTCTATCATAACAATGGCATCAAGGGCGCCTGTTACAACGGTGCGGAATCTCTTTTCGCTTTCGCCCAGGGCTTCCATCACTTCATAGTGTTTTGAAAGATCACGAATGGCGGCACATCTGACACGCCTGTGTCCGTGAATAAACTCCCTTGCTTGTATTTCAACGGGGAATTGTACACCGGCTTTTGTCAAACCCATACTTGCATATATTTTTTCATAGCCGGCCTGAATTTTGGTTTTAATGTCATCTCGTACTTCCTGGGCAAAAATGTCAACCACCGCCATACCGATAAGTTCCGATACGGAATATCCTGAAAGCTTAGAGATGGCGTTATTGGCCTCGAAAATCACACCGTTTTCACTTATCACAATACCTTCAAAGGAAGCGTTACTCAGGCAGATATATCTGTTTTCGCTGTTCTGAAGTTTTTTTTCAATGTTTCTGCGTTTGGTTAGCTGCTTGTTTAACTTTCGGTTCCAGAAAAAGATCAGTATTATAATGATCCCCAAAAGCGCTGTCACACCTTGATTCAACCTATCGGCCTGTGTTGTGTGTATCGTATGTTCATCACTGGTCAGGCCCAATTTTCCGGATATCTCGGCAGATTGCTCCTGGCGAATTTGGGGCGTTTCCGGCGGGGGGCTAAATTTGTTTTCTTCAGCGAAAATTGCCGATGAAAAAAATGTGATGAGAGCGGTTATCATTAAGCATATTTTTTTATTCAAGGGCGATGTCCTTAAATATGGATGAGCGTTTTAAAGGATAACAGTAACAGAATTATTCTGTTTCAATGCGTTCAACAATACCCCCGCATTGTTGATAACATTCCCGGAAATTACTTTTGCACATGCTGTAATTGGCTGTTTTATAACACCTGTTTTTATGACAACGGGGTTTGCTGCACTCTTTTTTCCGACATTTATCGACGTCTTTATTGTGCTTGAGGCAGTGCTTATAATCGCGTTCGGCTGTTTTATCACATCTGTAAAAATCCATGCGGGCATCTTGCAGGCACCTGTCATACTCCATGGCGGAAATTTCTTGGCATTGCAGGTATGCAGCTGATGCATTAATTTGCTCATTATTCATACAGATGTTTTGATGCTGCCGGCACTGGATCACACAGTTTAAGCCGGCCTCTGTGGGCGGTGGAATATACCTGTACCGGGGTGATGTACACCCTGTTAGCACAATGATAACGCCCAGCATCACATATTTTTTCCCGGATAACCCCATAACCTCTCTTTTTTTGTGTACACCAAGTATAGCCTACAAAATTGCGCTTCGCAACCAGTCTTAATTTGCCATAACCGGTCCTGTGCCGCCTTGACCAGTTTGACCGGGCCGGATATAAAAGAAGATACATGATGTGCTGCTCTTTTGTCGGCATTTTTTGGGAAAGTCTGTGTAACCTTTTCAGATCTTTCAATATTTTTCCGGGCGGGGTCTGGGTGTTGACAGGCCGCTCCGCCCGTGGCTGCATCTTCTTTTTTTTGGGGGTTCTATGAAAATCAGGTACAATTCACCTGTGGTTTTGACCTATGCCTTGCTTGCACTGATCTGTCTTGCCCTGCCGGTCTCAAATTTTCTGGGGATGAGCCTGGCATCTCCATCCCGGCCGGCGTTTTCTGATCCTGGGTTTTATGCCCGGCTGTTTACATATGTCCTGGCCCATGCCGGCTGGACCCATTTTAAGGGCAACTTGATCATGATTCTTTTGCTGGGGCCGCTTCTGGAAGAAAAATACGGGTCATGGCTGATCTTTGAGATGATGGTGATAACGGCTGCGGCAACCGCATTGATCAGTGCAATGGTATTTCATACCTCCCTTGTGGGGGGCAGCGGGCTGGTGTTTATGATGATCCTGCTCAGCTCTTTTTCAAATTTTAAAAACGGCGAAATTCCCCTGGCCTTTATGGTGGTGGCCGTGATTTATATTGGATCTGAATTGACGCAGATTTTTAAGGATGATCATATTTCCCACTTTGGCCATCTGGCCGGCGGACTTTTTGGGGCGGGGTTTGGGTTCTTGAGGGGGCGCAAGAGATAGGCCCGGTTGTTTTATTCACCCTTTCAGGCAGGCATAAATGTCCGTGGCGGGAACTGCGCCCCGGCGCAGGATCTTTGGGGGGGTGCAGGTGACATCCACCACCGTTGAACCGGTACCGCCCTGGACCAAACCTGCATCCAGTACCAGGTTGGTTTTTTCGATGATTTCAGGGCACAGCATATCTGTCCGGGTGCACCCGGGCTGGCCGGAGAGGTTGGCACTGGTGCCGGTGACGGGAAAATCAACGCTGCCGACCAGGGCTTGGGCCACTGGATGCCTGGGCAGACGAACGCCTAATTTGTTTTTCCCTGCCATAAGTTTGGGGTTCACACAATCGGCGGCTTCAAAGACTAGGGTCATGCCGCCGGGCCAGAATTTATCCATAAGGCGCCTGGCAGCGTCCGGAATATTTGCCACAAGTGTGTCAAGCTGCTCCCTGTTTTTTATTAGAACCAGAATGGGATTGTTGCGGGGGCGCTGTTTGAGTTGGAACACCTTTTCAACGGCATCACCGGACAGGGCGTTGGCGGCAACACCGTAAAGGCAGGCTGCCGGAAAAATCACCAGGCCGCCGGTGTCAAGTATGCCGGCGGCCTGGTGTATGATCTGGGACTCCGGGTGGTCTTTGTCCACCCGGATGATTTTGTTTTGGCTCATTTTTTAACGCTTAAAATCGGACGGTGGGGCTTTTATGCAAAGGATTCTGCCTTTTGGGCGACCTTGTCCGCCATCTCCTTTTTAAACGCCGCAAGTTTCTCGGCAATCACCGGATCTGATACCCCGATGATCTGGGCTGCCGTGATTCCCGCATTTTGGGCACCGGATTTACCGATGGCCATGGTGGACACCGGGATGCCGGGAGGCATTTGAACCGTTGCCAGAAGTGCATCCATGCCTTGCAGCGCACTGGAGTCAATGGGTACACCCAAGACGGGCAGGGTGGTGTGGGCGGCAATGACACCGGCCAGATGTGCCGCATGGCCTGCCCCGCAAATGAACACTTTGACGCCCTGTTCCCGGGCCTGGGTAGCCAGTTGAACGGCCTTTTCAGGGGTTCTGTGGGCCGATGCCACGGTGACGTAGTAGGGGATGTCAAATTTTTTGAGCATGATCAGTGCCTTTTGCATCACCGGAAAATCAGAGTCCGATCCCATGATTACACCCACCTGGGGCTGAATGGCCATGCGCTTCAATGCCTTGGCACCGATATCCGTTCTTTTAAAGCAGTCTTTGAACTCAATTTTGCCGCAGGCTTCATAGGCCGTATTGATGGCATCTTCCACCGTGTCACCCAGGGACGTTACCCCAAGGACCCGGCCGCCGGATGCCACGACTTTACCATTTTCCATGGCCGTGCCGGCATGAAATACCACAGTATCCTTAACCGCATTGGCCTGATCCAGTCCTGTGATTTCATGGCCTTTTTCGTATGATCCCGGGTAGCCTCCGGCGGCAATGACCACACACATGGCAGCCCGCGGGTCAATATTGATTTTATGGTTGTGCAGGGTCCCGTTGCAGCAGGCTTCCATCAACGGCACCAGGTCGTTTTTCAGGCGCATGAGAATGGGTTGGGTTTCCGGATCACCAAGGCGGGTGTTGAATTCCAGCACCTTGATGGTGTCCTTGTCCACCATGAGGCCGGCATAGAGCACCCCTTTAAATGGCGTACCTTCCTTGGCCATGCCTTTTACCGCCGGAATCATTACTTCTTCCATGGCTTTTGTGCGCAGCAGGTGATCCAGTACCGGTGCCGGAGAGTAGGCGCCCATGCCGCCGGTATTGGGTCCTTTGTCATCATCAAATATACGTTTGTGGTCCTGGGATTCGGGCAGGGCAAGCACGGTGTTGCCGTCCGTCAGAACAATAAAAGAGGCCTCTTCGCCCTGGAGGCACTCTTCCACCACCACCACGGCCCCGGCATCACCAAATTTGTTGCCTTCCAGCATGTCGTCAATGGCCGCATTTGCCTCATCAAGGGTGGTGCAGACAATAACGCCCTTGCCCGCAGCCAGACCGTCCGCCTTGACCACGCAGGGGGCACCCATAGCTTTGGCATAGAGTTTGGCCCGTTCAGGATCGGTAAAGGCTTTGCCCGCCGCACAGGGAATGCCGTATTTGAGCATATGATTTTTTGAAAATACCTTGGAGCCTTCAAGCTGTGCCGCAGCGCCGGAGGGCCCGAATACGGGAAGTCCCTTTTTTTCAAATACATCGGCAATACCTGCCACCAAAGGCCCTTCGGGACCTATAACTGTTAAATCAATCTGGTTGTTTTCGGCAAATGCTGCCAGTCCGTCAACGTCTTCGGCGCTGATATTTACATTTTCAGCCAGGGTCGCAGTGCCTGCATTTCCCGGGGCGCAGTATATTTTATCTGCAAGCGGGCTTTGGGCGATTTTCCAGACCAGGGTATGTTCCCGGCCGCCGCTGCCGACTACAAGGATTTTCATTGGGCTCTCCTTAAATTCGTTCTTTTATTCTCTTCTATGGCAAGTTCAATCAATTTGTCCATCAGGACACCAAATTCATAGCCCGCTTTGGTTGCGGACTGGGGGTAAAGACTGGTGGCTGTCATGCCGGGGATGGTGTTGGTCTCAAGGACATGGAGCCGACCGTCCAAAAGCAGCATGTCTGTTCTGGAATAGCCTTTGAGAAACAGGGCATTGTGGGCCTGAACAGCTAATTCCTGGACTTTACGTGTGGTCTGGTCATCAATGCGGGCCGGGCAGATTTCATGGGTTGCCCCGGCCGTATATTTGGCCTTGTAATCAAAAAATTCATGGCCGTCGCCAGGGATGATTTCAATGACGGGCAATGCTTCCGGGTCCTGGTTGCCCAACACCCCGCAGGTCAGTTCAATACCCTTGATGTATTTTTCCAGGATCAGGGTGTCATCGTTTTCAAACCCTTTTTTAATGGCCTGGGGCAGATCCTTTTCATCGGACACGATGCTCATACCCACCGAGGACCCTGCGCAGACCGGCTTGACCACGATGGGCAGTCCAAGGGCCTTTAACTTGTCCGGGTCAGGCTCAGGCTTATGGGTACAGATGGATAAATAGTCGGGGGTGGGGATGCCTGCCTGGCAGTAAAGTCTTTTGGCGATCAGTTTGTTCATGGCTACGGCCGACCCCAGGACACCCGCCCCCTGGTAGGGGATGTTCAACAGATCCAAAAGGCCTTGAACTGTGCCGTCTTCGCCAAACGGCCCATGGAGGATAATCAAGGCCGCATCAATCTCCGGTGCATCGGTGACAAGTTTTGCCAGATCAAATTTAGGATCATACCGTTTGATGTCGTATTTATCTTTATCAAGGGCTTCAAACACCTGATTCCCGCTGTTTAAGGACACTTCCCGCTCTGTGGACACCCCGCCCGATAACAGGGCCAGCCTGATTTTTTTCATACATCTCTCCTTTGGTCGTGATGGTAAGATCAGCCCTGGATGATGCTCCGGCGTGCTTTTTCGAACTCCTTTTCGGAGATCAGGTCCTTTGCATACAGCGCGTTGAGTTCAAGCAGTTTACGTTCGGCTCTGTCCTCTGCACTTTCGATGAGCCGGGTGTCCGAATAGGAGGAAAGGCCCGTGTGGTCAGGCAGCAGGGGCTGTTCTTTGGCTTTGATTTCAAAGGTTGCAAGACCGCCGAGCAGTCGTATTTCAACTGCCCTGTCCTGGAATTCCGGGGTGCCGAGCACTTCGCTCAGGGAAGAAGAGGTGGCCCGCATTCTGGCGTAAATGATCCAGGCAATGGCCAGTACCAGGATGGCAATGGCGCCCATGATCCATGGCAGATAGTGATAAACGCCCTTGAACAGCACCACGGAAAGGCCGATGCCGGCCAGGAGGAATACATGGAGCAGCAGGATGAAGTAAGCAACAAAAATATTCTTAAATACGCCGTCTTTGTCTTTTTTACGTATGCTCATTTGACTTTTCTCAATAATGAAGTTCTGTACTGGTCCCGGGCCATGGCATTGCCGGGCCCGGTTGAACGGACCGCGTCAAGCTTGGCCATCAGGTAATTTAGTTTTTTGTGCAGCTTTGTCTGATCGACAGGTGGCTGCCCGGTTTGGTCCATAAGCCCTTGAATAGTACTCATCTGTTTTCTGATTTCAACTTCCGGAGGCAAAAAACCGGCATTTTTTAAAATTTTATGGGCCAGGCGAAGTTCATTGGGCACGGAACTCTCCTCAAATATCAAGGGCTTTCCCTTGCCTTCAAGATTTTCAAACCGCCCCTGTTTCTGGGCGGCTTTGATACGTTCCTCAACTATGGCCTCAAATCCGGGAATCATAAAACAGATGAACCACAATAATAATTAAAAATATTTATGGACGCCCCGATGGATGGGCGCTGCATCATGCAAATCTCACACAGATTTGCATTAAGAAGAATAATTCTATTAGACCGGGCGGTGTTTTGCAAGCTATTTTCTTGACACCCCAAGGGCAATACTGTATCACACTATGCTGATTACTAAGCTGAATATTAATAGAGATTCGATACCCATGAGTAAGCCAAAAAATATATCAACGATCCGGAATATCGGGATCATGGCCCACATTGACGCGGGCAAGACCACGGTGACAGAGCGCATTCTCTATTACACGGGCAGATCCCATAAAATAGGCGAAGTCCATGACGGCGAGGCCACAATGGACTGGATGCAGGACGAGCAGGACCGGGGGATTACCATTACCTCGGCCGTAACGTACTGCCAGTGGAAACAGGCCACCATTCAAATTATCGACACCCCGGGCCATGTGGATTTCACCGTGGAGGTGGAACGGGCCTTGCGGGTTCTGGACGGTGCCATTGGTGTGTTTTGTGCCGTGGGCGGTGTGGAGCCCCAGTCCGAAACGGTCTGGCGCCAGGCCGACCGGTACAAGGTCCCGAGAATGGCATTTATCAATAAAATGGACCGCACGGGTGCGGATTTTTTTGCTGCCTGCGATTCCATCAGAGAAAAGCTGTCTGCCAATCCGGTGATGATCCAGGTACCCATCGGGGCAGAGGACCGGTTCCAGGGTGTTATCGATCTTTTGACCATGGAGCAGATTGCCTGGAATGATGAAAGCCTGGGCGCCGAATACACGGCCGGTCCCATTGAGGACGAATTCAAGGACCTGGCCGAAGAGTACCGGGACAAATTGCTGGAGGCGGTGTCCGAGCTTGATGATGAGATCATGGAAAAATATCTCGGCGAGGAAGAGATCTCAGTGGATGAGCTTCGGTCGGCCATCCGGGCGGCAACCATCCGGCGGGATATGGTGCCGGTGCTGTGCGGATCAGCCCTGAGAAACAAAGGGGTTCAGCCGCTTCTGGACGCCATCGACTATTATCTGCCAAGCCCCAAGGATGTCCCGCCGGTTAAGGGTGAGCATCCTGAAACCGAGGAAGTTCTTGAATTCAAGCCGGAGAAGAACGGGCCGCTGGCGGCACTTATCTTTAAAGTCTCCATGATCGAAGGCCGAAAGCTTTCCTTTGCCCGGATCTATTCCGGAAAAATTTCTTCAGGTAAGGATGTGTTTAACCCGACCCTGAAACGCAAAGAAAAACTGTCCAGAATTTTACGAATGCACGCCAACAAGCGCGAGCGCCTGGATGAGGCCTCCGCGGGTGATATTGTCGGCATTGTGGGTCTTAAAAATTCGGTCACCGGCGACACCCTCTGCAACCCGGATCATCCGGTTTTGCTTGAAAAGATGGAATACGCACTGCCGGTAATCTCCATTGCCATTGAGCCCAAGACCCATGCTGACCAGGAAAAGCTTGATGACGTGATGGAAAAGTTCATGATCGAGGACCCCACCCTTAAAGTGAGCAAGGATGAGGAGACCGGCCAGACCATTTTGTCGGGCATGGGCGAGCTTCATCTTGAAATTATTATTTCAAGGATGGTCAAGGAATTTAACACCAGTGTGAATGTAGGCAAACCCCAGGTGGTGTACCGGGAAATTGTTACCGCCCCTTCAACCGGCCAGGCCGTATTCGACCGGGAGATTCAGGGCAAATCCCATTATGCCGATGTCACGGTGGAACTCAATCCCCTGGGCCGGGGCAGCGGTGTTACCTTCAAATCCCTTGTCCCCGAAGAGAAGATAGCTCCCCAGTATATTGCCAATATTGAGACCGGGATCAGGCAAAGTCTGGATGGCGGGTTCCTCAAAGGATACCCCATTGTGGATGTTGAAATCGTTCTGGTTGACGGATTCAGTGAGGAAGGCAAAGCATCGGAACTTGGGTTTGGGGTCTGTGCGGCCATGGCCGTGAAAGAGGCGTTGAAAAATGCCAAAATGGGTCTGCTTGAACCCATCATGGATGTGGAGGTGTTTGTGCCGGATGCCAATATGGGCGATGCCATCGCCGACCTCAATGCCAGGGGCGGCAGGGTGGAATCCATAACCCCGAAAACCGACATCCAGGTCATCAAAGCCGTGGTTCCCCTGTCAAAGATGTTCGGCTATTCCACAGCCCTTCGGTCCGCCACCCAGGGCCGGGGCACATTTACCATGCAGTTTAAAAGTTTTGATACCGTGTGATATTTAAGGCCCATGATCAAAATTAATTCTCCCATATTGCTTGCCTTTTTGGCCTTTTTTTTCTTTGCTCCCTTAAGCACATAATTGATATGAATCCAGCTTTATAACAGGCTGGATTAGAAAATTTTATACGACATTGCAGGTGCCTCTTTGTAGTTTGGGCCTCTGCAATGTCGTACTGGTTTTTGCGTACCGTTTGTTATGCGCTAACCGGCTACATCGATTCCAGGATCGCATCCCAGGTTTTTGTCGGGATTCTCACATTCAAAGTTGTGATGGCGGGTGTCTACATGACCTTCGTTTCTTTCCTGATCGTTTTCAACGTAATCTTCGATTCTTTTTTTACTCATTTTATTACCTCATATATAAATTTTATAATTTTTTTGTATTAAAAGACTTTGATTTGTCTTTGAGGTATATTGTAAGGCATGCCTTATTTATTTCAAGGGGGAGATGTAATTTTTTTAATTGAATTTGACCAGCCTATAATGGCAGGGGGGGAAAGCACCCTTTTTTTAGACTGTCGGGGCATAATGAATTCTTTTTAAAATGGTGGGACAGGCGCTTACAGGGTGACAATACGCTATGCATTAAACAAAAGGACCGCTACATGCTGCTGCTTTCCAACCGTTTTTTTTTGCCCTTGCCTTTTAGATCCGCAAGCTCGTTTTCGGCTTTTTCCCGCATGTGTTCATCGTCCAGGGTGTCGACGGCGCGCTCAAGTTGGCGGATTGCATTTTGTCGGTCATGTATCCGGGCGTAATAGACCCCCAGATAGTAGTTGGACAGGGCCTGTTTTGATTGTCTGGACATGATTTCGGCCATGTGGTAATTGGCCCGTTCAAATCCGGGTTTCCCGCTGCCAAGTACATGCTCAAGTCCCCTTTGGGCTGCCGGCAAATTCCCCGTTTGGATCTGGGCAACAGAGCGGTTAAAAACGGCCCAGTCGCCCAGCAACCTATCGTCGGCCATGCTGTCCAAAAGCGTTATGGCCCGATCGTATTCCGTGTTGCGGATGTAAAGCCGCCCCAGTTCCAAAAGGACCATGGGGTCAAAGGGATCTTTCGCCAGGGCTTTGTTGAGTTGTTCAATTCCCTCATCTATGCGCGTAGCCCGGCCGTATAAAAGCCCTAAACCATAGTGGAAGGGCACATTGTCCGGATCATTTTTCAGGGCAATTTCAATTTTAGGAATATATGTGTCCGGATCGGAATAGAGCCCGATGACCCGGTATTTAACCATATTGTAATCCAAATTTTCCGGTGGGGCGGGCTTGTCGGCAGGCGGCTTGTAATCTGCCAGAATTCCGGATAGATGGGAAACCCGGGATGAGGTGCCAGGGTGGGTTTTAAAGTAGTCGGGGATATTTTCAACCCCCTGGTAATCGGTCTGTCTGATTTTTAAGAGGCTGTCCAGTATCCCCCGGGGCGAGTATCCTGTTTTTTCAAGAAAAAGAACCGCCTTTTGATCGGCTTCGGTTTCATTTTGCCGGGTATAGGTCAGCATGGCCGACTGTCCGGCAGCGATGGAACCGAATGTCAGGGCCTGGCCCGCTTCTGCACCGCCCCCGGCCGCGCCCACAAGGATGCCCGCGATCATCCCGGCGATGCTGCCGGTTGCCACAAGTTTTGACCGGTCAATGGACTGGGAGACATGTCTGCCCACGGCATGGCCGATTTCATGGGCCAGGATGCCTGCAAGTTCGTCCATATTATCCAGGGATGTGATTAATCCCCGGTGCACAAAAATATTGGCAGCCGGTGTGGCAAAGGCATTAAAGGAGCTGTCATTGATCATGAAAAAGTCGAAATGAAACGGCTGGGGCGGCAGTTGTTTGACGATGGCGTTGCCCACAATGTCGATCATTTTCTGGGCAACGGGATCATGAAGAATAATCCCTCTGTCTTGGATAAGCTGTAAATATTCTTTGCCGAGTTTTAGTTCATCGGGAATGGAGATGGCGCAGGTGAGGCCGGGAAATAACAGTACAATACCTAAGATGAGGCTGATCGCCTGTTTAAATTGTCTCATATATATCCGGAACGCTTTTTCTTTTGGGTACGGTTTTATCGGAGGCCTGCCGCATCAATGAATTCAGAATTCTCCATGGCCAATTCAATGCGGAAAATATTATTATTGATTTTAAAGGAGAGGCGGCGGTTTTCCGTGTACGTGTCGTTGATGGATAAGGAGATGGCTGAGCTGATGGTCAACGCCTTGGGTTGGCCGTAACAGGCATTCAAATCATATGCCTCTTCCACCGATTTTATCAGCTGACCCATCAACTGGTTGGTGATCTCTCCGATGGTGTCCGCCACTTCAGGGTCTGAAATGGATGCGGCCAGTTCATCTTCGGGCATGCCCATATTGATCATGTAATGCCTGTAAATTTCAAATGCTGCTTCATCACTGAAATTGAAGATCACAAGCCCCATATAATCACCGTAGAACTGGACAAAGCAGGTCAGGTCCGGCATCATGCACACCCGGGTGATTTTCTGGATGGTGTTGGCGTAATTAATCTCTTTGCCAGTGCTTTGTTCAAGCATGGCCTGGGTGGTTTCCAAGAAAAGTTTAGCAATGCTGTCAATGGATTGATTGTTTGAAATTTCCATTGTGACTCCTTCCTGGTATTAAATTGGGTTAACCGGCCGGATGGTGTTTTTCCAACCGTAAAATTATGGGCAAAATAGCTTGAAAAGTCAAATTTTTATCGTTCCCCTCGTTTGTAAGCTGTTCCTAACCAGGCCGGGGCGTTGAGCCGCCTTGGATCTTTAAACGAGATGGCTAACAGGATGATCAGGGTGGACAGATAGGGCAGCATGGCCAGAAAATTGGGGGAAATCCCCAGTGGCTGGAGCAGATATTGAAGTACAAAAATACCGCCGAATATAAATGAGGCAAAAATCGCACGACCCGGATTCCATAATGCAAATATGGTCAGGGCAATGGCGATCCATCCGCGTCCGGCAGTCATGCCCTCCACCCAGGACGATGAATAGGAGATGGACAGGTGCGCTCCGGCCAGGGCGGAAAATACACCGCCCACCAGTACGCAGGCATATCGAATCAACGAGACGTTTACCCCTTGGGTCTCCGTGGCCTTGGGATTCTCCCCGGTGGATCGGATTTGAATCCCCATGCGGGTACGCTCCAGGAAAAACCAGGCGGCTATGGCCAGTACAATGGCCAGGTAAAGAAAGGGACTCTGGTTGAAAAGGGCTTTTCCGACCCAGGGCAGGTCCGATAGCAAGGGGATGGCCACATCGTCCATTTTAACGGCCAGGGGACGTCCGACATAGGGTTTGCCCATCATCCCGGACAATCCTAAGCCCAGCATGGTCAAAGCAAGACCTGAGACCACCTGGTTGGCCTGCAGGGTTACCGAGGCAAAGGCATGGATCAAAGAGACTGCAAAGCCTGCTGCCATGGCTGCAAGTACACCAAGCCAGGGGTGGCCTGTGGTCATGGTGACGATGAAGGCGGTGACGGCACCCACGGCCATGACGCCTTCCACACCCAGGTTAAGAATTCCGGAACGTTCGCAGATCACTTCTCCGGTTGTGGCCAACAGCAATGGTGTGCCGGCCACCATGGTTCTTTGAATTGTTGAAATGATGATCTCTTCCATGATGTATATATGTCAATCCAAGTAAGTTGTTAAATGATAGATAACCATGAGCCGTTAAGTCCTGGACCAGTGGATCTGAATCTTATGATATAAAAAGTAATCGCCCATGATCAAAAAGATGAGCAGGGTACCATTGACAATTTCAACGGTGGCGGCCGGCAGTCCCAAAGAGATCTGAATTGCGTCCCCCCCCACGATAATACCGGCAAAAAACAGACCGGAGACTATGGTAAACAAGGGGTTCAACTTGGCCAGCCAGGCCACGATGATGGCGGTAAATCCATATCCCGATGACACGGACGCCGGATATCCTAAATAGTGGTGGATGCCCGCCACCTCGCCCACACCGGCAAAACCGGCCAGGCCGCCTGAAATGGCCATGAGAACGAGGCTGGTTTTGAGAAAATCGATGCCCGCATATTTACCGGCATCCGGGTTCTCTCCCACCACCCGGGCTTCGTAACCGAAGCGGGTTTTATAAATTAAGATACACAGCCCCACCGAACATAAAACGGCCAGAATCAAGGTGGCATAATGAATACGCGAGCCGGGCAGTACGCCCAAAATAGCCGGGTCGGGCAGGGCATCGGTACCCGGAAATCCGAACCGGGTTTTTCCCTTCCACGGCCCCACAATGAGCAGGGTTAAAAATTCGGCACATATATAGTTGAGCATCAAGGTGGTGATGACCTCGTTGATGGCATATTTTATTTTAAGTATGGCCGGGATGATGCCCCATATTGCACCGCCGATAAAACCTGCTGCAAATATCAACGGAACAATAAGTACCGAGGGCAGGGCATTGCCCAGATGCTGGGCTGTCCAAGTGGCGAAAACAGCACCCATGAGCAGCTGGCCTTCGGCACCGATATTCCAGAATTTGGCCCTGAAGGCAAGGGTTAGGCCCGCACCTATGAGAATCAGGGGGATGGCTTTGGTTATGGTTTCCTTGATGCCGTAAACAGACCCAAAGGATTCAATAAAGATCTCGGAGACGGCATAAACTGGATTGACGCCTGCAAGAAGGAAAATAAGGCTGATGGCCAGAATGCCTGCCCCAAGGGCGGCGACATTGGTCATAAAGGACCTTAGGGGGGTAATATTATATCGGTCGCTTGTGGTAATCCGTATCATAAAATCACTGCCGTTTTCTCTAATTTTCAATATCAGCATGGACCGGCTGTGGGTCAATGCGTTTTGAGCCGGCCATCATCAGTCCGATATCGTTGGTGTGGTCATTATCGGTATCAATAATGCCCATAAATTCACCTGCGAAAATAACGGCCACCCGGTCGCACAACTCAAAAATTTCATCCAGGTCTTCGGAAAACAACAGTACGGAACTGCCCTGGCGGCACAGTTTGAGCAAATGTTCACGCAAAAACTGGGTGGCGCCCACATCAAGTCCGTAGGTGGGGTGGGAGGCCACCAGCAACTGGGGCTGCTCGCTGATCTCCCGGCCCAGAATCAGTTTCTGGATGTTGCCGCCCGAAAGGTTTCTGATCTGGTTGTTAATGGAGTGGGTGGCGACCCTGTATTCGGAGACGATGGACTGTGTGTGATTTTTCACGCTTTCGTATTTAAGAAAATACCGTTTGGAAAATTTTTTAAGATGGTGCTGTTTTAAAATGGCATTGTCGTAGAGGAAAAGACCCGGGGCAATGCCGAAGCGGATACGTTCTTCGGGGACATGGGAAACGCCGTTGTCATAGATTTTTCTGGGTGACATGTTGGTAATGTCACGGTCATTGATGAACACCTTGCCCGAATCTATGGCCCGGATGCCGGTGATGGCTTCGGCCAGTTCCCGTTGTCCGTTGCCGGCCACACCAGCCACACCGAAAATCTCATTTTTATGCACATCAAAGGAGATATTTCTAATAGCGGCAAGGCCTTTGTCTCCTGTCACATGAATATTTTGGACACTGAGGACCCGGTCACCCTTGGGCAGCCGCTCCCTGTTCATGGTCAGGGCAACGTCCTTGCCCACCATCATCCGGGCAAGCCCCATTTTGTCTGTGGTCTGGGTCTGGGCGCCGTCCACGATCCTGCCTTTGCGCAGTACCGTAACCCGGTCGCAGATATCCATGATTTCATCAAGTTTATGGGAGATGAAAATCACACTGTGGCCATCCGCCTTCATTCGGCGAAGAATTTCAATGAGCTCTTTGATCTCCCGGGGCGTTAATACGGATGTAGGTTCGTCTAATATGAGCAGATCCGCACCGTTTAAAAGGGTTTTAATGATCTCAACCCGCTGCTGTTCCCCGGCTGAAAGCTGCCATACCTTTTGATCAAGATCAATCTGGAAATCAAACTGCTTTGAAAACGCTTTGATTTGTTTGCGCAACGCTTTCTGGGGAAACAAAAACGGGGTGTCCTTGTACCCAAGGGCGATGTTTTCGATCACGGAATGGTTTTGGATCAGCATGAAGTGCTGGTGCACCATGCCGATGCCAAGGTTGATGGATTCCAGGGGATTGGAAATCCGGACCGGATCGCCGTTGATCAGGATGCTCCCTGAATCGGGCTGATAAATGCCGTAAAGGATATTCATCAGCGTGGTCTTGCCGGCCCCGTTTTCTCCGAGCAGGCCTAAAATCTCCCCGGAATTGATCTCAAGGTTGATATCCTTGTTGGCATGGACACCCTGGAACGACTTGCAAATATCCTTCATTTCAAGGCGTTGTATTTTAATCATGGTCGTATTCGTATTCAATCATAAAGGCCGGAAAACACTCTTCCCGGCCTTTATGGTAGTCCTGTTTTTATTTTTTGCCTTAATAATAGCCGTGTTTGGGCAAAGATTTGCCCAGATGCAAGGCGCAGAAAAATTTGTAACCGGAGCAACCTGGAAGGTTGTGAGGACTGCAAATTTTCCTGCAACGCCGCAGATGGGTGAATATTTGTTCAAACATTAGTTGCTGTTGGGGATTTCGCCTTTCACATTGTCTACATAGTACATCATGGAAAGCAGATCATCCTTGGACGCCTGTTCCCCAGCATTAATTTTGATTTCGCCGGTGTTGTCTGAGATCGGGCCCATGAACGGATCAAACACGTCAACACCCTGTTTCATCTGGTCATAGCGTTTCATGACCAGGTCAAAGGCACTGATTTCGCCAAATTGTTCCGTCTCGATCATGGCTTGCTTTAAGGGCTCAACAAATTTGGGGTTGATGACGTCTTCGGTGCTGCCGCCCAAAATGGCTGCCCCTTCCTTGGTTAGCCACCAGATATCCTGGCTGGGATTCCAGGTGCCGTCATGGATGTCTTTTAGGATTTTTGCATACATCCCGCCCCAGTTCATGCGCTGGCCGGACACCACGGAGTCTTTGCCGTATGCCTGCATAGGGGAATAATGGGAGAATGTGTAAATCTGTTTGCCTTTATCACAATGGGCCTGGCCCACTTCAATAGCTGCCGGGGTATCCTCGGTAAAGGCCAGTGCGTCACAGCCTTCGGCGATCAGTGCTTCGGCCGCTTCCTTGGCTTTGTCCGGACCATACCAGGCATAGATCCATTTTATGTTGACGACGGCGTCGGGGTTGACGGCCTTGGCGCCCAATGCATATGCATTGATATGACGGATCAGTTCCGGAATGGGATATGCGGCCACATAACCCAGTTTATTGGATTGGGTCAATGCGCCTGCCATCATGCCGTTGAGGTAATACATCTGATACAGATCACCAAAATAGGTTCCCAGGTTGGCGGCCCTTTTGAAACCCGCGCAGTGCATGAATTTTGTATCCGGATATTTCTCAGCGGCCTTAACCGTATCGTCCATGTAGCCGAAGCTGGTGGTGAAGATCACATCGCATTTCTGTTGCTGGACAAGGCGATCCATGATTCGCAGAGAATCGGCTTCGTTGACGGATTCTACAATAACGGTGTCCAACCAGGGGTAAAGGGATTCAACATGTCTTTTACCCAAATCATGGGCATGGGACCACCCGTAATCACCCACAGGCCCCACATAGATAAAGCCGGCTTTCAGTTTCTTTTCCGTAGTTGATGCGTTCTGGGATAACGCTGTCTTCTCAAGCGCATCTCCCTTGACTTCTGCGGCAGTTTCAGGGGCTTGCTCTGGCTTATCCTGCTCTCCGCATCCGGCAAGAATCAGGGCGAAAAGAAAAACAAAACCGACAATCAGCACATTCATTTTGGTTTTCATCGTTATCTCCAGTATTTATGATATAGGTATCAAGAAAATTACAGGATCATACGATAAATACAGGTTTGCAGTCAACTCTTTAGTGGTTGAACCACTCGCCCTTTCGGGTTGTCGAGCGGCTAACCTGTGAGTTTCGTAACCGTTAAAAAACTTAAGCCTCTACCCGCAAAAAAAAGTCCCCGAACAGAAAAATATTTCTGCCCGGGGACTTGTCAGTCGAAAAAAAGAGCGGTTTATTGTGCCGCGGCCCGGGCCTGGGCCAGCCAGTCGTCCCATTTTGCCTGATTTTTAGCAATCCATTCGGTGACATGCTTCTGGATATCTTTGGCTGATTTTTCACCTGCATTCATACGGGTGTTCTGCTCGTTGATATCTGCCAGGGGCAGGGTGAATAGTTCAAAAAATTTTTTGGCCGCAGGGTTGTCTGCCAGAAATTTTTTGTTGGCCACAATGCGGATATCCGAAACCACAAACCCCAGTTTCACCGGATCCGTCACAGCGCCATTAACACCGGACTGGGTCATTCTGTCCACAGCCGAGGCCTGGGCTTCAGTGGGCAGAATTTTAGGCACGTTGACCCACATCACGTCTTTGCCTGGTTTGAGTTTATATACGGTCCAGTTCGGAGTCCAGGTGTAAAAGAAGATGGGTTCTCCAGCTTTGTATGCGCCGATGGCAGACGCCATGCCTGCTTCGTATGACGCTTTTACAGGATTGATGTCGTCTTCCAGGTTATACACTTTCATGTGGTGTGAGATGATTTTCTCGCAGCCCCAGCCAGGCGGGCAGGCGGTGAGATCGGCTTTGCCGTCATGGTTTTTATCAAAGGCTTTTTTAACTTCTTCACGTTTGAAGTCATCCAATGATTTGATGTTGTATTTTTCAACCGCATCTTTGGATACCAGATATCCCTGGAGGCCGCCGGCCTTTGCCACATACCCTATTTTTTGGGCCTTGTCGTTGAAATTTTTAGGCAACTGGTCGTTGTGCATGGGGAACCAGCCATTGCACCAGTAGTCTAAATCACCCAGGGTTAATGCTTTATAAAAAATCGGGTTTTTAAGGTCTTTGGGGTTTTTGACGTTGTAACCCAATTCAGTCAACGCCCGGCTGACAATCGCTTCCTGGAAATAACCTGTGTTCCAGGTTGCCCGTGCCGGTTTGACGGTCACACCCTCTCCGGGTTTATCTGAAGATGCCCAGACCGGCGTAGCTGTAATCAAGAAAACTGCGATCAGAAAAAAGCAGATGTTTTTTACGACGCTCATAATTTCTCCTTTATTTTTTGTTAAACCTATTGGGATAATCAATCTGAATGTCTTGGTTATCCCTTGATTTTATTTTTGTTATATAGTTAGACAAAAAATTACCGAATTGCAAGGCACAGGTGGGGCGTATTTTGCCTGATCACTGATTCTTGCCGGCCATGGATTGGGTAATCCTGTCCAGCACGACCGCCACAAGGACGATGCTTAAGCCGGCCATTACGGCAAGACCGATATCCAATGTGTTCAGCCCTTGAATTACAGGAGATCCCAGGCCGCCGGCGCCGATCAGGGCTGCAATAACCACCATGGCAAGGGCCATCATAATGGTTTGGTTCAGTCCTGCCAGTATGGTGGGCATGGCCAGCGGAATCTGAACCTTGAACAACACCTGTTTGCGGGTGGCGCCAAATGCGGTAGCCGCTTCTATAAGTTCGGGGTGCACACCTCGGATTCCCAGGCTTGTCAGGCGGATGATGGGGGGCATGGCAAAAATAATGGTGGCAAGAACGCCTGCCACATTACCCACGGAAAAGAGCATGACAATGGGAACCAGGTATACAAAGGACGGGGTGGTCTGCATGGCATCTAAAAAGGGCCTGATAATGGTTTCCACCCGGTCGCTTCTGCCTGCGGCTATGCCGACCGGCACACCGACTATGGTGGAAAACAAAACCGACGCCAGCACCATGGCCAGGGTGGTCATGGTGTCCGACCAGAATCCGATCAGTCCGATAAAGACCATGGCGATAATACTGAAAACAGCCAGCCCCCATCCTGAAAAGCGCCATGCACAAAATGCCAGAACTGCGATAACGATGATGGGCGGAACCGCATTAAGGCCAATGTCAAAACCGGTGAGGATTTGTTCAACCGGCCATTTTATAATTTGAAATATGTCACGGTAATTATTGACCAGCCAGTCAACAAATGCAGTGATCCAGATATCTATGGGGAGTACTTTTTCATCAAACATAATTAATTTTCCTGCTAAAGAGCTGTTTGAATGGGTTGGGAAGGTTCTTCATATTCGTTTCCGGAGCCGTTATGGCCGTTAACATCCGACTTGTGAAGGGTTTTGAGAAATCTGTTTTTTGACACCACGCCTTTAAATACATTGTTGTCATCAAGTACCGGTACGGGAAATCCCTTGGAGGCCACTTCGGGCAGGATGTCCTGCATATTATCATTGATGTTGGCCGGAATGACCTCCGGCAGATAACAGATTTCAATGGACTCTTTGGACCGGCCTTTTTCCACTGCATCCTGGAGGGAGTCAATGGATACGATCCCCAGAAACTGGCGTTTGGGATTCAGCACGTATGCGTGGTTGAAATCCCTGGCGTTTAGAAGTTCCAGAGAGCTTCGGATATCCCCTTTTTTGGTCTTGATGATCGTGGGGTAATGGGTGTTGACAATATCTCCGGCCGAAATGACGTTGGTGGGGTCAACCCCTCGGAAAAAGGCCCGGACGTAATCGTCGGCCGGATTTTGGAGAATCTCTTCGGGGGTGCCCACCTGAACCACACGGCCGCCTTCCATGATTGCAATGCGGTCACCGATGCGAAGGGCCTCATCCAGGTCATGGGAGATAAAAACGATGGTTCGGTCACTGTCTTCCTGGAGCTTGAGCAGTTCATCCTGCATCTCCGTGCGGATCAGCGGGTCCAAAGCCGAAAACGCCTCGTCCATCAGCATGATATCCGGGTCCGCCGCCAATGCCCTGGCCAGGCCGACGCGCTGCTGCATGCCGCCCGAAAGTTGCTTGGGGTACTGATCCTCCCAGCCTTCAAGGCCCACCTGGCTCAATGCCTCTTTTGCCCGCTGGCTGCGCACGGATTTGGGTTCCCCGGCCAGTTCGAGGCCGAATGCGGCATTCTCCAGCACTGTGAGATGAGGCATCAGTGCAAAGGATTGAAACACCATGCTCATGTGTTTTAGCCTGAATTTCACAAGATCCTTATTTGCCATGGTCGTAATGTTCTGACCGTTAATGTGGATTTCTCCGGCCGATGGCTCAATGAGCCGGTTAAACATCCTGACCAGGGTGGATTTACCTGATCCGGACAGGCCCATGACCACAAATATTTCTCCGCGTTTGATGGAAAAATCTGCATTGTTTACGCCTACGGTCATGCCGGTTTTTTCAAGTACTTCTTCTTTTGTTAAACCCTGATCAATGAGGGATATTGCCTTTTTGGGATCCGGGCCGAATATCTTAAATATATTCTTGATAATGATTTGATCCATAAATAAATAGCTCTTCTTTCTGCGCTGGGCCAAAGGGCTTGCGCTATATTAAAGTATATTTTCTATTCGTGTTCTATATATTGTATTCAATGTATTTTGTCAAATGTTGAAGCTCTTTTTGACATCTAACTAATTAGAATTATGTAAGTATTTTTTAAAAAGAAAAATTCGAATGGTAATTTAATATTAAGAGTACTTTGGGTTTTTATCAATCCCATTGTATTGATTTATCTTAAACGATAAAGAACGGGTTCCAATGCAGTGCTCTTTATTGTTTTCATCCATTTTTTAGATTTAAATGAGGCCGGTCTTGGTTTGGGCGTCATGGGAGTATTTAAGTCTGCGACAATACTTTTACATATGACGGCCCTGGATCGGGCGTTTTGCGCTCGACAGAATTTAGAAAATATGCTTGAATACTCTTTCTTTAGGGAGGCTTGCTTCAAACTCCAATGATAATTTTAAGGAGGCGTATGGACAGTTCTGCAGCATGCTTATCAGAATCTAGTATTTTTAAGGGCCTTGGTGCCCAGGATATTGAGAGCCTTGTGCCGTTGTTTTCAAGGTGGTCGGTCATGCCTGGGGAAGTGCTGGCCCAGGCTGGTCATGGCGCCCAGTATTTCTTTCTTTTGGAAGAAGGGGCACTGCTTGTGGCCATGGAAGAGGGCAGGGCGGCGGTGCTCAGCAGCCCTGGGGATTTTGCAGGTTTATCAATGGTGAGTCGGGATGGAATACATTCATCCACTATCACGGTGTTGGAAAAAGGGTCGGTCTGGGTCGTACCTTGCCGGGATATCCTTGATTTGACATGTCAGGACACCCAGGCGGCAGCATCAATTATGGACGGCTGGCGTCAGTTCTGCAAAGAAAAAGCCCCCTTTTGTTCAAATCCTGCCGAGACGGGCGTTATTTAAACATTAAAAACAGCCATGGGCCGATCTGACCTGCCTACCTATCATATTCAGGCATATTCAGGCCGACTCAATAACAAAATATGACGATAATTCAGTTGTTTACTGTGACTTCATGTTAAAGATTAAAAAAAGAGGTGTGTTGTGAATGGAGTTGACGCTGTCGGCGTTCTTTATGGGCTAGAGGCCATAAACGCCCACAACGGGTGGGCCATTTCAGTTGTGGGTATCACCATTGTGTTCACAGGGCTTGTGACGCTGTCCGCCCTGATCTCCCAGCTTCATAAGCTGGTGGCCCTGTATGATGACCCCGGAAAAATAAAACGAATGTTTGCGGCAAAGTCTGAATCAGCAAACAAGGCGGCGCCCACTAAAAATTACATGGTGCTCACCGAAAGGCAAAAACAGATGTGCAGCCAGTATAACCTTTTGGCCCGGAACATGGGCGATGTGATCGCTTTGCCAAAGCTTTTGCGCATGGCCGAGCTTTCCGGTCTGAGCGACCCCCATGCCAATATCTCCCTTTTGATCAAATCCGGTATTTTGTGTGCGGATGAGCAGGGGTATTTCACCTGGGATGAGGATATATTCATCCGTACCACTTCTTAAATTCATTAAGATTGACTATTAATTTTTTTGATGACCATGGGAAATTGAAAGAAACAACGAATCAATGGATACTTTATTTTTAGAATTTTTTCAGAACACCGGGTTTTATCTGTGCGACTACCGAAACATTATCATGATCATCGTCGGTATGATCTTTATATATCTAGGCATTGCCAAAGATTATGAACCTTTGTTGCTGGTTCCCATCGGATTCGGCATGCTTGTGGGAAATATTCCGATTTTCAAGGGGCTGGGCCTGGGTATTTACGAAAGCAATTCCGTGCTCCACTACCTCTATTTCGGTGTGACCCAGGGCATTTATCCGCCCTTGATATTTTTGGGCATCGGGGCCATGACCGATTTTTCAACCCTTCTGGCACGACCGGTCCTCATGCTTTTGGGGGCTGCGGCCCAGGCGGGGATTTTTATTACATTTTTAGGCGCACTGGCGTTAGGCTTTGTGCCCAAAGAGGCTGCCGCCATCGGAATCATCGGCGGGGCCGACGGGCCCACGGCCATTTTCCTGACCGCCAAGCTGGCCCCCCATCTTATCGGCCCCATTGCCGTTGCCGCTTACAGTTACATGGCCCTTGTGCCGGTCATCCAGCCGCCGATCATGAAGCTTTTAACCACGCGCAAAGAACGGCTTATCCGCATGGAAGAACCGCGCCAGGTCACAAAACGCGAAAAAATAATATTCCCGGTCGTCGCCTTTCTGCTCTGCTGCTTTCTGGCACCTGCCGCCCTGCCGCTTTTGGGGATGCTTTGTTTTGGCAATCTGCTCAAAGAGGCTGTGGTCACCGAACGCCTGGCTGCTACGGCCCGCACGGCACTCATTGACATCGCCACCATCCTTTTGGGGATTACCGTGGGGGCATCCACCCAGGGTGATGTCTTTTTGACCCAGGACTCCGTGAAAATTTTTGTGTTGGGCGCGCTTTCCTTTGGTATTGCAACCGCCTGCGGACTGTTATTTGCCAAGTTCATGAACCTGTTTTTGAAAAAGAAGATCAATCCCCTGCTCGGTGCCGCCGGCGTTTCCGCCGTGCCCGACTCCGCCCGGGTGGTACATGTGGTGGGTCAGCGGGAAGATCCGTCAAATTTTCTGCTCATGCACGCCATGGCCCCTAATGTTTCCGGCGTTATCGGTTCTGCCATCGCCGCAGGTGTCCTCTGGAGCCTGATGATTTAAATTGGATTGTTAAATCGGCCATGGGTTGACCTCGTTTTTCACTGTGGTACAGCCGGCAATTGTGGTGTCCCAGGAAAAACATGGGTATGGAAAATTTAAGTTTGATCTATTACTGGCAAATGCCCCTTTTGTTTGTTGTGGGGATTGTGGCAGGAATTCTCAATGTTTTGGCAGGGGGCGGGTCTTTGTTGACCCTGCCCCTGCTTATTTTTATGGGCCTTGGCAGTACCGTGGCCAACGGCACCAATCGTATCGCAATTTTCTGCCAGGATCTTTTCGCCATTATAGGGTTTAAGAAGCGTGGGTTTTTACCGGTTGATCTGGTGTTGCTGTGTACACCGCCTGCGCTCATCGGCAGCTGGTTTGGGGCAAATCTTGCCGTCAGCTTGGATGATGTGGTGTTTAACCGGATTCTGGCCGGTATCATGATCGGGGTTTTGATTTTCACCGCTGTGGATCCCATGAAACGGATCAGGCAACAGGATATCCGGTTCAGTGCATTGCGCAAAATTGTGCTGGTGGTTTCCTTTTTCTTTGTGGGAATCTATGGCGGGTTTGTCCAGGCCGGTGTCGGGTTTATTATAATTGCGGTATTGCTGGCCCATGGCATGGATCTGGTGCGCATCAATGCGGTCAAGGTATTTGTTATTTTTGTGTATACGGGCGTTGCCCTAGCGGTGTTTATCTATCACGGTGAAGTAAACTTCTTATTGGGTCTAAGCCTTGCTGCGGGCAACGCCATTGGCGGGGCACTTGGACCAAAGCTTGCCGTTGCCAAAGGCCATGACTGGATTAAAAAGCTGGTCAATATCACGGTGTTGGCTTTTGCCATCAAACTGCTGTTTTTTTCCTGATCCGCACAACAACATATCTACTGATGGGTAACCGACGCCAGCCACTGGATGATTTTAATCCAGTCCGGTAAAATTCCCCGCTTCGTTTTGGAAATAAAATTTTATTGAAACGGTTGTCTATTTGAAAGCCGGATTTTTCTTTACGATCCCTGGGAGATCGTAATACAAAACTGGAAAGATGTATTGCGGTGAAATTTCATGGTGGTCACAGTTAAGGCTGAATTTTAAATTGTTTAGACGACCTCCAGTTGGAATAGGCGACTTTTTTTGTTTGTAACTATCTATATTTTTTGATATATAGAAATTTGTTGTTTTTTCTTTCGCGTTGTTCTGTTTTGACTTTGAAGCATATTCTGTAAATGTAATTAAAAATTCAATGTATTGGGATAATTCATCCTTGATTTTTCCCTGATTACCAATGGGACAGGACATAATATCGGCCGACATCGCGCCGGGTGTATTCAAACTTTGCAGATTCAGCATAGGAAGGTGATAATGCCTTCACGTCTTCCATCAAGGCTTCAGCACCATGCTTTTATAATTTGTTTTGCTTGGTCAGCCCTCGTGTTATTGGGTGCTGGTATTACCATACCATTCGTGTTTGAATCCCAAACCATGTTCTACAAGTTCGGCGTGGAGAGAACCATGCTCAGAGCCGGTAAAATATGCGGCATTCTTGCCGCTTTGCTACTGCTTTTTCAACTGCTTTTGACCAGTAGGCTTAAGGTAATCAACCGATTCTTTGCCCTGGATTCCATGGCAATCCAGCATAAATTTAACGGCATGGCTGTTGTGGCCCTGCTCACTTTTCATGTGTTTTTAATCCTCGTACCGGAAGGGTTGGATAACCTGCCCATCGGTGCTGAGTTCTGGCCGGAAATGGTGGGTGCCGCCCTCTATTTTTCAATGTTGGGGCTTACCCTTGCCTCCTTGTTCAGAGATCGAATGGGCATGCCGCATCATATCTGGCTTCGCCTTCACAAAATCGTTGGCTTTATCACGGTGATTTTTGTTATTGCCCATGTCCGTTTTGTCAGCGAATCTTTTAAAACAGGTCCGCCTGAGTTCGCCATTTATGGGCTGTCAGCCCTCTTTTTGATGTTTGGGGTGCGCAGGCTTGTATTGTTTTTGTTTCCGCCATGGCATTTTGCCGTGGTATCCAATGAAGCACTTAACCCGACAATTCACCATATTACCCTGGCCAAAACCACCAGCCGTCCATTTGATTTTTTACCGGGCCAGTTCGCATTTCTGCGGCTGGATCATCCCTTGACAGGAGCCCAGGCCCATCCTTTTTCATTGAGTTCTTCACCTTACTCAACCGGCGAAATTACCTTTAGCATACGCAGCAGCGGCGACTGGACCCGTAAGATCGGCAGTATTCCGGCAGGCACCAAAGCCTATGTGGATGGACCCTATGGTCAGTTTAGCCATTTGCATGCCCATAATGCGCCTGCAATCATTTTGATTGCAGGCGGCATTGGCATCACGCCCATGCTGAGTATGCTTCAATATATGGCACAAACCAATGAACAGCGCCCGGTTCATCTGGTCTGGTCCTGCCGAAATCTCAGAGATTTGGTTTTTCAGGAGATATTGGACGAAATTGTCGAAAACCTGCCCCGGGGAAAGGTCAACTATCATCTAACACAAGGCCCGGCCGGCAGGGGGCGTTTGGCAAGTAAGCACCTTGATGCCCTGCTTGGTGAATATCCAAGAAATAGCGCAATTTATCTTTGTGGTCCGCCGTTTATGACGTCCGCCATTCTTAGGCATCTGAAAGCAGCGGGCTTTTTTAAAAGAAATATTCATTTTGAATTTTTTACACTTTAAGGAGGTAAGCAATGAAGTCACTATTTACTTTTATCCTCGTGTTATTTTGTCTGTTCATCACGACACCGCTCTTTGCGGCTCAGGCCTGGACGCTGGATGCCGTCCATTCCGGGATCTATTTCAGCGTAAACCATATCTTTGTGCCGGCAAAAGGGTTTTTTAATGATTATGACGCCGACATTCGGTTTGATCCCCAGGATCTTGCATCCGGTTCTTTCTCCATGGAAATTGCGGTTAAATCAATTTTTACCAATGATGCAAAACGCGATAAACACCTTTTGTCAAAGGATTTTTTCAATGCAAGGGATTATCCGAAGATTTCGTTCAAATCAAGCCGCATGGAAAAGGTATCTGATACCCTGTATCACCTGAAAGGTACGATGACCATGAAAGGGGTGAGCAAACAGATTACCATACCTGTAACCTTTCACGGCGTAAAAGATCATCCTTCCCAAAAAGGAACACAAGTTGCCGGCCTATCCGGAAAATTCACCGTTGACCGTCTTGCGTACAATGTCGGCGATGGAAGGTTTGCGGATCTTGGCATTGTCGGCAAAGACGTTGATGTTGAATTGGAGATAATGCTTCTAAAATAAAGTTTTAGTTTTGTATGGATCCTTAGCCCCGGGAGGGATTCTCTTTTTTACACTAAACAAGGAGGACGTCGTGAATACAAATAATGTAAAGAAAATTTTGGCGGGTCTGTGTATTGCAAGCCTGGTATCAGGAACCACCATTTCTGTAAGCGGCTGTACGGCCAAGAGCGCTTGCAGCGGATCAAATCCCAAAGCAGACAGCGCTAAAAGCGGGTGCGGCGCAAGTTCCTGCTCAGGATCAACCCAAAGCGGATGCAGTGGCGCAAGTTCCTGTTCGGGCGATAAAACAAACCAGCATCCTAAAAGTGGTTGCAGTTAAGATAACGGGCGTGGGCTGTTTTGATTATTAATATAAATCGACTATCTACAAAGGATGGAATCTGGTTATAGTTTTGAATTCATTTAACCCAATAAATTATCATACCATTTACCCTAATTGCCGCAGGATCCTTGGTGATTCAACCTGGGGAAGGATCCTGAAGGCATTGGACAACGATTTTGACCCTGCCTTTTTTAGCGAAAAGCTCTCTTTGATCAAACAGTCGATGCATCTGCCTGGGTTTATAGACGATTTGGCCCGTATCGAATGGACGATGTACGGGCTTGGTCAAATTAATGATCCCTTAAAACCCGATATTGACGGTTTAAGTCTAAATCCCTGGTTGACGCTTTTACCGGTTTCTTACGGGCATCTTGCCCAAATTGTGACTGCAAAAGAGAATCCGGAAGAAAATCCGCCGCTCCGGGTGCCGGACAATGTACATGTCATGGTTTGGCGTCATCCTCAAACAGGAGAAATCCATGTCCGTGAGGCCGAGGATGCCGACCTTCTGGCCCTTAAAATTGTGGCTGAAAACATAGATTTCCACGCCGCCGCTGCCGAGGGCGGCGTGACCATCGGGGTCATTGATGCAGTGGTTAATCAGGCCGCTTGCCAAGGCCTTGTTCTTAAACCAAAATCCCTTATCATACGAAGTTTTGGGGATGCCCACCCGGTTGTTCCCGATTTAAAGAAATTCGTATCTGCCAATGCATTTACACTTCAATGGCATATCACCCAGGCCTGCGATCTTCATTGCAAGCATTGCTACGATCGCAGAGATCGTGATCCGCTGCCCTTTGACACGGCCCTGGCCATCCTTGACGATTTTTATGACTTTTGCCACGCAATGCATGTCAAAGGGAATGTCACATTCACCGGTGGCAATCCCCTGCTGTACCCCAACTTTACGGACATATACGCCGAAGCCGCCAACCGGGGATTCGGACTTGCCGTTCTGGGCAATCCTTCAGCCATGAGTCAAATAGAAGAGATAGTTAACATCCAGATGCCGGGTCATTTTCAAATCAGCCTGGAAGGCCTGGAAGCGCACAATGACAGGATTCGGGGAAAAGGGCATTTAAAACGATCACTTGCTTTTTTGGACATGTTGGGTGAACTTAATGTGTATCGTATGGTCATGCTGACCCTTACCCGTGATAATATTGACCAGGTGCTTCCTTTGGCCGAATTACTGGCAGACCGGGTTGACCTGTTCACATTCAACCGGCTGGCTGCGGTGGGGGAGGGTGAAAAGCTTTTGATGGCGGAACCGGAACAATTCAGACTTTTTTTAGAAGCGTACTCTGCAAGATTTCATGAAAGTTCCATCCTGGGTCTAAAGGACAATCTGTTCAACATACTGCTGCAACAGGAGAAATCAGATTTGTTTGGCGGGTGTACCGGATATGGCTGCGGGGCCGCATTTAACTTTGTGGCACTTCTATCCGACGGCGAAGTCCATGCCTGTAGAAAGTTTCCTTCCCTAATCGGAAATATCCTGAATACCCGATTGATTGATATTTATCACAGTGAACTTGCACAAAAATACAGAAGCGCAAGCAGCGCCTGTCGTGAATGCAGTTTGAATCTTGCCTGCCGCGGGTGTTTAGCTGTCACATACAGTCAAGGGCTTGACATATTCAAGGACAAGGATCCGTTTTGTTTCATGCCCCCTGTGCCTGAGAATGCATAATTTTGCCAAGGGGTAGGGGGGAAGGATGTGTGCCCATTTGAGTCAATCTACACACGAACACAAGCTGGGCACAACAAAATTTACTGGTAAGCAACCGAAGGCAGCCACAAAATGATTTCAGGCCAGATCACAATGACAAAAAGGCCGATGAGCTGAAGAATAATAAAAGGAATAACCCCCTTATATAGATGCTTCAGCTTCACCTCTGGCGGGCAGACCCCCCTTAAATAAAAGATGGCAAATCCCACCGGCGGTGTGAGAAACGAAGTCTGGAGTACCACAGCCACCAAAATGGCAAACCAGATCAGGGTGGGGTTGTCGATGTTGGGCCAAACGCCCAGATCTATGCCCAATGTCGGGACGACCGGTGCCAGCAGGGGCAGGATAATCAGGGTGATTTCAATCCAATCCAGAAAAAATCCTAAGAAAAATACAATGCCAAGGATAAAGGCCACAATGCCGTAGGGGCCGAACGGCAGGCTTTTCAGCGTCTCTTCCACAAGGGCATCTCCGCCCAGTTCCCGCAATACCAGAGCAAAACAGGTGGCACCGATTACGATGGCAAAAATATAGGCTGTGATGCTGAAGGTCTGGTGGACCACTTCTTTCATCACCTTGAAATTGAACCGGCCGTTGACGATGGTAAGGATCAGGCCGCCTAACGCCCCGATGCCGCTGGCTTCGGTGGGCGTTGCCATACCGAATGAGATGGTGCCCAGAACGGCAAATACCAGGATCATCGGCGGTATACAGGTTTTCAGGGCGGAGCCCACCAGTTTCCAGGTCAGGTCCGGCTGGTTGGGTACCAGGGGCGCTTTCTGGGGTGAAAGCCAGGCCAGAACAAGAATATAAAGCATGTAAAGGGTAGCCAGTACAAGGCCCGGGAACAGCGCGCCCATGAACAGATCCCCCACGGGTACCGCCAGTCTGTCCGCCATCATGACCAGCATAATGGAGGGCGGGATGAGGATACCTAAGGTGCCTGCACCGCAGATGGTGCCGCAGGCCAGGGATTTGGAATATCCCTGGTTGAGCATCACAGGCATGGATAAAAGCCCCAACAGAACCACAGAAGCACCGATGATCCCGGTGCTGGCGGCAAGAATAATGCCGATGAGCGTTACCGTGATGGCAAGCCCGCCCCGGACCCTGCCGAAAAGCAGCTGGATATTTTGCATCATGTTTTCGGCAATGCCCGATCGGTCCAGCATCAGCCCCATGAAGATAAACATGGGCAGGGCCACCATGATCCAGTTGTCCATGATGGCAAATATCCGGTTCACCTCCATCCCGACGGACATGAAATCCAGACCGGTCATGGTGTCAAAGTAGAGGTCGGAAACATAACCGATGCCGGCAAAGAGGACCGATACCCCGCCCAGGATCAGTGCGATCGGGAAACCGGTGAACAGCAGCCCGATAAAGGAGGCCATCATGGCAATAACCAGGATGTCTTCATGGGTCATGGGGCCACCTGCCTTCCGGCAAGCACCAGAATCTGCTTTAAAATACGAGCCAGGGCGGAAAGCGTCAGCAGGCCAAAGCTTATGGGGATCACGGACTTAATAATGTAATAACAACTCAGCCCTGTGGGCGAGGCCGAAGCTTCTTTGACCCGCCAGGATGCGGCCACAAAATCAAAGCCGTGGTATAGGATCACATAACACCAGGGCAGCACGAGCACGGTCAGGCCGATGATATCGATCCATGCCCGGGTTTTTTTTCGAAATCTGCCGTGGAGCAGATCCAGGCGCACGTGGGTATTTTCTGTCAGGGCATAGGAGAGTCCGACCATGATACCCACGGCATAGAGATGCCACTGCAGTTCTTCAAGGGCCACGGAGCTGAATGAGAACAGATAGCGCATCACTACCTGGACCAGGATCACCAGGATCAGCAGGACATTGAGCCAGGATACGACCCTGCCGATGCAGATAATGGTGTTTTCAATGATATTAACAAATGTATTCACAATAAATTACCGGGGCAAAAATCCCACATCGGCCCATTTTTTATATTCGGCCCTGAACTGTTCCAGGTCTTCCCAGGTTTTTTTGAACATGGCATCTTTGGCGATCTCTTCTTGCACCACCTCTTTCCAGGCTGATTCAAAGGCCGCCAGCATTTCATCGGACCAGTACAAATTTTTAACGCCATGCTTTTCGGCGTTTTCCTTGATAACCTTACCCTGCATACCGTTACTCAGGGCCAAGGATTTCAGGGTGGCCGCCATGCAGGCCGTTTCGATCAGGGTCTTCTGGGATTCATCCAGGGCATTCCAGGTATCCTTGTTGATCAACAATTCCTGGACAGTTGAAGGCTGGTGCCAGCCGGGGTAGTAGTTGTATTTGGCCACTTTATAAAAGCCCAAAGGCGCATCGCACACGGGCATGGAAAATTCCGTGGCATCGATCAGCCCTTTTTCCAGGGCCTGGAAAATTTCGCCTGCGGGAAGCATGGTGACGGAGACGCCCAGCTTGGTCAATACTTGACCGCCAAGGCCGGAGATCCGCATCTTAATCCCTTTAAGGTCTTCGACCTTTTCAATGGGCTTGGTGAACCAGCCCGAGGTCTCGGCACTGATGATGCCGGCCGGCAGGACCTTGACGTTATATCCGTAGTGGTCATACATCTCCTGGTAGAGCTTTAACCCGTTGCCGTAATAATACCACGCAATATACTCTTCCGGGGTTGGTCCAAAGGGAAAGGTGCTGAAAAGGACACTGGCCGGGTTCTTGCCCGCATAGTAGAATGCGGCCGTATATCCGGCATTGGTCTTTCCTGAACTGACCGCATCAAGGACCTCAAGGGATGGTACCAGTTTTCCGGGGGCGTAGAGTTTGACTTTCAGTGTGCCGTTTGAGGCTTTGTTGATGGTGTCGGCAATGGTGCCCACAATGTCCTGACCCAGAATGGGTACGCTGAACGGTACCGAGCAGGGCACTTTCAGTAACACTTTTTTGGCAAAAACCTGGGTGGTGAACCCCAGGGCCAGGCAAGATGTCATTGATATGACAGCAAAAAAACGGATGATTTTATTCAAGTTTCTCTCCCTTCCCTTTGTATGAAGATTTTCTATCGTTCCCTTTATGGTTAATACTATCCACAAATCGGTAACTATAGACTGACATGTCCATTCATGCAATAATTTTCATTTTTTGTATTACGATACAGGGCCGTTCAGGGTGGTGAAAACGCGATTATGCTTCATTGATGGAGACAAACGAATCAATGCTGCTGCCCGGGGTTGGGATGTGTATGGATGTAGCTGTGGATATGGGCATCTTTTTTTAATTGACCGTTTTCCATCATGAACATGGTGTCGGTAATCTGTGACATGAAATCACTTTCATGGGAGATCAGGATATATGAGAGGTCAAGGCGGTTCAATACCTCAACCAGACCGGATTTTGTCCGTTCATCCAGGCCTGTGCTGGGTTCGTCTAAAAGCAAGAGTTCCGGCTCCATGGAAAGCACCGTGGCCAGGGCCACCAGCCGCTTTTCCCCGCCGGACAGTTTGTGGGTCACCCGGTTTTCAAAATGGGCGATGCCCAACCGTTCCAGGGTGTATTGGGCAATGGTTCGGGCTTCGGACTTTGATTTGCCTAAATTCAGCGGCCCAAAGGCCACATCCTCCAAAACCGTCGGGCTGAACAACTGGTCATCCGCATCTTGGAACATCAGGCCCACTTTTTTGTATACCTCCCGGAAATCTTTTTCGGTTTTTACTGTTTTGCCGAAAAATTCAATGGTGCCCGAAGATGGAGCAAGCAACCCCATGATAATATGAAACAAGGTGGTTTTTCCGCTGCCGTTGGGACCCACTAGCCCGATGCGGTCCCCGGGGTTGATCTCAAGGCTTAGATGGTCTAAAACCCGCCCCTGACCCGGGTAGCTGAAACAGATGTTTTCAAGGCGCAGGATGGGTGGGGATGTTGTCATAAACGGATCTCCATAAAAATCAGGCCGGCTGTGGCACAAAGGGCTGCTAAAGTCCATATTTTGTCTGCAGGGGAGAGGGCAAATTCATGCAGACAGGTAAAACGGCCTGCAAATCCCCTGCATTTCATGGCATTGTAAACCCTTTGGGCCCGGGCTGATGCCCGGACAAAGAGCATGCCGCAAAGATAGGCATAGGTCTGGTAGGTGTGCACGTTGGTCCCGGGTCGAAAACAGCGCAGTTTTGCCGCCCGGACCAGGCGCCGGTACTCCTGCTCAATAACAAAAATATAGCGGTAGGTCAGCAGTAGCAGGTGCACAAGTTTTCGGTGGATTTTAAAAAAATTCAAGACATAGCCCAGGGTGCTGAAATCCATGGTGGCGACCAGGGCAATGAACACCAGCAGAATGGCATTGGATTTAATGCTGATTTGTGTGCACAGGTCAATGCCCTGTTGGGTGGCACCCAGCTTTCCGATTCTCCAAACCACATCGCCGTCATAGGTAAAGGGTAAAACTGCCCACAAAAAAAGCAGGAATCCCCAGATCACAATTAAACGCCGGAACACCAGGATCAGGTTTAATCTTGCCCACAGCACAAGCATCACAGAAAACCCAAGTCCCGTCCAGAGCATGGGAATTGTATGGCCTAATGCAATAACAAAGCAGAGCAGGGTGGCTGCAACCACCCTGCATCTGGGATCTATTTTGTGAATAAATGAATGGCCGGAGGCAAATATTTCTTCAATCATGGGATGTGCTTTTATAAGAAAGTCTGGGTACGATCTTTAGGCCTTTTAAATTTTGTTGTGGCTGAACTCGGCAGGCAGCCCATGTTGTGTGCTGTTACGATCGTTTTTTGCGGGATGAAAAATAGACGGCTACGCCCATCAGGCCGAATATGTATCCGATCCCCCCAATAATTTCATTCATGGACGGGCCTTGTTGCGCTAAATCCGCCACCATTTTTGTGAGTGGTGTGATTTTTTTATCCAGCGCCTTTGTTACAGCTTTTTCCACGATGGCTTCCAACTGGTCCGGATCAACGGCTGTCTGGGTCTGTGCCGCCTGCCCGGAATGGGGTTTTGCAGGGGTGGCAGGCGGTTTTATCCCTTCCTCCGGGGCACTTTTGTCCGTAGAAACCTCTCCCAGATCTTCCAGGGGAATGGTCCACTCGGCCTTGTGTCCCATGCCGGCAATAAGTTCAATGCGCATGGCTGTCTTTTCAGGAATCGGGAATGTAAATTCCCCTTTTTTGTTGGTCCGGGTTCGCAATAGTTCATTGCCGTTCGTGTCCCAGACAATGATTTCTGCGTTTTGGGCTTTTTTTCCGTCGCTGAATTTACTTTCCCCTAACACCGTGTCACCTTCCACCCAAGCAAACACCGTGACTTTATGGGCCAGGGCATTGCCGCTTGAAAGAATGAAAAAGAGCATCAGGCAGGAGAGTTTTATAAAATATTTTTGATACCTCATTATCTCTCACCATACAATATGGGTCACAATGGACATTATATTTGCTTTTCAACCATTGCCGTTCCGGGGGCCATTGCGGCCTGCTGTTGTGCATCCGCCCATCTGGGCAGAAGTTCGGGCTGGACCTTTTTAAGAAAACCAACACAGAAAACCGCCACAAGGCCCTCGATGAACATCACCGGAAGATGGGCTACAACTACGGCCCAGGCCACCTCTATAAAACTTTCCTGGGTAAACATTAAGGCTGAGCCCACCAGCAACCCGCTGAAAAATACGCTCAAAAATCCACAGGCAAAGGATGCGGCATAGGATATCGCACCCGACTTGAGGACAAATCCTGAAAACAGGTAATAGCAGACCACCGCAGGTGTTGCCATGATTACCGTGTTGACCCCCAGGGTGGTGATGCCCCCGAACTGGAACAGCACCCCCTGGAGCAGCAACGCAATCAGAATAGAGGGGAAGGCGACCCATCCGAGCATCAGGCCGAGAATTCCATTGAGAATCAGATGAACGCTGGAAGGCCCGACAGGCACATGAATCAGGGACGCCACAAAAAAAGCAGCCGACAAAATAGCGGCCTGGGGGATTTTATCTTCTTTGAGTTGTTTTAAACCAATGGCGGTACCGGCAACGGCCAGCGCCATCCCGGCCCCTAAAACCGGCGCGGAAAGAACACCTTCTGAAATATGCATAATACCTTCTATCTATTTTTCCAGTCTTCGAATTTTACCCAGATAACAGCGCCTAATTCAACACCTTTATCCTGCCCGTCCGCTTTCAGGGTAAAATCCGCTTCATTGAGCGCCGCAAATCCCCACCAGCCGGCCTTGGGTGCCGCATAGGTGAAAATACCGTTGCCGTCGGCCTTGATGGTCTGGGTCACCATATAATCGGTGGGGGCTTCGGATTTTCCGTCTTCGTTGTAGTATTCCACCTCAACTTCTGTGTACGGGACCGCCTTGCCGTCCAGCTTCACGATGCCCTGGAATATATTTCCGGCATACTGGGCAAAGGGCTTGGATAGGGGCACGATTTCAGTTTTCAGGCCGATTTCCTGGTCCCAGCCTTCGTCATCACCAAAGGCGGTTACTACGGTTTTGGTGTAATGAATGATAAAACAGTCTTCGGCAGGTTCCCAATAGGGTTGGGGTTCCATATAGAACATATATACGCCGGGGCGTTTTAATTTGTAATCTGTTTTCCAGGCGGTGTGGTCCATGACCTTTGCCTGTGTCAACGCGCCTAGAAGATCCTGTGTCTCACCGTTTGCGCGCACGGCAAATACCTTGGGGGTAACAAGTTCCATTCCGACCCCTTCAAAGGGATGGGAAAAAGAGGCTGTGATATGAACGGTGCGGTCGTCATCGGGCATGACCATGTTATCCGAAGGGATAACCATTCCGTAGTGTGCCTGGGCAGTTACGGCAGTCAAGATAATAACAAGAAACATGAAGCCTGCTGTGATCAGTGCTTTTTTCATCGTTTTTTTCTCCTGTGAATCCTAAAAATATAAAAATTATGCAACACTGCATTACCGGTTAAAGTCTCAACCTTCTTGGCCGGGTTCGAAAAAAACAATAAATTTAATTTAAACCACAGACTTCATGTCTGCATTACACAGTCATTTTTATCTCAAAAAGAGGGTGGAATCAATGGCTAATTGTAGTGGTAGGTATACGGCGTTGTCTCGTGGCTGACGGCCCACAACGTTTCCAGGGAGCCGGAAGCCGCTTTAAGGCCGGCGTATTCGGCGGCCAGGGAAAGAAGATCGGTATCAGCGGTGTCATTGTTGATGTAATCGGCCAGGCTGATGCCGGCCACTTGTTCCTGGAGATACTCGGCAAAATCCAAAACTTCGTTGCTTGCCGTTAACCCGGTGAATGCCTGGCTGAATTCGCTGCTTGCATTTAACACCTCTTCAAGTTCATCGCTGCCTGTAAACGTGTTTTCGACTTGAATTTCATTGTCGCTGTTCAAGGACAACGATACCTGCTGGTCCGCATCAATGCCGATGCTTTCCATGGCGGAGGCCAAAAATGCGCTGACGGCTTCTTCCTGGTCGGTTGCAGTGGTTTCGAAATCAGACAAAGTCAGTACGCCTGTTGCCGGAAGCCCTAATGATTCCCGGTTGGCTGCGGCCAGCGCTTCTTCGGACAGTGTTACACTATCAGAGCCGCTGGCCACGCCGGCAGTTGACATATCGTCATCCGTCTCGGCGGATAAGGTATTTGGCAAAAGGCTGGACAGGCTGGTCCCGGCATAGGAATTGAGGCCTGAATAATCACTGGATATGGTGGTCATAATCTATTCCTTTTCTTGTTAGGGCACTTTTTCGTGTATCGTTATGTTTTGATACAGCAATTCCTGTGCCCCAAGAAAAGAAAACAATGACGCCTGTCTGTTCCAACCATTTTGCCGGTAGCGACCGTTTCAGTATGCCGTTTTAAACAGCAATAATTGCCTGGTCAACCGGCAATTTTTACCGTTTCCTATAGGAACAATTCCCCTTCGCTGCGGAACACCCGGTCAATTCCCTTTTTTGAAAAGACAAACTGCAGCAGCTGATTCCGCCGGGTCCTGAAACTGGCTGCACAGGAGAGTAGGTAATAGGTCCACATGCGGAAAAAACGCATGTCGTATTGATCTTTGATTGAGTTCCAGTTTTGGGTGAAGTTTTCATACCAGGCCATGAGGGTTTTGTCATAATAACGGCCAATGCTATGCAGGTCTTCAAGAATAAATAAGCCTTCTGCGGCTTGGGACACCTGACTGGGTGAGGGGAGCATGGAGTTGGGGAAGATATACGCGTTGATCCAGGGATCCGTTTCTTTGGCCGGGGTGTTTCCGGCGATGGTGTGCAAAAGGAACAGCCCGTCATCGTTCAAACAGCGATGGACCACCTTCATAAAGGTTCTGTAATTTTTCCATCCCACGTGTTCAAACATGCCGATGGAAACAATCCTGTCGTATTTTTCGTTTAAGTTGCGGTAGTCGGTCAGTTCAATTTCCACATCAAGGTTTTTGCACTGTTCCCGGGCATATTCCGCCTGCTCTTTTGAAACGGTGACCCCCTTGACGTTTACCGCGTAGGTCCGGGCCGCATATTTTGCGAATCCGCCCCAGCCGCATCCGATATCCAGAACCTTCATTCCGGGTTTAAGGCCGATCTTCCGGCAGATCAGATCCAGCTTTCCAGTCTGGGCCTCATCCAGATTATCGGCATTGTACCAATATCCGCAAGAATAGTTGAGCCCTTCATCCAGCATGATTTTAAACAGGGCATTGCCGATATCGTAATGGCGTTGTCCGATGATGAACGCCCGGGTTTTGTTTTGGACATTCATCACCCGGGCTTTAAGCATTTCCCAGAGAATGACCGGCTTCAGGGATTTGACCTTTTTGTCCAGCTTAAATTCAAGAATTCTTTTGAAAAATTCATCCAGAGCGTTGCAATCCCACCAGCCATCCATATAGCTTTCCCCCAGGGCCAAAGAGCCTCCCGACATGATTCTTTGGTAAAACAGGGGATTGTGGATCTGAATATCCCAGGGGCGATTTCCATTGATCTGGATATCCATTGGTTTGAGGATGGATTTGACAATCTGCTGCGCTTTTTCTCCTTGCATGGATCTTCAGTCCTTTCCGGCCCTGACCCTGCGTTTGAAGGGCGTTGCAGGTTCAAAGGCCAATGAATGAGAGACCTTAAAAAGCCTGTCCGGCAATGCAGGCCCAAGGCCTTCGCAGTTGACGATTTCGTATGTTTGCACAAAATAAAGTTTTTTTCAACTTTATTAGACATTTAAGTGGAAAAATATTTTTTTATTTCGTTGGAATTTCAAACGGTTTGCTTTTGTGAAAGAAAAAGACTGGTCAGGTGTTACGGACGGATGCCGTGAAAAAAGCAGGCGGCGGTTTTTTTTAAATCTGCCGCCTGCTGATTTTTTTGTTTTACAACGTAAAGATCATTTGTTTCTTGAGCTTAATTCAGGAAACTGATGATAAAAGAATTCAGTTTCCTGTCCGGCGGTTTTGCTCTCCTCATTTTCCCGAAGCTCTATACGCCGGATTTTACCGGAGATGGTCTTGGGCAGGACCTCCACAAACTCAATGATCCTGGGGATTTTAAATTTGGCCAGTGCTTCAATGGTGTGCTTGAACAGTTCCAGTGCCAGGTCCTTTGAAGGTTTCTGGCCCGGTACCAGAATGACAAAGGCCTTTACCAGTTGGTGACGTTTGGGATCCGGCACGCCCACCACAGCCGTCTCCATGACGGCGGGGTGCTCTATCAGTGCGCTTTCCACCTCAAAGGGGCCCACCCGGTAATCACTGCTTTTGATGACATCGTCAGCCCGGCCCACAAACCACCAGTAGCCGTCTTTGTCAAAGGTTGCCTTGTCTCCGGTGAAATACATGCCGTGTTTAAATGCTTCGGATGTTTTTGCTTCGTTATCAATATATTCCTGGAACAGTCCAATGGCGCGCCAGTTGGAAAGACGGATGACGATGTGTCCGGTGGTGTCGGGTTCCGTGATCTCTTTGCCTTCATCATCGGTTAAGATGACATCGTACATGAATGACGGATATCCAAAAGAGCCCAGGCGCATTTTACCCTCCATCCAGGGCGGATTGCCAATCATGGCCGTGGACTCGGTCTGGCCGTAAAAATCGCGGATTTCAGTGCCCGTGGCCTCCTGCCACTGGTCAATGACTTCCGGGTTCAATGGTTCGCCGGCACTCAAGGAGTACTTCAGGTTTGAAAAATCATAGGCTTTCAGGTCAAGGCCCACAAAGGCACGCCAGGCCGTGGGGGGGGCGCAGAATGAAGTGACCTTATATTTGGCCACCAAGTTAAGATATTTTTTAATATCCAGGGTGGTGAAATTAAAACCTGTGGCGGTGCCGCCGACGTTAAATGGGGAAAAAAAACTGCTCCATGCCCATTTGGCCCACCCGGGTGCACTCAGGTTGTGATGGATCCCGCCGGGTTCAAGACCGAGGATCACAGCCGTTGACATATGGCCCAGGGGGTAGGAGATGGCCGAGTGGCCCACCCGCTTGGGAAGCCCTGTGGTGCCGGAGGTAAAAAAGCAGAACAGAACATCCTCACTGTTGATGGTTGCGGGGGATGCCTGGGCGGATTCTTCTGCGATCTCGGGATAGGATGTCCACCCCTCTTTTGCCCCAAGGATAATTTTGGCCTTTGGTGTACAACCGGCTTTGGCCAGGGCATCGTCCACCAGATCGGCCAGGCTCTCATGGGCAACTATAACATTGGGCGGATAGGCCTCGAAACGGAACTGGATTTCGCGTTCGGTCATGGTGGTGGCTGTGGGCACGGCAACAAGACCGCCTTTGATTGCAGCAAAGGAGGCAAACCAGGTTTCAGGGACAATGGGGGTCAGCATATAAAGATTGTCGCCCTTTTCGACGTTCTTTGTACGCAGAAAGTTCAACATCTTGTTTCCGTTTTCCGCCAGCTGGGCATACGTATACTGTTGTTCTTCGTCCGTATGCAGGTCTGCCCAGATAAGGGCCGGCTGGTCCGGGCGTTCTTTGACGTGTATATCTTCGAAAACTTCCTGGGCCCAGTTAAAGGTTTGGGGCATTTCGGCTGAATTCAGTTTTTCAAAAAATGTTTTTGCCTGGATTTCGCGCTGGGGCATGTCCTGAATTTCATTGAGCGCCATCACCTCTTTATAAAAGCTTTGCAACGTCATTGGTTTCCTCCCGGTTAAGTTTTTTATGAAAGACTGGGTACGCTACTCAGATCTTTCAAGCTTAGTTGTGGGGCGAGCCTGGTGGCTGATAGACCAAGGTCCCCCCATGGCCGTTTATTCCATATCCTGATTTTAAATTCCGCTTTTGCCTGGCCCTTAGGTCCAAAATTGCAAGAACGGCCTGTAATTTAGAAAACTGTCATTTATACCAGGCCGGCAATTTTCTACCAATCGGCCAAAGGCTTAATTTTTATGTCGGTCTATAGTGTAAAATAATATAGTTTAATTTATTCTTTATATGTAGTATTTAAACCTACATAGTTGAGCGTTTATTATACAAATCTCCGAAAAATGCAAAAATAAGGGATTCCCTGATACACAACGCGAAAAAATAGTGATAAGCATTTTGGCAGTTCATGTTTTCCCATATTTAACGGCTATACGGATACGACATTGGTAGACGTGTATATACCTTATTCTAATATTATTCAGGAGGTTTTTTAGATGAAAAGAACAATTTTAGTACTCTCATTTTTGGTTTATATTTTTTGGTATGGAACTGCCCTCTCTAAAGATCGTCATTACACAGCGACGGGAAACGTGGAAACGATAAACTTATCACAAGCGATTCAATTGGGAACCATTAACCTGCAGTTGTTTGACGGAGAAAATAAGATATTTGATGAAACAGGGAGTCTGATTGGGATCGTTACCGGGGCATATGAGAATGAATTTTATTTGATGCACATGGCCATCTTTGAAGATGGGAGTATGTTTATAACTGATGGGGACATAGCATTTTCCACAGGCTCTGTTAGTGATGATAATCCTTGTGCATTTCAAGCTACTGAAATAATATCAAAAATAGTAATCGGTAGCGGGGCTTTTAGGAAAACCAGAGATGCTGACATTATGGCGGCGGGTGTCATGGATTATTGTGACAACCAAAATAGATTCCAGTTGTCTGGTGACTTATGGTTTGACTAATTTGGCTTTTTAGTTGGTTAAGGCCCGTAACGATTTGCGGGCCTTGGAATAACGATAATATCAGATCACTTTGTTAAGGGTCTCTTCGGCCAGGGCGAGCACCTTGGGATTGAATCTATGTTTAAGGGCTGAAAGCAGCATCTCTTCTGTCAGGCCCACCTTTTTTTTCGCTAAAATCCCCAAGGATGCCAGAGCCCAGTCCTGCCTGGCGATTTTCAACGTCTTGAAATCAATCTCTTCTACCAGGGCCCTAGTGGCCGGGATGCTAACACTTTTTTCTTTTAATACAAAAGTCTCAGGACTCAACCCGGCAAATATTTTTTGTCTGCGGTCAACCCCTTCGTCACTTAGTGCCAGTACCACGTCCGGTGAATCCAGGCCTGTATAGCCGATGGGATCTGGGGCAAGCAATATTTCAGAAACGGACTGCCCGCGCAGTACAGTAATATTATAGTCATTTTTGATGGAGGCGTTGAATCCGGCGGAAATACCCGCATGGCATATAATATCACCGGCCGTGATAATGCGCATGCCCGCAGACCCTAAAATGATAATTTTCCAGCTCCGGTTTTCCAGTGGTTCAAATTTTTTTTCAATGATTAACGGTTCTGGGAATTTTGTTTTTTCTGCCGCCAGTTCTCGGTAGCGTTCGCCGTATTCCTGGCGTTGGTTTTCCTGAATAAGTCCTCCCGCAGGCGGGGCGGACAGGATCATTTCGTCGATGGTTTTGGGGGTGAGCTTATTGCGTTTGGTGTATCTGCCCGTGCAAAGGCCTAGGGTCTCTACCACTGAAAACCCTTTGTGGCGGATGGCCCGTTCAAGTTCTTCGGGGAGCCGGGCATCCATACCCGAGTACCGGGAAACATAGGTGGCCCCTGATGCCTTTGCCACTTTGCAGATATCAATGGGGACTTCGGCCTGGTTGAGAAATTCCGACCCCACCACAGCGTCTTCGGGCGTGGTCGTCGAATATTGGCCCCCTGTCATGCCGAAGTTGAAGTTGTTCAAAATAATCAGGGTCATATCCAGATTTTTTCTGCATGCGGAGAGCACATGGGCACCGCCAATGCCGAGACCGCCGTCTCCCATGGTTACAATGACGTTCAACGAAGGATCCGACATCTTTAGTCCCATGCCATAGGTCAGTGCCCGGCCATGGACCCCGTGCAGGGCATGGACATTGAAAAAGGTGTCAAACAGGCCCGAGCATCCGATGTCCGTAACGATAACGATTTTATCCGGGGCAAGGCCCATGTTCTCAAAGGTTTTATTCAGGCTTTTGGTGATCCGGTCATGGGTGCAGCCCGGGCAGAATACCGGGGGGCGGTTTTCATTCAGAAAGCTATGCATTGTCAATGGCCTCCATAATTTTTGCCGGGGAAATTAATGCCCCGTTCATCTGACCGTAAAAATCAATCTTTTTGCCACAAATCACCCTTCGGATCTCGTTGACATACTGTCCCAGGTTCATCTCCACCACAAGGATTCGGGAAAATTGCCGGGCAGCGTCTACCAAGACTTGTTCGGGGACCGGCCATATGGTCTTAAGGGAGAGGGTGGAAACGGGGCGGCCTTTTTCGGCCATGGCCTTTGCCGCATCATCCACGGCCCGGCTGGTAATACCGTAGGAGATCACCAGGATGTCGGTGCCGGGTAAACGCTTTTCTTCATACAGGGAAATTTCATCCCTAAACGTGTGAATTTTATTCCTCAGACGCTGTTGGGCGGCGGCAATGGCGTCCGGATCAATGGTAATATACCCGTCCGGGCCATGGGTGGAGGAGGTCTGGCGCACCAGAGTTGACCCGCCGATGGGAAGAAACGCAGGCGCTTTGTCCGGATCTGCGGCAAAGGGAAGAAATTGTTGGCCTTCAAACCGGGTTCGCTCAATTATTTCGGGCAGCACAAGGGTATCCATGTCAAAGGTCTCCTTGGTCATGCCGATCTCTTTGTTGGACGCGATAAATACCGGGCACCGGAACCGTTCGGCATAGTTGAAGGCCGTAAAAGTCAGCGTATAGCACTCTTTTACATCCATGGGGGCCAGTACAATGACCGGGACACCGCCGGTATTGCCCCAGCGCATGAACTGGATATCGGCATCCGCCCCCCGGGTGGCGGAGCCTGTAGACGGACCCAAGCGCTGCACATCCACAATGACCAGGGGGATTTCACTGCCCACGGCAAAGGAGATGTTTTCCGAGTAGAGGCTGATACCGGGGCCGGAGGTGGCGGTAAGCGCCTTTTTCCCGGCCATGGCGGCACCGATGCAATATCCCATCGACGCGATCTCATCTTCCCCCTGCATACAGATACCGCCTTTGGGCGGCAGCATTTTAAGCATATTATTGAAGATTGTAGTAGCCGGGGTAATGGGGTATCCGGCAAAAAAATTGCAGCCTGCTGCGATGGCACCCCGGGCAACGGCCTCATTGCCTTCCATGAATGCTAATGCCATTTTTTACTCCTTATTTTCATATCATATATTTGATTATATTTATGATTAAATTAATGAAAAGTTAACTTGTAACTCCCATATTTGTCAAGGAATTTGCAAATTAAAGTATGCGCGATTATCGTTGGAGAAGTAGATGATAAACGGCTGAATTTCGTTGCTTTTACCCGGGTGTTGATATATTGAAGGGGAGTATGGGAGCAAAGAATAAAAAAACCAAAGATGATTTTACATTGGAGGCGTATAACGGCATCCGGCGCATGTTTTTTTTAAACGAAATCATCCCGGGTCAGAAGATCTCCTACGGAGACCTGGCCAAACGCCTGAATATGAGTACCACCCCGGTGATTCAAGCCCTCAAACGTCTTGAGATTCAGGGGTTGGTCCGCCATGAGCCCAACCGGGGATATTATACGGAAAACATCAGCCTTTCAGAGGTCATCGAGATTTACGATTTCAGGCAACTCATTGAGGTTTCCCTGTTACCGGATACTATTTCAGGCATGACCAAGGCAAAACTCAAAAAATTGAAAAAGGCCCTGGACAATCATCTGGATGCGGTCCGGGATATTTTTTTAAAGGACCGGCTGCTCAAGGATATGGAATTTCACATGACGTTGGCAAAATTGTCCGGCAATCGCATAAAGGTGGCCTGTTTAAAGGACCTGTTTGACCTGCTCTACCTGAAATACCGGGGCAACGTTCTGTTCGTCACCCCCATGGAGCGGGTGGATGCCGAGCACGCCCGGCTATATGATGATATTGCCGCAGGGAACCTGGAAGGGGCAAGGGATGTGCTGGCCCGCCACATTGCCAATGTCAAAGAACACGCCGTCTCAAGTATTGAGCGGATGAAGCATGAGAAACATACAAACATATAAAAAAGATGCAGTGATACCCGGTTGAATTTTTGAAAAAGATGTTGAAAAAAAAATGAATACTCAGTAATCTTAGAATTGTTCTCAAACTCTATCTCTCACAGCTGCAGATTCGAACTCAATCAAAAAAAGTATGACGTAATAAGTACGAAACACGCTCAATTTTGATGTTTAAATTGATTTTAAATAGCGTGCTTCCCCAGCCCGTTTTTTTGGAAATGGGCCGCGGGAATTTTTTGTGATTCATCATGGGTGGCACTCATCCATGATGCTAAATTCAAAGGGAGACGATAACATGGCAGGAAGAGAAGCAGTTTATGGTTTTTTTATTCCAACAGTTACCCTGATGGGTATTGGTGCGCACAAAGAACTTTGTAACCAGATGAAAAGCCTTGGTGTTTCAAAGCCTTTCATTGTCGCAGACAAGGGGATTACCGCTTGTGGTCTGACCAAACAGATTTGTGATTTGCTCGAAGAGGGCATGGGCACGAAGGCTGTGGTGTATGACGAAACCGTTCCCAATCCAACCGATAAAAATGTTGCCGAAGGAGTTGAAATTTATAAAAAAAGCGGTTGTGACATGATCATTACCCTGGGCGGGGGAAGTTCCCATGACTGCGGCAAAGGCATTGGTATTGTATCGACCAACGGCGGTACGATCCATGATTTTGAAGGTGTTGATAAATCGACTAAAGCGATGCCTCCGTTTATCGCGATCAACACCACTGCAGGTACCGGCAGCGAAATGACCCGGTTCTGCATCATCACCGATACCGGTCGAAAGGTCAAAATGGCAATTGTGGACTGGCGCGTGACCCCTGCCATTGCGATCAATGATCCGCTGCTTATGATGGGGATGCCGCCGGCGTTGACTGCTGCGACCGGGATGGATGCATTGACCCATTCAGTGGAAGCATACGTCTCCACCATTGCAACCCCCGTCACCGATGCGTGTGCCATCAAAGCCATTGAGCTCATTGCCGACAATCTGAGACCGGTGGTTGCCAACGGCCAGGATATCGTCGCCAGAGACAATATGGCCTATGCCGAATACCTGGCCGGGATGGCCTTCAATAATGCCAGTCTTGGACATGTCCATGCCATGGCGCATCAGTTGGGTGGTTACTATGACTTGCCCCATGGCGTCTGCAACGCCATCTTGCTGCCCCACGTCTCCGAATTTAATTTGATTGCCAAACTGGACCGGTTTGCAGACATTGCCGTGGCTTTAGGCGAGAATATTGACGGACTTTCCATCCGCGATGCTGCAGAATTGGCCCTGGAGGCGATCCGCCAATTGTCTGCCGATGTGGGCATCCCGGCAAATTTAACCGAACTGGGTGTCAAGACTGAAGATTTAAAAATCATGGCGGAAAATGCCCAGAAAGATGCCTGCGGTCTTACAAATCCCAGAACCCCGACTTTGGATGACGTGATCAACATCTATAAGGCGGCGCTGTAACATTTTAAAAAAGGGTTGATTTCGAACATCGGCGCGTGTCATGGGGGTTGCCCGTTTTATGGCATTGCGTAACAAAAGGAATCAACCCTAAAACCCCAAAATAAAGGAAGACGCAAATGGCGATCCCAAGTCCCAATGATCCAAAATGGAAAAAAGTGATATCTGGTGATAACAAACCGAACATTCAATTTTTAGGATTGAAACTGCTTTTGGGGCGATTGAATATGAAGTACAAGAAAAGCCCCACAGACGCCACCGTTTCGGAATGTACAAGTGAGTTGATTGATTTTTTCAAAAAGAACGGTCACTTACCTAAAGTTGTAGGTGATATAGAAACTATTTTTGGATAAGGGGTGAAATAATGATCAAAAAGACATTAGACAAAAATGAGGTGGTTGAGTTAATCACGGCCGGCAAAAAAATGATTCTGGCCGCCGATGAAAAGGTACTGAATGATCTTCCAAAAGGGCAGTGGATTGCAGGGACCATACCCTATTTTATGGATGAAGACGGGGGGAAATTTACACAAGACAAGGTGTTTGTCACGGAACTTGCCGATTATGTGGCCTCTGTTGATGTTCAGGTTTACTCAAAAGAGACACTGGGCAGCGTTTATACGGACGCACCCGGAAACGGGTTTTCTTTTATCATTATTCCGGCGACAAGTCCCACCCACATCTCATTTGCCGTTGATGGCCCCAATTATCCTGAATTTGCAACAAAGCCGCTCATCGGATGGATCTCCGGCGTATTTTTAGATGAACTGGGGCAAACCGAGCCAAAGATTTACAATGGGAATACCGGGGAAAGTTATACGGATTCCGCTGTTGTCATGCACATTGGGCTGCCTTCAAATAAAACGGCCCAGGTAAATATTATCAATCTGTTTGAAAGTGGCGATGGCGATACGATAACATTCAGCCAGGAAGGGTTTTCCGTAAAAGAAGCCGTTGTCAATGGCGAAGCGGTAAATTTTGCTGAATATATCCTGGGGAAAAATATTGATACAAGGCTGCCCCTTGTGGCGGATATGTATGGTGCAATGATCAATACAAGCTTTCAAAGTATCGATGAAGCCGAAAAACTGGTACATCTGTATGCACCGGTGTTTCAAGAAGTGGAGTATAAAATTGCAAAGCCGGTATCCGATTACGTTTCTGAGTTCAATCAACTGATTCCCAAAGGTATTGGTGATACGGTATTCTTTTCATGCAATTGTATATTGAACTATCTTTATGCCGAACTTGAAGGAAAGAAAACAGCGGATATCACAGGCCCCATGACATTCGGAGAGATTGCCTATCAGTTGTTGAACCAGACCATGGCATATATTGTTATTGAGGATAATTAAAACGACAACGCAATGAAATTATTTTTCGTGATCCTTAAATATATTGGTGGGGGGAATTTAATTGCCCTTAGGTAAACCCCCGGCTCTGCCGGGGGACTCACCAGTGTTTGACATTTAAGGGAATAAATGAAAGTCCCTCCAATAAACGTGAACCGCTCAAATTCACAAAGGAGAGACTTTCATGAATAACGATTCAAGCTTATCCCATAGCCGTTGGGAATGCAAATACCACGTTGTGTGGATTCCCAAATACCGTAGAAAGACTTTGTATGGAGAACTAAGGAAATATCTTGGACAAGTCTTTAAAGATTTGGCGCGTAGCAGGGAGTGTGAAATCATAGAAGGCCATATGATGTCAGATCATGTGCATATGTTGATCTCGATTCCTCCGAAATATTCGGTCGCGCAAGTCGTTGGGTTTATCAAGGGTAAAAGTGCGATCCATATAGCACGGAATTACCTGGGACATCGAAGAAATTTTACCGGGCAGCAATTTTGGGCCAGAGGTTATCATGTTTCAACCGTTGGTCGTGATGAGGCGACTATCCGGGAATATATCCGTTCTCAGGAGAAAGAGGATCAACGTTTAGAGCAACTGAGTTTGTTCAAATAGGTACGCCACCTTTTAGGTGGCCAATAAAATAACCGCTTTGAGCGGTTCATAAATTCAAGCCTCCGGCTCTGCCGGAGGTACTTGACTAAAGTGAAATCCCCCCACTGATGTCTTAATCCTTAATCCCTATATTTTTATGACGGTGAATTGGGATTCAAACACCATTTAAATGGACAACTCAAGCCACTCAAACCAGATGGGATAATTCTCTTTGTACCAGGCCAGAATCTGTTTGAGCAATTCCTGCTCTTCGGCGGATATCGTTGTTGAAATTTTGTCAAAACGAACGACCATTTTGTCCCCAAAATGCTCCAACGCTTCGGTACACAAGGTTTGAAGTTCGTTGCGGATTCTGCCGGAGTCTGAAATTTTTACAGCCCGGGTTCTGAAATCCTCGCCTTTAAAAAACCGGTTGAGCAGCGGCGAGAAAACCAGTTTGCTTTGCAGCAACGGCTCCAACAGACGAAGGGCAAAGGTGATGGCCTTGTCCCCGAATTCCGATGTGACCCGAACCGTGACTTCCCAAGTGTCCTGGCCGATCTGTTTTACGCCGTTGGCACCGCTGTAGGGGTCCGGCAGCATATAGCCGGACACGGCCAGGGTCTGCCATTTTTTTGCGGCAATCAGGTCGCTTGCATTAATGGTGCGCGGCTTTAAGGGGATGCCCGCGTTTTTAGCTTCCATGATGCTGTTGCGGTAAATTTCGATCAGTTCTGCGGGGACATCGCTTTCAAACAGATCCTGTTCAAGTCGTGTGGCAAAATTATTATCCTGGGGATCAAGTTTCATGGCTGCTGCATCTTTGTCATAGGGCAGCTTGAATTTTGAGGAGAGCACGGCAAGGGATACATCCAGACCCAGAATCCCGGACAGACTGGCCGCCTGCATGGCTTCAGCCGAGGCTGCGTATCCATCCACCACCAGCAGGTGAATGTCGTCTGTGTCATCATCGGTCCAGGTCTTGACCGCAAAGGTCGGGGCGTAGGTGCCTGAATCGGTGAACGGTGCGATGCCCGTGGGAAGGGTCCAGTTTTCATCAATGAGATGGGCCCCGGCAGCGCGCCACTGGTCCCAGATTTTTTCGATTCTCTCCCTGCGGGCGTCCCCGGTGAGGGTCCAGACATGGACGTTTTCCGCCTTTATGCCTTCAACGGTCTCCTGAATGGCTTCCATCACCATCTGCCGCGGTGTGAAATAATTGACCAGGACCGATTTTAAAGCCGCGTTTTCCACGACCTGTTCCGGCAGCACAAGGCATCCCATATATCCTTCATACTGATCACTGATGATCAACGGCTGGTCAAACAGGTGGAATATGCTCATGGGGCCTGTGGTTTCTCCCATGGCAAACCTTGAGGTATTTTCCAGGGTGTCGATGGCAGCCCCCCACACCGTGATGTCCCGTTTCTGGATATCCCGGGAAAATTTTTCCCAGACATATTCGGGATCATTGATCAGGCGCAGCACCCTGTCCTCGAGGAATTTAGCCACCTGGGGCCGGGCATAGATTCTGCCGAATCCCAGCAGGGGGTTGGCGCCCATTTCCGCGGTTTCCCCGGCTTTGGGCATCAGCCCTTCCCCTAAACAGACCATGATGGCGTGATTTTCCGGCAGGGTGCGGGACAGGTACCACAGGCTTTCGCTCATGGCGTAGGCAGAGATGGCATCGGCATCTTTTTTGACCAGGTTCAGCTCCGTTTTAGGCAGGCCCTTACCTTCCCCGTAGCGACCGAACAGCCGGGTTCCCAGGGCGGTGACGGCAGCAGTGACCGCCAGCATTTTTTCGGTACGCCCGTCGGTGAATGAGACCGCATCCATGTGACGGCGCTTTATTTTTTTTTGGAATTCGTCGCTGTACCAGTGAATGCGTACATCTTCGAGCCATAAATGAAATCGCCCTAATATGGGGCGCGTGTCAAAGGCCCATTGGGAAATCAGATTCTGTTTTTGAACTTCTTCGGGAGAGATGTCTTTTGCCGATTTAGTGGAATTATCAGTTGCCGTCGTCATGGAATATACTCTTAATTTGAATTGTGGAAATGAATCTGATTTATCATTTCAGAATAAAATATGTCAAGGCTTGTTACGAACTGCTGTTTTGAATGATGCCGGAAGGCGGGTGACGCCTTCCGGTTTGTTATCTATCTTTAGGAATGGCTGTGGCTGTCATGGGCTTCATGTTCAGCAGGCGTTTCGTCTGCTTCTGCCGGTTCAGAAGCTCCAGGCGCATCTTCATGGGCTTCGGGTGCGACGTCGTGGACTTCAGAATCTTCGGGGGCTGCCTCATGGGATATTTCAGTGTCGTGGGCCTCTTCAACAGCTTCAACAGCTTCTTCGGCGTCTGCCGGCGCAATGGTTTCTACTGCATCTTCATGGGTCTCAGCAGCTTCTTCATTGATCTCAGAGGCTTCAGGAATCGCCTCATCGGAGGCTGCAGGGGTATCCAGCGCCTGGGTGTCCTCCACGGGGTTGGTTACTTCCTGGAAAATGCCGTCTATCGTCTCATCCTCAAGCCAGTAAACCAAGCCGTCACTGACATCATAGATGGCACCAACCACTTTCACTTTGCCTGCCTTGACAAGGTCGCATGTGGCAGGACTTTGCGTGAACAGATCCCGGATACTGGTATAGATGTTTTCTTCAATGGCAAGGGGAATGATTTCATCGCCTTTTGCCTGGGGATACTTTTCCATGGCGCTTTTGACGGCTGGTTCAATGTTTTCAAGCATCGGCAGTTTACTTTTTACATCCTGTCCGTTCATGGCCCGGGTGACGGCAGTCACCGAGGCACATTGTGTATTGCCCAGTACAAGCACAACCGGTGTACGGACAGTCTCGATACCGTATTCAATGGCACTGACTTGATTGGGTCCACATACATTTCCGGGCACACGGACAACATACAAATCCATAACTCCGGCATCAAAAATCGCTTCGACAGGCACCCGGGAGTCCGAAGAGGCCAGGACGGTGGCAATGGCATAGTCTCCCTGATCTTCCCGGCTGGATTGCATCATCCGTTGTTTGTCCAGGTGCGCATATTCGGACTTTCCATCGAGAAAACGTTTATTCCCATCCTTTAGCGTTTGAAGCACTTCATCCGGACTGGGTTTGGGTTTCTTTTCTTCTCCTGAGCAACCGGCAAACGCGAGCATGCATGTCAGCAGTAGGCATAATATCAACCGAAGTGATGTTTTTTTCATTTTCCCTCTCCTTAAAATTATTTAATGTTTACAGATTTCAACTGAATCTAATTGCTTCATTCATCCATCGTATATATAAAGATCAAGAACTGCTCAATCAAAACCCTCAAATACCACATTTGTCCAGATTGTTCACCTTTTTTTGTTTCGGTCGCAAACTGCGTCAAAATAAGTTGTTTTGGGGTGCCTTGTCCTGTATGGTGGGCCGATATGAATCAGAGAACACAGATATTGTCTGATTCCGGTCACATCAACGAGGTCCTGAAGGGAGTTGTGGACCGGGTCACATTCCATAACCCGGACAATGGCTGGTCCATACTCAAGGTGCTGCCCTTTGACCGTCCGGGAAACCGGGAAACCGTTGTGGTCCATCAGACCAAGGTGTTTGCCGGTGCCACCATGGAATTTGAGGGGGCATGGACAGTGCATCCAAAATTCGGCCGGCAGTTCAAAGCCGTCCATGCCCGGGAAAAAAAGCCGGCCACGGCATCGGCCCTGGAAAAATATCTTGGCTCCGGGCTGATTAAAGGTGTGGGGCCCAAAACCGCTAAAAAAATAGTGGGCCACTTTAAAGATCAGACCCTGGATGTGTTTGAGTCCGACATTGAGCGGCTTGTGGAAGTACCGGGAATTGCCCACAAAAAGCTTGGGATGATTTCAGCGGCCTGGACCGAGCACCGGGCCATCCGGGATGTGATGATGTTTCTGCAGTCCCACGGGATTTCCACCTTATTTTCCGTTCGTATATTTAAGGAATACGGTTACAATGCCATTGCCTGGATCACCCAGGATCCCTACCGCCTTGCGTCTGATTTTTTCGGCATCGGTTTTTTTTCTGCGGATAAGGTGGCCCTAAGCATCGGCCTTGAAACGGACAGTCCCCCAAGGATTATTGCCGGTATCCGGCATGTATTGTCCGCAGCCCGGGAGTTCGGACATTGTTATCTGACCTTTCCCCAGATTAAAAAACAGGTACAAGAGCTGCTCAATCTTGATCTGGCCGATCAGCTTGAAACCCTTTTGGCCGATATGGAGGCCCAGCGGCTTTTGATGCGCCGGGATCTGCCCGATGACAGCGGGGCGTCTGTGGCCTGTTATTATGCCCGGTCTCTCTATTTTGATGAGCGGTATGTGGCAAAACGTCTGTTGGATCAAGGTCCGGAACGCACCTTTGACCAGGCCCGCATTGACCGGTGGGTGGCATTGTTTTGCAAGCGTTTTCAGATGCAGCTTTCCGATGAACAGGCCGCAGCGGTCAAGGGGGTGGTTCAGCAGCAGTTTTCCGTGCTTACCGGCGGCCCCGGATGCGGAAAAACCACGGCCACGCGGGTGATGGTTCGTTTGCTGGAGGCCATGGGGCAAAAGGTGATGCTGGCCGCGCCCACGGGCCGGGCCGCCCAGCGCATGGGCGAGGTGATCGGAAAACCCGCCAAAACCATACACCGTCTTTTGGGCTGGAAAGCCGGCGGGTTTAAACGTGATGAAAGTTCCCCTTTGAAAACCGATTTTCTGGTGGTGGACGAATGCTCCATGCTCGATATCAATCTGACGGCCTCGCTGCTCAAAGCGGTGCCCCGGCACAGCCAGGTGGTCTTTATCGGGGATTATGACCAGTTGCCTTCGGTGGGGGCGGGCAACGTACTCAAGGATATCATCGGGTCCCGGGCCGTGCCCTGTTTCCGGCTCACCCAGGTGTTTCGCCAAGCCCAATCTTCCATGATAATAAAATTTGCCCACCAGATTAATCAGGGCAGAATGCCGTGGATCAAAAGTCCGTTTAAGTATCCGGCCGTCTGGCAGGACGGCACGGACTGTCTGTTCATTGATTCCGATGAAGTGACCAAAGAACAAATTACATTTGTCAACCGGGTTAAACGGCTGTATGCGGGTGCCGGCATGGAAACCGGGCGTGATGGTGCCGTCCAAAACAGCGCTGCCCCGGAAGGTGCCCGGGACAATGATCATGGAGAATTGTATGAGTTCAGGGTTGAAGAGGCGTGTTCACCCTGGGAGACTGAAATTGAGATCCCCAAGAAGTTTGCCCATGTGGATCTGACCCGCCTGGCGGCAACGGAAAATCGTATCCAAGAACTGATGGCGGTGGTGGAAAAGGTTCACCCATGGTCGTCTTTGCACTATGGGCTGTCCGCTCTGGATGCGGTGAAAAAATTGTATCTGGAGTGGATACCCAAATATCTGGGAAAAGATGCGGAGATCCAGATCCTTTCCCCCATGACCCGGGGCAGCCTGGGGACACTTTCTTTGAATCGTGATATCCAGGAGGGGTTTAATCCCATGGGACCGGGCAAATCCCAGCTCACGGTGGGCCGGCGGATATTCCGAACCGGTGACCGGGTGATCCACAGAAAAAACAACTATGATCTGGGGGTATTTAACGGGGATATTGGTGTCATTGACGGGATAAACACCATGGATATCACCTGTACGGTTCGGTTTCTGCCGGATAACCGGGTGGTGCAGTACACCCAGGCAGACATTATGGAGCTTGACCTGGCCTATGCCATCACCATCCATAAATCCCAGGGCAGTGAATTTGAGGTGGTGATCATCCCGGTATTAACCCAGCATTTTAAAATGCTTTTCCGAAACCTGATTTACACAGGTATTACCCGTGCCAGAAAACTGGCCGTTTTTGTGGGCACCCGAAGGGCGTTGGGTATGGCCGTGGGAAATCAGGATATCAGCCGCCGTCAGACCGCCCTTGAAGCCTTGCTTACCAAAGCGGTACGTCTATAGCCATTGGAGGCAAAAAAGGAAAACCAATGAAGTTGAAATTGTATGTTTTTGGATCTTTTAGCGGATATCACGGGATGAACTAAAGGGACAATACAGACCCGCCAAGGCTGCTATTGAACTTTATCATTGATTTTATTTTTAAGCTTGCCTGCGCATTTAAAGGTGACTACCCGTCTTTTTTCAAGGATCATGGCATTCCCTGTTGCCGGGTTTCTTCCCTTTCTGGGCGATTTTTCAATTACCTGGAATTTCCCGAATCCGGAAATCATAATATCTTCACCCGACGCCAGGGTGGACTTCATGATTTCAATCAGCGTTTCAAGGACCTCTTTGGATTGAGATGGATTTTGGTCAAATGTATCTGAAATCTTTTCTATGAGTGTGGATTTGGTACAGGTCAAATTTGAAGCCTTTTCTTTAGTTTAGATTGAATGAACTTTGAATATATAATCGGTTTTCCAAAAGAGTCAAGCAATTAGATGAATTCCCGGGACAAATTGACGATGCCTGCGGCCCTCTTTTTTTTTAGTTCTCCGGACAAAAACAGCCCTTTTGCAAAAAAAGATTTTTTTTGTGCTTTATCGTTAAAAAGACTTTTTTTATGTTTGCCCTTGGGCATGGACTAATAATTTGATCTAATATTTTTCAAACTCATCATCCAGCGCATCTTCTCCCATGTCCAGCACAACACCGCGAACCTGGTTCTGTGTCTCCTGTCTGTTGGTTATGGACGTAGTTGTGGAATTACCGCTTTCCAGGCTCATTTGTGTTTTTCCGGTTTGGGATATGGATGTTTCCGGGTGGTGCCTCCTGGTGCTGAATCGTTCAAGCTTAAAGTAAGCGATGGCCTGTTGGAGTTGTTCTGCCTGGGCCGAGAGTTCTTCTGCGGTTGAGGACATCTCTTCGGAAGAGCTGGCATTTTGCTGGATAATCTGATCCAGTTGCTGCAGGGCCGTATTTATCTGGTCTGCGCCGGTGCTTTGTTCCGCAGATGCCGCATTGATCTCTTGAACCAGTTCCGAGGTTTTACGGATATCCGGAACGATTTTGTTGAGTATGTCTCCGGCATTTTCTGCAATTTCAACACTTAGTGTGGACAGATTGCTGATTTCACTGGCTGCCGCCTGGCTGCGTTCAGCAAGCTTTCTGACCGCATCTGCAACCACCGCAAACCCCTTGCCGTGGTCCCCGGCCCGGGCGGCTTCAATGGCCGCATTCAACGCCAGCATGTTGGTCTGTCTTGCAATCTCTTCAATGATAAGAATTTTGTCTGCAATTTCCCGCATGGCCAGAACAGTTTGGGCCACAGCCTGGCCACCTTCCTCGGCGTCGTCAGCGGCCTGGACTGCCAACCGTTCCGTATGCTGGGCATTTTCGGCGTTCTGTCTGATATTTCCGGACATTTGTTCCATGGCCGCCGACGCCTCTTCAGCCGATGCCGCCTGTTCCGTGGCACCCTGGGACATCTGCTCGGATGTGGCACTGAGTTCCTCGCTGCCGGCGGCAACGTTGCTGACGGCACTTTGGACCTCATCGACAATATCCGATAAGGACATGACCATATGTTGCATCGCCTTTTGAAGTTGTCCGATTTCATCCTCGCTATCGGACTCGATATCTATATTAAGATCTCCCTGGGCAAGCTTGTTGGCCACATCAATACCCGAAGAAAGGGGCTGTTCAATGTATTTTCTGGCAATGGATCTAACCCCAAAAAACGCCGTAAGAATTAATACAAAAATAGTTGCGATCGTAAAGAGAATCTGCTTTGAAATCATATGATTGAGTTGTTGTCTTTTTCTCTCGACTTTATTTTGGGCCTCGTCAGTGTATACGCCTGTAACAATTATCCAGTTCCACGGTTTGAAATATCTGAAATATGCGCTTTTGGGTGTATCTTTTTTTGATCCGATTTTGGGCCAGCTGTAATTGATGTGGCCCTGGCCGTCTGATTTGGCCGTTTCAATTATTTCTTTGAAGATGAATTTGCCCGAAGCGTCTTTCTTGTCAAGAACGTTTTGGCCGATGGTTTCCCGGTCCAAATGGGCCAGGATATTAGCCTGGGTATCCATGATGTAAAAATAATCTTTGTCCCCGTATTTCATATCAGAGATAATGCTTAGGGATAGGCTTTGTGCATCGGGTTCGGTTTTATCAACATAAACGCCCGTACCGATGATCCAGTTCCATGGCTTGAAGTAACGAATATAAGACAGTTTTCTTACCCATTTGCCCAGATCATCGGGTGATGGCCACGTATAACTGACATACCCTTCCCCGGATTTCTCGCATAGATGTACCATCTCCACAAACATGGGGACATTGGTTCCTTCGGCCATAATGACCTTCCCGTTTTTGGTAAACCGGGAGATGTCTTTTCCATTTAAGGCCGGCACTGTCGGATGCATAACCATGTTGGGGTATGTGTCATTGATCCAGAAATAGTTGCTGGTGTCATAACGCAATGCTTCGATTTGGGACGCAATATTTTTTTGGGCCGTTTTCATAATCTGGTCTTTTTTGCGGCTGCTGTCACCGGATGCCTCCAGGGCTTGTGAATATGCCCTGGCGACCATGGAATAGGGACCTGCCACAAGATTTTTCAGGTCTGGGCCATATCGTTTTTCAATACCTTCAATGCTGACAGCTTGACTGTGTACCGTTGTCACCATGGTATAAACCGTATCCACCAAATCTTTTAGTTTTTGTCTGGTCTCAGCCTCCAGCTCCTGTTCAAACGTCGAGATGTTTTCGTGGACCTGGTGGATCCAACTGTAAAGGGCATAGCCCCCGACAGCGGTCACGGAAATGAGAATGGATAAAATAACGATGATGATGATTTTCATCTTGATTTTAAGGTTTTTAAAACTCATTCAAACCCCCTTGCTGGAGATATTTTTCAGACAGTTAAAAGTATAGTGAGAAATGATTTATAAAAGATATGAAGTTTGTTGTGTCAAACAAAAGTTTAAATTTTCGTATAGATCGGTTTTTCGTAACAGCCTGCACCGAAGGCCTTGCCATGATTTATCATGTGATATTGTTCATTATTTGAAAAATTATATCCGTATGGTGGATTTGCTGTCAACATAAAATCAAGTGTTTATGATTATAATGGAAATTGTTTTACTAAGGTGTTATAGATGATGTTATAAGATTTTTTTCCTGCCGGGTGACATGATTGATTCACGATTTAAATAGAACGAAATTAAAATAGAGGGCGCGAAATCAACAGGCGCAATAAAATTCGTCATTCATTCAAATAGACCCGGTAACATGGGGATGATACCATCGAATTTTTTGACATCGAATTTTGATTGACGTATATTTTTAGCAATATCTTAAAGAATCAGACAAGGAGCACACATGGTTCCCACGAATCCGGACGATGACGGCAACCTGGTGATTAAAATCGAGGGCGCTTTAACTGCGTATGAAGTGGGAGAACTTAAAGTACGTTTGTTGAAAAAAATGTCAAACCGCCAGGAAATTTTTTTGGATATTCATGATGTAACCGAATGTGACACATTGGGGATTCAGCTTTTATTATCGGCCGGAAAAACTGCTGAAAAGTTAAATAAAACATTTAGGCTTACAGGTGACTGCCGGCCGATTCAGGATGCGATATCCGGAATGGGGCTGTCGCCGGAAGACTTCCCCGGTTTCTCTAAGGAGGCTTAAGGCATGGCAAAGGTCATTATGACTGTGGATGATTCAACGAGTATAAGACAGATGGTCGGTTTTACGTTAAGTCAGGTCGGATACAAGGTGATTGAAGCCGTGGATGGACAGGATGCGGTCGATAAACTTACCGGCATGGACATTGATATGCTGTTGACCGATTTAAATATGCCTAAAAAAAATGGATTGGACCTGATTGAATGGGTCCGGTCCATACCAAAGTTTAAGTTCATCCCCATCATTATGCTGACAACCGAATCCGATACGGAAATGAAGCAAAAAGGCAAGGCCGCCGGTGCCACCGGATGGATCGTGAAACCCTTTAAACCAGAGCAGTTACTTGCCGTAGTAAAAAAAGTTCTTCGTTAATTCAACGTTCTTTATGAACAAGACATTTTTTGTCTTCAAATGTATATCAAAGGAAATATCCCATGACGGAATCCAATGCATTCACTGAGGAGTTCTGCAGCGAAGCCGAAGAACTTCTTGCAGGTGTTGAAGATACGGTTCTGGATATTGAAGAAAACCCCGGGGACTCGGAAGCTGTAAATAGATTGTTCCGCGCCATGCACACCATCAAGGGCTCCGGGGCCATGTTCGGGTTTGATGACATTTCCCAGTTTGCACATCATGTCGAAACGGTGTTGGATCACGTTCGGAATGGCACGGTGCCGGTTACCAAAACACTCATTGATCTGATCCTGGTCTCACGGGACCGCATTACGGCGATGCTTGCCCAGGCCACCGGTAACGGCCCGCCAGCAGATCCGGAACAGGGCGAAGATATCATTGCGTCCCTTAAACGCCTGCTTGGTGACGATGACACCGAATCAACAGATGAAGAATTGTCCAACGATGCAGTCGAGGATACATCGGCACCGAATGAACCACAAAACGAAGTCATTTATCGTATACGTTTTTCACCTGCCGTTGATATTTTTTCCACCGGTATGGATCCGGCCATGCTGCTCTATGATCTTGCTGATATGGGGCCGTGCTGCATTGTGGCCCAGACGGAAAAGGTGCCTGACCTGGAAAACCTTTCCCCAGAGTCATGCTATCTATACTGGGATATCATTTTAACCACTGACAAGGGAATCAATGCCGTCAAGGATGTTTTCATATTTGTGGAGGACAACTGCGAAATCGTCATTGAAACAGTTGAAGATAAGGTGATTCCAGCCGAGGATGTTTCGGTGCCGCGCCTGGGTGATATTCTTGTGGCGCGGGGGGATATTGATCGAGCTGTTGTGGACGAGCAGTTCGATTCCCAACAAAAAATAGGTGAACGACTGGTCGAAACCGGTGCCGTTTCCAAGGAAAAAGTCAAATCTGCGTTAACCGAACAAACGGTTGTCTCAAAACTGCATAAATCCTCTGCCGCCTCAACCGTGCGTGTGCCCTCAGACAGGCTTGACAAGCTGATCAACCTGGTGGGGGAACTTGTCATCAGTCAGGCCCGGTTGACCCAGGTGTCGGCACACAAAGATGATAGTGAATTGGTTGAGTCTGTGGAGGAGATTGAACGCCTGACCGGTGAGCTTAGGGACAGTGTGCTCAATATCAGGATGATGCCCATTGGTACCATATTCAATAAGTTCCGTCGCCTGGTGCGGGATCTCTCCTGCCAGCTCAACAAAAAGATTGAGCTTGTGACCAAAGGGGCTGAAACCGAACTTGATAAAACCGTATTGGAGCGCCTTGATGAGCCTCTGGTGCATTTGATCCGCAACAGTCTTGATCATGGTATTGAATCCCCTGAGGTGAGAGAACAAAACGGGAAGCCCCAAAAAGGAACTATTATCCTGTCCGCCAGCCACAAGGGAACCAATGTGGTGATTACGATCCAGGACGACGGGGTCGGGCTCAATGCAGAGTCCATCCGGCAAAAGGCTGTGGACAGAGGCTTGATTCCTGAAAATGCGGATTTATCCAATAAAAAGATATTCTCCCAGATTTTTGTGCCCGGGTTTTCCACCGCCAGTGAAGTCACAAGCGTCTCCGGCAGAGGTGTGGGGATGGATGTGGTCAAAAAAACCATTGAATCCTTAAGAGGTCGCCTTGATATTGACAGTGTTCCCGGTGAAGTGACCACCATCACCCTGATTCTTCCGTTAACCCTTGCAATTATAAATGGTCTGCTGGTTCGCATTGGGGATGATTTTTTTGTATTGCCTTTGATGTCCGTTAAAGAGTGTGTTGAGATAAAAAGCCGGGAGATCGAAAAAATTAACGGCAGAAATATTTTAAATGTTCGGGGGGATATGGTGCCTTATATCCGGCTTCGGGATCAATTTCACATGACGGATCAGCGTCCGGAGACCGAGCATGTGGTGATCACGGATGTCCATAACAGTCGTATCGGTTTTGTTGTGGACCATGTAATCGGGGGGCATCAGACTGTAATCAAACCTTTGGGACCGGCCTTTAAAAACGTTAAAAATATCTCCGGGGCCACCATCCTTGGGGACGGCACCGTGGCATTGATTTTAGACACCAATGTTCTTTTGGAAAGTGCATAGCGTATTAATTAAATGGTAGGAGGCGCAATGAATGTACAGGACATCACCCAGACAAGCCAGTACCTGACATTTAAACTGGATAATGAAAGTTATGCCATGGATATCACCACAGTGCGTGAGGTGCTTGACATTATCCAGATCACTAAAGTGCCCCAGATGCCGGATTTCATGTGCGGGGTCATCAATCTGAGAGGCCGGGTGGTGCCCATTGTGGACCTTAGGCTTAAGTTTGGACTGGCAGAGGCAACGCCGTTAAAAGCGTCATGTATTGTGATCATCGAGGTTCATCTTGATGGAGAACAAACGATACTTGGGATCCTGGTGGATGCGGTTCTGGAGGTGATCAGTTTTGAGCCTGATCAGATTGATCCGCCGCCCAGGATCGGTACCCGGCTCAAGACCGAATTCATCAAAGGGATGGGGAAAAAAGATGAGGAGTTTATAATTATTCTTGAAACGGCTAAAGTTTTTTCTGCCCAGGAGCTTGCCATTGTCCAGGCAACGGATGAGATGCCCCTGTCTGAAATGGATGACGGTGAGGGAACCGGGGAAGACAGTGATGATGAGACGCAATAGCGTGCAGTCGGCTTTTGGGGACGCGTAGATCATGATTTTATCGTCCCAGCCCACCCTTGATATGGCGGAGTTCAGGCGATTGGGCGACTATATCCACGCGGAACTGGGCATCAAAATGCCCGATGCAAAGCGGGGTATGGTTGAGGGCCGTTTGCGTAAACGTTTAAATGCCCTGAAGATGTCTTCCTATGAAGCGTATTGTGCATACCTGTTCAGTCCCCAGGGCCAGAAAAATGAGCTGACCTTTTTTATCAATCAGATCACAACCAATAAAACCGATTTTTTCAGGGAATCCAGACAATTTATTTTTCTGGCGCAAAAAGCATTGCCGAAAATCGTTTCTTCAATCTCCCCAGGTGATGGCAGAAAATTAAACGTATGGAGTGCGGCCTGCTCCCGGGGGCATGAGCCATATACCCTGGCCATGGTGTTGGCGGAGTATGCAGAACAGCACTACAAGATTGATTTTGGTATCCTTGGAACAGATATTTCCACAGAGGTGTTGAATGTTGCCCAAAAGGCCGTATACGCCCATGAAGAGATAGAACCTGTGCCCATGCCCCTGAGAAAAAAATATTTTTTGCGCAGCAAGGACCGGGGTAAAAATTTGGTTAGAATTGTGCCGCAGCTTCGAAACAAGGTGAAATTGCTTCGTTTGAATTTGATGAGTACATCATATACCGCCATTGAGCAAATGGATATTATATTTTGCAGGAATGTAATGATCTATTTTGAAAAAAAGACCCAGCATCAGATTCTGCACCGGCTGTTAAACCATTTAAGGCCGGGGGGCTTTCTTTTCATGGGGCATTCGGAAGTTATTCAGCATGCACAGTTTCCTTTAAAATCAATTGAAACGACAATCTATCAAAAAGTGGGTGACGGCAAAGGATAAAAGAAGCAAAAATGAACACCGGGAAAAAAATTAGAGTGTTGATTGTGGACGATTCCGCCTTGGTTCGAAACGCGTTGTCCGAGGTGCTGACCTGTGATCCGGATATTGAGATTATGGCCATGGCCCAGGATCCGATCATTGCCGCCGCAAAGATGCGTAATGAAGTCCCGGATGTGATTATTTTGGATGTTGAGATGCCGCGTATGGACGGCATTACCTTTTTGAAACGAATTATGGCCCAGCATCCCATTCCTGTTATCATCTGTTCCAGCCTGGTGAGCCAGGGGGGCCAGATCGCATTGTCCGCTCTGGACAACGGTGCGGTGGAGGTGATTGAAAAACCCAACCTGGGGACTAAAAAATTTTTTGAGGAATCAAAAATCAAAATATGTGACGCGGTAAAGGCCGCCTCCATGGTCAAGGTGGGTAAACACGGCAGGTCCCTTAACGTCCCTCCAAAATTGACCGCCGATGCCGTTTTGCCGGGTCCGAACGGCAAAGCCGTGGACGGAACCACCGAAACCATTATTGCCGTGGGGGCTTCAACCGGTGGCACGGAAGCGTTGCGAATTCTTTTTGAGCGATTGCCCCCGGATACGCCCGGCATGGTTGTGGTCCAGCATATGCCCGCGAAATTTACCAAGGCCTTTGCCGATCGGATGGATAAAATCTGCCTTGTGTCTGTTAAGGAAGCCGAAAATAACGACACGGTTTTACGGGGCCAGGTATTGATTGCACCGGGTAATTATCACATGTTGCTTCAACGAAGCGGTGCCAGGTATTATGTTGAGATACGAGAAGGCCCCCTGGTGTCCCGGCACCGGCCTTCCGTGGATGTTCTTTTTCGCTCTGCTGCCCGGTATGCCGGTAAAAATGCCTTGGGTGTCATCATGACCGGGATGGGGGATGACGGCGCCAAGGGGATGTTGGAACTCAAACAGGCCGGGGCTTACACCATTGCCCAGGATGAGGCGTCCTGTGTGGTGTTCGGCATGCCCAACGAAGCGATAAAACTTGATGCCGTGGACAGCATTCTTCCCTTGGATGACATTGCAGATGCCATACTCAAAAAGAGCCGGACCATTTAACCGGCGGGTAAATCTGGTCTCCATCGGTATTGGAGAATATTTTGTCAGCAGCCAGGACATCGTGATTCATACGGTGCTCGGTTCTTGTGTGGCGGTGTGCCTGTATGATCCGGACAGCAAAATCGGGGGGATGAATCACATCCTTATGCCGTTCAATCCGGATATTAATAAGTATGATGCTTCTGCCCGTTATGGGATCAATGCCATGGAGTTGTTGATCAACGCCATTATGCGGCTTGGCGGAAATCGGCAAAAATTGGTTGCAAAGACCTTTGGCGGTGCGAATATGCTGACGCTCCTGGACCAGGAGAATGCGGTGGGGGCGAAGAATGTTGAGTTTGTGGTTAATTTTCTTGGCAGTGAAAATATTAAAATCCTGAGTCGTGATTTTGGCGGGCATGATTCACGTAAACTTTTTTTTCACATTGCCACGGGCGAAGTCTTTTTAAAGCGTGTGCCCTCCATGAAAGCCCTGGCCGCCGCAGAACACGCCAAACGCAACCGAATCCGGGAAGAGCTGGATGCGCCCGGAGATATCACGCTGTTTGACTAAGGACCGGGAGCCGGATGATCAATCCATTTCTTTATTATTTTCAAAAGATCTTCCATCATGAACGGTTTGGTCAGGAAATCGTCCATGCCGGCTTTTTGACATTTTTCGCGATCTTCGGACATGGCATGGGCGGTAATGGCAATGATCGGGGTATGGATGCCAAGGTCCGCTTCGTGTTTCCTTATTTCCCGGCAGGCCTGATAACCGTCCATTTTCGGCATCTGGCAGTCCATTAGGATGATATCCGGTTTCAATAAAATGAATTGATCTATGGCCTCAACACCTGTGCCGGCAATGTCCACCCGGCATCCAAATTTTTTAAGCATCGTTGAAAATACGTCCTGGTTGGTGATGTTGTCTTCGGCCACCAGAACATGGAGATCAACCCTATCCGTTTCGGGGGGCTGATCTGCACATGTGTCGACCGGTACGTCGTTGACGTCTTCTCCTGCTTGTTTTAAGGGAAGAACAAAAGAAAATGTGCTTCCTTTCCCCGGTTCGCTGGTACATCTGATGGTGCCCCCCATAAGAGCGACCAGATCCGATGAAATGGCAAGGCCAAGTCCGGTGCCGCCGTATTTGCGTGTAAAAGAGGCGTCAGCCTGGGAAAAGGGTAAAAATAGATGTTTTTGCTTTTCAGGCGGAATGCCGATACCGGTGTCTTTGATGGAAATGGTCAGGTCGATTCCCGCTTTTTGGTCGTCACCATTACACAATTCTTTGTTTTCTGTCCGGCAGGTCGACACCATAATAGTTACCCCGCCGGCTTGGGTAAATTTTATGGCATTGCCCACAAGGTTAATTAGAATTTGCTTGATCCGGGTGGGATCGCCCACCAGCAAAGGATCTGTTTCCTTTGGGATTTTAACGGTTAAATTCAGACTCTTCTCTTTGGCGACGGGGGAGAGAAGTGCTTCAATGTCCGTGACCAGGCTGACGACGTCAAAGGCAATGGATTCAATTTCAAGCTTACCCGCTTCAATTTTGGAAAAATCTAAAATATCGCTGATGATTGACAATAGGATCTGGGATGATTTTTGAATATTGATTGCAAACGTCTTTTGTTCACTGGAAAGGTTTGACGAAAGCAGGATTTCGGTCATGCCGATAATGCCGTTCATGGGGGTCCTGATTTCATGACTCATATTTGCAAGGAACTGGGATTTTATCTGGCTTGCTTCCTCGGCTTTTTTTTGGGCCTTTTCCAGATGGATGACTGTGGATTCAAGTGTTTCTTTGGCCCGGGTCAAATCCTGGGTTCTTTGTTCGACCCTGGATTCAAGGGTTGAACTGTATGAATTGAGCCTGTCGTCCCTGGCCTGGATCTCTTCAATCATCTGATTAAACTGCTCCACAAGCACACCAAACTCATCGTCACTGTATTTTTTAACCCTGATTCGGTAATCTTTTTTCTGGGTCACCCGGCCCATGGAATCAATGACATCAAACAACGGCCGGGTAAAGATGGACTGCAGTTTGGAGGATAGAATCAGGACCACGGCCAATGTAATGCATCCAATGCACGCAACAATCAGATAATAAGCAGACAACCTTTTTTCTAAATGCTGCATATCATCAACGAGGTGAACGGCCCCTAAAAATTTGTCTTCAAATTTGACCGGCAGGATCACATGGGTATGGCCGTTTGTAACGCCGCTAATTATTTTTCGGGCGCTTAACATTTCAATTGGGGTGCTGTCTGGACTGCACAGGCGTTTGACTTCGTGGGCCAGCGTGTTAACGGCAACGGAATCCTTTGGAAAATGAGCGTAAATTGTCCCATGGGTATCGTAAAGAATGGCCCCGACGATACCTTGTTTTGCAGACAGGGCGCCAAGATCCTCAAATGCCGACTTTTGGTCATTGAACATCATGGCCACCGCGGAATTTAACGCGATCAGGTCTGCAATGGATTCAAGCTCATTTACCAAATTTTTTCTGGCATTATGGGTTTCATAGACCACCATGGCGCCTGCCATCAGGGCAAGGGCAAAAAATGCCGTGGCACCAAGGGTCAGGATCAGTTTTGTCCTGATGGAAACAACGTTAGGTTTTGATTGTTTTTTGGGTTTCATTATTTTTCATTTACAATAACAGCCAGTTTAAGAAGCCTGGAGCTGAATTTGAGCTGGTGTGCCCGGGCTTTTTGAATATTTATTTCAAAATGGAGATGATCATCCCTTGTAAAAAACTGAATGATGCCGCCGGCCCGGCTGAAGCTTTTGATTTCACCAATGGTAAGTATCGGCCTGTCTTCAGTGTTTTTTAAAATTTGCAAGACATGTTCCAAGCGCATATGTCTGCTGATGAATACAACCTGACTTTCTGCCAGCGTTTTTTTGAAATTCTTGGATTCGGGGTCTGGATACTGTACGGAGATAACGCGGCCGGTACTGATTTTTCCGTCAATGGTCCGGAAACTTTCTTTGAGTTCTTCATTGCCGAATACGGCAATGTTAAATTTTTCCCCGTCACTGTCAAATGTTGTTTCAGGCCATTCAATGAGTTTGGTAAAATTATACACAAAGGCGGCTTTAACCTGATATTCTCCAAGGTTTTGTGACAAAAGCGTTTTTGGAACAATCATGCATAATAAAAATTGGCAGATGCCGGCAAAAAGCATGGGTTTTATTATTTTATGCATTGGCGGTTGCATCACCTCTGTTTTAATCCCAAGAAGATAACGGCATATCGTTAGAATGTATAGGTCAGACCGGCATAGGCGCTGCGGGGAACCTCCACCGGGTAACTGAATGCTTCCTGGACAAATTCGAGGTGGGAGTCCTGGAGCAGGTTCTGGCCGGCCAGGAAAAATTCAAGACCCGGCCGGATTTTCCAACCCACACGCAGATCCAGGGTTAGGTAATCGTCGATTTCATAGATGGCAGCGTCTGACAATGTGTACGTTGCGTTTGTTTTTCCCACATACCTAAGCCAGGCGTCCAATGTTAAATTTTTTGTCAGATCAAACCGGCTCCGCAAGGAAACCTGATGTTTTGTAAATCCAAAGTCAATTTCAAACTCTTCGTCATTGTCATAATCATGAAATATCAGTGAATAGGCCAGGGTCCACTTTATTTTTTTGCCGGTAGCCAGATCTAGGGAAATTTCTGCGCCCCAGGACCGGGCATTGGACATGTTGCTTAAGGCAATATCTTGAACAAGTACATTGTTGTCAGTGTCAAGATAGGGGGAACCTTGGGGTGAATAGAGCCTTAGATTTTTATAATCATTGAAAAACAGAGCCAGATCCACAGAAAAGCTTTGCTGCGGAATAAATCGGTATCCCGCTTCCCAGGCCCACAGTGTTTCTGCGGTCTGGTCTTTGTTATTTAAAAATCTGGTATATAAAGGATACGGGCTGCCGTCAACACTTGTTCCGGCAAGGTAGATGACGGCATCGGCTTCGACCCGGGAGGGAATCCGGGTGGCCCGGGAAACGGCCGCCCACAACCTGTGGTGTTCACCCGGCTTCCACAGCAGCCTTGTGGAGGGCTGAATTTCAAAACCTGTATAATCGTTGTGTTCAAATTTTGAACCAAAGGTTAGTTTGACCTGATCCCCGGGGAAAGATATTTCGTCCTGGATAAAGGCGGAGTAAAGCAGGTCATCTGTGCTCTCGGGATCCATAAACGTGACTTTTGAGCCGGAATAATCATCATGGGAATGTCGCAGGCGAACGCCCCAGATCACATCGTTGCCGAATCCCATGCCGAAACGGTGCTGGAATTCCAGGTCAATATTGTGCCGGTCTTCGTTGAGTATATCTTCGGATCGATGCATGGTATCGTAATACATCTTCGCCGACATTTTCGACGTCCCCGAAAGCACCCTTGTCCACCGGCCCATGATATTGCCCCCGGATACCTTTGTTTTTACCGGAAATTCATCCATGTACGGTGGCGCCTGGCTGTAAAGATAGAGATCCTGGTGAATATGACCGTCGTAGATATCCCCCTGGATTATGATATCGTCAGCCGAAGATATTTGGGCATCCATGCGGAAACCGGCCTGATTGATCTGCCAGTCGTCACTTGCATTTTCCCCGGAAAGACGATCAAATTCATCCCGGGCCCTGTGATCGGCGTAAATTCGCCAGAATTTGTCCTCGCCCATGGTGCCGCCGTATCTTGCGGCCACCCTGTTTTTTTCCACGGTTCCCGCAGATGCCTGTATGAATCCGCCCTGGGTATCGTTGGCCTTGCGGGTAATAATATTGATCACCCCATTGACTGCATTGGAACCCCAGATGGTGGCCCCGGGGCCGCGGATCACCTCAATGCGGTCCACGTCCTCAAGCAGCACATTGGTGACCTCCCAGTAAACGCCTGAAAAACTTGGGGTATATACGCTGCGGCCGTCAATAAGAACCTGGAGACTTGGGGCGAAGCGGCTGTTAAAGCCCCTGCAGTTGATGGCCCATTTGTTGGCATCAATGCGCGCCACGTTCACGCCCGGGGCCATGCGCAGGGCATCGGGAATGCTGGTAACCCCGGATCGTCTGATATCTTCCCGGGTGATTACGAAAATTGCAGCGGCACTGTCCGAGAGCCGTTGACTTTTTTTACTCACGGAAATGACTTTGATCTCCATGAGCTCTTCAATGGAAAATGTCGTCAGATCCTGGGTTTGCACGGCCGGGCACCTGGAAGGGAAAATTAAAAACAAACCCGGCAGCAACAGGAGCGGCAGTATTATTCTTTTCAAGAAAACGTATAACACCCGAACCCTCTTTGTTTATGATGATGAGAAGTTATCGTGAAATGTCTATAGTATTTAACTTCACCTCACCTTTGTTGTCAAACTATTCCGGGAAGATTATCTTTGTAAAATTTTTTCGAGCAAGGCCTGGTAGGCGTTGTTCAGCTCCACAAATTTATCATGGCTACCGCCCCTGTCCGGATGATGTTGTCTTGCAAGACGCCGAAATTCCCGGGTGAGGTCTTTTTTGTCCATGGATTCCAGGGTTTTTGTTGTCAGGTTAAACAGTTTGAATGCCTGGGAAATCTTAATCTGCCGGGGGGAGGAAGGCGGCTTATTCCAACGGCTTCTTTGGCGGAACTGGAAATCTTTGGCCATATCATCCAGCAGTACGGAATCACCGTAGGTATGATCAAAGAACATCACGGCATACCGGATCAGGTATTCATGCAGCCGGCCGGTCGTGCCGAAAAGTTCATTTTTCAACAGGCACAGCTCCTGGATAAAAAATGTCTCCACTTTATCCTGGTCCAGGGCCTGGGGCATCTGCTTGGCCATGAACCCCTGGAAAAAGCGATGCAGATCCAATACCGTGTACACATATGATTTAAGATCTTTTGCGCGCAAAATCTTTTCCTGCTCCATGAAATGCTGTTCGATTTCATCCCGGGATTTGTTGTGCAACTGCCTGAAAAGTACCGTGGGCATATTCACCATGGGGCCCTGGTCCATGTTGCCGAATTTAAGAAAATGGGCCCGGCGTTTGTCAAAGGCATGGACCTGCCTTGCAACGGTCTCTTTTTGCCGCCGGGTCATGGGTTTATACTGCTTAAAGCCCCGATGCCTGAAGGCCTGGGTCGCCCTGCGGATGGCCGGGCGTATAAACGGCCAGAACAGGTCTTCAAGCTGTTCACTGTCAAAGGTATCGGCCAGGGTTGAAATCCTTGATTCCAGATCCGGATTTAAGTACCAGGCATTGCCGCCCGGATAATCAATCCAGGCCCCGGGGCAGGGCCCCAGATCAAAAATGTCCCGGCTTACCATTTGTTTATCCTGTCTGACGGATTCGCGCAGGATATAGGTGGTCTGCCTGTTCTTTTTTATCTTTGCCAGATACATGATTAACCGTGCGGCCCTGGATTTTTATACGCCAGAGTCTCCAATTTGGTCAGGGTGTATTCTCTTGTCCCGAGGCCGATTTGTTGGGCATAGTCAAGCTGGTGCTCCCAGTCTACCTGGGGATAGAGGCCCTTAAACTTGTCTTGGCCGGGGGAAAGATTTGTGGTCAATGCCGACGATGCAATGCCCTGGGCCTGGTTGACAAGGTCTGCGCCGGCCTGGTCAACGGCGACGGGATCACAGGAGGCCACCACACCGATATCGTTGCAGATGGGGGCTTCTGCATAGGGCAGGCAGTCACATTTGGGCGAGATGTTTGTGATAAAATTGACAAACAGGCATTTGCCGGTTTTGTTTTTGAGTACGCCTGCGGTGTATTCCATCATTTTTTCAAGAAAGACGGGGACATCCTGATTCCAGTTGATGTTGATGGAGTGGGTGGGGCATCGGACGATGCATTCGGCACACCCGATACAGTCCACCTTGTTCATATATGCTTTTTTATTTTCTATGGTGATGGCCCGGCCCGGACAATGCTGGACACACAAACCGCAGCCGACGCAGGTTTTGCGTTTTATTTTAGGGCTTACATTGGAATGCTGGTCCAGCTTTCCCCTGCGGGAGGCACACCCCATCCCCAGATTTTTAAGGGTGCCGCCGAACCCGGACAGTTCGTGGCCCTTGAAATGGGCCAGGGAGACCAGGGCGTTGGCATTGACTATTTCCGACCCGATAAATACGTCCCGGTTATGTTTGAGATCTACCCGGACAGCGGTCTCGCTTTTACCGAACAGGCCGTCGGCAATGATCAACGGGGCTCCGTCCATGGATGAGTAGGAAAATCCGTTTTCCACAGCGGTTTTGATATGGGACACGGCATCGGACCGGGTGCCCACGTAAAGGGTGTTGGCATCGGTTAAAAAAGGGGTTGCGCCGGCTTTTCTGACGGCCCGGATAATCTTACGGATCAGAACAGGCCTGATATACGCAGTATTTCCTTGTTCGCCGAAATGCACCTTTACAGCGGTCAGGTCATTTTTATCCAGGATCGTGTCAAGCCCGGCCGTGGTAACCAGACGCTCCAGTTTAGCGGGCAGGTTTTCCCTTGATGTGGCGGTCATGTCTATGAAAAATACATCAGCACCCATTAAACTCTCCTCTTTGTGGCGTTTGGCGTCATTGGTTTCATAAAGATAAAGTATCCGTCATGAAAATTCAATACGGTTGAATGTGTTGATTGCTTTTGGTTTCGGTTTTGCTTAAAGTGTTGAAACCTACTTGCACCGGTCGGGACGGTCGGGAATTGACTTGACTGTTCCGGCATGCTAAAACGCTTTCACCTATGCAAACTGTAACAATATGTCCATGACACCAGGTATCTCAAAAAAACTTTTTGTTTTTCTCTTTTTTTTCATCTTCATATTCTATGGCACCGTATATGGCCTGTTTATGAAGGTCCGGGAGATGTCCGATACCTCTGCACGCATTGTCGGTATCAGCAACCGGATTGCCGTTTTGTCCAACGATCTGAAGAACAGCCTTCTTGATATGGACGCCAATATCAAGAAATTGAAACTGCTGAAAAAAGACGTTTATTTTGACTATTTCGGCGCAGCCAGGGACAATTATCAAAAGGTGCTTAACGAGATCATCGTCCTGGATACAAGGCGGGTAACCCCGGCAGGATACTGGTATGACATTGACCAAACCTTTGGTGACCATATCAAGTCAGGTATTTTTATGGAAGCGGTCATGAACGAGGATTATGTCTGGATTGATGCCGGGGTCCTGGACCGCTGGGTGAACACCATTGCCGTGGCCAGAAAAGATAACGACCATAGAATTGAGCAGGCGCTGATTCTGATCAATCGTTTAAGCCGTCAGGTCATGAGAAACTGCATGATCGGGTTCGGTATTTCCATATTGGTGGGCATTATGGGGGTTTTGTTTATTTCCAGATCCATCATTGTCCCCTTAAATAAATTAAAATCCGGGCTTAAACGTGTCTCTGATGATAATTACTCGTATGAGATGGATATTAGGTCCAAAGATGAATTCGGGCAGTTGGCCATGGCGTTCAATGATATGACCCGTCAGCTTAAAGCCGATGATGAAATTCGATCTGATTTTATTGCGACCTTAAGCCATGAGATTCGAAGCCCTTTGTCTTCCATACGTGAATCCGTGAATATGCTGACCGAAGAACTCCTTGGGCCGGTAAGTGATAGGCAGAAGAAATTTTTAACCATTTCGGCCAATGAGATTGCCCGGATCACAGGCCTGCTGAATCATCTGCTGGATGCGTCCACCCTGGCATCGGGCATAAAGAAAAGAAAGGTGGCCCCCTTTGATCCCAACCAGCTTGTGCAATCCGCCGTATTGAGTATTACACCCGGGGCACAGGCCCGGGGCATACGTACTGAATTTAACGTTTTAAAACAGGCCCCCATGGTTAAGGGGGATGAAAAGGAGATTATGCAGGTGATGATAAATATCCTGGATAATGCCCTTAAATTTTCCCCGGACAACAGCCGGGTGAATATTTGTTTGAGCAAGGGGCCGGGGAAAAGCTTTCTAACATGTGATATCAGTGATGAAGGGCCGGGGATACCCAAAGATAAGAAAAATTTAATTTTTAAAAAATACTACCGGGCCAGGGAGGTGCGCAAGCACATGGACGGGGTCGGGCTTGGGTTGAATATTGCCCGGCGGATCGTTCAGGCCAATGGTGGAGAAATTTTCGTGAAGAACAGGCCGGAGAAAGGGTGTACCTTTTCCTTTACTATGCCGGTGTTTTAATAGATGAATTTTAAGGGCTTTTCTATATGCGTTTTTCTATTATTCCTAATTTTTGCCTGAAATTGCTTATGGGAAGAATGTTCAAGCGTTTTTATTTAATTTTCAGGACCCTGTTTTTAATCGCGTGCATCGGGGTGGTTTTCAGTGGGTGCAGTATTATGCCTGTGTGCACGGTCGTCTGTCGAAATACCATGGTGAAACAGGCCCAGGATGCCTACTTAAATGAAGATTATGTCCTTTCCCGCAAAATTTTTTCCCAGCTTGCTTTAAAGGAACGTGATGCGCAATGCCGGGTCGCCGGCCTTTATGGGACGGTGTGTCTTGATATGATCCAGGCCGAAAGTGCCCCGGCATTCAGGGCTGCTGTGGAGCAGTTCTTGCTTTTACCGTCACAACAGTCCTGTAGAATTTCAGTAGGCAACGCCCAGGATATCGATCGTCGGGAACCTGTTGTAAATCCGTGGGCAAGGATGCACCCCGGGATGCTGGAAAAAGCCCTGGCACACGGTATGGTCTTGCTAGAATCGGAACGGTCGGGTATTTTGAAAAAACTGAATGCGCTTTATGCCAGGGAGGAAATTTATAAAAAAGAGCGTCTGAGTATGCAAAAAGAAATTGATTCCCTGGGGCGTAAAACAAGTGCTCTAGAAAAACAGAACATGGATCAGGAGGCACGGATAAATGATCTTTTACACCAGATCACCGTGCTGGAAAAAATTGATAAGGAACGGCAGGAGCAAAGGGAGAACCCGTGACTGCAGCACATAAAGTACTCATCGTTGATGATGACCCAAGTATCCTTGAGGTCTTGGAGGCAAGGCTTTGTACAGCCAACTTCAAGGTTTTAAAGGCAAAGGATGCCAACAAAGCCGAACAGATTCTCAGAGCCCAGAACGGCGTAGATATTCTGGTGTCGGATATAAAAATGCCCGGAAAAGACGGAATGGAGTTGTTTTCCGACATCCGAAGGTCTCTGCCGGATCTTCCGGTGATTTTAATGACGGCCTACGGCACCATACAGGATGCTGTGGAGGCCATGAAACTAGGCGCAGTCGATTATATTTCCAAGCCTTTTGACGGTAAGGATTTGGTTAAAAAAATTAACGCCGTGATGGCCGTGAAGGGCGGTGGTGGCGGCGCAAAACCCATGCCCCTGGTTGAATCCGGATTTTATTGGGGGAAATCCCCTGCCATGAAGCGTCTTTACAGCATGGTAAAAAAGGTGGCCGGCACCCAGGTGAATGTCCTTCTCCTTGGTGAAAGCGGGGTGGGCAAAGAGCGCATCGCCTCATGTATTCATAAAAACAGTGCCAGAAGAGAGCAACCTTACATGGTTGTGGACTGCGGTTCAACGCCGGCAGGCATCCTTGAAAGTGAATTGTTCGGTCACCTGAAAGGCGCATTTACCCATGCGGTGAAAGACAAGGTCGGGCTTATCCAGGTCGCCGACTCCGGCACCCTTTTTCTCGATGAGATCGGCAATATCTCCCATGATATGCAATGCCGTATGTTGCGGTTTCTGGAGGATAAAAAAATCCGGCAGGTGGGCGCGGTAAAAGAATCCATTGTGGACTGCCGGGTGATTGCAGCAACCAATGCCGACCTGCCCCTGGCCATTGAAGAGGGCAGTTTCCGTCAGGACCTGTACTACCGTCTCAAGGGAATCACCCTGACCATTCCGCCGTTGCGCGAGCGAAAAGAAGACGTATATCCCCTGGCCGATATGTTTGCCAAAAATTATGGTCAGGCACACGGCATTGAGGGGTTGCGTATTTCCGATGCCGCCGTCAAAGTGCTCGAAGAACACCCCTGGCCCGGTAATGTCCGGGAATTGAAAAATACCATTGAAGCCGGGGCGGTGCTGTGCCGCAATCAAATCATTGAACCCTGGGACCTTCAGGTTGAAAGCATCAGGGAAAATGCGGTGCTCACTTCCGATCTTCCCGATTCCCAGGCGTTTTCCATTGAGCAAAGTGAAAAGGATACGATTATACGGGCCCTGAAAAAGTCACGGGGGGTTCAAAAAAAGGCGGCCGATCTTTTGAGTATAAGTAAACGGGCCATGCATTATAAGGTCAAAAAGTACAACATAAATCCTGCCATCTATAAATAGTGCCCGACCGAAAACCGTAAATTTTGCCGATTACGGCGTTGGTCTGAAATTTTAATCCTTGAAATACTTCATGTATTACTCCGGTTAAAATTTTACCCCGCCTTGTACTCAACAAAATTTCCAGGTTTTCGTTCAGACACTAAATAAAAATTTTACGGCTGCGAAAGAAATAATTTTCAGGCTGTCTGGTCTGTATTGCGCTCTGGAACAGTCAGTCCCTCATTAAGCTCGGGGTTTCGGGGTGCAGTTTTCGTAACTTTTATAACATTTTGGTAACCGGCTTTTTGTTATTAAGGCGAACTGTTTTTATATGAAGGTAATGTTCTGGATTTAGCTGTTTTTTTTACTCGCTTCCAACATGCAGTGATGGCACGTAAGTTGCCTGTGTTTCTGTTAAATTCCAATTGAAGTTGAAAATAGATTTTTTTGTATTTTTGTTAAAGAATTCTGAAAGGAGGCTGTTGATCCGTGGAGATAAAACAAGAGGATAATATGTATTTCAGTGCTGAATTTCAACTGGATAATCCGGGAATTTTCTATCAGTTTAAGCTGAGGAAAAATGAATCAGAGCCATGCTTCGCCCTGGTGACAAAACATTCAAAGGCGTTGGAGAGTCTTAAAAGCGGCGATCTTGTGCCCATGATTTTTCACTATCGGGACAAGACCATTCCCGCAGTTCGCAAACCCACCCGCATCAAATATATTCTCGATGGTTCATCCCGTGGCTATAAAGATCATTTTATGATCGGTCTGGACATTGAAAAGATCGGCGAGTAATTGACCTCAATATTGCTTTGGCCGGATCAAGACCTGACTGTCTGGTAAACCGGGTCAGCGTGTCAATTCCCACCAAAGGTTCAGCCGAGTAAGGCAGATTCATTAAAATTCGGCATGAAAGTTCGGGTTCCAAGGTGTTTGAATCCATTTCATGCCGGGATCTGTGATTGCAGAACAGACCGGCCGGCGTTATACCAAGCTTTTCAAGCTGATCGGTAATTCTTCGGGTTTCGGCCAGGGACAGGGCATCCGTATTATGCACAACATAGCATAGGGCGTTGTGTTCAAAATAGGATTGCAGATCCTGATAATCGGATTTTATCTCCATGATTCTTGCCAGCACCTTATCCTTGGCAATCTCTTTGCCGGCTAATTTTATTTTTGAAATGATTTCTTTTTTTTGGTTGATTTCCAGACGCAGTTTTTCCAACTGCGCCACCCAGAGCAACGACAGGGCCGGCAGATTAAAAAAGCTTAACGCAAGGGCTGTGGGCGGCATGTCGATGATCAGATAATCCCATCCCATGTATTTTTTTTTAAGCTCGGTAAAGCCTTTGGCCAGTGCGTGGGCCTCCATGCCTGGAGACAGTTTTAATACATCAAAATAGTTTCCGAGGTTAAATGCGGTCAGGTAGGTGAAGTTTCGTTTTACCTGTCGTGTCACCCCTGCCAGGTAGGATGCGATCTCTTTGTCTTTGTCCATCTGGATGACCTCAAGGCCGGGAACAACGGCCTTGGGCGCATGGCACAATGTTGTCTGGAAAATGTCAGACAGGTTGTGGGCATCGTCAAAGGAGGCCAGGCAAACCCTGTAACCTTTTCCGGCAAGATCCAGGGCGCAAAGTGACGCACATGTGGACTTGCCTGTGCCGCCTTTTCCCAAAAAAAATAGAACGTCAGGTTCGGTTTTCATCAGATGTCAAATGCGGAAAAAAGTTTTGATAACGGTTCATTGCTTGTATGCACCCGTTCCATTAAAAGGATCAGATCCTTCTCCATCTCCGGCAAAAGATCCAGGCTGATTCGTTCCGGCGGTGCGGGCATGCCGATAAAGGCCCCCTGGCAGAGCACGGCAAAAATATATTCCATCTCTTCAACCTCATCCTCTAAATGGTCCACCGCCTTGTGCCGGGCCACTTCATCTGCTGTTTTCCAGGCATTGACCACGGCGGTTTTTATTTTTTTCAGCCACTCTTTAATCATTCAATGCCACCCTGAATAACTTGATGTCGTAGGAAATTCGTTTTTCAGACGGGAAATAATAGTAGGCCCCGTAAAGTGCCATGAGAATAATACCGCCGGCATGAAATTGAGAAAGTCCGCCCCATACGCCGGTCAGTGCCAGATAGGGGGTGATGCCGGAGAGAACAATCAGACGGCGCTGGAAAGTTAAAAACGGCTGAATCTGCACACAGATAAGCTGCCTGACCCTATGGGCAAATGTGATGCGCATCATCAAAGGCCCTGCAATGGCTGTAACGGCAGCCCCTGTGAAAAGGAGCCCATGCCAGATGCCGGGCAGGTGTCTGATGGCCGATTCATCTGCTGCCTTGCCAATCCAATGAGTGACCATAAAAAGGCAGGCGAAAATGATGAGGGCCGGGCCAGTCATCAGCCAGTAAAGACGCTTCAGGGAGGATGTCAGTTTTAAATGCGCAACCATGGCAATATGTATCTATATATTTAGTACGAAAGTTGTCCAGCTGCGACGCTTGATAAAAATTTGCATCTGGGCAACTATTATATTTAATAACTTCTAATTGTTTAAATCGGCTTTCACCGTTGCGATTTTGATCAGGCCTTCAATGAAAATCCAGACAGCCAGGATCAAACTGATACCGTTCACTGCCTGCAGCAGTAAATTGTGCTTGGCCCCAAATGCGGTCTGATTTAAAAGAAGTGCCCAGATGGTGAGCACCATCATGGCAATGGCAGGAATACCGGCCACAAGCCATTTAATACCGCCTTTTGTTTTCAGATAGGCTGCGATGATGATCAGGGCAAGCCCGGCCAGGGTCTGGTTCACCGCACCGAACATGGGCCACAGTTTAAGGGCGCCTTTGCCGCCGGCACCCGTGGCAAAGGCCAGGACCAGGGCCGTGGCAACGGCCAGGAAGGTTGCTGCATATTTGCCCGTGAGAAAATCAAGTTTCAGATTGGAAAACAGCTCGGAAATGATGTAGCGCTGGATACGGGTGGCTGTATCCAGGGTGGTGCCTGCAAATGATGCCACAAACACACCCATGACGGCCACGCAAAGGCTTGTGGGAATTCCAATGGAAGAGATCATATTGGCGGAACCGTCCACAAAGGCGCTGATTTTTGAGCCGAGGCCTGCTGCGGCGGCCCAGGATGAATAGTGGGTGGTCCAGGCCGCTACACCGGTCAGTATCTGCCCGTCTTTGGTGGGGTACCCCATGCCGATCCCGGCGGCCACGGATATGATAACCAGAACGGCAAGTGCACCTTCTAAAAGCATGGAGCCATAGCCCACAAACAAAGAGTCGGTTTCATACCGGACTTGCTTGGCCGATGTGCCGGATGACACCAGGGAGTGGAAACCTGAAATGGCCCCGCAGGCGATGGTTATGAAAAGGAATGGCCACATGGGCGGCGCCTTTTCCGGGGTCATCTGGACCGCCGGGGCCACAAGCTCAAGGTTGCCGCCGAAGGCTGAGGCAAAAACGCCCGCAATCAAAAGGGCCATGGCGATCAAAAGCTGGTGGGAGTTGATAAAGTCCCGGGGCTGCAGCAGCGTGGTGACCGGAAGCACCGATGCGATAAACGCGTAGATCAGCAGAATGATACTCCAGACGCCCGTGGCGGGAATACCTGCAATTTCCGGCATTTTAAAGGGCAGATATATACCGACGGCAACTGTGACATACATGGCAATCACCGCAATAATGGACCAGATCATGATGCTTTTGCCCTGTTTGTAAACCGCATGGCCCAGCAGAACGGCGATTACAACCTCACACCATACAGGAAGTACCGATTGCGGATACATGCTGAATACGATGGCAATGACAAGACCGAACACCGCAATAACGATCCACAATTCAAGAAAACGATCAAAAAGAAGAAGAACCGGGTCCGGTTGTTGACATATTTGGCCGTATAATCGGCAATGGATTTACCCTGGTTTCTCATGGAGATGATTAAAGCGCCGAAATCGTGCACCGCACCCATGAAAATACTGCCCACAATCACCCAGACCAGGGCCGGTACCCAGCCCCAGATAATGGCGACGGCCGGACCCACAATGGGCCCAGTTCCTGCAATGGACGTAAAGTGATGCCCGAAGATCACTTCTTTTTTTGTGGGCACGTAATCCACGCCGTCTTCCATCTCCACCGCAGGAACGCCCGCCTCCCGGGTTAGCTTGAATATTTTTTTGCCGATGTATCGACCGTAAAGGTTGTACATGATAAGATATCCTGCGAAGGATAGGATCATGATTAACAACGCGCTCATTTTTGCACTCTCCTTTTCTTACCTGTTTGGTTTGAATTACAATCATCTTCGTTGACGCGACTATACTCCAATGATATGGGAGGGACAACTATTTTGTCTAAATGTAATTAGTTGGTTAAAATAATGACAAGTATTGTAGAACTTAATAACGCTCTGAGCACTCTTGAAAAGATATACACCCTGTTTGATACGGCCATGGCGTCGTTTTCGTTTGCCTGCGTAAAACAGTGTGCAGACTGCTGTACCTGCAATGTCACCGCAACCGGCCTTGAAGTTGCCTACATCCAGGACCGGCTTGGTACCGATACGCTGGACGATATCCGTGTCAGGCTGTCCCGGGCCGGAGAGACCAGACGATTTCGGCCTTCCCAGACCACCAACGGATTTGCCCTGGCCTGCATGGAGGGCAGGGATACGGATGAAGAAGACAACGACCCGACCTGGGGAATCTGTCCGCTGCTTGAAGACGGCATGTGTACCATCTATCCTGTCCGGCCATTAGGTTGCCGGGTAATGATGTCCACAACCCCCTGCAGCCAGACAGGGCAGGGGGATATGCCCGATCTGGCCTTAACCATAACAACGGTTTTCATGCAGTTTGTGGAGCATCTGGATGCCGGGGGGGTATACGGCAGTTTCCTTGATTTATTGGAACATGTGCAAAATAATGCCGCAGGGGACAACAGGGTACCGGAACAAGAAAAAATTGGAGGCACGGCTCGAAATTTAAAAATTCCTGCACTTATGATTCCCCCCGAGCATATGGATAAAACCCGGGATCTTGTTCAGTCTCTTGGGCGCATGATTCTGTGAAATTGAAATGTTTCTACTTGTGTCTGATGACGGCGCGATGTTTGGACGAAAAGTTGCCCTGATGCAAGGCGCAAGCAAAGCTGGAACCGGAGCGTACTAAAGTACGTGAGGATTGCAGCTTTGTGCAGCAACGTCGCAGGCGGGTGACTTTTCGTTCAAACACCAACTTGACTTCACCTATAAGAATAGGGTAAATGCATCCCTGCATTTAAAATATATAGCACCAATCTATTATAAATAAGGAAAAACCATGACGAAAAACGTGGTAGAAAGAATTGATGATCTTGTGAAAATAAAGACCATTCTGGTTAGCGTATCCGATAAAAGCGGGCTGGGGACCTTTATTCCCCGGCTGCTTGAGATCAACCCGGATCTGACCATTTTGTCCACCGGCGGAACCTATTCCAAAATAAGAGATATGCTTGGACCTGATGCCGAAGATAACCTCAAACAGGTATCAGATTATACCGGCCAGCCCGAAACCCAGGGGGGCCTTGTCAAAACCCTGGATTTCAAAATTTATCTGGGCCTTTTGACCGAAACTTACAATCCGGCCCACCAGAATGACCTGGAACGTACCCACGGACTGCCCATTGATATGGTTGTGGTCAATCTCTATCCCTTTGCCCAGACCATTGCCCAGGAAAATGTTACCCCTGAAAATGCCCGGGGCAACATTGATATCGGCGGACCAACCATGATCCGGGCTGCTGCCAAGAATTTTATCCGGGTGGCGTCGGTGGTGGATCCCAAATCCTATGACGATATTGTGGCGGCCCTCAAAAAACAGGACGGGGCTCTGGGACTCAAAGACCGGTATGCGCTTGCATCAAAGGCCTTTGAGCATACAGCACAGTACGACCGGGCCATTGCCGATTATATGGCAGGGCTTTCAAATAAAGATGTTCAATCGTGTTATAAAACAGGGGAGTAGTTATGAGTAAAGATCTTAAAAAAATGTACAAAACCATCATGGATGACCATTTCACCCCGTCCATGGAAATTTCATTTGTGAATGGTGACAGCCGGCAGACCCTGTTTTATGAAAAAGCGTCCTGGGTTATTGATGGGGTTGAAAAAGGGCTTCGTTACGGGGAGAACCCGGGCCAGGAAGCCGCATTATACCGGCTGGTCAATGGAAATTTGGCCCTGGGAGATGCAAAGACCATTGTACCGGGCAAACACCTTGTGTCTGATATTGAATTGCTGCAGTCCGGTAAGCACCCCGGTAAAACCAATCTGACGGATGCAGACAATTCACTGAATATTTTGCGGTATTTTACGGATACCCCCTGTGCCGTCATTGTCAAGCATAACAACCCCTGCGGGGCTGCCCGGGCCGACAGCCTGGAAGAAGCCTATGCCAAAGCCTATATGGCAGACCGAATCGCTGCGTTCGGCGGGTGTATTGCCCTGAACAAAGCTGTGGACAAGGCAACTGCAGAAGGCATCGCCGATCAGTATGCTGAAGTGGTCGTAGCCCCGGAGTTTGAGGATGGGGTCATCGAGATTCTGGGCCGCCGCAAAAATCTGCGTGTGATCCGGATCAACGCCATGGATAAGCTGCAGTCATTCATCGGTGAGCGGGTGGTGGATTTTAAGAGCCTGATGGATGGCGGCATTGTCGCCCAGTGGTCCTTTGTGCCCACGACACTTAAAAAAGAGGACCTGTTTACTGCGTCCACGGAATACAAGGGTACAACCTATAAAGTGGACCGGGAACCCACGGACCAGGAATATGAGGATATGCTTTTTGGCTGGCTCGTTGAGTCCGGGATTACCTCCAACTCCGTAATCTATGTAAAAGACAACTGCACCGTAGGTATCGGCACCGGCGAACAGGACCGGGTGGGTGTTGCGGAGATCGCTGTGGACAAGGCCTATCGTAAATTGTGCGACCGGTACTGCTTTGAACGCTACAATACGCCTTTTGCCAACATGACCGATGAAGATAAAAAGGCCGAGATTGAAGCCGATGTGGCCAAAGAAAAAGGCGGACTGATTGGGTCTTCCATGATTTCTGATGCTTTTTTCCCATTCAGGGACGGTGTTGATGTCGGATTGCGCCAGGGTGTCAAAGCCATTATCCAGCCCGGCGGTTCCATGAACGACTACCAGTCCATTGAGGCCTGCAATGAGTTCGGCGCCAGCATGGTCTACACAGGACAGCGTAGTTTTAAACACTAAAAGACAAGTGCTTTTAAAATAAAATCTTGAAGAGCATGAAGATTGATTTGCATAAAACATTCTTCGTGCTCTTCGAGTCCTTCGTGGTAAATCAAAAAAGCAAAAATATAAGCATCAAGCATTTTCGTCCAAACGATCCACCATCTTCAATTCAATGTTCTATAAAATTGATTCTGGTGGAGCCTCGGACGATAACGCAAATAATGTATTAAATGTAACGCTTAAATAACCTGCTGCACAAAGTGGCGGCGCGAGAAACGAGCGGAGCAGCTTTATGACGTCCGAGTTAATTTATTTGTAAGGTGGCTTGGTTTAGTATTTTTCGAAATGTGCCGCTGCATAGCCATCTTCCCATTCACAATTCGGACAAAGCCCCGCGTTTTCATATTCAACATTTGAATAGAGATACTCGGCATTGCAGATGGCACATTGCAACGCTTCTTCTTTATGCCCACAGAGTAGACAAACTTCAGAGTTCATATCGAAAGTGTCATTTCGACATATAGGACAATCTAAAGTAGGGATTTCCGAATCAATTATGGTATTGAGGATGTGTTCTCTCTGAGCTTCATAGAATTCGGCAAATTCGTTTAATTTGGCCCAAGATGGATCGTTTAACCTGCGATCTGCCCAATCTAAACCTATCTCATCACATGAGAATTTAAAAATAAAGACTAAGACATTGCCAATTACAATTTTCGCCTCATTTTCACCGATAAAAAATTCATAATGCTCTATTTCGTTACGCTTTTCTCTGATGGTTTTCAATGCGGCCTGATCTTCATCCTCAAATTCAACTCCACCAATTTTCTGAAGACGTTTGAGGGCATTGGCCGCGTTTATAGTATGGGCAGTTGTTGATGGATACTTATCTACATCTGATAGAACAAATGCGGGATGGATAATCCGTAAGCGCTCTTTGAAAAGTAATTCAGCAACATGTGATAGATCTATAATAACACGCTTATAGTCACCCACACTAATGCCTGCGCCATTTGTTAAATGACCTATTGCGTGTTCAAGACTATCAAGCGCATTATTAATTAGGTTGAATTTGTGCATTTAAGATTTCCTTCGAAAAATAGATAGTTGCGTCCAACAAACTGATCAGTGGGTGGTTTCTGTTTACCTTTCACATATCCACTTATTTGAATGTATTAAATGTAACGGGTCGCTCAGTCGACCGGGGTATACATCCAAACAGGTCGTGAGTTCACTATTTAACGAATAAATAAAAAAACGGAATCATTTCACATAAGTCCATACTAAAAACAAAACCCCTCCGGACGTAATGAGTTTATTAACAATTTGTAAAGGAAGTCCTATAATGAGAATGCTTTCCCAAGCCTCACTATGTATCAATAGGGCCAATATTATTGCTAAAATTATGCTCCATACGACAAATCCAAGGGAGGCAATTACTATGGCATTTATCCAGTTGAGCATAAAAAAGGACCAAATAGTTATTGCAATAAGTCCAATACCTGATAATAAATTGAGAGGAATGTCCAGTGCCATAAGCCCTAATAATTTTTTGCTATCTGGAAGATCTTCAATCCTCCCAATCCCGGCGCGTGTCAAGCAAGTTGTCGCCTTTTCTATAATATTTTCTAATTTTGCCGCACAACCCCCTCATGACCTCCGACGGGTAATTGGGGGCCCATTCTCAGCCATGAGGGAGTTGTGCTAATGCCGTGCTAAATTCCAACGATCAAGCAAGCCTTTTTCCAGCAGCGGTTTCAGGCTTTAACCGCTTGAATTTTTTCAAACTTACTTCTGTAATTGGCTTCCAGGCTCTTGTTCCCTTGGACCACCTTTCAGGATTCTTCAACCGGGCTTCCATATACACTTTATGTCGATCCTCAAGGATTTGAACATCTTTTCCGCGGTGTCTGTCATCAGGAGTAACAAAATTGAGACTGCTATGGAAATGCACAGTATTATACCAAGTGACAAAATTATCCGCCCAATCTCTTGCTTTAATTACATTTTCAAATGGCTTTTCCGGATAATTCGGCCTGTATTTCATTGTTCTGAACAATGACTCTGAAAAAGGGTTATCATTGCTGACACTGGGCCGGCTAAAGGACGGCATGACCCCTAAGTCTTGCAGCTTGGCCAACATAGTTGCTGATTTCATTGGAGATCCGTTATCAGAATGCAAAATAATCTGTTTTTTTGATATCTTTTCACGAATGCAGGCGTCTGCTATCAAATCTGAGGCAAATTCTCCGGACTCCGATTCATAAACCTGGCAGGCGACAGCTTTCCGGCTGTATAGATCCATCACGATATAAAGGTAATAGAATTGACCTTTCACTGATGAAGGCAAATATGTAATATCCCAGGACCATATCTGATTAGGACCACATGCCGTGAATGTTTCCGGGCTATGTCTATGCACTGGATTGCTTGCCTGACGGTGCTCGTTCATCTTCAGCGTTCTCAAAATTCTATACATTGTAGACTCAGATCCCATATAGATACCCTGATCAGCAAGCTTTGGAACGATTTGATTGGGGCTGAAATCTGCATATTCCTGAGATTTCAGTACATTGACAATGTTATCTTGCTCTTCAACCGACAACTTATTGGCAGGAACGGCACGAGAACCCTTACGGTGATCTGTTGTCCCCTGCTTTTTCCAGCGCTGAATCGTTCGCACTGTTAATCCCAATAATTGTGCCGCCTTACTTTTACCGGCGCCGGCTTGGCAGGCCTCAGATATCAAGGTTAACACGGACCGTTTATCCTCAGAGGTTATCAATCTTCCTCTGGCTCCCCCCAGATCGCCTGGGCTTTTTTTTTAAGAACCAGCAAGGCCGCTGTTTCTGCAAGTGCTTTTTCTTTACGGGAAAGGTCGCGTCTTAAAGAGGATATTTCTTTTTTATATTGTTTTTCCTTTTCACTTTGCCTTTTATCTGCAGTGTTTGACATACCGGAAACGGCATCTTTTCTCCATTGCTCCAAGTGATGGCAAAAAATTCCTTTTTTACGGCACCAGGCAACACATTCTTCAGAAGTCATAGTTCCTGTTTCTATAAGTGCTGAAATTCTTTGCTCAGAAGACCAGTCTTTGGGGCGTTTCGCTTTTGATTTCAATGCAGTGTTGCCGCTTTCTTTATATTGTCTTAGCCATTTTCCGATTGTTGATCGGCCAACTCCGAATTCTTGCGATATCTCATGGTGGGGTTTGTTGCCCAGTAGTACCTTTTGTAACACAGCCTCTTTGATTTGGATAGAATGTCCCATTTTTATAACCTCAATGCCCCGAATTTAATTTTCAATTGAGGCGACATCTATCCTGACACAGGGGGATCCCACGTCTATCTAATACGGATTGTGTTACTCCAAAAATGATTGTAAAAAATAATACTGCTTGATTGATGTCAATTTTATCCATCTTTTCCCTCTAATAATTTTCGCTGGAACGATACAAGGCTAAAATTATTAGCCCCACGTTCCAACGCACAACGGATAGATCTCCATCGGCCTGTATGGTATCGTTCTCAGATCTATAGTTCCTTATCTATTTGCAATTCTTTATTAGTTAATTCAAGTTTTAATGTGCCAATTATAAAACCTACCCAGCCAAATCTATAATCTCCCGCCTCATTGCCCATGTCGGGCATATGTTCCATAGCTTGCCATGCAACTAAATCGCCGGGTTTTAAACCTACACTTCCACGGCCTGTCGTCTGTGCAGGAACTACAAAACCACCATCACTATCGGCAACCTTAACTACAGCAAGCTGTGATCCATCATCTTGAATTATTACTGACTGCTCTGTGTCAAATTCTTCCTTTGCGTCGAGAATAATTGCTGGCAGCCTTACGCCTTGATAAAGCTTACAATCCAAATATTTACATGCATACTCAAATAAAGAGAAATTGTCTTTGGCAACAAAACTAAATTCGGGCTCTTGAGCCTCTGTTGCTCCATGATCAATTTCTGCTTTTATTTCAGATGAGGACTTTTTAGGGGCGTTACAATTTGGACAATTACCGATCTTCGCTTCTTGATTTGATATTGTTTGCTTACATTTAGGGCAGAGATACGGCATAAAAGCCAATATTATTAGTGCAATAGGCCAAGATAATGCGCCAGCTATTCCCCAACCGAAAACATTGCGATTTTTTCTTTTAGCTAACAGTCCAGCAATTACAGCCCAAAAAACAGCAACAACCAATTTAATTATGATAAGATTCACGCTCCTCCTCTTAATTTATTGGAGATAATCATTCCCAGCCTGAAAACACAACGGTAAATTTGATGGTCTCGTAAAAAGTCGAAAATGGCAATTTCGCTATCAATAATTTCAGTATGTTGCGGTTGAAAAAATGCTAAAATCGGGCTTTTTACAGGTTCATCAAATTTAATATATTATAAACCTTACCGGCTGCAATTTTCATCACGGCGACTTTCTCTGTGCAGTTTGGCGAAAGCCAAACCTCTGTGCTCTCAGTGGTTTAAAAAACGAAAGCCCGAAGGGATTGAATGTTTTTATCAATCCTTCTGGTTGGTATTTTGCGAGCATTGACCGCTTTTTTTTTAACCACAGAGGACACAGAGAGCACAGAGTTTAAAATGCGGCGCACTTTAGTTGCAAGTTAGGGTCTGATGGGATAATGGCTCAGACGGCAAAAAGCGTCAACTGACCCCGACGCGCATCAGCATGCTGGATCGTCACCTGAATCTGATTGCCGGGTTTGAGTTTAAGTCCGGATGCCGGCAGTCTGCATTCAAGCATGAATTCCTTGAGCAGAACGTTGTAATGGTCCCTGTATGAGTCAAGCACCAGCCCTTCAAAGTTTTCCCCCCTTAAATCCTGCAGATATTTAATCACCCAGTAACGCTTGCGGGCGGCCTGGATGCGGCCCGTATTGGATACGGCCACGGAAATGGACGCAAGAATGTCTTCAAGCTCCTTGGCAGAGTAGGGGGTGCCGATACCCAGTATGGCCTTGATCTGGCGCTGGGTAAGCAGATCATGGTAGCGCCGGATGGGGGAGGTGGCCGTCACATAGGCCGGAACGCCTAAGCCTGCATGGGGCTCGGCATGGGTGGTAATTACCGCCCGGCTCAATTGTTTGCGCTGGAGAAAATTGGGCATCAGTTCCGTTTCAATACCCTTGAAAATACGCTGTTTGGGCTGGGCCTGGGAACGGAAGACGCCGGGCATGTCATTGTTTTTTAAAAATTCGGCCATCAGGGTGTTGGCCAGAATCATCATCTCCGAGACCAGCATCCGGGAGGGGTTTTCCCGGTCCACCTTGGTATAGTGGATGTTTTTATTTTCATCCAGCCACACATTAACCTCGGGCAGGGTGATCTGGATGGCCCCGGACTTAAGCCGTTTTTCCCGCAGGACGGTCGCCATTTTGTAAAGCGTGGTGATGGGGTCGTTCTTACCGTTAACAATATTGGCTTCGGTATAGCTCATCTGCTGGTGGACCTTGATCACCGAGGGCAAAATTTTATAGTCCTGGACTTCAAAAAACCGGTTCATCTGAACGAGGGTCGACACCCCGGGCCGCAGTTGCCCTTCCTTGAGGCTGCACAAATCCTCGGACAGGCTCGGTGGAATCATGGGCAGTTTGTCATCGGGCATGTAAATGGAAGAGGCGCGCTCCCTGGCAGCAATATCAATGGTGTCTTCCTTGCGGATGCAGGCCCCGACATCAATAATATGAATGCCCAGCCGATAGCCGTTTTCCGTGGTTTCCAGGCTGATGGCGTCGTCGTAATCCTGGGTGGACTGACCGTCAATGGTAATCAAGGGCAGATCCGTCAGGTCCTTGCGTTTGGGATCATCAAATACGAGAGGAGATACCTTGCACAGGTACTCTGCGGCTTTGTTCACTTTGGGTGAAAATGAAGTTGGAATCTGAAAGGAGACCAGATCCAGGTTTTCATCCTCATCCCAGATACCTGCCTTTACAAAAAGCTCAAATAATCTGTCAGGCGAACTTAATCCAGCCTTTTTGATGATTTTTTTTGCCACAAAGGCTTTTTGGGCATCATTGCCGAATACATAATAGTTTTTTAAGATTTCTATGAGCGCCGGGTCTTGTTCGCCACTGACACTGCCTCGGTCCCGAAGCTGCGCAAGCCAGGCTGCGCCTTTATTGATGAGTGCTTCCCGCCTTTCTTCTTCCCTGATCTGCCGTTTTTTTGCCTCCACCTGGGTTTCGGTGAACGGACAAAAAATAACTTTATTAAATTTGAAATAGAGGCGGTCGTTAAAAAATGCCCGGATAACAGCAGCTTCATGGTCCGGGGTCAACGGCGGGTCAAAACAGAACAGGGTCATGGCGGAGATATCAATTTCTTCGGGATCATCATGTAGAATTTCCCATAATCCTTTGATATCAATAGACTCAGACAGCTTTTTGCGGGTTTCAGCCACCTGCTTGAGGTGGGAGACAAGGGTAGCTTTGGCGCATGTGGTATCCAGCCGGGTCTGTGAAACATGGGCAAGCCGTTTTTCGGAAAAGATAACTTCCCGGCTGTTCTCATTGAGGAGCCGAAGCTTTCCTTTTGCCTCACTTAAAATAACCGCAGATATTATTTTTTGCTGGTCTATATATTCAACAATGTCGCCAATATTCATGAAGGGACAATAGCAGGAAGGTGTATTAAAGTCAAATATGACAAACAAAGGCAGAACCTTGAAAACCCCCTGTTTTTCAAGTAATATATCATTTATGAAAAAGGTAAATACCAGGAAAAATAGACAAAAATTGCACAGCAAAAAGGATCTGCCCAAGCTCTCTTCGGACAAAGATTTTCTAGATGCTTTTTTAATTGATGACGAAAGACATTTAAAAGAAAATCAGGGAAAGTCAAACCGGCCTGTTGAACCCCCAAAAAAATTAAACAAACACGGTCTTCCTTTGCTCGATGATTATGAAACATGGATGGAAAAAAATATTGATTCCGATGAATTATCTGATAATTCTACAGTTGAGCAGGATATTTCCACCATTGACCCCGAAGAAGATTTTTCAAGGCTGCTTGAAGCCTCTTTGAAAGGTAATCGAGGGCTCCGTAAAATCCCGAAGCCCATGCCCTTGAAGCGTCGGCTAAAGAGATATCCACCGCCTGAAGCAACCCTTGATCTTCACGGCTTCACCGCCATGGGGGCCCAGGTTAAGGCCCGATCTTTCATTTCAACTGCCCATGTCCAGGGATTTTTTACCCTGCGTATTATTGTAGGCAAAGGGCTTCACTCAGAAGACGGCCCCGTGCTTCCCCATGTGGTGGAGGATTTGTTAAAGGCGATGAAGAAAGACAATATAGTTCTATCCTATAAGTGGGCGGGTGCCAAAAGATCAAAGTTCGGTGGTGCTGTGCTTGTTTATCTAAAACGATTTGATGATTAAGAGAGGCTATTTGAGTTGATATTTTTTTACGGCTCTGTTGTGATCTCTGAGGTTTGTTGAAAATTGATGCGTGGTATCGTTTTTTGATACAAAGAAAAGGTAATTTGTCCGGGCAGGGTACAACGCAGCCTTCAGCGCCAGGGCGCCCGGGTTGGCAATGGGTCCGGCCGGCAGTCCGTTTATCTTATAGGTGTTATAAGGGGTAACACGCCTTAAATGTTTATATCTGATTTTGCCGTGATAGTCCGAAACCCCGTAAATTACCGTGGGATCACTTTCTAATCGCATATTGCGCTTTAAACGGTTATGGAATACCGATGAAATGATGGGCCTTTCTTTTGCATTACCCGTCTCTTTTTCAATGATTGAGGCAAGAATCACAACTTCATGAACACTTAAGTCCAATTCTTTTGCCCGGGCTTTCCATTTATCATTGAATGTTTTGTTAAATGTTGACACCATTTTTGTGATCAAGGTTTTGCAATCTGTCTCCTTGGAGAAAAAATAGGTGTCGGGAAAGAGATAACCTTCCAAGGTCATTCCAGGTATTTTCAATTCATTTATAAATTTTAAGTCGTTGCATACGGCTAAAAAATCTTTGCTGGAACACAGGCCTGCTTTTTGAACGAGCATTGCAATTTCTTCCATGTTCAGCCCTTCGGGAAGGGTGATCCGGTAAAGCTTATTTTTCCCCGAAGTTAAAAGATTCAAGATGGTTTTCGGACTCATCCCGGTATTCATCGCATACTCACCTGCTTTAATTCGGGTTCCAGACTTTTTGATCCGGACATAAAGCTTGAACGCGATGAGATTTGAAATGAGTTCCTGGTCTTGAAGGTTTCGGGCGATGGCCGATAGATGCTGGCCCGAAGATACTGTAAACGTAACCGGTTTCGACCGGGTAGACGCCGGAGTTTTGATGAACCAGGAGATCCAGAGCACGGCGGCACCAATGAACATAGCGGTGAACAAGCAGAAGAGGGCTGAAATCAGAATCGTTATTTTTAACTTTTTATGAGAGTTCCCCTTGGATTTCGGGGCGGACGACTCCGATTTTGGCCTTTTAATTGTATGCTGGAAATCTTTCAATCCGGTGTGTAGTCTTCGGTGTTAAAATTAAAACGGGTCTGCCGCAAAAGCGGTCAGACCCGTATGTTCATTTATTCCTTAATGCCGAATTATTTGGCAATGGGAAATTGTGTGTCAGGATTGTAGCAGATCCGGCAGCAGTTCAGGCACCGGTTTGCTTCTCTGTGTGCTTCTTCTTCGTCAAGCACCTGGTCCACTTCTATAAACGAATCAAGACGCTCGCTTACCGGCAGTTCAGGCATCTTGGCCCTCGGTGTGGCCGTGATGCCTTCCACGGATTTAAAAATGGATTCGTGGATGCGTTTTTGCTGCAAAGAATCCTTGGGCGGCTCAACGGGTTCTCCCTTGAGGAACAGATCTATGGATCTTGCCGCACGCCGTCCGGAACCAATAGCGTCAACTACCAATGCAGGACCGGTGGCCGAATCACCAGCGGTGAAGATATACGGCACGGAAGACTGCAAGGTTGTGGGATCGTTATCAATGGTGTTCCAGCGGGTCAGCTCAAGTTCCGTCATTCTGCGATGGGGATCCTGTTCTTTAAACGATGCATCGGGGGACTGACCAATGGCGGAGATAACCATATCAACATCCAGCTTGGTTTCAGAACCCTCAATGGGTACGGGGCGACGACGTCCTGATTTATCAGGTTCGCCCAGTTCCATTTTCAGGTACTCAAGATGCTTGGCCTTGCCGTCTTCACCGGGAATAACCCGTGTGGGGGCAGCCAAAAAGACAAATTCAATGCCTTCTTCTTCGGAAGCCACAATCTCAACTTCATTGGCGGGCATCTCTTTTCTGGTACGACGATAGACCATGTATACTTTTTCAAGTCCGCAGCGAAGCAGTGTTCTGGCACAGTCAACGGCTGTATTACCACCACCGACGATGGCAGCTGTTTTACCTAATTCAATTTTTTCACCGGAAGACATGCGCTGGAGAAAATCAATGCCGGTAAAGCAGCCGGGAAGATCTTCGCCTTCAATGCCCAAAGAGTAATCTTTCCAGGCACCAACGGTAAGACATACCGCATTATAGCCACCGGCCATCAGAGACCCTAAACCGAAATCGGTACCGAACCGAAGGTGGTTGAAGGCGTTGATCCCAAGATCAAGAATAGTCTGAATTTCCCAATCCAGAATTTTCTTGGGCAGACGATATTCAGGAATACCGTAGCGCAGCATACCGCCTAATTTGGGCATGGCTTCAAAAATGCTGACCTTGTAACCGATGCGGCGCAGAAAATATGCAGCAGACAGACCACCGGGGCCACCACCGATAACCGCCACCTTCATGCCGTTTTCAGGCGCGCAGGGGATGGGGATTTTATTTCCGGAATTCATCTCATAATCGGCCACAAAACGTTTAAGCTGATTGATGGATACCGGTTCATCTTCAACACCCCTTCTGCACTCGTTTTCACAAGGATGGGGGCAAACACGGCCACAGGCAAGGGGCAGCGGATTTCGCATGCGGATAGTCTGGACCGCTTCGGCATATTTGCCGGCTTTAAGTTGGCTGATATATTGGGGAATATTGATTTCAGCCGGGCATGTCTGGGCACACGGTGCCAGCGGATCATGCTTCTGGTTGAATTTCATCAATTTTTCAGTCAGGGTTTTCACTTCGATAATATCTTTGGGGCAGGCTTTTTGGCAGGCACCACAACCCACGCATTTGTCGTCATCTACAACAGGATGCCCGTCGGGTCCCATTTCAAGGGCACCGAACGCACACGCTTTAACGCAGTCGCCAAGGCCGATGCAGCCCACCGTACAAACCCTGTGTCCGCCATAAATAACATCCATGGCCTTGCAGGAGGATACGCCCATATAGTGGTATTTATCAGCCGCCCGGTTTCCGCCCTCACACATGTTGTAGGACAAGGGCGCTTCGGCCGCGCCGGCATCAACACCCATGATCTTGGAAACGGCTTCAACACCCTCCTTGGAGTTGACGATGCAAAGGCTCGGGGACTCCTTACCTGACACAATGGCCTCTGCCGCGGCAGAACAACCTGCATATCCGCAGCCGCCGCAGTTGGCACCTGCAAGATTGTTCTCTACCTGTGCGATTCTGGGGTCTTCATACACATAAAAGACTTTGGAAGCAAGACTGAGCACGATGCCGCATGTTGCGCCAATGCCCAGCATTAGCAGTATAGCTGGAATCATACAATCACCTTATATTAAAGTTGCTATTAATCAAGTATCTATAAAAGCCGGTGTTTGGATGTAAATTGTCCCACATGCTTTTGGAACGCCTCAGGTGGTTGAATTTACTTTCAAACATTGACTAAACCATGCCTCTGAATACGGTGAAGATCAGTGCGATCATACCCGCAGTCATAAGACCAATGGAGGTATCCTGTAAAGGTTTGGGTACCCGTGCAAGGATAACCCGTTCCCTGACGCCGGCAAACAGAATCAGCGCAAGGCCGAAACCTGCGGCGTAGGAAAAAGAGGATACCAGTGCCTCAATAAAGGTGTACTCTTCCTTAATGTTGATCAAACACACACCCATAACTGCGCAGTTGGTTGTGATCAGCGGAAGAAAGATACCAAGACCTGCATAGAGTCCAGGGATACTCTTTTTTAAGAACATTTCCACGAACTGGACCAGAGACGCAATAACCAGAATAAAGGAAACAGTCTGCAAAAATTCCACATGAAGGGCTTTGAGCAGGTATGTATTTACAAGCCAGGTTATCATGCCGGCCATGACCAGTACAAAGATAACGGCCATGCCCATGCCGGCGGCGGTCTCCATTTTCTTGGAGGTGCCGAGGAAAGGACAGTTGCCTAGGAATTGAGCAAGAAGAATATTGTTAATAAAAATACAGCTGATTGCCAGGACAAATAGATCACCCATGTTAATATCTCCTTACCTTATTTTTTCCCGATGATGTTCATCAGGCAGAGCATCATGCCCAAGCCGATAAACGCACCGGGTGCTTCAACCATGAAATGAAAAGGAATATATCCATGCCCGATTTCAAAAAGCGGTGTGCCGCCCCAAACCGTCAGTGTCCCGGCGCCGATAAGCTCCCGGACCGCACCAAGGGAGGCCAGTGCCATCGTAAATCCCAGTCCCATGCCAAGGCCGTCAGCGGCCGAAGGCAACACGGTGTTTTTCCCGGCAAAGGCTTCCGCCCGGCCGAGTACGACACAGTTTACAACGATTAGAGGAATGAAAATACCCAGTTTCAGGAACAGTTCATACATATATGCCTGCATCATGAATTCCACGATGGTTACAAAGGTGGCAATGATGACGATGTAACAGGCAATTCTAACCTTTGAGGGGATTATGTTTCTAAGCAGGGAAACCAAAATGTTCGAGAACAAAAGGACAAAAGTGGTTGCTATACCCATGCCGATACCGTTTTCACACGTCTTTGTGACGGCAAGCGCCGGGCAAAGCCCAAGGACCAGGCGGAACAGAGGAATCTCAGCCCAGAGTCCTTTTGAAAATTCTTTTACCAGGGATTGTGCCATAATTATCTCTCCTGAATGACCTTATTAATTCATCTGTTTAACGATTTCAGGTTTCAGCTTCTTATATAGCGCCTGGGCTGCAACTGCGGCCTGGCTGACGCCGATTGAAGTTACCGTGGCCCCGGACATTGCATCAATCTCTCCGCCCTGGGCCTTTATTCCGAAGTTGGATGTCATGGACATCCCGCCAAACTGATCAACAAAGGAAAGGTCCTCTTTGGCCCTGGAGCCGATGCCCGGTGTCTCGGAATGTGTCGTTACACGGACAGCAATGATTTCATCCGACTCAAGGTCAACCCCGAGCATCAAACCAATCGGACCGCCGAATCCTGTGCCCTTGGCTTCAAAGGCAACAGCTTTCTGGGAATCCCCCAGAATTGCGGGAAAGATTTGAAGTTCTGCATCGTCGGCTTTAACGTTAAACCGTTCCTTGATGGGGTCATTGGTGGCATCGGCAAAAATTGCCTTGATGGCAGGCGCCTTCTGAAATTTCAATACCTGCTCTTCAATCTGGGGTGCCGTTTTTACCTTAACAGCTGCAAGAAGGCCGCCGGACACTGCCGTAAGAACGGTCAGTACCACAACCATACTAATCATCTCACGCATGGGTTACCCCCTTTCCAAGGGCTTTAGGTTTAATTAGATCAATCAGAGGATTAACAAGGTTGATCAGCAGAATGGCCAAAACCGTACCGTCGGGATAGATACCGATGTTACGGACCAGGATGACCATAAAACCGCCCAAAAGTCCATAAATCAGCATGGGGATGCGATTAACCGGAGAGGATGAATTTTCTACGGCCAGGAAAAAAGCGCCGATCAGGGTGTATCCTGAAAACAGATGGAACAAGGCAGGTGCATAGGTATCCGGATGGAGCAGATGGAAAATGGTCGCCGTAAGTATAACGCCAGCGAGGAACGATACTACGATTTCCCACCGGGTATAACCCTTGAGCATCAGATAGATGCCGCCGACGATGATCCCAAGTCCGAAGGTGGAACCGATACCGCCAACTTCCTTACCCATGAGCAGGTCGCTGATGGGAAATGAGGCCAGGGCGGATGTGCCCTGGGATTTCAAGGCAACCAGTGGCGCAAGGGCAGTGAAGTCAAACTGGTAAGATACATACGCGGTGTCAAAATCCATGAAGGCCGGCCAGGACATCGTGAGAATGGCGATACCTATAAGGGTCGGGTTAAATGGATTGCCGCCGGTGCCGCCGAATACGAATTTACCTAAAACTACGGCAAGAAAGGTGCCGATGATCACAACCCACCAAGGCATCGTCGCCGGAACCATCATGCCGAAAAGAAGTCCGATAACGGCCGATTCCATATTGCCGATGGCGATTTTCTGTTTGGAGATGACCGACAGGAGTACTTCCCAGAGCATGGCCGAGGAAGCGGCAAGTGTCAGCACCCCAAGGGCGGGTGCGCCAAAATGGAGAATCCCGAAAAGCGCAGCCGGAATAAGGGCGATAATATAATTCAGATTCTGTTGAAACAGGCTGTCTCCGTTATGCCAGAAAGGGGCATGGGAAACGATCAATTTAGTGTTTGTCATTGGCTTTCTCCCATCTTCAAGCATTTTCACGGAGGGTCAACAGTTCATGCTTACCCAGGCGGATATACTGATACAAAGGAATCCTGGCTCTGCATACATACGCGCAGAGTCCGCATTCAATGCAGGATTCCAGATCGAATCTGTCCGCAGCCTCTTCATAAAGGCTTGCTTCAAGAAACCTTACCAGCAGGTTCACGGGGACATTGGCCGGACAGATGCGAACGCATTCGCCGCAGTTGACACATGCATTATCCGAAAGTTCCGCGACAACATCCCTGTCCTGTACAATGATTGTATCCATATCCGGAACCACCGGGTGATGGACCGTATAGGTCGCCGAACCGCGCATGGGGCCGCCGATGATAATCCGGTCCCGATCATTGATCTGGACATTATAACAGGCGAAAAGTTTACTGATGGGTGTGCCGATGGTGGCCTTGATCCGGTATTTTTTCCCGCCTTTGTCAATCAATGTGATGACCTTGTCAAACACCGGAGCCCCTGCTTCAAACGCCCGGGCAAGAGAGACAAGGGCCTCGGGGCGTATAAAACAAACCCCCAGATCTTCAGGGGTCTGGCCCGCAAGCAGCACTTTACCTAAATGATCTTTCATGACCATGGCAGGCAGATTGGATGGGTATGTATTTGATGTTCTAAATACATTGAAACCATCAAGGTCCACCTGGGCCGAAAGATTTTCAGGCATGGTGATGCAGAACCGGTCGACCCGGGTCATGCTCTTGAGAATTTTGGCGCCTTGAACCATCAGGCCTGCATATGCGCTACAGATAAATTGACAGGTGTCACAGAGGATATCTGTATCCGCGCCTGTCACCACAATGGTTCTGATATCATACTTAGGGTCTGTCAGGGTTGAGACGGGCAGTGCCCCGGGGAGTTGTTCCAGATAATCAGCAGCAGACTCAAGCGTTTCTTCCAGATCAATCTGGGCCAGTTGATCATCGCCTGTGAGCGATGGGTCAGACTTGATCGTGATATAGGTTGCTGTGTTGCCGAAATCATCGGAGTAGGAATCAAATCCCTTGATCGTACCTGCGACAGGAGATAAAACATAGGAGGTGCTGTCATCGTAAAGTGTTAATTTTTGCCCTTTTTTGACAGCATCTCCCGGGCTGATCAAAGCCTTTTTTGCCGAGTCGATTTCTTCAGGCAAAAGAAGGATAAGACTGCCAGGAATCGCAATCTCATCAGCGGATTGCAGAGACGTATCAAGCAGTTCATACGTCAGCCTGGGTTTGGATAGAGCGAAAAGAGATCGTTTAATCATAATTAGTCCTTAAGTGTTGTAAAAATCTTAAGCCAAGCCTTAAACTTAATCAGGGCATTGTCCGTCATCCTGAAAAAATTAATTCGCATGACATGCATTACATTCTACCGGACCCGCACCATAATCTTCATGGCATCCCTTGCACTGGGCGTGGAATGCGTCAGCCCTTGAAGGCATGTCTTCGTCACCGGTTTCCTCATGGCACTCGCTGCAGTTGTAGGTCTCGTCGCCATCGGCTAAATTGTGATGGCAGTCCAGACAATCTAAAGAGTAATCGTCTGTGTGCATGAGGTGGGTGAATAAAACTTTGCCTGCTTTGTTCTGAAACATCAGTCTGACTGGATTGTCAGGAACAGGTGGGGAAAAGGACGCGTAACATACAATCCCTGTGACTAAAAGAACGATCATGATCCATACAGCTATTTTCAGGTCGCGTTGTGATGTCATAATTCTTCTCTCAATGTTTTAGGGGTTAGAGGTTATCGACGAACCCACAACTGGAAGCGTATATAGTATATTGACTTTAGATTTACAAGGAAAAAGTGGGGGATTTTTATTTATTACAATGATGCAATTTTTAGGAGTTCAGGGGGGCTTTTTTTCTGACGAGGAAGGGTTTGTATTTATCTTTTTTGGACATGCCGGCCTGCTTTTTTCTGATGATAAAAAAAGCGACGGCAAATAATAAAAAACCAACACCCATGGACATGGCTGAGTTGCTTATTCCCAGGGTAGGGGCAAGGGCATCCCCGATCAGTGCGCCGATGATGAGCAATATAATAGGGAATACATAAAGAAAGAAACTTAAAAAAAGCATGGGACCGGAATCAATGCCCACAATCACCCGGTCTCCTTCTACGACACTAATGGTGTTGGGAACAACGATGGTCATCTCTTCGGAAGGATGGTGGCTGACACCACAGGAGTCTTTTGAAGAGCAGCTTTCGCAAGCTGCCGAGCGGGTGGTTTTAATCCAGGCTTTTTCAGGTGTAGCGTGTGTGACAATTCCGTCTTCAGTAATCATGATTTGCTCTTTTTCATTGAGGGTTGGTGTCAGCACCTTAGGGCTGCTTACAAAAAATTGATCCAGTCCTTGGTGTGTAACGGTTCAGGTTAACGGTCCTCTATAATAAATGTCAGGCAATGATATTAACCTGGCCGCCTCGCAGGACCTGGGGTTGATTCATTGATTGATCCATCTGACCATCTTTAAAGTTTTGCAGGGTCGGCTGTTGATTTTGCTCTTCTTGGGCCAGGTCTTGTTGCTTTTGCGACTGAAGTGTTAATGCCTGCGGTGTGATTTCAACTTGAAAGGCTTCCTGAAGGGTCTGGGCGTTCTCCTTATTAATATCGGTTGCCGCGGTTGCTTCCTTATTGTTGTTCTGGACAGGTGCCGTGTCTGCCATTTGTGCATTGGCTGTGTAGGCGTTCAGTCCCTGAATACCGGTGATATTCATTTGGTGTCCTTTCTATGCTGAATTTTTTAATACAAGTTAAGAATAATCCCAAGAAAAGGGGATGTCAAATTTTTTTATTGAAAGTGCTTGACATGGAATCGGGGTTGGTATATAACCCTCAGGTCTTTGATTGAGAGACACTGTTCCCCAGTAGCTCAGTTGGCAGAGCGAGTGGCTGTTAACCACTAAGTCCGCGGTTCAAGTCCGTGCTGGGGAGCCACCCTAAAAGATAACATCCCGACAACCCCAAGGTTGCCGGGATTTTGTTTTTAGTACCTATGGTCAAATAGTCAGGGTTAAATCTGTCCGCCTGTTTAAAATAGCCCTTTTGTAAATATAAAATCTGTCGTTTTTTTAAAAAAAGTGTTTTTATATTTACATATATATTAGTGGTGTCTAACTTAATCGAAATTTCTTGACATGGAATTGGGGTTGGTATATAACCCTCAGGTCTTTGATTGAGAGACACTGTTCCCCAGTAGCTCAGTTGGCAGAGCGAGTGGCTGTTAACCACTAAGTCCGCGGTTCAAGTCCGTGCTGGGGAGCCACCCCTAAAAGATAACATCCCGACAACCCCAAGGTTGCCGGGATTTTTGTTTTTGAGCCCTGTGATAAATATGATGGGCTTGATCATAAGATCGGCCATATTTCCTAGGGGCAATCCCCCTGTGTTTGCCCCCGTTAGGGCAGGCACGGAGGCCTGCCTTTTAAATCTTTCTTTTGCAAATACAAAATTAATTATTGACAGAATATAAAGTGTTTTGTATTTATTTAATTATTAGTTAGGTCTAACTTAATTCAAGTTCTGTGATTTCATAATTCCAGATAGTGAACAGTCTGCCCGAATGGCGGTAATTTATTAAAATCAGGAGAGGTATTGATGGATGCGATGAGGTGTTTTGCAAATGTATGGGAGATTGAGCGTAATTTTAAATGCCCCGTCATCGGTGCGATGTTGTCTGTGAACAAACACAGGGACATTCTTAAAAAATGCGGTTGGGATGTCAACGGTCTTAAACCCTATGAATACCACTCCTATTTGATGGGATGTATGGGGGATGAAAATGCGGTGTCCATCAAAACGAACAACTTTATCCGGCATCAGGCTGGAAAGTATATGAAGCAGATTGCAGCCCTGTATAAGAAAAAGAACGCAAAAGGGGTCAGAAGCCTGTGGAACGACTATTCTGCCCGGGGGATCATCGGCCCTGTGATGTATGCCATTGTGGCACACAAGGATACAGACATTGATTTGCTCAAGGATATTCATGGTGAAGTTCATATGCTTTCCCATGCCAATATGACCGAAGTTTTCAGCGTCCGCAAAAAACTTGAAGCGGCGGATCAGAGCCTGGCCCGGGAAAAAAATAAGGTAAGTGAGAAAAATAAAAAAATCCGGGGACTGGTCAGCCAGTTAAAGCAAACTGGTAAAGAAAAAGAGTGTCTTGCCACCGAAAAAAATCGGCTTAAAAGGCAACTTGTACAACTTGAAACCCAAACGGTTTTTACGCAACCGTCTGGCCCTGATCTGAATCAGGATGTTGAACGCCTTGAACAGGAATTAAGCCGTCAAAAAGAAGAGGTCCTGAACCTGGAGCGGGCGAGAAAACAACTTGAAATTCAATTGTTCAGCGCCGAAAATGAAAACACCATGCTCAAAGCGGAGTTTGAGCAGCTCTCGTCGGTTTTTACCGCAGGAGCCGATGATGTCTGCAATTGCGGGGAGCCTGAAACCTGTCCGGTAACAGGAGAGTGCCCCGATCAGGATTGTCCGAGACGCCGCTTGTGTGCCCGACGGATTTTTATGATCGGCGGTATTACCAAAATGAAATCCTACTACCGGCAGATCGTTGAAAAAGCCGGCGGAGAGTTTGATTACCATGACGGCTATCTTAGAAGCAGCAATGATGATCTTGCCGCCAAAGTCAGACGCTGTGATGTGGTGGTCTGCCCTGTGAGCTGCAACAGTCATAATGCCTGTTTAAAGGTGAAGCACCTGTGTACCCGGTATAATAAGGAGCTGAAAATTTTAAACAGCGCAAGCCTGTCCGCCGTAACCCAGGCGTTGATTGTTCCCGAAGATTCCGCAAGTCTCAACTAACGACTATTGGGAGACCTGGTCTATCAAGGCTAAACTTGCAACAACATATGAAGTTCATTTTGAAGGGGGGTGACGTTTTGATAAATATGTTTGAAGCGTTGCCCGAAGAATATAGGTAGCATTTAGACCCGCCGTGGGTATATTCATAAATAATACCTTGACATTTTTTCAATTGGAGAAATAATTATGCACTAAACTTATGAATCATTTGCTGTTATGCACAAATGCACATCCCATATTAAATAAAGATTAATCCATGCAGATTCTGAACCCTTCCCGGTGGTACCTCCACCCGGTGTTTATTTTTGCCTGCTCTCTGTTTGCCCTTGCCACATTTCTGGTCCTCACGGTCAGTTTGTACATGGAGATCCGTTCGGCCCTTGAGGTGGTGATGCTCAAGTTCAACATTGCGCCCCAGGCCATTTTTCCTTCCAAAACAGGCATGACCATACTGGTGTTAAGCCTGTTGATCTTCGTGGTGCTGGCCGGTATTTTTCTTGCCTTTATCTACTACCAGAAGACCGTGAATCTGTTTCGACTCCAGCACAATTTTATCTATAATTTCACCCATGAGCTCAAAACCCCCGTGACCTCCCTTCGTCTCTATCTTGAAACCTTTATCCGCCATCCCATGGATCCGGGGGATGTAAAAAAATACAGTACGGATATGCTCAAGGATATTGACCGACTCACGGAGAATATTGACCGGATTCTTAATTTGGCGCGCATTGAAAGCCAGAATTTTGGATCAAAGGTGACCCGGGAAAGCCTTGTGGTGGTTTTACAGGACTTTTGCCGGAAAAATGCCTCATTGTTCAGGGATCTTGAGGTAAAAATTAAAAATCCGTCGGGGGGCAAATTTGAGTATCCGGTCAATGTCTTTTTACTGGATATTCTGCTGACCAACATTTTTTCAAATGCCATCCGATACAATGAAAGCCGCACACCCTGTCTGACCATTTTATTTAAAAGTTACTTGCAGAAAGTGACCATTGAATTTATTGATAACGGCATTGGTGTGGAAAAGCAGGATGCAAAAAAGATTTTTCGAAAATTTTACCAGGGGGACAGAAACAGCAACCAGGCAAATACAGGATCCGGCCTTGGGTTGTATCTTGTCTCAAGTATTGCCGCCATTCACGGCTGGCGGGCGTCGGTGTCCAGCGAAGGCAAGGGCAACGGCGCCAAATTTACCATTACCATTCCCCGGGCAAGCATTGCCAGCGTCAGAGATAAGGAGTTATGGAAACGGCTGAAAAAAAACGTGTTCTGATCATTGAGGATGAATCCCATATTGCCGAAGGGATCAAACTGAATCTCACCCTCCAGGGCTATGCGGCCAAAGTGGCTGCCGACGGCATTGAAGGCCTTGAGACATGGCGTGCCTGGCACCCGGATCTGATTGTGCTGGATATTATGCTGCCCATGGTGGATGGGTTTTCCATTCTCCAGACCATCCGTAGAGAGGATGAAAAGATCCCTGTGCTGATTTTATCGGCCCGGGGGGACACCCGGGATAAGGTCCGGGGGTTGAAATACGGGGTGGATGACTACCTGTCAAAGCCCTTTGATCTGGAAGAATTTTTGTTGCGTGTGGCCCGGCTGGTACAACGCAAGGAGTGGTACGAGGCGCCTGAAAAAGAGGAGAAAACTTCAGATTGTCCTTTGTTTGAAGGTTTGGCCTATTCCTTTGGCACAAATCACATTGATTTTGTGACATCCACGGCCCGGTGTGTGGCTGGCGACGTGGTCCTGACCGAGCAGGAAATTACCTTGCTGCGCATTTTCATCGCCCACCAAGGAAAGCCCTTGTCCAGGAAAATGCTGCTTAAAGCCGGGTGGGGGTATGCCAGGGACACCTCCACCCGGACGGTGGATAACTTCATTGTCCGGTTCAGAAAATATTTTGAAGCCAATCCCAAGTCGCCGGTCTATTTTAAAAGCCGCCGGTCTGTGGGCTATATTTTTGAATCCAGGGAAGAATAAAAAGTGATTAACCACGGAAAGCACAGAAATTTATTTTCCGTGTCTTTCCGTGGTTGATTTTTATATGAAAGTCTCAGTAAGCCACTGAGATCTTTCAATCTTCGTTGTGGGTCGAAGCCTGGGTCATGATAGACCTGGCTCGGCCCATGGCCGTTATAGGAAGCGCTATTCCTGGCCTGCGAGAAGGAACATGGGCATGAACCGCGGGTCCAGGTCTGTGGGTTGAACATGGCCGTATTCCGACTCAATTTCCCGCAGCAGCCTGTACAAAATGCCCTGGAGGGCCGTGGGCAGATCTGTTTCCGCTAGGCCGGATGCCTGGGCGGCCCACAACGCCAGATCCTTTGCCTGGGTATCGCCGATGGTTTCCCCCTCCCCAAACAGCTGGGCAAATAAATTTTTGAATTCAGCGAGTTCAATGGGCGCAAGGCTCAATGGTTTTGACCGGTTCAGGCCCATACGGTCCCGGACCCACAAGGTCAGAATCATGCTTTTGTATGTGAGCACCCCAAAGGTAAAGGTGGATATGTCCACATCCAGGCTGTTGAGAAAATTATCCAGGCAGATGATCTCATCCAGCTGCCGTTGGGTGGCCCGGATGTCGGACAGGCTTGCAAAGTTGCGGTACAGGACCTTGTCGGCATAGTCGGCAAAAAACATGGGCCGCTGGATCATCAGGCCACCAATGATGCCCAGGTACGCTTCTCCCAGAAAACTTAAGGGCAGATTTTTGGTCCCGATGAAACTTGTCTCATACCATTTGTTTGCCGTGGCCTGAATCTTTGCGCCTTCCCGTGCCCCGGTTCTGAAAATATCTTCAAGAAAATATTTTTTGACCAGATTTGCTGCCGTTTCCACACTGATTTGGGCGCCGTCCATGAGCACCTCAAGTCCTAAACTTAATGTGGACATGGTTTTTTCAATGGGTTTTTCAATGGATTCCCGGTTCCGGATTTTTGTGCGGTCTGCGCTGATCACCTTATTGATCAGGGCGGCAAGCTCGCTGTCAAGGCCGGGGATACCCCCCTGGGCATCAAGATGCGCCAGGGTTTGGGCAAACAGGTCGTCACCCTTCAAAAACTGGGTGAAGTACATGGGCGGCATGGGCATATCCGGATCAGATGCCTGGGAGACATTGTCTCTTACCGGTCTTTGTTTCAACCCTTTTGGGGGCACTGGCTGGTAAATCCCAACCGCTTCATGGGCCGGCAGAAACCCTTTTTCCGCCAGCCTGATATTTTTTTGCCTGAACTGTTCTTCTTCGGCTTCGGCGGGCAGAAGGCTTGCGGTTTCAAGGAGCAGGCCGTGGAGCACCGAAAGATCCATGGCGGCAAGACTTTTAAGCATCTGTTCGATCAATTCCGGCGCGTCATCGGGCAGCCCGTCTTCTTGTGGGGTGTCCTGGGGCAGAATATCGGCTTCATCGTTTTCATCCGTACCGGATTTTTTGCCGGGAAACCTGAAGTAAAATTTGTCATCCAGGGTGATGTAGTCGTCAAAATCCTCGGGCGGCACTTCGTCGTGTTCCCGGACGACAATTTGCATTTTTTGCGCCAGATAATATTCCAGAAAATCAGGCTTTTCCATGATGACCCAGCGTAAAAGCCGCTGGGGATCGGCTTTGAACAAAAATGAAAAGACCTGGGTCATCATATAAGGATCAAGCCGGTCATCGTCCCAGACCTCCACGTCCAGGATATACTCCCACTGACTGGATGCGGCCATGGCCAGCACCGGAATGAAATCATGGACGCCCACCTTGTGCATCAGGTAGTACAGATCCTGATCCGGAAAGGACTGGATCAATGTGGCAGGGGAGGGCGCCTCCAGGATCATATCCAGGGCTTTGGCGCCGTCGCTGACAAGGATGTCCCGGCGCATGTTTTGCCGTTTGAGTTCTCTTCTGGTTTTATTGGCCAGTTGATAATCGTCGTTCATATGGTGATGCTTTCTGAATTAATGTGTTGTTTTTTGTTTGCAGATGCTGATGTACTGCCCTAAGGCAGGATCATCGGCAAACGGGGTGAAATATCGTAATGCGTTGGCAAAATTGCCCGTGTTCATCAGGCATACCCCCATGCACACGCACAGATCTTTGTTTTTTGGGAAATGGGACAGGCCTTTGCTGAGAATGGCAATGGCCCGGGTAAAATTTTTGTGCTTCTGGCACATCATGGCAAGCCCCTGGTATGCCCTGGCACAAGGGTGAATGCCCAGCGCCTTGTCAAACAGGTTCACAGCCATTTGATCGGCATTCTTGACCCGGGGATCCTGGGCATATTCGCCGTGGGAGAAGGTCATGGCAAGCCGTGATAGAAAATCGGCGTGCAGGGGGGCGGATGCCTCGTCCGGGTCCAGGGGAATCCGATTGATAAAATTTTCTAAATGATCAAAAAAAGCCTGCCTGAGCCGGTCCCCCCATCCTTTGACCCGGGGAAAATCCATATCCGGGTCCAGTTCCCACCAGGGCAGATCTTCAATGTTGTTTTGCCAGACGTCATCATGGGTCCAGCCTTTCCGGACGGCTCGATTATACAAAGCTGTGCCCGGAAAGGTGACCAGCATGTAAAATACCGTACTCAAGGGCCCAAGTCGGATCATCAGATCAATCGTCTGCTGGATGGTGGCATCGGTCTCTCCGGGTGATCCATAGATAAAATAGGCACGGGGCAGGATGCCTGCGGCTTTCACCTTGTCAAAGGCCGCCACACAGGTGTCATTGTCTATGGGTTTGCCAAGGATTTTTTTAATGGGTTTTGCCCCGGATTCAACGCCGAAGCTGATCTGGATGCACCCGGCCCGTCGCATGAGGCCCAGTATGCGTTCGTCGATATAATCCACCCGGGAGATGGCATTCCAGGTGATGCCCAAATTTTCCTGGATTATTTTTTCGCACAGCTTTCGAACGGCATCATAATCCATGGTAAAGGTGTCGTCACTGATGAAAAAATGGGTGACCCCCTTTTGGGCAAGGGTTTTGATTTCGTCAAAGAACCATTGGGCTGAATGGCGGCGGACAACGGAGGTTCCCCAGAATTTGGGTGATCCGCAAAAGGTGCATTTGCCCGGGCACCCCCTGGACATGGCCAGGTGCTGGTAGGTGAAATACCGGGACGGGTGGGGCAGGGTATCCAAATCCTGTACCAGTTCCCCTTGGCCTGTGTCATGCAGGTTTGCCCCATTACGGAAAATAAGGCCGGGAATTTTTTCAAGTGCATCCATCAGTTCGATCCTGACGGCTTGGGACCGGCGGCGGGTGCCGGTGTTTGTTTTTGCTTTTGTTGCGGCATGGACCAGTTTAGCCGTGCTGATCTCGCCTTCGCCTTTGATGATCACATCCAGGGCCGGACAGCTGCGGAACAGAAAATCGGCCATAAAGGTCGCCCCGGGACCGCCAAATATGATGAGGCTGTCCGGCAGGATTTCACGGGCCTTGGCCGCACAGGCCATGGCATTCATCCGGGTGGGGCTGGTGACCGAAAAGCCCATGATATCAGGCTTTTCCGCCATGATCGATTGGGTGAACAAATCCAGCGTTTTTTTTGCAGACCCTTGGGCCGACGCATTGGCCGGCCCCGCCGGTGCAAGATTTAAAATACCCGATATATATCCATGGTCCAACAGTCCGGATGCCAGATAATAGAGTCCGATGGGCACCTGTAGTGCATCCGGGTCCGTAACCCTGGGGTCCTGGCAGGAAGGATTTACAAATAAAACTTTCACGGCTAAAAGGTCTTGAGAATCAACTCTTCAAGCTTGCGCTTGGGAACATGGTGAACCTGGTTTTCATCCCGGAAATACCGGATATCGCCACTGTCATCTACATCATCAATGCATGCCTTTTCCACAGGTTTGCCCAAAGCGATGACCAGTTTGACCTCCAGATGATCGCCGATCTCCAGCAGTTCTTTGAGTTTTTTTATGTTGATGGCGGCAAACATACACCCGGCAAGGCCGATGGCCCGGGCACCGAGCAGCATGGTCTGGGCGGCGATGCCGTGGTCGCACCAGAAATTATTGGCAATGGTGGTGTCCCCTAAAATAACAATGTATCCGGTGGGCTGTTCGGCAGGTTCAGGCCCTTTCCACTCTTTAAGGTAGGCCGCCCAGGTCAGGCAGGAAAAGATCTTGTCGTTTTGTTCCCGGCTGCTGGAGATAATGTATTTCAGGGGCTGGTTGTTGGCACCCGACGCTGTATACCGGGCCAGTTCCACAAGATCAGTCAGGGTCCGGGTGTCCAGGGCGAAACTGTTGTCAAAGCGCCTGCACGACCGGTTGGATTTTACAAGGTCTTTAAAATTATCCATTGTTGTTTCCTTTGGGGGCAAGGCAGCTACTGGGTTCGGCCATCCGGGACATTTGAATGTCTATCCAGTCCAGAATTTTGTCCATCTCCTGGGTGATTTCCTTGAGCGCCTTTCCCCGGTGGCTGACCGTTGCCTTTTCGGCCATGGACAGCTGGGCAAAGGTTTTATTAAATTCGGGGAAAAAGAAGAGCGGGTCATAGCCGAACCCGTTGTCTCCGGCAGGTTCCCGGGTGAGAATCCCTTCGCAGCGGCCTTCGTAGGTCAATGCGGCACCTGTGGGCACGGCAATGGAGATCACACATTCAAAGGCGGCCTTGCGGTTCTCTTCGTTTTTCATGGCTTCAAGAAGTTTGTCCACATTGTCCTGGTCCGTTGCATCCTCTCCGGCGTAACGGGCCGAATAGACACCCGGCGCGCCGCCCAGGGCCTCTACACAAAGCCCTGAATCGTCGGCCAGGGCCGGGTATCCCAATACCCTTGCTGTGAACGACGCCTTTTTGTATGCATTGTCGTCAAAGGTTTCTCCGTCTTCTATGACCTCGGGAATGGGGCCGAAATCAGATAAATTTTTTATGTCAACGGGATAGCCTTGCAGTCTTTCCTGTAATTCCCTTGTTTTGCCTTTGTTGGTCGAGGCCAGCACTAAGATCTGTTTCACTTAAAAGCTCCTTGTGAAGTAGTATATTTTTTTGAAATTTAAGGGTTAATATAAGTGTTGGTCTATGGTTTGTAAAGGTACGGCCGTGGGGACAATTGGACAGATAAGTGCAAATATTAAAATTAAAAACGGTCTTGACATCCCGGATTAGTTACAATACAGATTTACCTTTCGATTTTGCCCTTTGAAAATTTAACCTGAATTAGATTGGAATGGAACAGTGCTTTATAACTGGAGTTTTACTATTGCAGCAGCAGTATTCCTTCTCGGAATCATTTACAGGACCATGGGATTTTTTCGGTTAATAATCGGACCGGAAGATACCGAAATTACTACGGCAGACCGAGTGAAAATTTTTTTATCCGGCCTGGCAGGCATGTTGTTTTCTCCTGCCCGGATATTTTATTTTCTTAAAACGGCGATCATGGATGTGGTGCTTCAATTACCGCTCATGCGCCAGGATTCCCAGAAATGGGTGATGCATGTATGTATTTTCTGGGGATTTGCAGGGCTGTTCTTTTTCCATGCCCTGGATGATTATGTCAGCCAGGCGCTTTTCCCAGGTTATATGCCCACCTTGAATCCCTACATGTTCCTTCGAAATGTTGCCGGTGTCATGGTGATGGTTGGACTGGTCATCGCCATATACCGCAGGAGAACCCATTTCCGGTTAAAGCAGATCACTACGAAACCCGATTACCTGGCAATTGTCCTGCTTGCCGTCATCATGATATCCGGTTTTGGCCTGGAAGCCGCCAAGATTATCTCTTCGGGTGTGTTTGACGACATGGTCGAAGAATACAGCTCCGTGGATTACGATGAGGAACTGCCGATGCTTAAGGCCGTCTGGCAGGAAGACTATAATGTCTCTTTCCCCGGGGAGACCATTGAGGTCACACCCGAAATTTTGGAAGAGGGCCGAATCCTCAATGAAGACAATTGTATGGCCTGCCATGCCAACCCAAAGTGGGCCGTGGTCTCTTATCCCATCTCCATTTTCATGAAACCTTTTGCCGGATTTTTAAACGGTAATCGACTGGATTCACTGATACTTGCCATTCATTTTTTAAGCTGCTTTTTTGCTTTGGCTTACCTGCCTTTCAGCAAGTTTTTACATATTTTGACCACCCCCATAAGCCTTTTGATTTCAGGTATTTCAGGCCAGACGCTCAAACTCGATGAAAATAGGGCAACCCGCCGGGCGCTTGATCTTTCCGCCTGTACCCAGTGCGGCACCTGCACAAGCCATTGTGCGGTGGGCCCGTTGTATGAGATTTTCGGCAACCAATGGGTGTTTCCTTCCGAACGTGTCACCCGTATCCGGCAATCGGCATGGGGCGGTTCTATGGATGCGGCGTCAAAAGAAGCCTTTTTTCAGGGCAGTTTTATCTGCACCATGTGCAACAAATGCTCCCAGCTTTGTCCCGCCGGGTTGGACCTGCAGGATATCTGGATGGCGGCCAGAGAACGGATGAAGGAAAAATTCCTGGCTGATCCCGTTGTCCGGGTCAGGGAAATTTGCAGGGAAAACGAAGCGAAGAAAGCGGACGCCAAAGGCCCGGTGGTGCTGAAATCCGATAAGAAATCCATTGTCAAGTCCTTGAAGGAATCTTTCAAGGCGACGACGTTTTCACACTGTTATACCTGTCTGACATGTACCAATTCATGCCCGGTAACAGGTGTGACAGGCGATCTTGGACAGTTTGGATCAGCACCTCACCAGGTGATTCATGCCCTTGTTCTCGGGCAAACCGATTTGGCAAAGGATGCCTCAATTGTCTGGGACTGTTTGACCTGTTACAAATGCCAGGAAAATTGTCCCCAGGGGGTCAATATTACGGATATTTTTTATCAACTTAAAAACATGGTATATCATCAGGAATTTGGAATATGAAATGCGCACTATTCTCCGGATGCAGAACCGGATTTGACATTCCCCAGCACCCAACCTCGGCCAAAGCAGTTTTATCCAGACTCAATGTAGGCGTTGAAGAACTTGACTTCGGCTGTTGCGGGTATCCGGTCAAGGAAAAGAACCTGGATGCTTATCTTTTACTGGCCATACGGAACCTGGCCATCGCCCAGGCACGTCACCTGCCTATACTGACTTTGTGCAAGTGCTGTTTTGGCGCCCTTAAACAGGCCGAACATTATCTTACCACGGACCGCGAAAAACTGAACACGATCAATTCAATACTGGAAAAGGAAGGGCTACATTACAGATCGGGCTACGTCAAGATTTACCATATGCTGACCTTTTTGGACCAGGAAATTGATAAAGGCGTTATCCAGCGAAGCATTGTGCATTCCCTTGACGGCATAAAAGTGGCCGCAAGTTACGGCTGTCACGCCCTTCGCCCTTCAGCCATAACCGGTTTGGATACCCGGCCCAATGCACCCACGATATTTGAACGGATCATCCAGCTGACCGGTGCAGAACCTGTACAATGGTCCAAAGGCCTGGACTGCTGCGGTAATCCTTTGCTGGAAAAAAATGATGATCTGGCCCGGGAATTTGTTCTGGGAAAATATGAAACAGCAAAGCAGGAAGGGGCGGATATCATCTGCACGGCCTGCAATTACTGCCATATTCAATTTGAATATGGCAGAGAGCTTATTTTAAAATCCGGATTAACAAAGCCCATTCCTGCCGTACTCCTTTCCCAGTTGCTGGGTCAGGCCATGGGGCTTGAAAAAAGTTTGGCAGGCGTAGATTCTGCAGCCTGATTATCGGGCTTGGCGCTAACGTCGGCCATTGTAGGGGCAGGTCTCTGTGCCTGCCCTAACGGGGGCAACCACAGGGGATTGCCACTGCAAAAGATGGGCGATCTTATGCTAAACCCTTATTACCCCTGATAATCGGTCAAAAAAACAAACCTCCCCGGTTTTGAAAAAGAGCGGGGAGGTTTGTTTTTTCCAAGGTTTTTAACCCCATGATGATCATCAACCATCCCCCTTGTTTTTTCAGCAACCGGCACGTTCGATATATTATGATATAATTGCTTTTTTTATATCAGTTGTGTACCATTTAAAATGTCGGTAAAAAAACACAACGCATCTTTATCCATGATCTTAAGTTGCTGCGGTGTTCAATATATTCGCTGAACCTTACGTTCCCTGATCCACCTTTTGAATACGAATAACGGCCATGGGCCGAGCCAGGTCTATCATGACCCAGGCTTCGACCCACAACGAAGAATGAAAGAACTCAATAAGTTATCTATCTCTTTCATATAACCCCCATGTCCTAGCGGACACAACGAAGCATGAAACACTTGCAAATTTTGAAAAATGGTCATAGCTATCAAATTTTTTTTTCGACCAAGAAAAATATAAGGAGATAGCCATGACCAAGAGATCGAAAAATAGCACATTAATCCAAATCGTTCACCCAATTTGTTGTGGTTTGGATGTTCACAAAGACAAAATTTCGGCCTGTTTAATCACTGTTGATGATAATGGGAAAGAACAGCATGAGATTCGAGAGTTTTCATCATTTACTCAAGATTTGCAAAAAATGAAAACATGGTTGATTAAAAATAGCTGTCCTGTAGTGGCAATGGAAAGTACCGGCGTATATTGGCATCCAATTTATAACACCATCGAAGATACGATGGAAGTTGTTTTGGTGAATGCCAGGCATATTAAAAATGTTCCCGGCAGAAAAACAGACATCTGTGATAGTAAATGGCTTGCCGGACTGCTTCGTCATGGGTTGGTAAGAGGTAGTTTTATTCCTCCCGAACATGTCCGTGAATGGCGTGAATTAAGCCGATTGAGAAAAACATACACAGAATCTCTCGCTGATTATAAGCGACGTATTCATAAATTGTTTATCACGGCAAATATTAAAATTGATTCGGTCGTTTCAGATTTGTTCGGGCTCACCGGTTTGAGTCTCATTGATTTGTTATGCAAACACGATGAAATAACTTTAGAAAAAGTTCAGGAATGCACAAAAGGAAGTCTTAAAAAGAAAATTCCTGAATTGTACCTAAGCCTCCATGGATATTTTAAAGATCATCATCGATTCCAACTGATTGGCATGATGGAGGCCATTGAGATGTTTCAAAAACAGATTGAACAGATTAATGTCAGATTGGAAATACTTACCCGTGACCATGAAAATTTACTGGAAAGATTAGATGAAGTTCCAGGGATCGATAAAAAAATCAGCACAATCTGTTCTTGGAGAATTCGGGGTCACACTGAATGAGTTTAAAAGCATGGTCGCTTTTGTTGCATGGGCCGGATTGTGCCCTGGGAACAATGAAAGCGCAGGTAAAAGGAAAAGTGGCAGGAACGCGGTTCGAAATCATCCATTCAAAACGATTTTAGTCCAAATCGCCTGGGCCGCGATCAAGACGAAGGGTTCATATTACAAAGCCAAGTATTATAAGCTCAAAGCCAGACGAGGTGCCAAAAAAGCGATTGTTGCCATAGCCCATAGAATTGCAAAAGCCATTTACAACATCATCAAGCATGGAGACAGATATAGAGACCTCGGAGAAGAATACTTAAGCAAGCCCAACAAACAAAGGATGTTGAAAAATTTGGCAAAAAAGGCTGATGAATTAGGGATGAAACTTGTTCCTTGTGAAGGTTAATTGATCTATCAAAATATTTTGTGCAAATGTTGGTTAAAGGAGTACAGCAGACAATAGATTTTTAATTCAGCAATAAAAAGTCGGATGTTGAAATGAAGCCTTAGAGCGCGAATATAACATGACTGGCCGGTTTTTTGCACAACGAACTGTCGGACTTCCTTGGAGAAGTACCACGTATATAAAACTTTTATAGTATAAACCGGCCGCCGCTGATGATTTAAAAAGTTGTCATCTGTGCTTTAATTTTTACCCAAGAGAGATAATAGCTTTATTGATTTGATACCTTCAACTTGTAGCGGTAATGAAAGTGTTGTGGAACAAAAGGCCATAAACCAACGAGACACTATTCCCTTTTTTGGGGGAGGTGTTTCATATAAACGGCCATGGGCCGACCTGGCATATCGTCTGCCAGGCTTCGGCCCACAACGAAAATCGAAAGAACGCAATAGCTTATTGAGCTCTTTCATATAAAAAAAATCGGCATAACATCCGTGACATTTGTTTTTTCCCAAGTTCCTTAAGACTTAGGACAGTCAAAGGCAAATAATGCAAACGAATCTTTTTAAACGTTTTTTTTTAACAGGTTTATGTCTGTTAACCTTTTTTTATCCGGCAAAGGCAATCGCCGGTACCGATTCAATTAAGATTGGGGTGCTCGCAAAACGCAGCACAGACAATTGCTTAAAAAAATGGTCCCCCACCGCTGACTATTTGTCCCGGGTTATCCAAAACTACTCTTTTAAGATCGTTCCCATTGAATTTAAAAATATTAATCAAACGGTAAAAAATGGGGATGTGGATTTTATTCTTGCAAATTCTGCTATTTATGTCGAATTGGAAGTGCTGCACGGGGTGAATCGAATCGCGACGTTGAAAAATAAACGACTCAACGGTACGTATACAACATTTGGTGGTGTTGTGTTCTGCTTGAAACAACGATCTGATATTCGAACCTATAAAGACCTGGAAAAAAAACGTTTTGCCGCGGTGAGCGAAAATTCCTTTGGCGGATGGCTGATGGCCCGGCGTGAATTACAGGAGGCGGGTATTAATCCCCACAAGGATTTTTCAAAACTCTTTTTCAAGGGCACCCATGACGCGGTTGTCATGTCAATTTTAAACAAAGAGACCGACGCAGGAACCGTGCGGACGGACACCTTGGAGCGAATGCAGCTGGAAGGCAAAATCAATATAGACGATTTTTTCGTGATCCATGAACACGGCAGCGGACGGGTTCATCTGCCCTTCCTTCATTCCACAAGAGAATATCCCGAGTGGCCCATGGCGCAGGTTGTTCACACCTCCGATAGACTTGCTGAAACGGTGGCGCTTCGATTAATTGAGATCCACCCTTATTCAAAGCCGGCCATTGCCGCATCATGCTCCGGCTGGACCATCCCTAAAAATTATCAATCGGTTCATGATTGTTTAAGAGTCTTAAACGCGCCGCCTTACAAGGATTATGGGACATTTACACCCAAACAGGTTTTTTCCAAGTACTGGTATGTCTTTCTTGGCATATTTATCTTTCTTGCCGTCATGGGAATCACCACATTTATCTTTGCCCGGCTGAACCAGCGAAATCGGACAACGGCCGAACTGTTAAAAAAATCAAAAGCCGAAACGGATCAATTACACGTCGACACCCAGAAAATGCTTAAGGCCATGCCCTTTGGGGTGATCCTTGTGGGTAGAGATAAAATTATCCGCAGTGCAAATAACGCCGCCCTTTCAATGATGGGGTACGACAACGACGTGGATCTGATCGGAAAGGTGTGCCACAATTTTATTTGTCCTGCCGAGGAAAGCAATTGTCCGGTTCTTGATAATGGGCAGACGGTGGATTCATCGGAAAGAATCCTCATTGATAAAGAGGGTAAAAAAATTACGGTAATGAAAAGTGTGATTCAAATCACCTTGAATCATGAAGATGTGCTGCTCGAAGCATTTACGGATATTTCACAGATAAAAAAGGTTGAACGGGATCTGGCCCGCAGTGAAAAGAAGCTCAATACCGTCATGGAAACCAGTGCCGAGCCCATGGTTGTGTACGGCAAAAACGGAAACGCCGAGTATATTAACCCCGCCTTCGAAAAAATCTTTGGATGGTCACCCCGGGAAGTGATTGGAAAGAAAATTGATTTTATTCCCCGGGAGGCGGCTGAAAGTACCAGGCAGGTTTTTGATAAGGTGATGCAGGGGGAGATCTGTTATGGGCTGGAAACAGTAAGGAATACCAAAGGGGGAAAGAAAAAAGAGATCCGCATCACGGCATCCCCCATTATGGATGATTCAAAACAATACAGCGGAATGGTCGTCAATCTGCAGGATATCAGTGAGCTTGTTTTGTCCCGCAGAATCGCCCAAGAGGCAAGTCTTGCCAAGAGTTCTTTTCTTGCCAACATGAGTCACGAGATCCGTACCCCCATGAATGCCATTATCGGCATGTCACACCTTTGCCTGGGCACCGACTTGACGCCGCGCCAGCGCAATTACGTCCAGATGGTTGATCAGTCTGCCCGGCTATTGCTGGGTATTACCAATGATATTCTGGATTTTTCCAAAATTGAAGCCGGTAAAATGGAACTGGAATCCATTCCGTTTAACTTTGAAGAGGTCCTGACCAATCTCAGCAATATGGTGGCCGTCAAGGCCCAGGAAAAAGGCCTTGAGATTTTATTTGACATTGCACCGGGCACACCGGTTCAATTGATCGGAGATCCCCTGCGGCTGGGTCAGATTCTACTCAACCTGACCGGTAACGCGCTGAAATTTACCAAGTCCGGTGAAATCGTCGTCAAAGTACGCTCAGTTAAAACACAAGGACGGATGGTGGAACTGGAGGTGATGGTAAAGGACACCGGGGTCGGTATGACCTTGGAGCAACAATCAAGACTGTTTCAGGCCTTCAGCCAGGCCGACGGCAGTACCACCAGAAAATATGGCGGCACCGGGTTGGGATTGACCATTTGCAAACATTTGGTTGAGTTGATGAACGGCCGGATATGGGTTGAAAGTGCGGCCGGTCAAGGGAGTCGTTTTTATTTCACCGTTATTCTGGGCAGGGATATGGATAAAGACAAGGACGGTGAATCAAGCCTCCCTGTGAACCTGGAGCAGCTTAGGGTTCTTGTGGTGGATGATGTGGCCAGTGCCAGGCAGATGTTTGCCCAGACCCTGGGGGCGTTTTCCTTTCGGGTGACCTGTGTGGACTCGGGCCGGGCCGCCTTGGACGCCCTATCAAACGCACCGGCAGATGACCCCTTCCGACTGGTGTTCATGGATTACATGATGCCGGAAATGAACGGCATCCAGGCGGCAAATGAGATCAAAAAATTGTCACAAGACCAACATCCGGCCATCATTCTGGTGACGGCCATGGCCCGGGACGACGTCATTGAAGAAGCCCATAAAGCCGGTCTGGATGGCTGTTTAACAAAACCCGTGGTGCCGTCTGATCTGCTGGATGCCGTTATGAATACCCTGGGCGGCAAAGGGGGGGTAAGAATTGCCCAAAATTTCTCTGATACCTGGAAGATTAAACCCTTAGCCGGCATAAACGGCAGAAAAATACTGGTTGCCGAAGATAATACCATCAATCAGATCCTGGCCGAGGATCTGCTCACCCAGGCGGGCTTTGAGGTCGTTATTGCCGAGAATGGGAAAAAGGCGGTTGAGCTGGTGGAAAACGTTGGATTTGACCTGATATTAATGGATCTTCAGATGCCTGAAATGGATGGGTTTGAAGCCACCCGTATTATTATGGAAAAATACGCGGGAAATCATCCCCCCATCATTGCCATGACCGCCAATGCCCTGGCCGGGGACCGGGAACGCTGTCTTGGGGCGGGAATGGTCGACCATGTTGCCAAACCCATTGAGCCCGGCGTTTTGTTTGATACCCTGGTTAAATGGATACCGGCCATTGACGGCAAACGGCCGCCGGTCGAACCCCAAAAGGGTGACGCTGAATTTGTATCCCTGGCCGGTATCGATATCGATACCGGCCTGGCAAGAATGAACGGCAACCGGGATCTTTATATGACGGTTCTCAAGCAATTTTTCCAAGACCACGGCACTGATGATCAAATTATTGCCCGGGCAATGGGTCAAAATGATTTTGCCCTGGCACAACGAACAGCCCATACCCTTAAGGGTGTTTCAGGCGGCATCGGGGCCCAGGCATTGTATGACAGCGCCCTGAAAGTTGAAACAGCCATCAAAGAAAAACAGTTCGACCGGTTTGAGCCGTTCATGGAAAATTTGACCCGGGAGCTCTCTTTGGTGGTTGACGATCTGGATAAAAAGATCATGGCCCCGTCATTGGAAGGGACAAAGAGAATCAAAACGACCCCCATTGATATGGAAAAATTAAACATCCTTCTGGATGAGTTCCAACGGCTTGCCCGGGAGATGGACCCGGGCATGGACGGCACAGCAACACAGATACACCGGTTGCTTGATGACCATGACAGTCCCTTGAAAACCATCAGTGGTATGCTTTTGGCGTATGCAGAAGATTTTGATTTTACAGAAGCCCTTGAGACACTGGCAGAACTTAAGCGTAAACTGGATCATGAAGGACCCTCATCTGTTGCTGGACATCCGCCTGTAATTTATTAAACGGAGAAGAAATGGATAAAAAAAGCTGTATTTTAATCGTAGATGATGAGCGGCAAAATATTAAAGTGCTCAGCGAATTCCTGCGTGACACATATAAGATCATGGCCGCCAAAAATGGGGAGCAGGCCCTTAAGGCAGCCCAGGGAAATATTGTACCTGATTTGATTTTGCTTGACATCATGATGCCCGGTATTGACGGCTATGAAGTTTGTAAGAAACTCAAAGCAGATGAAAAAACAAAACATATCCCCGTTATTTTCGTAACGGCAGTCACCGAAACAGAGGATGCCGCCAGAGGGTTCCAGGCCGGGGCCGTGGATTTTATACAGAAACCGCTGGATCCGGTAATCGCAAAAGCCAGGGTTGATCTGCATATTAAACTGCACAAAACCATGGCGGACCTCAAAGAAGCCTTATCCCAGGTTAAAAAATTAAGCGGGCTTTTGCCCATATGCATGTACTGCAAAAAAATTCGTGATGATACCGGGTATTGGAACCAGATCGAGGCGTATATAGACAATCATTCGGAAGCACAGTTCAGCCACAGTATCTGCAATGAATGCGCGGAAAAACATTATCCCGGCATGGATATTTACGATGAGGATGGTAGTTGACAACTATTTATCTGACAATTAGGGAGCCGCCATGATGATTATTGACCCTGATTTTCAAAAACAGATCGCGTACTTGGATTTGGCGTCCATTAAAACCAGCCATGACAGTGTTCTATGGGCCATTTTATTGATCATTTATGGATTCAGGCAATAGGTGTGCCATCAATAACAAAGGCATGTTTCCTTTTGACCCATGGGGTGTGGTGGCCGGGTCAACCTGCTACACTTTTTTAAATAATTTTACGCTCTGAAACATAAGAACCTGCTGCAAAATAAAAAAAATTAAAAAATTAATGGTTTGAAATAAAAGGGGTTATGGCAAAGATATAAATTTTATTGATTTGGGTCTGCCTTTGTGGTCTCTAAATTGCTCTATAACCATGGCAGTTGTTGTTGAGATTGTGCATTTTAACATGAACTTTTTTGAAACAAACCTAATAAAGGAGATTCAAATGTCACACGGAGAAGCAGTTTTCGGATTTTACATTCCCACAGTTACCCTCATGGGTGTTGGTGCCCACAAACAAATTAGCGCTCAGATGAAAAGCCTTGGGGTAAGCAAACCTTTCATCGTTGCTGATAAGGGTATTACCGCAGCAGGCATCACCGCTCAGATCTGCGATTTGCTCAAAGCCGATATGGGAGCAGAAGCTGTAGTCTACGATGATACAGTGCCCAATCCCACCGATAAGAACGTTGAAGAAGGTCTGGCGCTTTATCAGAAAAGTGGTTGCGATATGATCATCACCCTGGGTGGCGGCAGCTCCCATGACTGCGGTAAAGGTATCGGCCTTGTAGCTACCAACGGCGGAACCATCCACGACTACGAAGGCGTTGATAAGTCTACTAAAGCAATGCCTCCTTTCATCGCCATCAACACCACTGCAGGTACTGCCAGCGAAATGACCCGTTTCTGCATCATCACAGACACCAGCAGAAAAGTAAAAATGGCCATCGTTGACTGGCGTGTAACACCTGCCATCGCTATCAATGACCCGCTGCTCATGATGGGTATGCCCACCTTCCTGACAGCTGCAACCGGTATGGACGCATTGACTCACTCGGTAGAAGCATATGTTTCTACCATCGCAACGCCCATCACCGACGCTTGCGCCATCAAATCCATCGAACTGATCGCCGAATACCTGAGACCTGCTGTTGCAAATGGTGAAGATATTGTAGCCAGAGATAAAATGGCATATGCTGAATACCTTGCAGGTATGGCATTCAACAATGCAAGCCTTGGTCATGTTCATGCAATGGCTCACCAGTTGGGTGGATTTTACGATCTTCCCCATGGTGTTTGCAACGCCATCCTGCTTCCCCATGTTTCCCGCTTCAACTTGATTTCCAAGCTTGACCGCTATGCAGATATTGCTGTAGCCCTTGGGGAAAATATCGAAGGTCTTTCTGCCAGAGAAGCGGCTGAACGCGCATTGACAGCTATCCAGACCCTGTCTGCGGATGTTGGAATCCCCTCTGACCTGACCCAGCTTGGTGTTAAGAAAGAAGATCTGAAGATCATGGCTGAAAACGCCCAGAAAGATGCTTGCGGTGCTACCAACCCAAGACGTCCGACCCTGGACGACGTAATTCAGATTTATACCAACGCACTCTAATCCATAGAGACGCTTATATCCTAGCTTAGAATGCACCATTGTTGATGTTTTAAATTGACAATGCCCCGGCCATTATCATTGAATTGATAGTGGCCGGGTTGTTTTTTTGAAGGAAAGGAAAAAAGGGTCTTATATTTTTAGCGTTCAGGCATCAATTTGTGCGTATTCGGGGATGTCCGCTAATTTCCGATATAAGGTTTTTCTACTGATTCCTAAGAGTTCCGCCGCTTTGGAACGGTTGTTGCCCACATGGTTCATCACCGCCAGGATATGTTTTTTTTCAACCTCTTTTAAAGAGGCAAACAACGGCGCATCTTCATCATCGTCCCGGCTTGAGGTGTCCAGAAGCTCCAGGGGCAGGCAGCGCTCGGTGATCACCATGTTGTCCGAAAGAATAATTCCCCGCTCAATGACATTGTGCAGCTCCCTGACATTGCCCGGCCAGTCATAGCCCATGAGCAGGGTCATGGCGTTTTTTGAGATTTTGCAGTTCGGTTTCAGTTTTCCGATAAAATGCTCCACCAGCACGGGAATCTCTTCCTTTCGTTTGCGCAGGGGCAATGTGTTGATGGTAAATACGTTAAGCCGGTGGAACAGTGCCTGGTTGAATTCCCCTTCGGCAACCGCTTTTTTAAGTTCCCGGTTGGTGGCAAAGATAAACCGGATATTCACCCGGGTTTCATTTTTATCTCCCACTGGGCGAAAGGTCTGGTTTTCCATCACCCTTAACAGGGAGGCCTGGACGCCCACGGAAAGATCCCCGATTTCGTCCAGGAAAAGGGTGCCTTCATCGGCCATGCTCAGCAGACCTTCCCTGGAGGCTTCCGCCCCGGTAAAAGCGCCTTTGCAATAGCCGAAAAGTTCGCTTCTCATTAACTCTTCCTGGAGGGTCGCGCAGTTTTTGGTGAGCATGGGAATATGGCTTCTTTGGCTCTGGGCGTGAAGTTGTCGTGCAATCACATTCTTTCCGGTGCCGCTCTCCCCCGTGATCAGAATTGGAACATTTGTGGGGGCCGCCTTGCGGATCAGAAAACGAATCTCTTCCATGGCCTTGGAATGCCCGATCATGTGATCTTCGTAACCGGCGTTCGTGGTCAGGGACCCCTGGTGCCGGAGCAGCTCTCTTTTATATCCCAGGCCCCTTTGAAATGCCGTTTCAACGACCTGTTCCAGCCGGTCCAGGTCAAAGGGCTTGGTAATATAATCGCACGCCCCGGCCTTCATGGAGAGCACCGCATCATCCACATCGGCGTAACCGGTGATCAAAATGATCTGGACCGCCAGGATCTCTTCCTGGAACCGGGCCATCAATTCAATGCCGTTACCATCCGGCAGCATGATGTCCAGGATAATGACGTCAAATCGCTCCTTTTGGACGGCGCTGAGGGCGGCCAGGACATTGCCGGCCGTGGTGATGTTGCGCCGGGGCGAAGACAATTCCTTTTCCAGAAGTCTGCGGATGTGTTTTTCATCATCCACCACAAGCACATTAATTTGGTCTTCGGATTTATTCATCTATATCTTTTTCCTCAAGGGGAAAGCAGATGTGGAATACGCTTCCCTTGTCGGGTTCACTTTCAACTAATATTTTTCCCTGGTGCTGCTGGATAATGTTATAGCAGGTGGACAGACCTATGCCTGTTCCCTTCCCAGGTGGTTTGGTGGTGAAAAACGGGTCAAAAAGCCGTTTCATGTCCTCGTCATTGATACCATAGCCGTTGTCTTCCACAGAGAGCACAATCCACCGTCTTCTAACCTTGACATAGATGTCCAGGCGGCCTTTACCTTCAACGGCATCAATGGCATTACAGACAATATTGAGCAAAACCTGCTTGATCTCCGGGGCATTGCCTCTGATCTTTGGAATATCGGAAGGCAGATCCAGGTCAATGGTCACACCGGCTTCCTGCCTGAGGCGGAAATGAAGGAGTTTGATCACATCGGTGACCAGATCCTTGAGATCCACCCGGGAGAAATCAATGCGTTTTCTCGGGCTGAAGGTCAAAAGGTTTTTTACGATGTCACGGCACCGGTTGCATTCGGCAATAATGGTATCGATGTATTCATCAAAATCTGCTGCAAGGTCATCGGCATCAGCCCCGGGATTGTGCTCAAGGTACTCCTTCAGTCTGGGCAGACGCCGTTTCAGGCCTTCGGAGAACCCGTGGATGGAGGTTAACGGATTGTTGATCTCATGGGCCACACCGGCTGCCAGCAACCCTACAGTGGCCATTTTCGTGGAGTAATAATAACTTTCCTGGTACTCTTTTTCCCGGGTCACATCCCGCATGAGAAGAATGAATCTAAAGATCTTTCCATGGATATCCGTCATGGGAGAGACCGATACTTCAAACTGCCGTTTTTTATCCTTGATCATGTAGATCCGGGTTTTGCGGCAGACCTGCCCGTTTGCCAGAGACTCTTTCACCGGACAGTCGGGGCAGGGGGAGGTTCTGTTCATGAACAGTTCATAGCAGGTCTTTCGTTCGGGCCGGTCACACTCAAACACCTCCGAGAAAAGCCGGTTAACCGTAATGATCGTAAAATTCAGGGACATGATGACCATGACATCGGAGATGCCGTCTAAAATCGCCTGAAGTTTCTGACTTTTACGCTCAAGCCTGGTGTTGGCGGCCTTAAGCTGGGTCATTTTATGCTTGGCCTCGGGGAAAAACCCCAGCTTGGTATATTTCAGGCCGATAATATCATCAAGGGTCGTTTTTCTCATCACCACACCTTTTCACATATTTCGAGCATCTCCTGCACACTGGCGCTTCTTGGATTGCTCAGCAGGCAGGTGTCCAGGGCCGCCATCTCGCAGACGCGTTGCAGTTTGGACCGGTCCGGTACAATATCCCTTAATCTTGTTGAAACCTTAAGACTTTTAAAATACTCTTCCAGGCGCTCGATGCCTGCCAGGGCGGTTTCTTCGGGTGTTGAAAGGGTCCTGCCTAAAATCACCTGGCCGATCTGGGCAATCTTGTCGGTACTGGATTCAAGGTTGAACCGCATGACCTGGGGCAAAAGGATAGGGTGGATGATACCGTGAACCGTATCCAAAACCCCGCCCAGGGAGTGGGCCAGCGCATGGTCCATGCCCAGACTGGCGTTGCTGAATGCCATTGCGGCAGAGGTGCCGGCCATGCTCAACTTTTCAAGATGGTGGATGGAGCGCGTTTCAAGGGCTTTGGGCAGATGATGGAAGATCAGTTCAATGGCTTTAAGGGAGTGGACTTCGGTCATGGGAGAGGCAATCCGGGAGACATGGGCCTCAACGGCATGGGACAGGGCATCCAGGGCGGCGGCAATGATCAGTCCCCTGGATTTGGTGGTTAAAAGTTCCGGATCAATGATAGAGATATTGGGCACAAGGGTCCGGCTGATGATGGACATTTTCACCCGGCGATCCATATCCGTGATAATGGCAAACTGGGAAATGTCCGATCCGCTGCTGGCGGTTGACGGGATAAATATCATGGGGGGCAGGGGGTCACGGATCTGGTTGGCCCCTTCATAATCGTTCACCCGGCCGCCGTTGCTGGCCACCAGGGCAATGCCCTTTGCGGCATCCATGGGGCTGCCGCCGCCTATGGCCATGACAACGTCGCAATTTTGTTCCTTGTACAGCTCTGCGCCCTGCTGGATCTGCCAGTCCCGGGGATTGCTGTCAATATCGGAATAATAGACCCAGTTGATTTTTTCCCGGGCGAGAATATCAAGTAATTTTTCCACCCATCCGGATTTTTCAAGCCCTGCATCAGTGACCAGAAATATTTTTTCTGCACCCATTCGCTTGGCGCTCATCCCGGCGTATCCAAGGCTTTTTCTGCCAAAAAAAATTTCGGGGACAGAAAATTTTAAAATGTCCCCGCAACGATCTTTTTTTAAAACGGACTGCATATTACTTTTGTTTCCTAACTCACCTATAAATCCATGTACGTTCCTGATAAAAAGGTGCCTTTCGTTTTTTGGGGCCCCAATTTTTAAAACAGGCTAAAAATACAACTTCATATAGAAGAGTAACTTGCTTACCTTTGCATTTCAAGCTCGATTTATTCAAATTAATGCAGATTGCGGCAAAATTAATCTGTCTGCAAACACAAGGGTTATGTGAAAATAGACAATAAGTGCTAAGCTTACGTTCAGCTTTTGTGGTATGATATTTTTTTTTAAACCCCAATGATATGCACGATAAAGAAAACAGCAGGTCACAATGATGATAAAACCGCCCGTTCCGGCTGCCGGTCAAGTTTATCTATACTACACCCGGGCAGACCGGATATCAGATCCCGGCCTTTTAGAACAATACAGACGCTGTCTTTGCCCGGCTGAACTCCAAAAGGCAGACCGGTATATGAAGCATGCGGACCGGCACCTGAGCCTTGTGTCCAGAGCCCTGGTTCGGTATGTGGCCGGCGAGGTGACCCAGCAGGACCCCAGATCCCTTAGTTTTTCAACCAATGAATACGGCAAACCTTTTCTTGCCGGGGTCCCCGATATCCATTTTAACCTCTCCCACAGCCATGGCGTGGCGGTTTGCGCTTTGGGCCGTGATGCGGATGTGGGGGTGGATGTGGAGGACGTTGGGCGGCGGACGGATCTGTCCATCGCCCGCCGATTTTTTTCTCCTGCGGAAGCCAATCTTGTATCAAAGGCACCGGAGGCAGAGAAACGCGCGTTGTTTTTTTACATCTGGACCTTGAAAGAGGCCTATATCAAAGCCGTGGGCAGGGGGCTGTCCATCCCTTTGAACAGTTTTTCATTTAACGCAAATGAATCCGACATTCAAATTACCTTCAGTGATACCGGCCGGGTCGATCCCGCATGGCGGTTTTCCCAGTGGCGGCCTGAATCCGGCAAAATTGTTGCTGCTGCGGTTCGGTCCAGGTCGGCCGTTGTGTTTAAACACTTTTGGAGTGTGCCGTTTGCGGGGGTTGGCCCCACCCCCTTGGCTTTTTAAACTTGATTTCCGAAATAATCATCCCCGAAAGGATCAGCCCTGCACCGATCAGGCCGTTTACGCCAATGTTCTCGTCAATTAGAAAATATGCACAAATGGCTGCAAAAACAGGCTCAAGGCAGAATATCAGGGCTGTTGAAGAGGGGCTGATAAACCGCTGCATCCCTGTTTGAACCGAAAATGCAAATATCGTTGCGAACAGCACACAGACGATGAGCGCATCACGGATTTCAGGATACCAGGCAAGGGCATCATGCCCTGTCAAGTATGCGATGATCAGGCTCAGCAGTCCGATCACCCCCAGCTGAATGGTTGTCAGCCAGTAAACATCATAGGACCGGGCATATTTCCCGGTATAGATAATATGAACCGCAATGCAGATCGAACAGATAAAGCTGAGCATGTCTCCCTTATTAAAGGACCAGCTTGAGCCTGTGCCGCATAAAAGATAGAGCCCGATAAATGCGAGCACGGCCCCGGCAAGGGATTTTGCCCCAATGGTTTTTCTGAATATAACGGCGGATAAAATGGGAACAAAAACAACATTCAGCCCGGTTAAAAAGGCGGTATTGGATGCCGACGTGTATTGCAGCGCCATGGTTTGAAACGCAAAACCACCAAAAAGCATGACCCCTAAAACGCTGCCCTTTAAAAGGGTCTTGCCGTTTATGGGTCGTTTTAAAAACGGGCACAAAAGCAACAGTATACATGCGGCTGCAATAAATCGCTGGGCAAGGAAAATAAATACGTCCACCTGACTGACCGCATCTTTGACAACAACAAATGTTATTCCCCAGAAAAATGTTGTTAAAACCAGAAGAATATAAGCACCGACCGCTCTTAATTTTGGACTTTGGGATTTCATAAATTTTTTTTCAACCCATCGTTTTCATCACATGGCATAAAACGCATTGAATATAATATAACAGCCATGGGCTGACCTGACATATCAGCACTGAAGGACAGCCCACAACGAAGGTTGAAAGAACTCAGTAACTTACTGAACTCTTTCATATAACGGCCATGGGCCGAGCCAGGCCTATCATGACCCAGGCTTCGACCCACAACGAAGAATGAAAGAATTCAGTACGTTATCAAACTCTTTCATATAAAATTATTTCTTTCTTTGAAAAATTGTCCAGACCAAACAAAAATCAGGCTGGTTTATTAATCACAATTCATAAATAAAGGCAAACAAAAAAGAGATGCACTCTTTTTTCGTTTGACTTCAAAAAGCCGAATGCGTATTTTTCGATCTTAAATTATTTTTAAACGTAACTTATACAGGAGAGTATTATGAAACTATTTAAATCAATTACAGTGCTGTGCGCGTTTTGTTCTTTGTTTGCCGTCGCGATGACCGGAACCGTTTTTGCATCTGACGCCCAGCGGGTGGTTACCGTGGCATCGGACGCCACCTGGCCGCCCATGGAAATGATTGATGAAAACAAAAATCTTGTGGGCTTTAATATTGATTATATGCATGCGGTTGCCAAAGAAGCAGGATTCAAGGTGGTCATTAAGAATACGGCATGGGACGGTATCTTTGCCGGTATCGCCACCGGCAAATACGATGCCATCATCTCTTCTGTGACGATCACCGACAAACGCAAGAAAGCCATGGATTTTTCTCTGCCCTATGTAAACGCAGGCCAGGTGCTGGTTGTGCCCGTTGCCTCTTCTGCAAAAGTCATTGCCGATCTCAAGGGTAAAACATTGGGTGCCCAGATCGGCACAACCGGCGCAATGGAGATCAAGAAGGCGGACGGCGTAACGCTTAAATCCTATGATGAAATCGGTCTTACCTTTGAAGACATGGCCGCAGGCAGAATTGACGGCGTTGTGTGTGATACGCCAATCGCAGCCAATTATGCACTCCAAAAAGAGAGCTACAAAGGCAAATTTAAAATTGCCGGTAAACCGTTTACCCAGGAAAACTACGGTATTGTGGTTAAAAAAGGAAACAAAGAGCTGGTTGAGCTGATCAACAAGGGTATCCGGGCGGTCCAGGCGAAGGGTATCGACAAGCAGCTTGAGAAAAAGTGGCTGCAATAATTGAAATTTGACACAAAGCCTGATCCTTCGGGGTCAGGCTTTTTTTAATGGCGATATGAAAAAGAGCCATGGCCACGGTGTGGCTATCAATTTAGACAAGGAAAGAAAGTAAAAATGCCAATGTCTGGTAGTGCTGAAAAATCAAAAAAAATAGAGATTTCCGAGGGTGGGGCAATTCCCCGAAAAGACGATATGGGATTGCTCACTGCCTGGCGGGTGACCTTTGTCGGTGCCGTATCAACTATTGCTGCACTCGTCTATTTTAAACCTGATCCGTATCTTGATATAATTAAATTTCTGCCGGATGGGATTTTTGTCACGTTCAAGGTAACCATCGCCTCAATTTTTCTATCGTTGATATTCGGTCTCATTGCCGGGCTTGGAAGAATTTCCAAAAATAAGTTCATCAACGGCATTGCCTCCCTGTATGTTGAAGTGATCAGAGGCATTCCCCTTCTGGTTCAACTCTTTTACATCTACTTTGCATTGGGAAAATTTGTTCAACTGCCTGCCCAGGTTTGCGCCATCATTGCCATGTCCATCTGCTACGGTGCATACATGGCAGAAATTTTTAGAGCAGGTATTGATGCCATTCCAAAGGGCCAGACCGAAGCTGCAAGATCCCTTGGAATGACGTCGTCACAGACCACCAAGCACGTTATCCTTCCCCAGGCGATAAAAACCATACTGCCGCCTGTGGGTAATGAATTTATCGCCCTTTTAAAGGATTCCTCTCTTGTTTCAATCCTTGCTGTTTCCGATCTTTTAAGGCGGGGACGAGAATTTGCATCCGAATCATTCGATTATTTTGAAACCTATACAATGGTAGCCCTTATCTACCTTGTAATTACATTGATTCTGTCAAAACTTGTGGGCATTATGGAGGATAAGATAAGTGACGATGAATAGCAAAACCCTTGTACACATAGAAAGTGTCAGTAAATTTTACGGTGAATTAAAAGCGCTGGACAATGTTTCACTGGACGTTCATGATGGTGAAAAAGTTGTAATCTTAGGGCCCAGCGGCTCCGGTAAAAGTACGCTGCTAAGATCCATCAACCAGCTGGAAACCATTGATGCCGGCAGAATTGTCATTGACGGCGTTGATATTAATGATAAATCAACCGATATCAACAAGGTCCGTGAAGAGGTCGGGATGGTCTTCCAGTCTTTTAACGTCTTCCCCCATAAAACGGTCATGGAAAACCTGAACCTTGCCCAGCTGGTTGTCAGAAAACGAACCCGCCAAGAGGCTACGGGGATTTCAACCAAACTGCTTGAAAAAGTGGGGATTTTACAAAAGGCGGATGAGTATCCGGGTAAACTTTCCGGCGGGCAGCAGCAGCGGGTAGCCATTGCAAGGGCCCTTGCCATGACCCCGAAAATTATGCTCTTTGATGAACCCACCTCCGCCCTTGATCCTGAAATGATCGGTGAAGTGCTCGATGTTATGACCACTCTTGCCAAAGAGGGGATGACCATGGTTGTGGTGACCCATGAAATGGGATTCGCAAGGGAAGTGGCCGACAGAATCATCTTCATGGACCACGGTGCCATTGTCGAACAGGGAACACCGGATGAATTTTTCAATCACACGAAAAATGAGCGGGCCAAGCTGTTCTTAAGCCAGATATTATAAAAGTCATAGATTGAAAAAAATATGAAAAACAGCGTTAAACAGTGCATTGAACAACGGCATAGTGTTCGGTCATTTACCGGTGAACCCATCAGCGAAGCTGAAATCCGGTAACTTTTGGAGGCCGCAGGTCTGGCGCCGTCGAGTCTGAATTCACAACCCTGGTGTTTTGCCGTGATCACTGATCCGGCCACGCGGGAGTGGATTGCCACCAAGGAGGTGTCCCGCAAACAGGCTTGGCTTTCCACGACGGATGGACCGCGAAGGATGTCGTGGTATCCAAGGTGGGCAGGTTATCTGTTTGGAATTATATTAAAAATATTTGCCGGCTATTTTGTTTTTATTAATTCCCCTTGCCGGAATTGACACCCGGTCCCTTTTTTTTAAAGATTCAAGCGGTGGTTTACATTTTGTCGCAGTTTTTATCTAATTCAACGCAGGAGGGCAAAGAGGTGAAACGGTTTTTAGTGTTATGCAGCATGGTGTTTATTCTTTTAGTGGGAGGAACTTCGGTATGGGCTCATGACAGTGTATATGACGGCACAATTGAACTCAGTCTGGAGCAAATGACGGAAATTAGCCACACTGACGCAGACCCTTGGAAGGGGACTGTATCCCTAACGGTCACCAACATCGGGACCAATGCATGGGGCGATTTTCATTTTTCAATCAATAGTGATGTGTATGCTGGTGTCTTCTTCACAGAAGAAGTAACCCCCACGATGTCCAAAGATATTAACAATTACTATTACGACATTTCAGATGACGGCTATTCTCTTGATTTTTTCTATGATGAAGACCCGGTGGAAAATGGAGAAAGTGTAACATTTAATATTTATACGGACAACACAACGGACAACAATGGTTTGTTTTATATTAGTATGTGGCCATCCCCGGTTGATTCCTCACAGGGCAGTACTGTTCCCGTACCGAGTACCGTATGCCTTTTGGGCATAGGGCTGCTAGTTATGACAAGGACTCTAAGAAACGATCAGATATAGCTTGGAACATCCATCATTTAAAAGAGCGGGGTTCATTATAACCCCGCTCTTTTTGTTTACCCGGCGCGATAACGGGAGCTTAACCGCTATATTTCTTTAATTTTTTTCATGACTCGAACTACCGGATGGCCTGGGAGGGCTTTGCAATTATTGCATTCCAAATTTCTCCGGAGAGCGTATACTATAATCCGTGATGGCCTTCCTGGTTCCTTTAATGCAATAATAATCCGAAGCATAAAGGTTGAAACTACAGAGATCAATCGGTGTTACTTCAGAGGCGTTGATACTCCCGATGACTCCTCCTGCTTCTAGCGCAGCAGCAGCAAGTTCGGAGCAGAAGAATGAAGCAAAATCCTCTTGATTGTAGGTCATCAGATTCAAAATAGAAACCCCATCCATAGCATCAAGAGCAGATTTGATAGCTTGGGGCATGTCATATTTTTTACCTTCAGAGTGTAAAAGAAAGTCGGTAAAAGATTTAAGGTCAAGCTTCTCGCGCGATTGCTGACTCAACGGTAGCCACCACATGGTACCGTTATAATACTTTACGCGAAGACTCATACGGTTGCGTTGGACCCCGGCAACACGCTCTCCGGTTTCTGGATCCTCATGGAGTGTCGTGGACTCCATAACGTCCACTATATGGCCGGGCTGTGGACCTTCAGGAAACAATGCCTTTGATTCATAAACGACACCAACATGAGAGACCTCTGATCTTGTAGCCCATTTAATTATTTCAGAGAAGTTCCCTTTTCCCGAAAAGGCTATTATGTCTCCAGGCTTTACCTGTGCGCGTATGTCTTGGTAATTGTAGATTCCGACGAGCTAATCCCATAAAAATCTCAGGTTTGATTACCCGGCTGGCAATTGATTACAGAAAAGCCGGGAGAGCTTTTGCCCTCCCGGCTTTAATCATGTAGACAGCAGTCTACCGCACTGAGTTATCCCTGGCGCCGGAGTCCCCTCTCAAGCGCTTCCGTTTCACTCAGATTCGTTGAACCATTCCGAGTTGTAAATGAGCTCGGCGGTCACATTTTTTTCATTGTGATAATAGGCCTCCTCAAGACAGATCGTCGCCATATTCATTACGTCCCGTCTGTTTCCCCGGGTGGAACTTGCGATCAAATCCATTGCTTCTTTGGTAAACAGGTCCGATGGAGCTTGTGCATTTTTAAGACGGATTTCGATAAAATGCTGGGTTTCATACTCGTTCATGGCATTAATTTTCATAATGCCGGTGAGCCGGGATCGTATCGGTGCCATTGCATAAAGTCGAAGTTGCCTGAACAGAGAGTCGTCCCCGACAAGGATAAGGGAGGCTGCGCTTCTCTGTTTAGAGGTTTGGACCAGAAGAGAGCAAAGATCCCAGAGGGAGTCGGATTCGATGCGCTGGGCATCATCGACGATCAGCACCGGATGACGTGAGTTGGCCTGGTTGGATAAGGATTCAATATGCTGCTGAACCCTTGTAATCAAAGGCATTCCCCGGCTTTTGATATCCACCCCGAGGGTCTGGGCAAGAATGCGTGTCAGTCCGTTTCTTGGATGACCGGCATAGGGCAGCATAACCGGGAGGTATGCATTTCGATCCAGATCCGATACCAATGCATGAATCAAGGTGGTTTTTCCGGTCCCTGAAGGGCCGCACAGTGCGGTGCTTTTGCCATGGTGCAGCAAACGTTTTATGGTATCGAGTTTGCGCAGGTCCTCTTTGGGTAGCCAGAGTTTGCGCTGTTCATAGGTGTCGGCAAAGGGATGGTACTTCCAGCCAAAAAAATCGGCCATGGGCGCCTGTTCTATGGTATGGGTGTCTTGCATGATTACCTCCCTCTATATGCGTTTTGGATGGGATCAATTGGTTTGGCCGGTTTCATTTCCGGTCCGTACCAGATTCGGTCAAGGTTCCATGGCATAAACCAGATGTCGAGGCGCTGGCCGGGTAAGGCGTCTGCCACCTCATAGGACCGCTTTTTAAGCCTGACGGTATTATTCAGGTAAACTTTGCACCGGCGCTTCATTCTAAATAAAGGCTCGATATCAATCGTTTCCGGTAGAGGGATGCAGGCACTTTGATGCCCAAGCCGTTTCTGCAAAGGGGTCATGCCCAGGCTGCTGTGAATACGCCGATGATAAGTCGACAGCCATTGTGAAAAGGCCTTGTTCAACCCGTCCAGAGTATGGGCCGGGGCATTTTTGCCCTCAAGGAACTGATCCCGGACGGTCCGGAAGAATCGTTCCACTTTACCCCTTCCCCTGGGTTGGCCCGGCGGCGTATGGATCAGATGGATACCCAGGTTGGCACAAACAAATTTAAGATGTTTGCTTGCGTAACAGGCCCCGTTGTCCGTATAGAACCGACGCGGTTTGCCATGGGTTCGAACGGTGGCCATCAGTGCCATCATCATTCCCTCGGTGCCCTCACTGGTAAAAAAACCGGCATGAACCACATATCTTGTGGCATCGTCAATAATGGCATGCAGATAGGTTTTGCGTTTTTGGCTGTTCACTCTGATCTTTGGGCCGTGAAGAAAGTCTGCAGTCCACATTTGACCAAAGAACTGATATTGAAAGGGCCGAGCCGGATCATGCACCGTCAAATGGGGATCTCGTTGAAGGTTGCATGTCCGGGCAAAGCGATAAAGCGTGGAACGGGCCGGAGACTGCATATCCCAGACTTTATCCTGAACCAGCTGTTCGATCAAACGGGCAAAAGTCCATCTGGGATGTTCCTGCCGCAGTTGAAACAATCGGTCCGAGATCGCCCTGGGTACGGCATGGTGGGTGCCGGTGTTTTTCCTTTGGGCATCGTTTAACGCCGGCAGGCCGCCGTTCCGATAACGATAAAACCATTTTCTTAAGGTTTCCGGAGAAAAGGACACAAATTGACCGTCAGGCCGGCGATACTGAACTCCGGCAATTCTGATCAGTGCCTCCTCCATGGTCTCTACCTCTTCATTTCGATGAAGAAGACTGCTGATAATGCCGTATCGCCAGACAGCGAGATCGGCTGGGTCAGGTATTGGCATGACCACCTCCTTAATTGATAGTTGGAATTGGTGGCATATCAACATAACCGACTGTAATTTAACAATGTATGTTTTGTGTTGATGGTAATTTAACCCATCTTCCAGGGAAAAAACTCTGGGAAACATCCCTGGTAAAGTCCGGCCAGAAGGAGGGCGGATCCGGCCCCCATTCGGCAACAGTCTTTTCCCGGGAAAACCAGGGCATGAATTTTTGAGAAAAGATCCTGAGCCGTTTAGCAACACCCCGGGTGCACCCAAAGAATCTTGCCGTCTGTGCCTGGTTCATTCCGGCACTGACCATGGCTGCGCAGCAGCATATCGCCTCAAGGGTGTGACGGACGACCGGCATGATGGATTCAGGAAGAACAGAAAAACTTTTCCATGGACACAGGGGCGATTTGCACAAATAGCGCTGAACCCTTATTTCTGTGTCGTCTTGGGGATGATTTCGCGGATAGGTTCCGTTACGGATGGTCAAAGAACTCGAACAATGGCAGCAACGAACCTGTTGTTTTTCCTTGGCAGATGACTGATTTCTTATTATGCTTTCTTTCATAAGCAGGGTCGGGGTTGTGGTGGTGATGGTTTTGGCGAACTTAATCTATACCACAATCCCCCCCTCTTATCCCCCCCAAAGGGGGGGAGGAGGATGCCAAGGCATCGGGCGGTTCCTGCTGTCTACCGATGTGCCTTTTCTTTTTTAAAAAATCTTATTTAACAAGCTCATTATTTTCTCAGAAAATGTAACGATAGGTGGGATTTTTAGATGATATAGAGGTACTGTAGGGAAAGAATTAACAGTTAATTCGCTTCCATCAGTGCCATCTTTATTTCTCCTTTTCTTTGTTTTGTTGATCGATGCATTCACCTGCATCGCCGAACAGTTAAGCCGGCAGAATTGGGTAGATATGGTTTTAGCCCAAACCGGTCTATCGGTTTTCAGATGGAATAGCTTATGACAAAAAATAAATTCAGTTGGAGATCAAAATTTTCTTTAATCTCGTATCATTGAAATAAACAGATGTCCATCAGGGAATCCCTTAATTTTTGTTATTTTTACAAAAGTAAGATGAAGGGGTCTGCTCTTGGCTCATCAAGTGTTCTTTTAGCTGAGAATACATTGACCTTAAAGATCGGTCCCTTTTTAATCTGATTTTAAGACGCTCTATTATTGTACTTACCGTGTCTGGGGTGATTGGATATTCCATCTTTTACCCCCCTGTCTCTTGTTTAAGTCTTTCACTCATTCCAGGGCGTTCATAACCATAAACCTCCTTAGACCAATTTGCCGACCAATTTGCAAGTGGCACAATAAATGAGCGTAACTCTTTGCCTCTTTGAGTTAACACATAACCTTCAAGATTCCTTGCAACAATTTCTGCATTGCGTAGGTCCTTGAGCCGGCTGTTAAGGACAGAAGGAGAAATCCCGCCGCAGCGGTCCTGGAGTTGTCTAAATGTGCTTGGACTGTCACCGAGGTACCAGAGAATACCCAATGCCCAACGCCGTCCTAATAGATCAAACAGAGCGTTGAGCGGTGAGCCGGAATTTGATCCCCTAACCTTTTTTCCAGGCTGTAAAGAGTTCATTTTAATCGGATGTTCCGGCAATGATTTCAGCGCGTGTTTTGCCTGCAAGGCCGATGGCCTCATTTTTGTATTCGTCAATAAAAACCACATACTTGTCTGCAGGAACGTTTGTAATTTTCACAGCGGTGTCTGTTATTTCTTTGATTAAACGCGTCCTTTGCTCTTGATCAATCGGATGGATAGCGACGGTGATAACGGGCATAATTTTTTCCTTTGGTTAAATTTTAATGCTATTGTTTTAGTAGCATGATACCGAAATGATAGCAAGCGATGGTAGTGATTTAAAAATTTGTCAAGTGGTGGATTTTATAAAGCAGGCTGTCATTATTGAAGTGAGGTTATCTGTTTGAAAATACGATCCAAATCTGCCAGCGCTTCCTCATTGTCATAGGCACGCACATGTTTTATAAGCGTTGTGAACCGGGATTGCCAAGCTGTGCCCTTGGTCATCTCAACCATTTTTTCCATAAGGTTTTGTGCGGCTATGTCCCAATCTTCAAGATGCTGCTTTAGTTTTTCAAGGCCGGCAATGAGTTCTGATACGGGAATGTCTCTGTGTTCATAACGTGGTTCGTGTCCGCCGTCATTTAGAGCCGGACGGATGAGAGCCAGCGTTCCATGAAGACAGTCTGTTAAGTTTTCAAGGGAACTTGCCAGTCTGTCGGGGGCATCTTCCCTGAGCAGGGACTCAACGGCGTTCGCAGCCCTGAACAACTCTCCGGCACCCACATTACCGGCTACGCCTTTTAAGGTATGGGCCGCAAGGATGGCCTCATCTTTTTTCCCCTGATCCAGGGCGGCCTTGATTCTTTGATCTGCCTCCCCCTGGTTTTCAATGAACCCGGCCAACAGTTTTTTATATCCGGCCACATTCCCGCCGACCCGCCTGATGCCGTTCTCCGCATCAATGCCCGGCAGATTCGGTAATAATCCTTGTGCCAAGTCATCGGTCCCGGGCAGCGTCGTATGGGGCGCCGATAAGGTGCGCGCCCCCGGAGTAATCCATTTTTCAAGGGTGGTGAACAGGACGGCAGGTTCAATGGGCTTGCTCAAATAGTCCACCATGCCGCACGCCTTGGCCTTGTCCATAACACCGCTCATGGCATCTGCGGTCATTGCGATGACCGGCAGATCGGCAAAACGGTCATCTGCCTTGATCTTCCGGGTAGCGGTATACCCGTCCATCACCGGCATTTGAAGGTCCATGAGTACCGCGTCAAATACCATGTCCGCTTCAACGGTTTCCCGGAGCCGGTCCAAGGCAACCCGGCCATTCTCTGCCGTCGATACAAACAACCCTTCGCCTTCCATAAGTTCGCAGGCCACCTGCTGGTTGATCTCATTATCTTCCACCAGCAGTATCCGTGCCCCCTGTATCCCGTCAACCCCTTCGGGCGCAACCGCGCTTTGGCTCCGGGATGTGGACATGTGCTCCCGTTCCAAGCCGGCGGTATCCATGGTGGCGCCAAACGATTCCTGTACCGGTTGGAAGGATGCGGTGAAAAAGAAGGTGCTGCCCATTCCGGGGGTGCTGTCCACCCCGATTTGCCCCCCCATCATTTCAGTTAATTTTTTGCAGATGCTCAACCCAAGGCCTGTGCCGTCGAATTTACGGGTGGTTGAGGTGTCTGCCTGCTGAAAGGACTGGAACAATGTTTCCTGCTGGGCCCGGGTCATACCGATGCCTGTGTCACGCACGGCAAACCGGAGTAATATCTTTTTGTCATTTACCGACACCGGTGCCACGGAAACCACGATTTCCCCTTGTTCGGTAAATTTGACGGCGTTATTGGCCAGGTTCAGTAAAATTTGACCCAGCCGCAGCGAATCGCCCTTCAGGAGCGCCGGTGTGGCAGGATCAAAATCAAAAACCAGATCCAGGCCCTTTTCCCGGGCCTTCAACGATATCATGCCGGACAGGGTATGCATGACATCATTCAAATCAAACGCCCTGATTTCCATATCCAGCTTTCCGGCTTCGATTTTGGAAAAATCCAGGATATCATTTACAATGCCCAGCAATGATTTGGCAGAATGCTCTATTTTACCAATATAATCCAATTGTTTGGTATTCAGGTCTGTTTTCAGGGCCAGGTGGCTGAGCCCCAGGATGGCATTCATGGGGGTTCTGATTTCATGGCTCATGTTGGCCAGAAAATCGCTTTTCGCCCGGGTCGCATTTTCGGCCGCTTCCTTGGCCTTCAACAGCTGGGCTTCCATCTGCTTAAGATCCGTAATATCATGTGCGATGCCCTGGACCCCCACAATATTGTTATCCTGGTCATATACGGCAAATTCCGAGGCTTCCAGAAAGCAAGGCCTGCCTGATGCAGTGACCATTTCAATCAAATACGGGGGAACCATTTCCCCATTCAATGTTTTTTGGGTATTGATATCCACATTGTCATTGATGGGTGAGTCGACCAGGTATTCACTATAGTGACCCATTAATTCTTCAATGGAGTGACCCAGCATTGTAGCCGCTGACGGGCTGATGTAAGTAAAGATGCCTTTTGTGTCATGGACGTAAAAGAAATAATTGGCACCGAAATTTTCCACCAATTCCCTGAACCGGGATTCGCTCTTTTGCAACTCTTCTTCGGCTTTGTTACGTTCGATGATACCGGAAAGTACATCCGCAATGCTTTTGAGAAAGGTCGCTTCGTCGTCCCGGTAGCGATGGGCTGCTTCCACATAAACCGAAAGCAGCCCAAGAACCTTATGGGCGGAGGAGAGGATGGGCACGCAGTAATGGCCATGGACTGAAACAGCGTCAAATCCATTATCGTCTTTTTCATCCTGGTGATGTTCAAATACGATCTTTTTTTGCACCAGGGCTTTCCCGCATAAACATGTTCCGGGCGTCACAGTGCTGCACTTATCCACAAGGTGTGGCTCCAATCCCCGATGGGCTTTAAGCCGGAGAAGGCCATCTTCCGAATCCGTGATGAAAATCGCCCCCCGGTTTTCAAACACTATTTTGAGTTTTAATGTAATCAATTCGATGGCCCGGTCTAAAAGAATATCCAGGGAGAGATCCTCCAGGGATAGGCTTAATAATTCATTTAGAAGAGACCTGATTTGATATTCCCGCTGGTGATTTTCCTCGGCACGCTTTCGGTCCGTGATGTCGTTGATGATTGCAATGGTGTGGGGTTTGCCCATCAACCGGACACCGGTGATACCCATATCAATGGGGAATTCGGAGCGGTCCTTGCGCTGGGCCTCGATTTCAAATAGCTGGCCGATCATGCGTCCCTGGCCCGTTTTTTTATAATTTTCCAGCCCCTCCCGGTGTGCCTGGCGATATCGTTTCGGTATAATATAGGTATCAACGGCTTTTCCTAAAATTTCTGTTGATGTCCAGCCGAAAATGGTTTCCGCCGCCCGGTTCCAAAAATCCACACGCCCCTCGCCGTCCAGCATGATGATGGCGCTTTGGGCGGAGTCGGTCATGCCCCGGAATTTTTCTTCACTGTCCTTGAGTTCAGCCGTTCTTTCGGTCACACGTCTTTCAAGTTCATCCCTGGATTTCTGCAGAATCCGGTTGGCCCTCCTGCCCAGCCACAGGCCCACCGCCGTGAGGAAAACCGACAATACGGCAGTGAGTCCCAAAACGGCGATGAGTATGGTTTTTGTTGTCCTGTAAGTTGACAGGGCTTCTTGTTCATCGATCTCCGTTGCCAGGCCAAAATTCAAATCCCTATCCCATCTCCAGGCACCCAGCACCCGGATGCCGCGGTAGTCTCTGTAGCCGTCAACACTTAGATCGGAATTGCCGGCAGTGGCGCTTTGGGCCATCCGCGTTAACGGCGCCTTTGCATTGGCAACAAAAGGCGTGAAATCTGCTGAAAGGTTGCCACCCGGATCAGTCACCCTCAGGTTCAAAATTTCCTGGAGACCTTCCTTAAGTAAACCCGCCTTCTCAAGCTGACCGGTAAAACGGCTGAAAGAGATAAAACGCCCTTTTTTATCAAAGGCATAGGTTTCACCGCTTTGTCCGATTTGGCCCATCTGAATAAGCCGTTTGAAATCACGGGCAGGGTCCAACCTGAGGGTCAAAACCGCCATGACTTTGCCGGATGGATTCATGATCGGGGCTGCAAAAAACATGGTGGCGGGTTGGGCAGGAGGAGATGATGCATCCGGGGCAACAACCGGATAGACCGGAAGAATAAAAACAGTTTCGCCGGACAATGCCCGTTTCAAGATATTTTTCCGCTGCCGGGCAATGGGGGTGATACTGCCGATGTTGTTATCCTCCATGGACCCTATGTTGATATGCCCAGGGTTAATGATGGAAAATCCGATATCGCCGTATTTGTCTCTATGTGTGTTGAAATGCGCCCTTAATCCGGCCAGGGGCGGGCTGTTCAGGAGCGCCTCTTTTTCAACGGGAACCGACAGCAATGCTTTTGTCAATTCAGTGATCACCGGATCTTTGGCCAATTGATTAATGGCGGCTTTTCGGTTCTCCACCCATACCAGCAATGAATTATGGGTGGACTGGACCACGGTCTGCAGAGAGGCTGCGGCATTATTCCGGGTTTGTGCCTCAATGACCTTGAGTGCCACCTGGGTCATGACGATAATCGTGGTGAGGAACAGCACAACCATGACCGGCCCCAGCCATGCCGCTTTATTGGATGCCAGCAGCCTGACAAAGGCGCGGTTAAAAAAACGGTTCATCACAAAGAGCAATAGAACAATCAGTACCAGGATTATCACCAGAAGCACAACGCCCTGGAGAATCATGGTGCGGGTGACGGCCTGGATATTCACAGGTTCCGCTGATGGCGCCGTTTGAACTGAGGATGAAGAGCCCGAGGCGCTCTCTTGGGTTCGGTTTGTCTGCCAGTGCTGTAAAATGTCCAATTTATCTTTGCTTGAAATGGTGTCGATGGCTTTGTTGATGATGGTCATGGGAATGGGAGACAGATCCTTGGACAATGCAATATGCAGGGTGGACTCAATGTTGGTGACCGCCACCAGTTTCAAAGAAAAAAGGGCATGCTGATTGATGAAAAAAGCCGCGACATTGTGATCGTCCATAAAGGCATCAAGCTCACCCGATGCCACTTTCCGCAACCCTTCAAGTGTATTCGAGGTGGTAACAATGTTCAATTCGGGATATTCATTTTTCAATAACTGCTCAGTCCAATACCCCTTTACAACGCCCACATCCTTGCCCGCCAGATCATTTATTTCCGAGATGGCGGTCGAATCCCGCCTTGAGATGATTACATCCGTTAATGTCAAATAGGGGTTTGAAAAATTAAGATATCTCTTCCGCCCGGGTGTGATTTTAATCCCGGAAAAGCCTTGTACTTCTTTTGCAACAACCAGTTCTACTGCTTTTTCCCAGGAAGTGGCCGGAACGATTTTAAAAAAGATGCCGGCCCTCTCGGAGATCAGCTTCAGATAGTCCGCAATGATGCCTTCATGGGCGCCTGTTTCCGGGTTTATCATCTCCATGGGCATCCAGTTTGGGTCAACGGTGATTTCCAGGGCCGGGTGCTGCTCGAGCCAGGCCAGCTCCTCCTGGGTTAATGCTGCATAGTTCCCCGCATCTCCCAGCCATTTTTTTTGAAGTCGGCGGCGTTCCTGGATGCTTACCGAAACTATTGCCTTTTCCAGAATGGTACGAAGTTCAGGCCAGTCATTGCGTACGGCTATGTTCAGTTTGTCAATGTCAGGGTCACCTGCATCAAAAACCCCTTTTATCTCAATACCGGTCAATAGATTCTCACGCATGAGGTAAAGGAAAACTGCTTTTTCCCCTACGACAGCATCCACCCGGCTAAACTGAAGCGCCTTGAGTGCAGACAAAGTGTTTTTCATAGGCGTACGCAGGATATGGGGAAATTTTTCCTTTAATAGGGCATCATAGAAAAAACCCTCGGGATAGGCGACCTTCCTGCCCCAAAGATCACCGGCATTTGCAATGGGATCTGTAGTTCGTGAAACAATAACATTGGGATTTTTGGCATAGGTTCCTGCAAAGAGAAGATGCTTCTCCCGTTCCGGGGCCTTGACAATGTTGAGCATAACATCCAGCTCTTTATTGTAGGCCATTGCCAACAGTGCTCTCCATTCACCGGTAACATATTCAATGTCCAGACCGGTCCGACGGGCCAGTATGTTCATGAAGTCAATTGAAAATCCCAAGGGAACCCCGTCCTTGTTGAAATTAAACGGCGGCCAGTTCAGTTCATTGTGGACACGGATCTTTGGATGGGCGGCCAGCCAGGTTTTCTCTTTGGGTGTGAGGTGAATGGGCGTGTTTTCTTTATTTAATCCCCCCCATTTTGAATGGGTGGCCTGAATGTCATTTTGATCGATGGCGTCACCCGTCGGTTTTTCCCCGGGGACTTTATTTCCATCCGACACCGGCTCTGACAATGAAACCGGCGGTTTTGCAACACCAGTCCCGGAATCTTCAAGTTTTGCGAAAACTGATACCGGAGGCAAAAGCGCGATCGATAAAAGTATGCAATAAACAATTTGTTTTTTTGCTTGGTGTATCATCATGGCTTCTCGATAATATATATAAAACGATGCTTATTCTTTTTATGAAAGCACGGATAAGTTGTTGATATCTTTCGATCTTTGCTGTTGGCTAAGCCTGGCATCTGATATGTAAGGTCAGCCCATGCCCGTTATATATCATAGGTTGTTGATGCTGTGTTTCCGCCGGTGCCTGTCCAGTTTGTATGAAAAAATTTGCCCCGGGGACAGTCAATTCGTTCATAGGTGTGGGCACCAAAATAATCCCGTTGGGCCTGGAGCAGATTTGCCGGTAAACGCGCGCAAGTATAGCTGTCAAAAAATCCCAGTCCGGATGTCATACATGGCATGGGAATGCCGTGTTCAATTGATTTAGCAGCCACATTGCGCCATGGCGTCAGGCAATCCTCTATAATCTCTTTAAAATAAGCGTCATTTCCTAAAAATACCAAATCGGGATCTTTGTCAAATGCGTCACGGATATTGCCGAGGAACGCAGAGCGGATGATGCATCCGCCGCGCCACATTAAAGCAACATTGCCGTAATTCAGATCCCAGTTATTTTTATCCGAGGCTTCGCGCATCAGCATAAAACCCTGGGCGTAGGAAATAATTTTGGAAGCCAGCAAGGCCCGGCGCAATGCTTCCAGCCACTCTTTTTTATCGCCACTGATTCTCTTTATTGACCTGTTAAAGCGCTTAGATGCTTCCCTGCGCTGGTCTTTCAGCGCGGATACGCAGCGGGCAAATACGGATTCACTGATTAACGTCAGTGGTATACCAAGATCCAATGCATTGATGCCTGTCCATTTCCCGGTCCCTTTTTGTCCGGCCGTATCTAAAATCTTGTCGAGCAACGGTTGTCCGTCGTCATCTTTATGCCCGAGGATGTCAGCGGTTATTTCAACAAGATAACTGTTTAGCTTGGTGTTATTCCAGGCAGAAAATGTGACCTGCATCTCTTCATGGCCAAGCCCAAGCCCCTCTTTCATAAAATGGTATGCCTCGCAGATCAGCTGCATGTCACCATACTCTATGCCGTTATGGACCATTTTGACAAAGTGTCCGGCGCCATCATTACCGACCCAGTCACAACACGGCTCATTGTTTCCTGTTTTTGCCGCGATGGCCTGGAAAATCGGTTTAACGAAATTCCATGCTTCCGGGGCGCCCCCCGGCATGATTGACGGACCAAGGCGAGCCCCTTCTTCCCCGCCGGACACACCTGCACCGATAAAATAAATCCCTTTTTGGCCTAGATCGGCGACCCGGCGGTTTGTGTCCGGATAGTAGGTATTGCCGCCGTCAATAATAATATCGCCTTTATTTAATAGGGGCGTGAGTTGCCGGATAAAAGAATCCACCGCAGCACCTGCGCGCACCATCAGCATAATTTTACGGGGAGATGCTAATTTTTTGACCAACCCTTCCAGGGAGTATGCACCAACGATATTTGTATTTTTTGCCGGCCCGGCTAAAAATTCATCAATTTTTGCCGTGGTACGGTTATGGGCAACGACCTTGAATCCGTGGTCATTCATATTCAACATGAGATTCTGCCCCATGACAGCCAGTCCGATTACCCCGATATCACCGTTCATGTGTCATATCTCCCTGAACAATTTTTTGGGCCGCGTCCTTATCCAGATACCACTGGGTTTCGCCCTTTTCGGATCTTATTCTTGCGGCGGGGTAGGGCAGATTTTGTGCAGGATGAATATGGATTTCGTTAACGATATCCTGCTTCCCTGAGCCTAAAACAAGGTAGGTGATCCGTTTTGCAGCTTTGAGTACCGTTGCGGTTTTGGATACCCGAAGCCGGCCTGATTGGGGGTGGGGTGCCACAATGGCCAGGTTTTGTTCGCCGTAGTTTGTTTTACCCGGGAACAAAGAAGCGGTATGTCCATCCTGGCCAACGCCCAATAAAATCCAGTCAAAAACCGGCACCCCATCATGAAGCGGTATGGTGTCCGTCATTTCTTTTGCATACCGTTGGGCTTCTTTGTGGGGATCATTTTCACCCCAAATACGGTGGATATTTCCGGCCGGAATGGAAACCCGGCTGAAAAGAAGCGTATTGGCCCCGCCGAAATTGCTTTCCGGATCGGTTGGCATAACACATCGTTCATCACCCCACCAAAAGTGCAGATCTGTCCAGTTTATATCCGTTGAATACGGCTTTTGTGAAAGACGCTTGAACAGCATCCTGGGTGTACTGCCGCCGGACAATGAAATGTGGACGGGACTTTTTTGTAAACTGTAGTTTTTCAGATCGGTGGCTAAAGATTCAATAACCCCGGCAGCCGTATCGAAAATTTTATGATTCATCATAATTCACAATACTCCGTGTCCGTTAAATTTTTACAGGGGAAACGCCAGTCTCTGCCGTCCTGGTGTAATAAAGTCTCCGCTTGTTTGGGGCCCCATGTCCCGCAGGCATAGCCGAAAAGGCATTGGGGAATCTGTTTATAGTCAAGTATGGGCTGAACGAATTGCCAGCAGGCCTCAACGGCATCCGTGCGTGCAAACAACGTGGCGTCACCGTTCAGTGCGTCAAGCAATAATCGTTCATAGGCGGTGAGCATCTGAACTTCTTTCAATGACGCATAATGAAAATTCATAGAGACATTTTTGGCATGGAAACCGGCCCCGGGTTCTTTAAGTCCGAAGCTCATGAGTATGCCTTCATCGGGCTGGATACGGATAATCAGTTTATTTTCCGGTGCATTTTTTCCGAAAGCAGGATGTGATGTCCGTTTCAGATGAATAACAACTTCGGTTGCCCGGGTGGGCAGGCGTTTACCTGAACGGATATAAAATGGAATACCCTTCCAGCGTTGGTTATCAATGAACATTTTTAACGCCACATAGGTTTCTGTGCGTGAGTCTGCCGGAACACCATGCTCATTGCGGTAACTTTTCAGAAATTGCCCTCTCACCAGTGATTCGGTGTACTGGCCCAGTACCAGATGGTCTCTTAAATCGTCATCAGTCAACGGTTCCAGGCAATTCAGCACGTTGCTGACTTCGTTGCGAATTGCGTGGGCGTTTATCGCGGCCGGCGGTTCCATTGTGACCATCGCCAGCACCTGAAGCAGGTGGTTTTGAAACATGTCACGCACAGCGCCGCTGTTGTCATAATAGCCCCCCCGTTCCTCAACGCCGATAAATTCGGCGCCGGTGATCTCGATGTAATCGATAAATCCGCGGTTCCACAGTGGCTCAAACATACCATTGGCGAATCGAAAAACCAGCAGGTTCTGTACCGTCTCTTTGCCCAGATAGTGATCAATGCGAAAGATCTGATGTTCTTTAAAATAGTTATGAATTTCAATATCCAAAGATTTGGCGGACTTCAGGTCATAGCCAAACGGCTTCTCAATGATTAACCTTTTCCAGCCGTGGGTTTCATCGTTTAGTTGATGGGTTGCCAGACATCCGGGGATAATACCGTAGAGGCTTGGCGGGGTGGCCAGATAAAATATAATATTTTGCTGTTTGACATGATGGTGTTGTTCCAATTCGTCAAGACGTCTTTTTAATTGCCCATAGTCATGGACATCCGAGGTATTCAATGTTTGATAATGAAGGTGTTCACAAAACGAATCCAGTATTTTAGGATCTGTCTTTTCCTGCTTTGCCAGCGAGCTCTTAAGTTTTGCCCGGTAAGTTTCGTCGTTGTAATCAGAGCGGCTTGCCCCCAATACTGCAAAAGAGGGTGGAAGCTGGTCATTGGCGAATAGGTGATACAAGGCAGGAATCAGTTTACGGTAGGCGAGATCGCCTGAAGCACCAAAAATTACGATGCTGCTGTTTTCTGGAATTATCATCTGCCTTCCCCTGGAAATCGGGTCGTTTGTATGTGTTAAAACAACTGTGCGATATCCGGTGTTTGAACGAAACGCCAGCCATCTGCGCCTTGGATTAGGGAAATTTTTCGTTAAACATGGGATTCCGTTCAGGCGCTAATTTATTGATGGGTTGAACTGATTAGAAGTATACATGAAATAATCCAAAGTCGCTATGATTTTAAACCCTGCTTGTTGATACAGGCCCCGGGACATTTTCCCCATCCCTGCTCAAGGCATGTGATTTAAGGGCAATGACTTAACTCCTTGCATATTTCGGTATCAACGGCTAATTTGTAAGAATTATCTTAAAAAGTTCGATATTCTTTTGTTGTCCCAGAAACGTTAAGTTGCCCTTAAAGCTGTTACCGGTGCCCATGGAAAGATGATCCATATGACCGATAACATATACCCAATTGATGAAAGAAGGATTAAGAAGGGGCAGGGTTGCAAACCAAATGGTGAAAGTGGGATCGGAACAAGTCGCGCATTATAATTTTACGACACCATCAAAATTTGACTTGCCTTCCCTTGGAAGACTATGGTCTAATATTTTAAATGCCTTTTCTATAACAGCCATTGGCCGACCCGGTCTATCAACGCCCAGGCTTGGCCCACAACAAAGATAGAAAGAACTCAGTAACTTACTGAGCTCTTTCATATAAACGGCCACGGGCTGACCTGACATATCAGTTGCCAGGCTCAGCTTACAACAAAGTTTGAAAGATCAGAGTAACTTACCCGGACTTTCATATAAAGCGAGACATGTCATAAACCACAAGGCACTGTGGGCCTAAACAGCCCGGAATTCGGGTGGTGGACGACAGCATCGGATCTTTAAAACTATGAGGAGACAGGCATGAAAGAGAAGGCACTGGAATCAGCAAAAAAAATTGCCGCACCCAGCGGCTCATCACTCAAAGAATTCAGTGAAAAATGGGAAAAAATGGCAGCTGAAGGCACAAGGCTGCTATCAAATCGTGCTGATTATGAAAAATTAATCGGACAAGGCAATCAGCAGATGGCCAAGGATAATAATCGAAATTTTCCCAGATTCATGGAATCACTTTTTTCGGATTATATACCAGAGGTGTTTTTAGAGACTGTATTATGGGTTTTCCGTGCCTATCGTTCCCATGGGTTTCAAACGACATATTGGCCGGCAAATCTTAATCTCTGGGTTGATCTGTTAAAAAAAGAATTGAGTCCAAAAGCTTTTGAAGAAATCGAACCCTTCTATAACTGGATCATCGTTAATATCCCGGTATTCGTAAAGCTCACGGATAAAGAGTTAACGGAATAAATGGCCATGGGCCGCCTTGAAGTCCTATCAAAGAGTCCACAATAAAGCATGAAAAAAACCCAGGGCGTTGGTGGTCCTTTCACTTAAAACTCTTCGATAAAATAAGAAAAGATCATAGAGGGGGCTTCATGATAACAGACAAATTATATCAAATTTATTTTGATCTGATTTTAAATGGAAAACGGTTTGAATGCACAAAGATTGTGCAAGATTTACTCAATGAGGATGTTGAAATATACACCCTGTATACGGATCTTTTCCAAAGAAGCCTTTATGAGATTGGCAAACTCTGGGAACTCAACAAAATTTCAGTGGCCAAAGAACATCTTGTTACCGCTATTACTGAGAGCCTTTTAAATTTAGCTTATCCAAAATTATTCCGGCAAGGAGAAAGGGTGGTCGAAAAATCTGTGGTCATCTCCTGTTCTGCAAATGAATACCACCAGATTGGCGGAAAAATGGTCGCCGACGTATTTGAAATCAATGGATGGGACAGTCATTTTCTCGGTGCAGATACACCCGTCGATCATCTGTTGGCATATATTCAGGATGTGAACCCTGACCTTGTTGGCTTGTCACTGAGTGTGTTTTTCAATATGCCTGCCTTGAAAAACAGTTTAGAAGCTATCCGCAGCAATTTTAATAATATGGACATTTTTGTGGGCGGTCAGGCGTTCAGATGGGGCGGGCTTGACACCATAAAAAAATACAGCGGAACAGAATACATCCCGACATTGACAGCGCTTGAAAGGTCTATAAAATTAATTTGATATGATTGAGAAGTCATCTGTCCACAATGCTGTCCATTCATATTTGGAGCGAAAAGCCCCCGTAATTTTTTTTGTTCTTTCACCGAAAGGGGAAATACTGTCAGCCAATCAATATGCAAATCAGTTAATGGGCCATGATCCGGCTGGACAAGGTTTTGATGATGTGATTGTCGATTTTTCTGGAAAATTTGATATAGCATCCGCTGTGAGTGAACCATCAACGGAGCAAATACTTACCGTTTCGGCAGGCAATGGCAGTCCTGAAACATTTTACTTTACATTTGAACAAATCAACGACAGGGTTCTGGCCTTCGGTAGAATGGACACCGATGAAATTGAAAACATGCGTAACGAGGTTTTGTTTTTAAACCGTGAACAGAACAACCTGTTGCGAAAACTTCATAAAACGAATTCTCAACTGACCCAAAAAAAGAAAGCCCTGTCCCAAAGCCTTTCTGACCTTAAGATGGCCCAGGCAAAACTCGTAGAATCAGAAAAAATGGCCTCTCTGGGCCGCCTGGTAGCTGGATTTGCCCATGAAATCAATACACCGGTCGGTATCGCCCTGACCGCATCTTCAAGTATTTTAGAATCGTCCAGGCAGATTGATCACATGCTGACCCAGGATGAAGTAGAAGAAGATGACTTGATATCGGCGCTTGAAAGTATTCGGGATGCGTCTAAACTTGTCTTTTCAAATCTTAAAAGGTCCGCAGATCTGGTTGGAAGTTTCAAAAGGACATCAATTGACCAAAGTTTTGATAACTTATCTGAATACTGCTTAAATGAAACCATTGAAGATGTACTGACCAGCATGCGAATCAAGATTAAAAATGCACCGGTAGACGTTGTTTTTAACTGGCAGGAGATAATCAACCTGTATGGGAATTCGGGCGATATTTTTCAGGTGATTTCTAATTTGTTTGAAAACAGCCTGCTGCATGGCTTTGAAAACGGAACACTGGATGGAGAAATTTGTGTATCTGTCCAAAAAGAGGCAAATAGCGTCCTTATTCGCTATTCAGATACAGGGAAAGGGATGTCCAGTGAAACGGCGGAACGGATTTTTGAACCTTTTTTTACTACGTTGAGGGCCAAGGGCGGCACGGGCCTTGGCATGTATATTTGCCATAATATTGTTACCAGCCGTTTGAACGGAACCATTGAATGCAGCAGCATGCAAGGCCAAGGAACAACATTTCTAATAACTGTTCCTATTACAAAGGAGGCTATAAATGAAGTTGATAAGATCAAAAAATAAATTGACTGAAAAAAAAGATCCCTCCCCTTTAGGCAATAAAGATTTAACGGCTTCTGTCCAAAGTAACAAATTTGTACTGGACAATGAGAATGATAGTTGGAAGGTCCTCCTTGTTGATGATGAACCCGATGTTCACGAGGTCACCAGACTCGGCTTAAAAAAATTTACATATGATGGAAAACCTCTTCAATTTATCAGTGCCTACTCTGCAGAAGAGGCAAAAAAAATCCTTCAAGATGATACTGGCTTTGCAGTGGCACTGATTGATGTAGTCATGGAAACAGAAGAAGCAGGTCTGGATCTCGTGCGTTTTATCAGGGAGGGGATGGGGCTTTCACATATTCGCCTGATTATTCGGACCGGACAACCCGGAAAGGCCCCCGAAAAATTCGTCATTGATACTTATGACATCGACGATTACAAAGAAAAGACAGACCTGAGTGCTTTGAAAATGCATACAATGTTTCGAAGCGCATTAAAATCTTACCATGATATTTTAACGATTGAAAAGAATAGAATTGAACTCGATCGAAAGGTAAAAGAGCGTACCCAAAATTTAAATAAAACCAATGAAAAATTAGAAAAGACCATTGATGAGCTTAAAAAAGCGCTGAGCCAGGTCAAGCAGTTATCCGGTTTGCTTCCGATTTGCAGTTATTGTAAACAAATCAGGGATGATAAAGGGTATTGGACTCAGTTGGAACAATACATTCAAAGTCATTCTGACGCTGAATTCAGTCATGGTATCTGTGAAGAATGTTTAGAAAAACATTTTCCGGATACGGATACTTCTGACGGCGATGACTCCCAATAATAGTGCCAACGACCTGTTTAACGTCCGAAAAGACAGTTATGGGCAATGCAGATGACAAATAAATCAAAGGGTATAAAAGAAGTTCGGTATAAGATCCTTGTCTCCGTTTCTTTTGGATTATTGGGGTTCTTTACAAATCTCAACACAATTTCTTTTCCGTTCGGAGAATACACCGCCGCCATATTACTGGGGTTGTTGTTTCCCATGCTCATTGCCTTGAACTGGGGGTGGAAATACGGATTGCTCTGCGCTGTTTCCGGCGGCTGCCAAAGCATGTGGTGGCTGTGGGGGCCATCCAATGGATACGCAATTTTTTCGGTGGTACCGTCATTCACCCTCTGGGTTGTATGGCACGGCATATTTGCAACACTTCGCCAAAATCAAAAAGCCGCTAAATGGTGGTTGAATATGTACATCATTGAAATGCCATTTCGAATTGTAAATACGATAAATTTATTTACCCTGTCCCGATGGCTAATCACCCGCAATCCGCCGCCGTGGAACTGGGGGGCAAACGCATCCAATACCATTTCCATGGAATTTTCATCCCTTGTAGCAGTAAAGCAGGCGGCTGTCGGTTATATTATCCTGCTCATGGCTGATGTATTGCTCCACATGAACCCTGTAAGGCGCTTTTTCAAAATAAAGGAACATATCAATTCCCGAAGAACCGGCTTTATTATCAGCACCTTTCTGCTGCTGGGATGCCTGTTTTGGGTGGTGGACAGCATATTTTGTACGTTTACCGGCCATGACGGGAGATCCTTTATCGATTTTTTGATTTTAAACGTTCCGGATCACAATCTTTTTGTAAGAACCGTTGTCTTTATTTTCTGTCTTGCGAGCGGGCTTTTATCATCCATGTTCCTTAAAAGGCAACGTAAAGCCGAAATCGATTTCAGGCAGAGTGAAGAACAATTGCTGGCGTTCTTCAACCACGGCAATATCGGTATGGCGATTACCTCTCTGGAAAAAGGCTGGATCAATGTCAATAAAAAATTATGCGATATGCTGGGCTACTCAAAAGAAGAACTCATGGGGATGACCTGGACAGAAATGACCTACCCGGATGATCTTGAGCCGGACCTTGCCTGGTTCAATCAAATGGCGTCCGGGAAAATACAAAACTATGAACTGGAAAAAAGATTTTACCGAAAAGACAAAAGTATAATTTATACCCATCTGACGGTTTCGTGCAGCCGAAATCCCCAAGGCGGGATTGAGAATGTGATGGCAACACTCCAGGATATTTCAGAAAAGAAAATTTCAGAAAAGCATATCAATCACTTAAACAAGGTGCTCAGAGCCGTCCGGGGCATCAATCAATTAATCGTACGTGAAAGGAATTCGCACACTTTGATCCGAGAGGGATGCAAGCTGCTTGTGAACCATCGCGGATACAAGTCAGCAATGATTGTTCTCACCGACGAAAAAAACAGCCCTGTTTTCTGGGCCGAGTCAGGCCTTGGAGCTGCCTTTAAGCCTGTTGAAACAATGCTCAAAGGATTTGAACTGCCGCCTTGTTGCCATGAAGGGCAGGGCAACGATATTGTTATTATAGATGATAGGCATCAGCATTGCGCGGCTTGTCCCATTGCAGCGAAAAGGGTTCATACCCATTCGCTTATTACCCGTTTGGTCCACAATTCCATTGTTTTTGGCTACCTGATCGTTGAATTGGAAAAAGACTCAATTGTCGACGATCAGGAACTCACACTTTTTTCGGAAATGGCCGGCGACATCTCCTATGCCCTCAACTTTTTGCGCACCCAAACCGCCCACGTGTCATCCGAGAAAAAACGGGCATCCTTGCAAGAACAGTTGATCCAGGCCCAGAAGATCGAATCGGTGGGCCGGTTGGCAGGCGGCGTCGCCCACGATTTCAACAATATGCTAAGCATCATAATGGGGTATTCAAACATGGCTATGGACAGCCTGGACGCCAATGCCCCTTTGTATGACGATATTAAAGAAATCTATATGGCCGGAAAGCGCTCGGCACAGATTACAAAACAGCTGTTGGCTTTTGCGCGACAGCAAACCACAGCCCCAAAGGTGCTGGATCTAAATAGCAACATCGAAAACATGTTAAAAATGCTGCGCCGGCTGATCGGCGAAGACATTGACCTTGCATGGTTTCCGGGAAGCACCCGGTGGCAGGTCAAAATAGACCCCACCCAACTGGATCAGATCCTTGCCAACCTGTGCGTGAATGCCAGGGACGCCATAGAGGGAATTGGCAAGGTCACCATCGAAACAAAAAACGTTGTTTTCGATGATGATTATTGCGCCGATCACACAGGGTTTATCCCGGGCGAGTATGTAATGTTTAGTGTCAGCGATACCGGATGCGGCATCTCCCCGGATATTCTTAACACAATTTTTGACCCCTTTTTTACAACAAAAAAACGCAATCAAGGAACCGGATTAGGACTTTCAACCGTGTACGGCATCGTAAAACAAAATAACGGCTTTATCAATGTCTACAGCGAACCTGGCCACGGAACCGTTTTTAAGATTTATCTACCCAGAAACACAGAGCAACTTAAAACGATCCGTCAAAAAGAGAAGGGGGAACTGCCCTTGGGCCAGGGTGAAACAGTCATGCTGGTGGAGGATGACCCATTCATTTTAAAAATGGGTGAAAAAATGCTCATAAGCCTTGGGTATTGTGTATTGTCCGCAAACAGTCCCAAGGCGGCTGTTGCAATGGCCCAAAAAAATACACGCGGTATTGATCTTTTGGTTACCGATGTTGTCATGCCTGAAATGAACGGGCGTGAATTATCAGAAAAACTCCAATCACTTTTTCCGGGCCTTCAAACCCTGTTCATGTCCGGTTACACGGCCAATGTGATCGCACACCGCGGCGTGTTGGAGGAAGGCATCCATTTTATTCCAAAACCATTATCCCAAAAAGAACTTGCCAAAAAAATTCGGGAATTGCTTCATGGTACGTCTTAATGGTCATGGCAACCTGGCTGTTACATTCAGGTTTCTTTATCAAAAATCCCACGCAATTTTGCAGAAAGATCGTGTTTTGAAAATGGCTTATTTAAGAAGTTTACTCCTCCATCCAATATCCCGCGGTGTGCGATTACGTTCGCAGTATAGCCTGACATGAATAGGCATTTCATTGTCGGATGCGTTTTTAATATTGTTTCCGCCAGATCTTTTCCATTCATTTCCGGCATAACGACATCTGTTATCAATAATTGAATATCTTTGTGTTCCTGACTGATTTGAATCGCTTTTGTGGGTCTGGAAGCAGTCAACACCTTATGTCCTAAACGCTCAAGAATTGATTTTGTCATTATTAAGATCGCTTGTTCATCTTCAACCAGCAAAATAGTTTTATTACCTGGATGGCCAATTTCCTCCATGATTTCCTGATTGGTATCAATGCTGCCTTGATCATGTTTAGGTAAATAAATTTTAAAGACAGTACCTTGATTCAATTCACTGTATACATTTATAAACCCATTGTTTTGTTTGACAATACCATAGACAGTCGCAAGCCCGAGCCCGGTCCCCGCTCCTAACTCTTTGGTTGTAAAAAAAGGTTCAAACAACTTATCAATGTCACCTTTTTTAATGCCGTACCCAGTATCACTCACCGTAATAAGCACAAAATTGCCAGAAATAAAACCGGCGTGTTCTCTGCAATAGGTTTCTGTTATATTTATATGACCCGTTTCGATAATAATTTTACCGACGCCTTTTATGGCATCCCTCGCATTTACACAAAGGTTTGCCAAGATCTGGTCGATTTGTGATGGATCAATTTTAACCGGCCATATATCAGTTCCAGGTAGCCAGGACAGTTCTATATCTTCACCTATCAACCGTTCAAGCATATTCAGCATGTTTTGAATGGTTTGATTGATGTCAACAATTTTGGGGGCAATCGTCTGTTTTCTAGCAAAAGCAAGCAATTGTCTTGTCAGATTTGTTGAACGCTCTGCCGCTTTTTTGATCTCTCTTACGTTCTCAATTGAAGGATGGAAGGACGATAGATCCTCTATCAAAATTTCTGCATTCCCCAAAATAATACTAAGCATATTGTTAAAGTCATGGGCAACACCACCGGCAAGCCGTCCAATAGATTCCATTTTCTGAGCCTGGTTTAATGCATTTTCTAATTTTTTTCTTTCTTGTTGCGCGTTTTTTTCGTCGGTGACATCGTGGATTACACCAAATATTTTTAACGGTGCTCCTGAATCATTTTTGGATAATTCCGCAATGGATCGAATTGTTCTGTTTTCAGAGCCTGAAACAGGATGTATTTCATATTCAAGATCATATGGAATGTCTTTTTCAATAAGATCGACAAGGGCCTGGTGGACCCTTTCTCTTTCGGGTATACAACTTTCAATTTCTTCAACGGAGAATGTCTTACTATCCGGATCAATTCCGAAAATCCGTTTTGCCTGTTCCGACCCCCAGAATAATTCAGTTGCTATATCATATTCCCAATTCCCCACCTTTCCCATTCTCTGGGCACTCTTATACCGTTGTTCATTTTCTTTAAGCAGATATTCGGCTTTCTTTTGTTCTGAAATATCAACATGGGTACCAATGATTCTCACCGCCTCGCCTTTTTCATTGAAAACGGCATTTGCACGACTAAGGATATCAACCCAGTGTCCCATTTTGTGTTTCATTCTGAATTCTATTTCATAAGTATTCCTCTCCTTGTTAATCAACTCTTTTTGCATCTTCAAAGATCGTTTAACGTCTTCTGGAGCAGTCAAATTTTCCCATACAGAAAATTCATTGGGCAACTCATCATCTTTATATCCAAGCAAGCGTTTCCAAACGGGGGAATAATAAATTTCATTGGTCTCCAGGTTCCAATCAAAGAGACCGTCATTGGCGAATTCCATAGCAAGAGAAAGTCTTTGCTGACTTTCAGATAACTTTGTATTGGCTAATGATAATTCTTTGGTTTTATAAGTGATTTGTTTTTTTAACAACCAAAGGATCAAAAACCAACCGATTACCAGTATAGGTATTAGGATATATGTAAGATATTTTAAAATGTCCTCTATATGGACTTCGGGGTTTGGTAATATTGGGCCAAACCATTTATCATACAGTCTTTCATAAATTCCATTTGTTATGACTATCGTAAGTCCTTCATTTAACAGGCCTATTAATTCTCGGTTGCCTTCTGGAACAGCAATGCAAAATTTTTGCTCAAACCCCAATAAAGGTTTCGCAATGGGTTTAAGGCTTTGCTCTTTGATAGAACTAACATCCACCAAATTTTTGATATTGAGTTTTCGAATGATTTGATAACCAACCAGTTGCTGGATGATGACCGCATCATGCTTTCCAGAGGAAAGTAATCTCATTGCCTCCTCAAATGTCTCAGTCAAAATAATTTTATTGGTCAAATTATTTTTGATGGCATATTCATGAGCAGTGTCTCCTTCCATTACAAGAACTTCCTTGTCTATCAAGTCTGTTTCATCATCTATCGATTTTTCTTCTTTTCGGACAAAAATAGTTCCATGCATTCGTAGATAAGATGCGGTAAAGTCTAAGACCTTATCACGTTCTTCGGAATATGAGACAATCGGCAAGACATCTAATTTCCCCTCAATCAGCTCTTGTTTGATTTTATTCCATGGGCCAACCTTAAATTCAACTTTTAGTCCGGCAGCTTTTGTCACCTCAGTTAAAAGTTCAACAGAAAAACCGTCGGCAGTACCGTCTGGCCTTATAATTGAAAAAGGAGGATAATCTAGTTCACTTGCTGATCTAAGAAAGTCTGCTTTATTTGGAAAAAAAATATTCGATGCAGAGGCTTGACTTATCAAAGCGATCAAGACAAGTGCCACAATTGAGATAATAAATAATAGAGGATAGTAATTTCTCTGATGTAATGTCATAAAATAAGGATGTACCATAAAAGTAAGAATCTTTAAAAGTGAATGCTCATATAATAGTATAAATTTTTTTAATACCTAAAAGTTGCAGCGCAATCTTGAAATCCATTTATATTCAGTAGGTTATAAACGCTCAAGTTCACCGTCTTTATATGAAAGAGCTCGATAACTTATTGAGTTCTTTCATTCTTCGTTGTGGGTCGAAGCCTGGGTCATGATAGACCTGGCTCGGCCCATGGCCGTTATATGAAAGTCTGGATAAGTTACTCAGATTTTTCAAACTTTGTTGTAGGCCAGCCCATGGCAATTGTTTTAAGCTAGTTTCGTTCAATAGGAAGGCGAATAACGAAATGAGCACCCTCTCCCGGTTCAGAAATAACATTTATTGAGCCTTTATGATTTTCAGTTATGATAAAATAAGAGACAGATAAGCCTAATCCGGTACCTACGCCCACCGGCTTTGTTGTGAAAAAGGGCTCAAAAATTCTTTTAGCGGTGTCTGCATCCATTCCTGGCCCGTTGTCTTCAATTTCAATCCGAAGCATATTATCCGCGCTCTCATGGCTCAGCCGCAGAATAAATTTAGGTTGGATGTTTTTGCGGTTTTCAAACATGGCCTGGGCGCCGTTGTTAAGTATATTTAAAACCACCTGCTGGATTTTAGCGCTTTCGCAACTCACCATGGGAAGGTTGGATGCATACTCTTTTTCAATGGAGATGGATCTAAAATCATAATGTTTTTTTAAATCATAGTCCGCAGACGCCAGTTCAAGGATCTTATCCATTAACACAATAGGATCATGGCTGGAAAAACTGTCATCTGATTTCCTTGCAAAATTGAGCATATTCTCTACGATTTCCGCCATTCTCAACCCCGAATCTTTTATGGCATAAAGGATTCGGGGGATGCTTCTTTGTTCCATGAACCGGCTTATGGTTTCCATATCCGTCCCCAAGGATTCAGCCGCTTTAATATTGGGAACAATATTTTTGTCCGTCAGTCTGTTTTGCAAAAGGTCTGCATTTTGAACAATTCCTGCCAGGGGATTATTTATTTCGTGGGCCATACCTGCCGCAAGCCCCCCCACGGAAAGCATTTTTTCGTTTTGAATCATCACTTCATTCATTCTTTTTCGTTCGGTGATATCCCTGGCAATTCCCATCACTCTTGGACCATCCGGGGTGTGAATTCGGGTAACTGTGATCTCAACAGGATAGGTCGTCCCATCTTTTCTCTGGTGAACAGAGGAAATCGTTTTTTGATGACCGGGGATTAGAGATCCAAACAAATTTTCCAGAGACCCGGGGGAATTAAAATCTGAGTCTATATCAATGACGTTCATGTTTATTAGTTCATCCTCAGTATATCCGGTGGCCTGAATTGCAGCTTTATTCACTTTGGTCAATTGACCCGACAAATCAGAAACAAAAATCGGATCAGCAGCCTGTCTGAATAGAACGTTTAGCCGCTCTTCTTTTTCCCGGAGTTCTCTTTCCGTTTTTCTTTTTTCATTCAACTCATTTTTAAGATCCAGAAGAGCCTTGTCTCTTTCCCTTTCCCTTTTTAATAAATTTTTGGCCATATCATCAAATGCCGTAGAAAGAACCAAAAGCTCTCCGGACAGATTTTCATAGTCTAAAAAATGCCATTTCCCCTGTTTAATTTGTTGGGTTTTATATATTAGAAAATCAATGGGGGATCGAATCAATCTTTCCCAGGTAAACCATGCAATAATAAGCGATATCAAGGCGACAAATACTAAAAGAAAAATATTTCGTATGATACTGTTTTTAATATCAGCAAACATGATCTGTTTTGAAATCCCCACCACTATACAGACTAAATTATGTTCCTGTCCTATCCAGAACCATTCATACCAGTACACTCTTGAAATTCCATCATTCCCTTGCACTTCAAACGGTGCGCTGTCTCCTGTATCAGAGGGTAGAGTAAATCCATAGCATTCTGAAATCGGCTTTCCCACACCCCCCTCACACATGGATGACTGATAAAGAATTGATCCTTTGTGATCCGTAAGTAAAATGATTGAGTCCTTTGGTATGACGCTCTTTTTAAATAAAGAGTTGTAATACTCAAGGTTGATCGCTGCACCCACTGCTCCTTTTAGATTGCCTTCATCATCAAGAACCGGATAAGCCAAAGGAAGGGATGCTTTTTGGGCAGAACGGCTGATTATAAATGTATCTACTATGAATTTGCGACTTTCTTTGATCCGCTTAAACCAGTTCCTGTCTTTGACATTGATTGTTTTCGTAAGGGGAATCGCACAGCAATCAATCAGACCCTGTGCATCTGCAGCGACAAGTGTAGAATATTGAGGCGTCTGTTTATGCAGTGATTGCAAGAATGCGTTGCACTCTGAGATATTCAAATTTTTTACGGCCGGGACGTGAGTCAATATTTTTAGAAACTCTCTTGTCTGCAGCGTAAGGTGCTTTTGCTCTTCAATGAACTGTGAGATGAGGTCTCTGACATCTTTTTCAATATCTTCTTTCGTCTGCTGAACCTGACTGTAACCGGTTGCGAAAAGCAGTCCAAAAATAGGAATGAAAATAAGAATAATTAAAATCATAAACTTATGCCTCAAACCCATTTGGGAAGACCAAGATGTTTTCATCATCATCCTTTAATTCGTAAACAATTTTTATAATTTCAGATGATTTAGTTTATCAATTGAAACCGGTTTTGTAAATCGCCAGGCCTTAATTACGAATTGAACGAACACGTAAAATTAAATATTTTGAAATGGCTGGCTTTCAATTGAATCGTTGAACACATGATGAAATCTTTGAATATCATCTATGATAAAAAGGATGACACGCGGTCTATACCTCATCCCCCATTGCTGCATAAATTTTGATGCAGCAATGGGGGGGGGTGTATGATAAAAAATCTTTTTAATGCTTTAGGGCAGGGGAGACGTGGTGTAGGCCACCCCGGCCTCTTCCGAAGAAAAGGCTTTCAGGTCTTTGTCGGTTTTAAGCGCTTCCACCCAATCAGGATTGAGAAGCATGGATTTACCTGACAAGGCAATGTCAGCATCGGCAAGGGCATTACAGGCTGTTTCCCTGTCATGAATTCTGCCGCAGATCATCAGCGGGAGATTTGTGATCTCTCTTGTCAAAGCGGCGATTGTTTTTTGACCGCCAAACGCCTTTTGGCTGAAGTCATAAGTGGAAACCGAAATGGCATCAATGGGAGTGCCGGAAAAGAGCCTGATCATTTCCTGCCATTGTTCGGCTGTTTTAAATAATGAAACATCCATGTCCGCAATTCCCCAGTCTGAAACCCGGACAACCAGCAGACGGTCATCGGGGATCACTGGCCTGAGCGCCTCGATTACCTCCCGGATAAACCGGAATCTGTTTTCCATGGAACCGCCGTATTCATCGGTTCTCCGGTTGCTGTAAGCAGAGAGATACTGGCTGAGCAGATACCCGTGGGCGCAATGCAGTTCAAAACCGTCAAATCCTGCAGCCATGGCTCCTTTGGCTGTTTCCACAAACCCGTTGATTACATGATCCATGTCAAACCGGCCCATGGTGTCGGGAACAGGATATGGCTTGCCCGTCATGGGGTTGTTCTGGGCCGGAGCGATGGGGCTTGGGGCGATCACCCGGTTGGCAGGGTTGATGCCCTCATAGGCCATGCGGCCGCAGTGAAAGGCCTGGAGGATGGAGACTGCGCCATGGGAGCGGATCTCATCGGTCACCTTTTTCCAAGCATCCACCTGGGGCTGGTTTAAAATCCGGGACTGGCCCGGGTACCCTTGGGCGCTTTCATAGTCCGTGACGATTGCTTCCGTGTAAACCACGCCTGCTCCGTTACGGGCGCGGGTCACCAGAAAATCCAGGACATCCTGTCTGGGAATACTGTCACTGCCGGCGGACATGCGGGTCATGGGCGCCACGCCGATACGGTTTTTAATGGTGATGTTGTTTATGGTCAGTGGAGAAAATAATGTGTCATTCATTTTAATGATCCTTTATATTTTAAAGCCCAAAATTCAGGACGCTTTACTTCTGAGAAAAAATTGTGACACCTCGTCCTCCAAATTTTCTGATTTTATATGAAAGAGCTCAGTAAGTTACTGAGTTCTTTCGACCTTCGTTGTGGGCTGTCCTTCAGTGCTGATATGTCAGTTCAGCCCATGGCTGTTATAACGGATTTGGGGGACTAAGTCGGAGAGCGATGAAATAGACTGAAAAAAATGATTTTCTGCGTTATGGTTGAAGTGCTCAACAGCAACGATGACAAATGGGAAAAATGATGACCCCAGTCTCTAACACTGCCCTCCGACTGAAGCGAACTATTTGTATGCACATTTGTCAAGCACAATATTGCCTGCTCATCCACTCGTGTTCGGCAGTTGTGGGTTCCTTTCCGAGGGATTTTGTTAAAATTCGTAATGATTTCGAGAAAAATTTGCTCCTCCCATGTTTCTTGTTTGCATTAAGTAAGATGTACCCGTAATAGTCAAAAATAGTCCAAAAGATAGCGGTTCAACGATTTTTAAGTGGATCAAGGCCTGAATGCACCTTTTAGGTTTCAAGGGTTTCTATTGTCTGGATAGCCTGTTGCAGATATTCTGAAAAAATAGGCAAAATGGATTCCGCTTTTTGAATATCCCCTGATTTTAAAGCAGCATCCAGGTCTGTTGCGGTTTTAAACACTTGCTGGGCGCTGATATTTCCTGCCACGCCTTTAATCGTGTGGGCCAGCCGCCGGGCGGTCTCCACATCCTTAACCCCAAGGGCCTTCTCAAGTTTGATGCCTGTATCTGCCTGGTTGACGGCAAATTTTAACAACAGCTTTCTGTACAGATCCATGTTCCCTGACATGCGCGCCAGTCCCTGGCGGAAATCAATGCCTTCCAGATCCTTGAATGGCTCATCATGTGCACCATTGTGCGGCTTTTTTTCCTGAACAGCAGTACCATCCTGAGCCACGGCATGAACCTTGGGGGTTTTCTTTATCCATTTGTTTAAAACATTGAGAAGTTCCCGGACATTGATGGGTTTTGCCACATGGTCGTTCATTCCAGCTGCCAGAGCCTTTTCCCGGTCTCCGGCCATGGCATTGGCCGTGGCGGCAATAATGGGAAGATCCCTAAGGGCATCATTTTCCCGGATGATCCGGGTGGCGGTATATCCGTCCATTAGCGGCATATGGATATCCATGAGCACGGCATCATAAGCCTTTTGTGCAACGGCGTCCACTGCCATGCGCCCGTTGTCTGCCATATCAACGGCAAACCCGCTGTTTTCCAGGATACCTTTTACCACCTGTTGATTGATTTCATTATCTTCAACCACCAAAAGCCTTGCCCCCCGAACGGATTGGATACCGTTCAAGCCAAAACTCTTCCGGTCTGCTTCCTTCCGGGACGCGGGCTTAACGCCCAGAGCCGCCATGATGGTGTTGAACATCAGACTGGGAGAGACAGGTTTTATCAGATAGCCGTCAAGCCCCATGGCATCGGCATTTTGCATCAGTTCCTCCCGGGCATAGGCCGAGGCCATGATCACCCTGGGCACATTCATCTTCAGCGTCTCCCGGATTTTTCTGGATGCATGCAGCCCGTCCATATCCGGCATCTGCCAGTCCATCAGCACCAGTTTAAAGGGATCATCCTTTTCAACAGCCTCCAGTTCGGCAAGGCCGGCCCCGGCTCCATCGGCCTGGGTCACCCTGAAGGACATGGCCTCAAGCATGGTGGCCAACACCGTACGGCAGACATAATTATCATCCACCACCAGCACCTTGCTCTTGTAAAGCGCTGAATCCGGCCCAAGGGCATAGGCCTGCGCCCCCCCCGCCTTTTCCAGGCAAACGGTAAAAAAGAAGGTGGCGCCTTGCCCCGGTGCACTTTCCACCCAGATACGGCCGTTCATCATCTCCACCAGGGATTTGCAGATGACAAGGCCAAGCCCCGTTCCCCCGTATTCCCGTGTTGTGGAGGTATCTGTCTGGGAAAAGGCCCGGAACAATTTTGTCTGCTGGGCATCGGTCATGCCGATTCCGGTATCCTGAACATAAAATTTTAACTCAACATCATTTTCATCTTCCCTTAACACGGAACAACCCAGGACAATTTCGCCGGTCTTAGTAAATTTAACGGCATTGTTGGTCAAATTGATCAATATCTGGCCCAGCCTTAGGGGATCACCGATAAGCAGCCACGGAAGGGCAGGGCCGATATTGAAAACCACTTCAAGCCCCTTTTGCTGTGCTTTGACACCAACCAGGGTGGTGACATTATCCAGGACTTCGTCAAGGGAAAACTCAATGGACTCCATGCTCAATTTCCCCGCCTCAATCTTGCTGAAATCAAGGATATCGTTGATAACGCCCAGGAGCACCTTTGAACTGTCCTGAATTTTTGTTATATAATCAGACTGGAGGGCGTCAAGCTCTGTCTGCAAGGCTAAGTGGGCAAATCCGACAACTGCATTCAAAGGGGTCCTGATCTCGTGGCTCATGTTGGCTAAAAATTCACTTTTGGCCCGTGTGGCCTCTTCTGCCATGCGCATGGCCCTGGCTAAATCGGTTGTTCGCTCTTCCACCAGGGCTTCGAGATGGTCCTTGTAGTCTTTTAGTTTCTGTTCCGCCTGTTTGAGCTTGGTGATATCTTTGGTAATGAAGGCAACACCAATGGGCTCTCCTTCATCATTTTTAAGCAGGGCAAAGGTTAAAAGAACCGAAACAATGGTGCCGTCCCTTTTCTTCCGCTCCCACTCCACATCCCGGACAACTTCCCCGTCCAGGCAACATTGAAACAGTTCGCGTCCCCGTTTATATGTGTCTTCGGGTACAATGATTGAAATTGATTCGCCTAAAAGTTCTTCCCTTGAATAGCCGTAAGCTTTAACTGTGGCGTCATTCACTGCCAGAATACGATGTGAAAGATCAAGTATCTGGATGGGATCACCGGTGTTTTCAAATATCCTGGCCATCAGGTTCAATTCGCGTTCCGCCTGTTTCTGGCTGGTGATATCCTTGGATATGCTGGCAATCCCGGAGACCTGGTTATCATCATCAAAGACCGGTTCAAGGGACATAAACACCCATGCCAAGGTGTTATCCTTTTTGCGTATGCGCACGCCGAATTCCTGGCGGCCGGCGCCATGCCGTGCCAAATCATTGCGATGGTGGTACAGGTCAAGATCCCGTGGATCTATCAGGGGGCAGGGATAATCCGCCATATGCATGCATTCCTCCGGCGGATATCCGGTAATACGTTCAACGGCCTGATTCACCCACACAAGACCCCCCTTGAGATCATACCAGGACTGCCAGTCATAGGTGTGTTCGGAAATAATACGCAACCGCGAACGGGCTTCCATGCGTTCTGTTACATCCCGGCAGCTGACCCGGAAGCCGAAATAGGTACCGTCATCTTGGTATACAGGATTCCAGGACACAGACAACCAGATCAGATCACCGTTTCGGGTATGAAACCTTAACGGCACATCATTTCCCGAAGAACCTGCCATGGCCGCCTGGTTGATCTCCCGGCATTTGGCATGATCTTCGGGAGCCACCATGGGCAAGGGGAATTCATCCATGGCAAGGCATTGTTCTTCGCTGTACCCCGTTAAAAGCTTTGCAGCCCGGTTGATCCACCTTAACTGCCCTGTTTCATCATGCCAGGTCTCCATGCCGTAGGTGTAATCGGCGATGATCCTGAATTTTTCCTGTGACTGCACAGCAGCTCTTTGGGCTTTACGCCGCATGGCGATCTCTTTTTTCAGCCGCCGGTTGGCCAGAAACATTAAGGCAATAATGGTCAGTGTAACAGCTGCGGCAGGTACAGCCACTTTTAAAAGTTTTGCCCAGTCAAGACCCTTTTCATAATCAATGCTGACCCACCGGTTATGGATGGCGGCGTGGTCCTTTGGGGTTAAAGAGTCAAGGGTTTTATTCAAAATGGAGACCAGCACCGGCCAGTCCTTGCGCACACCGATGTGCAGCCGGGAATCAATCTCTTCCACCCAGCAGGCGATTTTCAATTGCTCAAATTTTCGGTTGCTGATCCAGTAGGCCGCATCTGCAACATTTGAAAAAAAGGCGTCCACCTCTCCTCTGGCGACACTGGTCAATCCCTCAAAGGGGCTTTCCACCTGAACAATATTCAGTTCAGGATGCAGAAGGGATAATTGTTTGGTACTGGGATACGGTCCCACTGACGCCACTTTTTTACCATAGAACGCTTTGATCTTGTCAGCGGATTCATGGGATGGGACAACCAGAACCCATGGGAAGTCAATGTATGAACGGGTATATTTTAAAAAGGCTGTCCGGCTTTGGGTCTTAAGTAAACCGGGAAGCACATCAACCTTCTTCTCTGTGGCAAGCTGTAAAAGTTGTCTCCATGAAAAAAAACCGCCGCCATTTTTTATAATCGGCTTAAATTCAACATCCAGGAGCTTGCCGAACAATGCATAATAGTCAGGTACAATCCCGTGGAAGCCTGTGGCATCAGCAAATTCAAAGGGGGGGCGTCTAGGTGCAAATCCCACCCGGATCACGGGGTGGGATTTTAGCCAAAGGCGTTCCTCGTCTGTGAGCATCTTATGTAACAATGAACGGCCTTGTCCCAAGCCGGGTATATTTTTTGTATTCTTGGGCATGTCATGGCCTGTTGACGGCGCATTACCCTTGTCATGACACGTACCTGAGCCATGGTATAAAAATAATATCCCCATTGTAATCAGAAGCCTTACGAAAATCCGCACTGCAGCCTCCTTTGCAAACTGATTATTTTTAACCCACGGTGCTTGATTCTTGGTTTATGGCGAGTTTGCCTCTTAAACAAGTGGCTCTTAGATCAAAATAGGGCATATCTTCTATAAAATCAACGTAACTGTTCACCCCTCTAACTGTGAAGGTAAAAAAATAAAAAAAAGCTTACCAGGTTTTTTTATGGTTTTTTTTAAAAAAATTTTGAAAGGTCCCCAAGTTTGCATTTAAAGCACACTGCTATTTCTATATTTTGAAGTTTACCATGAATGAGTGACAAAATGATGTCGAACTCCGAAAAAATCAATTGCAGGACGAATGACGAGGCCCAAAAAAGCTGTGTTATAATACAGGGATGGCAACAGTAAAGGGAGACTTTCCTGAAGATATACCAGATCCCTTACAATATGGAAACGGACTCAAAGCATTCGCCATCCACTCGATCATCAGTCAAATGGTTGCCCTCAGCCGGGTTCAAAAACAGATTTTCGCCATGATTGGTACGGTAATTTCTGAAGCAACCCTTCTCAAGTTTGTCTGGCGGCTTTATCAAGCACTTGAAAAATGGGAAGCAAAATCAATTGAGAGCATTCTTCAGGCCCCATCAATCCATGTTGACGAGACATCTTTCCGGGTGGATCAAAAAAATCATTGGATACATGTGTATTCTTCCGGAGGAACCACACTGAAACTGCTTCATCGAAAGCGAGGCAAGGAAGCGATGGTTGATTTGAACATCATCCTACATTTACCCATGGTCATTTTTCACCATAAAGGCAGTCCCCGGAAAGATCTATCCGTTTCAGGGGAATGTTCCACTTTTTCATATATGTCCAGATCGTGGTTCGGCTCAGGCCCAGGCGCCGACCGACTTCGGCCTTATTCCAGTCGCAGGTTTTCAGCAGGTCAAACAAAAGTTCCGGGGTCAAGACCTTTTGGGCGGGGGGCGCCGGATCCCCAAAGGTGTTTTTCCTGGGAAGAGAATTACACTCAAAGGATTTGATCTCTTGGGGAATATCCGTGATGCCGATATGTTGGTCCTGGCAGACCACAAAGGCGTATTCAATGGCATTTCTTAATTCACGGACATTCCCCGGCCAGGGGTAATCCATGAACAGTTTAAGGGCGCTCTCCTTGATCCCGGTTAATTTTTTACCCCCCTCCCGGTTCTGTATTTTGATGACATGATCCACAATGGCGGGAATATCTTTCTTGCGTTTACGCAGGGGCGGCATGTTAATGGGAAAAACCTTGAGACGATAGTAAAGATCCTCACGGAATGTGCCTTGTTCAACCATGGTCCGCAGGTCACGGTTTGTGGCGGCCAATACCCGGATATCCACCTGCCGTTTTTCGATTTCCCCCACCCGTTCAAACTCCTTTTCCTGGAGCACACGTAACAATTTTACCTGCATATAGGGGGTCAGTTCTCCGATCTCATCCAAAAAAACAGTACCGCCGTCGGCGGCTTCAAACCGGCCGACCCGCTCGGTCATGGCCCCGGTAAATGCCCCTTTTGCATGGCCGAACAACTCGCTTTCAAGAAGGGACTCGCTGAAAACCGAACAATTGATGGTGACAAAGGGATGAAAGGTTCTTTGGCTGTAGCAGTGGATGGCCCGGGCAACCAGCTCCTTTCCGGTGCCGCTCTCTCCCTGGATCAACACAGAAGCATTACTCACGGATACCATTGAAATGGCATTGTGAATCTGCTTCATGGCCTGGCTCTGCCCGATGATATTTCCGCATTGGTGCTTGCCTTTAAAGGGGCATATACCAATGGGGGCATTGGCTTTTTGCACTTTTTCCCCACGGGGACCCACCGGGGCGTCATCGGGCTGCGTCATGCATCTCTCCTTAAATTCAGATTAAACACTTGGTGGGTATCGTTAAAATAATCCTGTGTCAAGCCTGGACTCCTTTTTTACCCCAAAACCTGCAAAAGGCTGTTGACTCACAAACAGCCCTTTGCAGATTAAACAAATCAGAGGGATTCAACCATTCTTAAGATACGAAAGTGGTTTTGAAACATGGTGATCCGGCTCTCCACCAGTTTGAACCGTGCCCTGGACAGATAGTAAATCGCATCCAGCAAATCCGTCGACGTAAGAATACCCCTTTCAAAAGATAGGCGGGTAATGCGAAGATTCTCCCGGGCCTCGGTACGGCTTTGATCAGCCACATCCATGTTTTTCAAGGAAACACTAAAATCCAGGAAAAGATTGTCCAGGCGATTGGTCATCTCCCGTTCAAATTCCGTGAGATCTGCCCGGGCTTTAACCACGTCCAGGCGGGCTTTTCCCAGCTCCCGGTTTTTACGCAATCCGTCAAACAGATTGATGGTACCCCGGAGCATGACCCGGGATTCCTCACCGTTGTCGGAAGTTCCGGGACCATCATCCCGGGTGAGGTATTGGCCCACAAGATCCAGTTTTGGATAAAACCCGGCTTTGGCCGAATTGACACGGATCTTATAATCCGCAACACGGCAACGAAGCGCCTGGATCTCACTTCGGTTGTCCATCAAAAGGTCCTGGTAATGCGCCGGATTTTCCAGAACCGGAATCGTGTCAAAGCAATGAAAATCCAGTTCGCCGGCCTTGACCCGGGTGACGGTTTTCAGACCCAGATTGTTGACGGCCTGGTCCAGTCCGGCCCGGGCCTTGTGAACCTGCTGGAGGGCATTGGCCGCTTCCACCTTAATTTTCAGCAAGTCATTTTTCTTAAGCACCCCGATGTTGTATTTTAATTCAACATTGTGCTGCTCTTTGCGATAAAGACTTAAGGCATCTTCAGCCACCTCCAGATTGGCCTGGGCACCAAATACATTTAGAAAATCCAGGGCCACTTCCAGGCGGACATCCTGCCTGGCCCCCTTAAGCATGAACCGACGGATTTCCTGTTGTTTTTTGGCTGAATCCAAATCATTGATATCTTTAAAACCTGAAAACAGATTCCAGGCCGCAGTGACCCGGCTTTGGAAAAAACTGCGTTCGGTCTCGGACAAACCGGCCTGGTCCAGGGTGTTATACTGGTACCCCAAATCAATGGTTGGCAGAAACCGCCCCTTGACCCGGGAAACCTCTTGCCCGCTTTTTTCAAACACAGCCCCCTGGGCCTTGATCAGGGCCCGTTTGTCCAGGGCCGTATCCATCAATTCATCCAACGTTACGGCTGAAGCCTGTGCGCTCAAAGCCAGCAGGAAAACCGCCGCCAAAACCAGCCCGCCCAATGGGGTTATCCCCCAATTACGTCTATTGAACCGCATAAGTCACCTCCTTTTTATCCCTTTTTTCCAACCCCATGAAAAAAGAGAGCAGGGCCGGGATAACGAAAAGGGTAAACAGGGTTGAAACGGACAGCCCGCCCAGCAGCACACTGCCGATGCCGCGATAGAGCTCACTTCCGGACCCCGTGGAAAGCACCAGGGGCAACAGCCCGAAAATGCTGGTGGCCGCGCTCATGAAAATCGGCCGGATACGGGTACTCACCGCCTCTGAAATAGCGGGGATAACCGCCATGTTGCCGGCTCTGAAATTAAACAGGGATTGATGGACAATAAGAATGGCGTTGTTGACCACCGTTCCGATGAGAATAATGAACCCCAGCATGGTCAATACGTCAAACCCCTGGGGGGAGACAAAAATATTGACCAGCCAAAGCCCCAGAAATCCGCCGGCCCCGGCCAGGGGAATGGTAAACATGATGATCAAAGGATAGAAAAAATGTTCAAACAGGGCAGCCATCAGTAAAAAGGTGATGATCAGGGCTGTGATCAGATTCCATTGCAGGGCCTGCCGGGTTTCGGTGAGCCGGTTGGCATTGCCCGTGACCCGGACCAATGCCCCGTCAAGGTCTCCACCGGACTGCATGGGGCCAAGAACCTGTTCCCGGATCATCTCCGTGGCCTCCTGGAGGGTGATTCCCTTGGGCGGGCTGACCTCCAGTTTCACGGTCCGGTCCCTTTCCAGGTGGTCTATCTGGACCAGGCCGCTGGTGTATTTCAGGGTTGCCACATCCCGGAACCGGATGTTTTTGCCCTGGGGGGTAACAATCTGGCAGTCCATGAGTGCTTCGGGAGAGGTAAAACACCCGTCGTCGCCCTTGAGTACCAGGTCGATCTCCCGTTTTCCCTCGGGAGCGTAATCATCAATTTTGCATCCGTCCATCATGATATCCAGGTAAAGGGAAAAATCTTCTTCGGTCATGCCGTTGGCGGCAAGTTTCCATTTAACCGGATTGATGTGCACCTCGGGATAGGTGGATTCCAGGGAGGGGACCGGCCGGATCTGGGCACCGGGAATCACCTTCATGATGGCCCGGTAGAGGGTGTGCCCGGCATGGGTGATGCGGTCCATCTCCTCCCCGGAGATGCTGACATCCACGGCCCGGCTGCTTCCGATACGGTGGTTGAAAATCCCCACCTGGAAGCAGACACCAAACATATCCGGAATGGCCCGGGTGATCTGCTGGAACAACGGGATCATCTGCTTGCCCTGGGTATCATGGATGGAGATGGCACCAAACACGTTGAGCTTGTCGGTTGCCATGTACCACAGGTATTTAAGCATGGGAACACCGTCTTTCCGGTCCTCTTTAAAATAGTCTGCTGTTTCCCGGTAGATAAAATCACCGATCTGCTTTCTCTTTTCCACCGAGGCGCCGGGCGGCGGTATGAGCAGGTTTAGAATATAATTCTGGTTGCCCTGGGGAAGATATTCCGCCGGGGGAAGCAGGGCCATGACCAGCAGCACCGCTGCGGCGGTAAATCCCGTCACCGTTAAAAACCGGGTCCATCTGTTTTTTAAGGAGAGGTTGGAACCGGTCATCAAAAGGTGTTTTAATCCTGCGCCCACCCTTTCCACGGGCAGCCAGAGCGAAGCACCGCCGACCTGTCTTCCCGGGGTGCCCATGGCATAAAACCGGTTGGTCAAAACAGGAATTACGGCAATGGATACAAAGAGGCTGAAAAGAATTGACGCGGTAACGGCGATGGCAATATCACTAAAAAGCTGCCCGGCCTCGCCTTTGACAAAAATAACCGGCAAAAAAACCGCCACCGTGGTCAAGGTGGAGGCCACAACCGCCCCGAGCACCTCATGGGCCCCGTCACAGGACGCCTGGAACGCAGTTTTCCCCATTTTCCTGTGCCGGTCAATGTTTTCAAGCACCACAATGGCGTTGTCAACCAGCATGCCCACGGCAAATGAAATCCCGGCCAGACTAACCACGTTCAGGTTCAGGTGGCAGACCCAAAGGGCCAGAAAGGTTCCGGCAACGGAGATGGGAATGGCAATGGCCGTTGCCAGCGTGGCACTCAGGCTGCGAAGAAAAATCAACAAAACCCCGATGGCCAGGATGCCGCCGATGAGGACATTTTTCTTCACAATGGAAAGGGCGGTTTTTATATAGGGAGACTGGTCATATCCCCAGTCAAGATAAAGATCTTTTTCTTTGAGAATGCCGTTGTTAAGGCCGGTTACCACCTGACGCATCTCATCAAGAAGATCCAGCACGTTTGCCCCATGTGTTTTATGCACCCCGATGACAATGGCCTCGGAGGCGTTCTGCATCACGGAAACATTCTCTTTTTCCCAGCCAAGCTGTGACCGGGCAATGTCTCTTAAAAAAATGCGCTTAACGCCGTCATCAAAAATGACCACATCCATGGGGTCCCCGGGGACCCAAGCAGAGAAACCTTTCTCCCAAAGAGCTCCAGGCGGACTCTCTTTATGGAAGCGATGAGAATCACCAGATTGCCCAGTCAGATGGAATTAATCTTGTTTCGCCCACCATGGGAACGACCAAAAAGGAGAAGCTCAGCCTTACTGATTTCAACCTTGCGGCAGATGGGCAGATCATAACATGCCCGCAAGGGCATGCCCCGGTTTTTAAAAAGAAAAAGAAGGAACGGATTATCCAAGGTTTTCCCCTTGATACCTGCATGGGCTGCCCTCAACTGGAAGATTGCCCGGTAAAACCGGGGAAAAAGTACGCGTACAGTCGATATACCGCTAAGGCCGCAAGGATCGCCCGAAGAAGAGCTTATGAACAGACAAATGAGTTCAAAGATAGATATCGGTAGCGAGCCGGAGTCGAAGCAACAATGTCCGAATATGATCGCCGAACCGGGGTGAAACGATTAAAATATCGAGGTCTCCAAGCAGTAAGGTTCGCGGCAACCTTAAAAGCAGCAGGAATCAACCTCTTCAGGGCAACTATTGTTCAGAAGGCGCTCAGCTATGCATAAAGGAGGCATAGGAGAGTCCTTTCGGGGTGTAATACACTGCTTTTTTGAATGTCAAAGAGCAATTTGGGGTATAAAAATTATTTTTTAACAAGTTTTGATCATATGATCGAAATAGTGTTCAAACTCAAAAACTGAAGCTTGATTTGGGCTCTGACTTTTTACAGGACCATCAAAGTTAAGGGATAGTCTGAAAAAGTGCAATTAAAGTCCGGTCAAAGTCGGAACATCAAAACAACTTTGAAATCGGTCAAGTTTCCTGAACCATCCGGGATTCACCGTTCAGATATTCAAGGGCAAAATCAACCGGATTATTCCCCAAGCCGTAAAGCGAAGCCACAGCGTTAGGATTATTTTCATATGCCTTGGCAAATTCCGACTGCTTTATTTCCGCATCATACAAAGAAAAGGCAGATGCTGCCTTGGCATAGTCTTGCTGGAAATCGGGATGATCGTTCAATGCCTGTTCAAGTTTTTCATTGTCAGGCCCGGACAAATTTGAACTTACCACAATACTACCTTCCGCATCCGAGCTTATTGTTATTTTTTCATTGGAAGATAATCCCAGCGCGTCAAGTGTTTCATCCAGGATATCTTCTGCTTTCTCCTGGTATTTTTTTCCATAGGCCAGGATTTCATCCAGTGTAATAACACCATCATTTCCGGCACCATCCATAAAATTGCTCATTGCCTGGGAAAGGTCTGAAGTCCCGGCGTTTTCAACCATTGATTGTGCCTGGGAAGATATCTCAACCGTATCCATGTTTGTTGCCTGCGTATCGGTAGATTCTTCCTTGTCGACGGATATTTTTGCCGCCTGTGTGCCTAATCCTGCATAAACTTGAAAGCCTGACGATAACCCATTGATATTCATGGTGTTTACCTCCGAATTATCCCTTTTAAATGTTTGAGGTCGGTATATTATTGGGCATATATTTAAGAAACATTTAATATTACTGCATAATATATACCATCAAACTATGGAGTTGCAGTCCCAGGATAATGCCGGCAAGGACAAGGGTGCCACGGTCTCGCCGGGTCAAACTTTATGGCAGCTTACATAGTGCTGGTCTCCAACATCCCGGAATTCAGGTTCCTCTTCGGTGCAAATTGAAGAGGCCATTGGGCACCTTGTTGAAAATCGGCACCCCTTTGGCGGGTTGATGGGGGAGGGGACATCCCCGGTCAGGATGATTCTTTCGCGTTTTCTTTCCAGGATTGGGTCCGGTATGGGAACAGCAGACAGCAGGGCCCGGGTGTAAGGGTGCTGCGGTTCGGCATAAATGCTGTTTTTATCAGCCAATTCCAGGAGTTTGCCAAGATACATGACCGCAACCCTGTCCGATGCATGTTTGACCGCGCTTAAATCATGGGAGATAAAAAGATAGGTCAGTCCTTTTTTTTGCTGCTGGCTTTTGAGCAGGTTCATGATGGCGCCCTGGATGGAGACGTCAAGGGCGCTTAACGGTTCGTCGCAGACAATAAATTCGGGTTTCATTGACAAAGCCCTTGCAATGCCGATCCGCTGCCGCTGGCCGCCGCTGGTTTCATGGGGATGGCGGTTGTAAAACCTACGGTTAAGCCCCACCTCCTTGAGCAGTTGTTCCACCCGTTCCCGCCTTTCGCGGTAAGGAACCAGTTTATGGATTTTCATGGGCTCGGCAATGATTGCGCCAATACTCATCCGGGGATTTAAAGATGCAAACGGATCCTGAAATATCAACTGCATTTTCCGGCGCATCATTCGAAGCTCTTTGTTGTTCATGCCGCAAAGGTTTTCGCCGTTGTATTTAACCGTGCCCCCCGTTGGGCGGTGAAGCTGTAAAATCGCCCTGCCAAGGGTTGATTTCCCGCACCCGCTTTCTCCCACAAGCCCCAGGGTTTCTCCCTTGCGGATAAAAAAGTTGAGGTTGTCCACGGCCTTTACGGTATTTACGGTGCGCCGTAAAAGCATCCCTTTTTTTAAAGGGAATTCCATTTTAAGATTTTCAACCGCCACAAGCGTTTGGTCGGAGCTTTTAATGCTTATTTTTTTTGGCACTTTGCGTTACTCCTTAAAATTCCAGCATGCAACATGATGGTTGTCTTTGAGTTTTCTTAACACAGGCCGCTTTTCAAGACAGACACTACTGCTTTCCGAACACCTTTTTTCAAAAGCGCACCCAGGCGGCAGGTTCCTGAGATTAGGCGGACTGCCCTTGATGGTTGTCAACTGGGACCGGCACGGGTCATCCAGCCTGGGGATACATTTGAGCAGGCTTTTGGTATACGGATGGCAGGGTTTGGCAAACAGGTCCTCCACAGGAGCGCTTTCAACAATCCTGCCGGCATACATTACATTTATCCTGTCACAGAGCCCGGCCACAACGCCCAGGTCATGGGAAATCCAGACAACCGTCATATTCAGCTTTTTCATCAACTTCTTGAACAATTCGTTAATCTGTGCCTGGATGGTCACGTCAAGCGCTGTTGTCGGTTCATCTGCAATGATGACTTCTGGGTCGCAGGAAAGGGCCATGGCAATCATCACCCGCTGGCACATCCCCCCGCTCAGTTCATGGGGATAGCAGTTCATCCGCTCTGCCGGAGATGAGATCCCGACCATCTCCAGCATTTCAACGGAACGTTCCCATGCCTGTTTTTTTGTCATATTCATGTGCAGTTTTATCGCTTCACTGATCTGGCGGCCAATGGTCATAACCGGATTAAGGCTCATCATGGGATCCTGAAAGATCATGGCGATCCTGCTGCCCCGAAGGTCCCTCATCTGCCGGTCATTGAGGGTAAGCAGATTCTCTCCTTTAAAAAGAATTTCGCCGCCAACGATTTTCCCAGGAGGATCCTGGATCAGGCGCATTATGGACAGGGTACTCACGGATTTTCCGCTCCCGCTTTCTCCCACGATCCCTAAGGCCTCGCCTTTTGAAACCGAATAGGAAACATCGTCAACGGCCTTGACTACCCCTTTTGACGAATAAAAATATGTTTTAAGATTTTTTACTTCGAGCAAAGCCACTTTCCACCATCACTTTCGTTTCGATATTAAATTACCTATTTTTATATGAAAGGGTTCAGTAAGTTACTGAGTTCTTTCAACCTTCGTTGTGGGCTGTACCTCAGTGCTGATATGTCAAGTCAGCCCATGGCTGTTATATGAAAGTACAAATAAGTTACTTTCATGTTTTATTGTGGGGCGAGCCTGGGTGTTGATAGACCAGGTCGGCCCATGGCCGTTAGTGCCTGAACAGCCCCTCCTCGTGTTTGGACGAAAAGTTGCCCAGGTGCAAGACGCAGAAAAATTTAAAACCGGAGCAACCTTAAGGGTTGTGAGGATTTTAAATTTTTCTGCAACGCCGCAGATGGGTGGCTTTTCGTTCAAACATTATTTAGAGAGATATGCCTCCCATAGCAAAGTCCCATAACACCCATCCTGGCCAAGATGATGGAAATTTTTGACCGATGTGCGCAACACCTCTGACCTGGTGATCCAGCAAGGGGTAATATCAGGGGCATCCTCCAGCATCAGCTTCTGGATTTTTTTGAACAGGCCTTCACGGGTGTTCTCATCTGTCGTGGCAAAGGCTTTCCTTAAAAGATCCTGGGCTTCGGGGTTTTTATACCGGTTGAAGTTGATAAATCCGCTGGGCATCATGTAAATGGGCATATCACTCAGGTCAAGGCCCCAGAGGGTTCCGCCGACAATATCCCATTCGGACGCCTGGCCTTCGGCCAGTTCAAGCACTTTTGTCCGCATGGCCCGGTATTCAGGCCAGGGCTTGACGGTCAGTTCAACGGTTACGCCGAGCTCCCTTAGGTTGGCCTGGAGGATCTCTCCCACCTGGCTCCACCATGACGGACCATAGGTCAGGAATTTCAACACCATGGGCTTTCCGTTCTTGTCCACTTTTCCGTCGTTGTCCGTGTCTTTCCAGCCCGCCTTGGCCAGGAGCTGCTTTGCCTTTTCAGGATCATAGCTGTAATGCCCTTCAAGTTCCTCGGCATAACCGAACCGGTCCTTGGGAATAAATCCGCCCCAGATGGGCTCGCCTTCGCCGTTGAGAACTGCATTGACGATAAGGGATCTGTTAACCGCGTAATTTAATGCCCGGCGGACATTGATGTCGTTTGTGGGTTCCTTTGCAAGGTCAAGAGCCAGTCGGCAACCGTAAAACCCCTGGCCCCCGGGGGATACATACACGTCTTCCCTGCCGTGTATCCGGGTTAATGACTGGAAATCAATATACTCGACCATATCCAGCTCATTGGCCATCAAGCCGGTCAGGCGGCTCTCCGCATCGGTGATGATTCTGAACATGATGCCGTCAAGATAGGGAAGCCCTTTGATAAAATAGTCGGGATTTTTTTCAAGTTCGACGCTTACACCGGGTTCATAGCTTTTAAATTTGAACGGGCCGGTTCCGATTGTTGTTTCAGGTGAGCGTCCACAGGTTTTTTCATCCCAGTCCGGATGGATGATAAAATCCTTGCCGGGTACGATGGTCAGCCATCTTAAGACGGTAACATCCGGGCGCTTGAGGCTAAGCCTGACGGTATAATCATCCACCACTTCCCATTTTTCAATGATATCCGCCAGGGTTTTCGCATCAATACCGATTTTGGGATCCAACCGGAGGTTTTCGCTTTTGACAACCTGGTCTGCCGTCAGTTTGTCACCATTGTGCCATTTCACATTTTTGCGAAGCTTAAACTCCAGTGTTTTGGGGTCTTTCCATTCCCAGGATTCGGCAAGGTCGCCCACAATTTTTTCATCATTATTGTACCTTAAAAGGCCGCTCCAGACCTGGGCCATGATCACCTGTGACTGGCAGTCCATGGTATTGTGCGGGGACCAGTTTGCCGGGTCCTCCTGGAGGCCGTATCTTAATGTGCCGCCGTAAACCGGGTCCGAAGCCTGTGCCAGTGTACAGACAGACGTACATCCAATGGCGGCCAACACCAGGAACATCAAGGATGCTTTTTTGAATATGCTGGTTTTTGTCTTCATTTTTTTCTCCTTTAGATATAATGGTGTGAATCACCTGTTTTTTACATGCAGCTTTGGGCCGTCCAAAAGTCCCAGGTATAATTGCCTGTTTTCGGAAATAAACTTTAAAATGGTTTTCATTGATACCATGATATGGGCTGACATTTTTTCCTTTGCCCCTTTAACATCCCTTTGGGTTATGGAAGACAGGATGTCGGTGTGGCTCTCGTGGGCTTCTTCAAGGCGGCCGGGCTGAAGGTGGTCATAGCGCCGTATCACCCTTATTTTGCCCCTCAGGTTTTTGAGCACTTCACCTAGGGCCTGGTTTTCGCTGTACAGCGCTATCATATCGTGAAAGCTTTCATCCGATGTGTTGAACCCGAAAAGATCTTCTTTATTACAATCTGATTCAGCCTTTGTTAGAAGTTCTTCAAGTTCCTTTTGCCTGGCCGGGGTCAGATTTAGAATGGTCAGCTCAACCGCAAGTGTTTCCAGGCGTTCCCTTAAAATGTAAATATCCTCTATCTCTTTGAGTTCAAATTTTTTGACGATAAATCCACGGTTGGGCAGGGCTTTGACAATCCCTTCGGCGGTGAGCCTGTTCAACGCCTCCCTTACCGGAGTCCTGCTGATTTCCATTTCCTGGGCGATCTGCTTGTCCGAAAGCCTGGATCCCGGGCCCAGACTGAAATTGAGTATCCTTTCCCTGATAATGTCTGCGACTTTTTTAGAAAGATTCTGCTTCATGGCTTTTTCCCGGTCTGAATTTTAAATAAGGGTATTTTTTTGTTTCTGGTGACAACTTTGTTGCTGCGTATAATCATTTATCCGCCTCCACCTTTTTCCTGATCCGGGGATCAATTAAATCCCGCAGTGCATCCCCCAGCACATTCAACGCCAGAATGACGATACTTACCGCCATCATCGGGGAGACCAGGAGCATGGGCTGCCGATGAAAATAGATCCTTCCTGCTGAGATCATCTGTCCCCAGGTGGGTGTGGGCGGTGGCGGTCCTAACCCCAAAAAACTTAACCCCGATTCGGTGAGAATAACGAAACCGATGGACAGGGTGGCGTGCACAAGCAGGGGCGGGATGCAGTTGGGCAGTATATGCTTGAGTATGATCTGCAGATCTGTGGCGCCGATGGCCCGGGCCGCCTCTATGAACGGCGCCTGCTTTATGGAGATCGCCGTGGTGTAAACAATCCTGGCCGTTCCCGGGATTGACAGAACACCGATAACGACAATCAGCATGTTAATGGAACTGCCAAGGAACGCCACCAGGGCAATGATGACAATCATAATCGGCAGGCAGAGAACAAAATCCACTGCCCTCATGATGAGCATGTCAACGATTCCGCCGTAATACGCAGCGCTCAGCCCCAGGATAACGCCGCCGATAACGGCGAATCCCACGGCAAAGATACCGATTTTCAACGATGCATTGGCCCCGTAAATAATCCGGCTTAAGACACTTCGCCCCAACTCGTCTGTTCCAAGCCAGTGAACCGTATCCGGACTCTGGAGAATCTGTACGCCGGACAGCAGTTTATAAGGGTCATAAGGGGAGATATAAGGCCCCAGGCATCCGATGATGATAAAAAGGGCAATCACCGAAAAGCTGACGATGAACCGGCTGTTCCGCCACCTGGAGCTTTTCCAGGCCCGGGACAGGCGGTGTTTGGTTTGATATATGGTTTCCTGAATAATTGGTTGTAAAGAACCCATTCATGCCTCCTTCGGTTTAATCCCTTGAAATACGCGGATCTAAGAGAGTAACGATGATGTCCACAATCAGGTTGGTGAAAATAAACAAGGTTACCGTTACGATTAGTATCCCCTGGATTGAGGGGTAATCCCGCCGCATGACGGCTGATACAAAGGCCGAGCCCAGACCGGGCCAGGTAAAGACCACTTCGGTGAGCACCGCACCGCCCAAAAGAGCCCCCACCTGAAGCCCGATGGCCGTTACCACCGGGATAAGGGCGTTCCTGAGCGCGTGGACGTAGTAGACCGCTCTTTTGGAAAGCCCTTTGGCAAAGGCTGTGCGGATATAGTCCTGGGACAGCACCTCCAGCATTGAATGCCTTGTCATCCTGGCCGCCACGGCACCGATCCACAGTCCCAGCGTCAGTGACGGAAGGATCAGCAGCCTTAAGTGCTGCCACGGATCTTTGGAAAATTCCGTGTAGCCTCCGGTGGGAACCCACCCCAGGTGGAGTCCAAAATATAACAATAGGAACAGACCCATAATGTAAACCGGTGTTGAGCCTAAAAGGACCAGGGTGCCGTTGATTGAAACATCCAGGAAACTGTCCCTGTGAAGGGCACTTATCACGCCTCCCGGCAGGGCTATGGCCAATCCGATAACCAGGGCCACAAAGGTTATTTCAACGGTTCGGGGAATCCTGACCAGCACATCCCGCATCACCGGCCGCCTGGAGTTGATCGATATTCCTAAATCCCCCCGGACTGCCTTACTCATCCAGTCTGCGTACTGGACGACAACCGGCCGGTCCAGTCCCAGTTTATGATTCAAGTACTCACGCTGTTCCGCGGTGAGCCCCTTTGGGGAGTGTCCGGCCATGGACAGAACCGCTTCGCCGGGCAGCATCCGGACAAGGAAAAAAACCATGGTCAGGATAAGCCACACCGTTAATAATGCGATACACACCCTTTTTATAATGTAATTTGCCACATCATCTCCTAAGGATAGTTATTGCCAAATTGCCATGTATTTATTTTTGACTTCATTAATGTCGACATAATATGAAACAAGAGGGCATGTCAAGGGGAATTTGACACCAATATGCCATAGTATTAATGAATTAACAAATTTGTAGTTTTATGGGCCGCCGTACAGATCAAAAGGGTGGGTGCCGAATAAAATTGACCAAGACTGGGCCATATTTCGGCTGTTTCGGCGTCGCATATAAAGGCTCCCGGTCCGCCGCGCATCAGGCCTCCAGCCGGTTATGGCACAGGAATTTACAGGGCGGACACGGATATATCGCCATTGGTATTAAACAGGATATTTTCGCAAAGGCCGTCCTGTGTAATTACAATATTGTTTTTTGTGCGGGTCAATCTCCTTTTCCAGGATTCCCCGGTCAAAAATCGTATTAGCAGGGTTTAACAGTGTGTTTAGGGCAAAAATGCCTTTGCCTTTTTATATGAAAGTCCGGGTAAGCTACTAAGATATTTAAAATTTTGTTGTGGGTTATGCCTTGCAATTGCCCAGCGAAAAGGGGAGGGGGCTTTGCCAGGTTTATACCGTTTTTCTGTGCTGCGAAAATAGGAAAGCAGAGGGTGTATTTGTCCGGCGACTGTCCCACCGGACCACAGGTGTAATCTGCTGAGCCTGTGGCCGGGGACAGAGTTGTTTTGGGGGGGGGATAGAGATTCAGTACTTAGCCCAATGCTTTTGCGGTCTTGGCAATGGCATCTTCCATAATACCAAGCCCCACTGCCAACTGCTCTTTGTTGGTCACAAGCGGCATGAGCATTCTGACAATCTGATTATAAGAGCCTGCGCTTTTAACGATCAGGCCGTTATCGGCACACTCTTTGATCACCATAGCCGTGGCTTCGGGGAGTGGTTCTTTGGTTGTACGGTCTTTGACAAATTCAATGGAGGTCATGGCGCCTTTAACCCGGAATGTGCCTATAATGTCATAGGTCTGCATCCAGTCGGCAAAGGCCTTGGTGCAGGCATCCGCGATATCCATGGCCTTTTGGGCAAAGTTATCGCGTTCTAAAATTTCAAGCACCTTCAATGCCGCAGCAATGGCCACGGGGTTTCCGCCATAGGTGCCGCCGATCTCTCCGATGGCCAAAGATTCCATGATCTCTTCTTTTGCCGTGATAGCGCTTAAGGGAAGGCCTGCGGCCAGGGATTTGGCTGTGAGCACCATATCCGGATACACCCCCTCCTGGGCCCAGTAATCTGTGGCAAACATCTTTCCGGTCCGGCAATAACCGGTCTGGATTTCATCGGCAATCAAAAGGATATTATGTTCGTCGCACAGCGCCCTAAGTGCTTTGACATATGCCATGGGAGGATCAATAAAGCCATTTTCCCCCTGGACGGGCTCCATGATTACGGCAGCCACATTGTCGGGGCTGATATAGTCCACAAACATATATTTCAGTTTTTCAATGTAATAGGCCGGGATATCTTCTTTGGCAATGGATGCATCGGTTCTGTATTCATTGGGGAATTCCACCCGGTGAACCCCTGGGGCCAAGGGTGCAAATGCCGCTTTGAAAACCTGGCCGGAGGTCAGGGTCATGGACATGAAGGTCCGGCCATGAAAGGCGCCGGCAAAGGCGATAATGTCGGTCTTTTTCGTATATTTTCTTGCGATCTTAATGCAATTGTCCACAGCCTCGGACCCGGAGTTGAAAAAGGCGGTTCGTTTTTTAAAATCGCCCGGGACAATGGTATTAAGCTTGTCAGCCAGATCCACATATTCTTTATAATGGAAGGTATTAATCTGGGGATGGAAATACCGCTGGATCTGGGCTTCCACGGCCTGGACAACTTCGGGGTGGCAATGCCCCACATTGAGGACGCCGATACCACCGACCCAGTCCATGACAATGTTTCCGTCCATGTCCCGGACCATGCAGCCCTGGGCTTCATCAATGGCATAGGGGGCCCCGCAGGCAACGGACGATGGAATGGCCTCTCCCCTTTTTTCTATCACTTTCCGGCTTTCCGGTCCTGGCAGGTCTGTGACTAATTTAGGCAAGCAATCTTTTAGCATTTTATTTATCTCCTGTTTGAACATAAAGAACTTAGCACCGGGGATACCGGACTTTGCAAGTTTCAATTCCATATTGTGATTATCCGTAAACGATGAGAGCAAAGAGCATGCCAGTCTCCTTGGCATGCATAGGTGCACTAACGGCCATGGGGCGACCTGGTATATTAACACCCAGGATCAACCCACAACAAAGTTTGAAAGATCTGAGTAACTTACCCGGGCTTTCTTATAACCCATATGGCTCAGTGTAAGCCATAACGAATGTCGAAAGCTATCAACTGTCAGCCTTCAGGCGTCAGCGTTTAACTGAGAGCTGATGGCTGAAAGCCGAAGACTTTTATAAAAATAGGGGAAAGACCGTATTAAAATTTTAATACGCAAAAAGGATAATTTTGCTTTGATCGAAAAAAAGCCTTAACATCCAATGCTATAATGGTTATATTAATTTTTTAATAGATTATAAATTTTTTAATATCCAGGGGCTTTGCCTCCGGAATGAAAGTTTTGCATGCATGCTCTCTTTTGACATTTTCCATTTACCGCTGCCGGCGGTAACGGCCGACACCCTCCTGCGCTCAACAAAGACAAATCCCTTGTTTGACAACCTGTTTGAACAGGCGGCATCCCGGGACAATACCCAAAAGACCCTTTTGTCCCTTGCAGATACGGCAACCCAAGGCACTGAAAGTATATCCATAACCATAAGCGGCAGGCAATTTCTTGCCATGGCATTTGCCTGTACCGGCAAACATATCTTTTTAATTCTTCTTCTGGACAGTCAATCACTATCCGCCGGCGTGGGTAACATGTCTTTTTTTAAGGAAATAAAAGAAAATTTTCAACAAATCATCGGGGCGGTGCATGATGATTTTGTAATGATTGACAGCAAGGGCATCATTACTATGGCTTTGCCTGATTTTGAAAAATATTACGGTATTCCAAGGGAACAGGCCATTGGCAAATCCATATTTGAAATGGAAGAACAGGGTATATTCAACCCCTCGGTGGCCATCCGGGTGCTCAAATCCGGCAAAACGGAAACCATGCTTCAGTATACGGGTGCGGACAAGTACCTGATGTGTACGGCCCTTCCGGTCAAAGATAAGGATGGTGCGCTGCTAGGTATTGCAAGCTACACCACGGACATCACCAAATATACCAAATTAAAAGAGGAGTATGACCGGCTCAAGGAGACATTAAAACTTTACACCAAAGAGCTTGAAGAGCTGAGATCTCCCCGGGATGTGGATCAAGGAATAATCAGCAAAGACAAGCATATGCAGGACATCATCTCAACCATTAAACGCATAGCCGGATTTGACACCAATGTTTTGTTTCTTGGCAAGTCAGGGGTGGGAAAAACCATGTACGCCAAGCTTATGCATTCACGCAGCCTTCGAAAAAACGGGCCCTTTATTCATATTAACTGCGGGGCCATCCCGGAAAATCTGCTGGAATCAGAGTTGTTCGGATATGAAAAGGGTGCATTTACCGGCGCCCAGAACAAAGGCAAGCCGGGCATGATAGAGCTTGCCAATAAAGGCACCCTGTTTTTGGATGAAATTGCGGACCTGCCCTTTAACATGCAGGTAAAGCTTTTAAAGGTGATCCAGGAAAAATCCTTGTCGCGGATTGGTTCCACCCAGGAAAAACAGATTGATTTCAGGCTGATCACCGCCACCAATAAAGATTTGACAACCATGGTAAAAAACAACGAGTTCAGGGAAGATCTCTACTACCGCATTAATATTATTACCTTGAAAATACCGGGGCTTGCCCAACGCAAACCTGATATTTTCCCCATGGTTCTGCATTTTTTAGAACAGTTCAATAAAAAGCACCAGTTGAAAAAAAATATTTCCAACGCCGCCATTGATAAACTTGTGGAATACCCCTGGCCCGGTAATATAAGGGAGCTTCAAAACACCATGGAACGTCTGGTGCTCAGCACGGACCAGTATATGATTACCCCGGCGGATTTGCCCGGTGTCATTCATTCCCATGACATGGTCCCGGAACAGGTGCCCAACCAGTCCCTTAAACAGATTATGGCAACTGTGGAACAAAAAATCATCCAAAAGGCATATCTCAAGCACGGTACCACCACGGGGGTGGCCAGGGCGCTTGGGATCAGCCAGCCGTCTGCATCCCTTAAAATTAAAAAATATGTAAAATCCTGAAATCGAAAATAAACAGATCCGTCAAAGCCCGTGGATGATACCCGTAAGGCAGGGTTCAAGGGGTTTTCTTTTTTCCCAAACAAAGATTGATTCAGATGATGGCATGGACATTGCTGTGTCAAATCAACCCATATGGAGGACTGATATTAAAGCCAAAAGTTCAGGCTTAAGGCAGATCTCTTTGATGTTTTCATGCGGACTATGTCTTGATTATATTTGGTCGGCAGGGTCTGTGTCTAAAAAATACTACAAAAGACGAATCAGGAGTTTACAATGCTATCGTTAAAAAATCCGGACCTGTTCTGCCAGGCCAATTTTATTCGGGGTGAATGGGTCAAGGCCGATACCGGCAAGACCGTTGATGTGACCAATCCTGCCACAGGGGAGATCCTTGGTACGGTTCCTTTTTGCACCGCTGACGAAACGCGCAGGGCGATTGATGCGGCCAATGAAAGCCTTGGGGCATGGCAGGCCAAAACAGCCGCCCAACGTTCCGAAATACTAAGGAAGTGGCGCGACCTTTTGATGGAAAACCAGGAGGATTTAGGCATTATCATGACCGCGGAGCAGGGCAAGCCCCTGGCAGAATCCATGGGTGAAATTGCCTATGCAGCCAATTTTTTTGAGTGGTTTGCAGAAGAGGCCAAACGGGTTTACGGTGATGTGATCCCCCAGACAATGAATTCCCAGCGCCTGGTGGTGATCAAGCAGCCGGTGGGGGTTGTTGCGGCCATAACCCCGTGGAATTTTCCTGCGGCCATGATCACAAGAAAAGCCGGAGCCGCCCTGGCTGCCGGGTGTACCATGGTTGTCAAGCCCGCCACAGCAACACCGTATTCCGCCCTGGCCATTGCAGCCCTGGCTGAAAAAGCAGGGGTGCCTGCAGGGGTCTTCAATGTTGTCACAGGATCTTCTTCCCAGATCGGCAAAGAACTGACATCCAACCCCATTGTCCGCAAGCTGACCTTCACCGGGTCCACTGAAATCGGTAAAAAACTGATGCTCGACTGCTCTGACACCATGAAACGGGTCTCCATGGAACTGGGCGGCAATGCCCCGTTCATCGTCTTTGACGATGCAGATATTGATGCGGCCATTGAAGGGGCCATGGCATCCAAATTCAGGAACACCGGCCAGACTTGTGTATGCGCCAACAGGCTCTATGTCCAGGCCGGAGTTTACGATGAATTTTGTAAAAAACTGACCCAGGCCGTGGAGGCTTTGACCGTGGGCAACGGGCTGGAACCCGGTGTGCAGCAAGGACCGCTCATTGATATGGCTGCGGTTGAAAAAGTGGAAAGCCATATCAACGATGCTGTCAGTAAAGGGGCATCTGTGCTCACCGGCGGCAAACGCCATGAACGCGGAGGTTCTTACTATTATCCCAGCATTATAGTGGATGCCACCGAAGATATGCTTGTGGCCAGGGACGAAACATTTGGCCCCCTTGCCCCGGTGTTCAAATTCAGCACCGAAAGCGAAGTGATCCAGAGGGCCAATGCAACTGAATTTGGCCTGGCAGCCTATTTCTTTACCCGGGACATCGCCCGCAGCTGGCGGGTGGGTGAAAAACTGGAGTTCGGCCTGGTGGGCATTAACTCCGGCATTGTGTCCAATCCGGTGGCCCCGTTTGGCGGGATCAAGGAGTCCGGCAACGGCCGGGAAGGCTCCAAGTACGGTTTGGACGACTACCTTGAAATTAAACACCTGTGCATTGGCGGCATCACCGACGCCCAATAACCAAATCCCCCTGCTGCTGGTGCAGTGTTCCCCGGTTTGGGAAAACAGACAGCAGGGGTGATCATTTCCTTAAAAAAATTCATTGTTTTCTTGACAAAAATTCTTTTCCGGCCTAACCATGGTCCCGTTGTTTAGAATTTGGAAATAAATGTTGGTGCAGGTGTTACAAAAGCAAGAGCCCTCCTATGAGTCCTCCGATGTAAGTAAGAGCACACGCGTACGAAAAACAATTTATCCAGATAGCGAACAAACCATCCGCATAATTGGGCCACGGCCGCTCCTTATCCGATGGGGGAGGGTGATCAATCATTTTTTTTAAGCGATAAGGGTGAACAGCGAAGAACTGCGAGAGCAGCAGCCGCTTTTTCAAAATCTGTTTTAGATTGTAACCATGTCCATTATATTTATCGTCTTTCCGGGATTCGTTCAAGAATAATCATTGGGCGGCTCAGTTTCAAAAATTGTTAAACCCGTTCCTTAAAGCGATGGAGATGACAGGGCATAGGTGATCATTGGATTTACCGAGGGTTTTTTTATCTGAAAGGCTGGGTAAGTTTCTAAGATTTTTCAACCTTTGTTGTGGGCTGGGCCTGCATCTGATACGTCAGGTCGGCCCATGGCCGTTATTCAAAATGGAGCGGGGCAGAACAGAATTTACAGAATCTGGCGTCTTCATCATGGCCTTCTTTCAGGCACTCCGGACAGACCTGAGTGGTGACGGGTTTTTGGGGTGTCCTGGTAAGTTCCGATGTCACAATGCCAGTAGGCACGGCAATGATGCCATAGCCGAGCACCATGATAATAGAGGCCAGGGCCTGCCCCAGGGCGGTTTGGGGTGAAATATCCCCGTATCCCACCGTGGTCATGGTGACAATGGCCCAGTAAATACTTTTGGGAATACTGGTGAAACCGTTTTTCCCCCCTTCAATCAGGTACATCAATGACCCGAAAATGATCACCAGGGCCAGAACCGCCACCAGAAATACAGTAATTTTGTTTTTAGCCGCTTTCAGGGCCCGGGCCAGGACACCTGCCGCCCCTAAGTAAGGCACAAGTTTGAGTACCCTGAATATCCGCAGCACCCGCAAAACCCGGATGACCATAAGATACTGAGAGCCCGGCAGCAAAAGGGATAAATAGGTGGGAACCAGGGCTAAAAGGTCAACAAGCCCCATGAAACTTATGGCGTATCGAAGTGGGGTTTTCACACATATAAGGCGCAGAACATATTCCACAGTGAATAAAAAGGTGAATCCCCACTCCAGAATGGACAGCTCTTTCCCTATGGACCGGTTCACCGTCTCTACACTGTCCAGCATCACCACAAGAACGCTGAAAAGAATGGTAATAATCAGCAAAATATCGAACCATTTTCCCGCTGTTGTGTCTGCTTCAAAGATAATTACATACAGCCGGTTCCGCCACCCGTTGCCCTTTTTATCCATGCGCTTTTCCCTTTGGTTTGAAGTTGCGTGTTTTGCCCATTCTAACATAATTAAAAAAAGATTCCCTGCTGCCGCGGTGTTCCCCGGTTCAGGGAAAGCAGGCGGCAGGGGCTTTTTTCTTATATGAAAGTACCAATAACTTACTAAGTTTCTTTCATGTTTTGTTGTGGGGTGAGCCTGGGTATTGATAGACCGGGTCGGCCCGTGGCCGTTTATATGAAAGTCTTCAGCCTGGGGCCCAGTACGTTAATAAATGCGCCTGAAATTATCAGTGCGCCTCCCAGGTAGGTCCATATAGAAGGAACTTCATTAAAAACAAACACACCAATCAAAATGGCAAATACGATCTGTATATAGGAGTAGGCGGATGTCTTCCCTGCAGTAAGGGTTTTCATGGCATTGGTCAGGCCTAACTGCCCAACCTGGGTGAACAGTCCCACCAGAACCAGCAGGAGCGTGAGGTTTAGATTCGGCGGGACAAAATCATCTGCCAGCAATATCAAAGAGACAGGCAAAGCCACCAGCGGAAAGTAGAAAATAATTACGGACGAGTCTTCCTTTTGGCTGAGTTTTCTGATGATGATGTAAGCTATGCCACTCCAAAACGCCCCCATAATTGCCACAGCAACGCTGAATAAGGGCAATTCATGTACCGCCTGTTCTGTGAAGGCCGGGCTCACAACCACAAACAATCCGATCAGGCAAAGTAAAAGGCAGATCTTGGTTGAGCCCTGAATAGGCTCTTTAAGAAAAACAACCGCCAGCAATGATGTGAACACAGGGTGTATATACTGTAAGAGCATTGCCTCGGCTAGGGGCAGGGTGGTCATGGAATAATAGACGCATATAAGGGCGATTGTGCCGACCAGGCCTCTGGCAAACAGAAGCGTTTTGTTGGTCCCCCAGATAGAGATATGTTTACGTTTTACGTCGGCATAACTTATCAGCAAGGAGACAATGGCTCTGGCAGCAACGATTTCAAAAACCGGAACCCCGAAACTTCCAACATACTTTACACATGCAGACATCAAGGCAAAGCCCAATGTCGAAATGATTATATAACGGACCCCTATGGGAAACAGATTACTCAAAAAACCGGGCATGGTTTATTCCTTGGCTCCGCTGTTCACAGGGTCTCTTTATCCTAATTCTCCCCCTGGATCGGGGCATTTGAAATAAGGATTTGGGTATATGAATACAACGGGTTAACATAGATTTGAACCTAAGTGCAAGCTCTGACAGGGTGTCAAGATCCGTGACGCCAACCATGCCTGCCGCTTGTTTGAAACCACCCTAATTATTTGAAATAAAAAGATAAGTCAACCCCTTTTTTTCGCGACAAGGCTGATTGGTTATTTGTTGCCTTGCCAGGCTGTTGCAGAATGGATGAACTTTTTCAAGTTCAAGACGGAAAATCATCATTCTGTAACGGTCAGTCGACCGTTTGGTCGCCGGGAAAACTTGACAGCATCGGCTAAATAGCCTAAAAACTTCTCAATAAAAAGAACGGCGTCACAAAAAATGTGCTTATTCAAAAAGGTTTCAAATGGCTGATAAGAAATATTACCATATTGCATCACTGGAAAAGGGGATGCGGATACTTGAACTTCTCGTAGACCATGAGGAACTTAGCGTAAGCGAAGCCGCCAGGCTTATGGATACAAACAGGGCCGGCAGCCATCGCTTTATTTCCACGTTGAAAGATTTGGGTTATGTTGAGAAAAATGAAAGAAATAATTACCAGCCTACCCTGAAAATTATGACCCTGGCGGCTAAAGTGCTCGCTCGATTCGAGGTCAGACAGGTGGCAAAACCATTTATGCAGGAATTGTCAGCCAGTTCAAAAGAAACCATAAATCTCGGCGTATTTAAAGACCAGCAAATTATACATATCGAAAAAATCGACAGCCTGGAAGTTTTAAGAATCGATTCGGTTCTGGGCGAAAAGGCTCCGGCATACGCCACGGGGTTGGGCAAGGCTATTTTAGCCTTCTTGCCCCAAGATGAGCTGGCACACTATCTGGATACAGTTGAGTTAAGCCCTTTAACGCCTAACACCATTACAGACCGGGAAAAATTAAGCGCAGAACTTGAACGGATTAGAAATAAAGGGTATGCCGTTGATGACGAGGAGTTGACCCCCGGCCTTTTCTGCATCGGCGCCCCGGTCTTTGACCACAACAACTACCCGGCATATGCGATTTCCATTTCCGGTCCTGCCATTCGCCTGACCCATAGGGCCATTGAAGAAAATACCAAGATACTCTTGGAAGTTAGTTCCAGATTTTCCAAAACCCTGGGCAGACCCTAAGGGGCCACTTAAAAAAAATATTCAAACCCGGGACTATCTTCTTTGCTTCCGATGATATCCAATAAAAATTCTTGATGCCCGTTTCTCAGGGTGACAGGTTCTCCGTAGTATTTATTTTCATACAATGACCCTGCATTAGGGCCATAGAAACAATAAAATCCACCATACAGCTTATTTTTTTGTCCGTTTTCTTTGTCACATGAATGCGCCTTGAAAATGAACAAAAATACGGCGTTCTATTTGGTGAATTTTAATTTTTTCATGGCCCTTAAGACTTGACAAGGGATACGGATTCCTCTATGTGTAGTGTCGTCACATATAATTTATACATATAACATATTGTGTGACGGCATGGGTTTGCAGGCATATATATCACCTGCTTATCCACCATCCATGGCGGCAGGCGCAGAAAAATTAAATAATCTGATAAGGACTCAGTGACCTTGATTTGACCCCAAATTAAGAAAGATTAATGTTATGAAAATAGAATCACTTTTGGCAGAACGAAATGAAAACGTTTCATGGTCTGGTATACGAATCATGTTCGAAATGGCTGATAAAATTGACGGCATCGTCAATTTAGGCATAGGCCAGCCTGATTTTGACACGCCGGAACATATCAGGGATGGCGCCAAGCTCGGACTGGATCAGGGATATACAAGATACCCTCCGGCATCCGGTTTTCTTGACCTGAGACAAGCTGTTAGCGAAAAACTGAAAAGGGAAAATAACATCACGGCTGATCCTGAGACAGAGATCTTCATCTCAGTGGGTGCCATGCAGGGCATTTTTAATACCATGCTCCATCTGGTCAATCCCGGTGAAGAGGTCATCGTTTTGGATCCCGGATATGATTATTACTCACAAATACGCCTTTTTGGCGGCGTACCTGTAACCGTGCCGGTTTATGAAAAAAATAAATTCAAGGTCGACCCAAAGGATATTGAAAAGGCCATAACACCCAAAACCAAGGCAATCATTCTTAATACACCTTCCAATCCCACAGGAGCCCTGTTTGACCGCAGCATCCTTGAGCAGATTGCCGAATTGTGCAAAAAACATGATGTCTTCGTTATCTCGGACGAGCCCTACGAACACATATTGTTCGACGGCAATGAGCATGTTTCCATCGGCTCCTTGCCCGGCATGAAAGATCTTACGATATCCGTCTACACACTTTCCAAATCCTATGCAATGACCGGATGGCGGGTGGGGTATGTCGCTGCCCACAAATCAATCATCAGTGAGATGGAAAAACTGATGGAACATATGGTCTCCGGTGTGACCGCCGTTGCCCAGCGGGCCGCCCTGGCCGCGATTGATGGCTCCCAGGAGTGTATCGCCCGGATGATGGAAAAATATACCAGCAGGAGAAAGCTCATCATAGACGGACTGAACAGTATCCCGGGTATCTCCTGCATAAACCCTGAATCCACTTTTTATGCCTTTCCCAACATCTCTTCATATGGAATGAGTTCCTGGGATTTTACCAAATATATGGCCCGGGAACACAGGGTTGCAATGGTTCCGGGGTCTATTTTCGGTGATAACGGGGAAGGTTTTGTACGCATCTCTTTTGCAACAAGTTCCGAAAACCTTGAACTGGCTTTGGAGCGTATCCGGAAAGGCGTATCAGTATTAAGCTAAAGGCCAAGGGACCTAATATGAACAGACTTTTGATACTTTCCCAGGATGCTGAAGAGTACTCTGATTTAATCCATGCCTCACAGCTGCCACACCTTAAGATAGATGCGTATAACAGCCTGGCGGACGTAACGGCGGACGCCATGGAAGCAAATCTCGTGCTTGGAGATCCTGATCTGCTTGAGAAAATTTTGCCCGATCTTCAGAATCTGCAATGGGCGCAGTCCACCTGGGCAGGGGTTACCCCCCTTCTTAAAAAAGAGTGCAGAAAAGATTACCTTCTAACAAACGTGAAGGACATCTTCGGCCCGATCATGTCCGAGTATGTACTGTGTTATATTCTGATGCATGAGCGAAAGGCTCTTCTGCGTTACGAATCCCAGAAAAAACGTTCATGGAACGCTGTGACGCCCGGACGGTTAAAAAACAGAACCATGGGTATTCTGGGCGTAGGTTCCATCGGACGGTCTATTGCCCAAACCGCTAAATATTTCCAGATGAAAACCAAGGGGTATGCCCGGCGCCCTTTGACATGCAGATTCATCGATCAACGGTATGATGCAACGGACAAGCTGGCAGATTTTGTTCAGGATGTTGATTACCTGGTATCCACCCTGCCGGACACGCCGGATACAAATCAACTTCTGGATAAAGATATATTAAATGCCATGAAACCCGAATCCCTGCTGATTAACGTTGGAAGGGGCAATGTACTTGATGAAAATGCATTAATCGAGGCCACCACCAAAGGCCACATTGCAGGGGCTGTACTGGATGTGTTTAATGAGGAACCGCTGCCTGATACCCATCCGTTCTGGGGTATTCCTGAAATCCTGATCACAGCACATACAGCGGCGATGAGTTACCCCGAAGATATTGCATCTGTATTTATAGGTAATTATCAACGGTTTCACACCGGCATACCATTGAAATACCCTGTTGACTTTGATCTCGGCTATTAAAAAAACCTCTTGACAGGGCGCATATCCATTTTGTATTGGATTGGTGTGTCACATATTATAGTATATGTCATATAATGCGATACAAATAAAGCGAGAGCATAAAATTTTCTATTGAAAGGAGAGAGTTGTGGGAAAAGAAAGGCCAACCAAATGCGATTCGTATTTTGATTCAATCGATATGAATCTTAAGGCAAAGGAGAGTGTACTGAAAGAGACCTTAACCAAAGGCAACATGACGCGTCGCCAACTGTTAAAGTGGATGACTGCCATGGGCGTTTCAGCAGTGGCTTCAAATTCTCTGATCGGTTCTTTTGGAAAATCCGCTTTTGCCGCAACCCCGAAGCCGGGAGGCAGATTCCGGGTTGCCTTGTCTTCCATCAGCATCAAAGATTCCATGGATCCTGCAAGGTTCTCCTACATGGGCGACTATTGCCGGGGGACTACCTTTTACAACAGTCTGGTCAGACTTGACACCAATGCACAGGCTCAACCCGAACTTGCATCCTCTTTTGAACCCAATGCCGATGCCACAGAATGGACATTTAACCTGCGAAAAGATGTAACCTTCCATGACGGCAAAACACTGGACGCCAATGATGTTGTCTATTCGCTCATGCGGCATAAAGATCCTAAGGTCGGGTCAAACGCAAAGGCGCTTGCAGATATGATCGAATCGGTTAAAGCGGACGGCAAGCACCGGGTTATTGTTAAACTGGCTCAATCCAATGGGGATCTTCCCATCCTTTTGGGTACATTTCATTTTATGATCATAAAAGACGGCGTTACGGATTTTTCAACTGCCGTCGGCACCGGCCCCTACAAAGTCAAGGAATTCAAGCCGGGTATCCGGTCTTTAGGGGTTCGCAATGAAAACTATTTTCTGGATGGCCCCTATATGGAAGAACAGGAGTTGTTCGGCATTGCCGACCCTTCCGCCCGGTTGAATGCCGTATATTCCGGTGAAGTCCATTTAAGCGACGACGTTGCTATGTCATCTGTTCAGGATATTCAAGCCAAAGAGGGCATTGAAATTTTTTCCACACCAGCGCCCCGGTTTACCCACCTTGTGATGATGACTGACCGGCCGCCTTTTAACAATCCGGATCTTCGGCTGGCCATCAAGCACCTTGTAGACCGCGAGCGGTTATTAAAAACCGTGATTAAAAATTTTGGCCAATTGGGCAATGACCATCCTTTTGCCCCCAGTGATCCCTACTACAACAGTGATCTGCCCCAGAGGGGGCTTGACAGGGACAAGGCCAAATACCACTTAAAAAAGGCAAAGATGGAAAATGCCAAACTGGAACTGCATGTGAGCGAAGCGGCCTTTAACAGTGCCGAATTAGGCATGCTGCTCCAGAATCAGGCAGCCAGAGTCGGATTGACCATCGACTTAAAGCGGGAACCCACGGATGGGTATTGGAGCAATATCTGGCGTAAACGCTCCTTTCATGCCGCGGAATGGAATGCGCGCTCAACAAATGACCTGTTGCTTTCAATCGGGTTTAAATCCGATGCAAAATGGAATGAAAGCGGGTATAAAAATGCGCAGATGGATAAACTCATTGACCAGGCCCGCGCAGAGACCGATTTCAACACCCGAAAAGAAATTTACGGAAAACTGCAGGCAATCATGTATGAAGACGGATGCAATGTGATTCCCTGTTTTACAAACTATGTCAACGTAAAAAGAACCAACGTTAAGGGGCTGATTCCCCGTAAAACAGGCGGTCTTGGCGGGTATAACTATGCCGACAGCGTCTGGCTGGACAGCTGAAAATCAGCTTGAAAGCACGCAGAAGTGTTAATCTTTGTCCTGCACGGCAGCAAGAACTGGTTTTCAGCCGCCTGGCAGGACAACTTTTTTCGCTCCGGATTTCTATGCAACAGCAGCGTAAAAACAACTGAGGCAATTTCACAATGATTCGAATGATAATAAAGCGGCTGGCCGTAAGTATTATTACCCTATGGGTGGTCACCCTCCTGGTTTTCGCCGGTACAGAGTTTTTGCCGGGCGACGTCGCTGAAGCCATTTTAGGCCAGTCTGCGACACCGGAAACAGTGGCAGGACTGCGCAGTCAGCTAGGGCTGGACCGTCCGGCATATGTCCGGTATTTTGACTGTCTTCAAGGCTTTGTAACAGGCGACCTGGGCATATCGCTTTCCAGCGGTATCCCGATATCCAACCTTATTAAGGACCGTTTGGGCAATACCCTTATCCTTGCCGGCGTTACCTCTGTCATTGCTGTACCTGTGGCCATTATACTCGGGTTGCTCGCCGCAATGTTCCCGGGGGGTGTTTTTGACCGGTTGATATCAATCACAACCCTGTGCATGGTGGCTGTGCCCGAATTTTTAACAGGCAGTCTTTTAGTGATGTTTTTTTCAGTCTATCTTGGATGGCTGCCTGCAATTTCCTATATCGTTGAATTTTCATCCTTAAAGCAGTTTTTAACTTCAATGGCATTGCCTGTGGCAACAATTTCATTCGTTATTATTGCTCAAATGGCACGAATGACCCGGGCCACGGTTCTAAACATCATGGATTCGCCTTATATAGAAATGGCTGTTCTCAAAGGTGTCTCCCGCGGACGTATCATTTTTCGCCATTCACTGATCAACGTGATCGGCCCTATTGCAAACGTGGTGGCACTGAATTTAACCTTTTTAATAGGCGGCGTTGTAATCGTTGAAACGATTTTTGCATATCCGGGACTGGCAAAACTGATCGTTGATGCCGTATCAACAAGGGATTTTCCATTGGTGCAGGCGTGTGCATTGATATTTTCTGCTGCTTATATTCTTTTAATGCTGCTGGCGGATATCGTTGCGATCGTTTCCAACCCGAAATTGTGGCATCAAAATTAGAACTGGTAAACCGGAAGGTAGGTAAACAATGGAAGTTATGCAGCAGAGCAGAGGAGATGGCTTTGTTCAACGAAAAATCAAATTACGCTCGTCGGCCTGGATCGGTATCGTAATATGTTGTGTTTTTCTATTCATCTCATTTTTCGGGGACATGATTGCACCCTTTTCAGAATCTGATTTTGTCAGCGAGACCAGCTTTCTGCCACCGAGCAGCACATTTTGGTTTGGGACGGATTATATTGGCAGAGATATTTTTTCAAGACTTGTGATCGGAACACGCCTGACAATAGGCATGGCCTTTCTGGCAACCCTTTTCGCCAGTTCTTTAGGATCAATTCTCGGTATACTTGCTGCGATTAAAGGCGGCTGGGTTGATACGGTCCTGAGCCGGGTCAATGATGCACTGATGTCAATTCCCGGAATTCTGGCAGGCCTTGTTGCCATTGCAGCGTTGGGCCCGTCATTAACCATTTTGATCGTCATTACCGGTCTTGTTAAAGCAACAAGTGTATACCGGCTGGCCCGTGCCCTGGGAATGGATATCCGGGTCATGGATTATGTGGAGGTGGCAAAGGCGAGGGGGGAAAGTTATTGGTGGATTCTGCGGCATGAGATTTTCCCCAATGTGGCCATTCCCCTGATTGTGGATTTTGGGATACGCCTCTCCTTTGCCATTCGGTTTATCGCGTCCTTAAGCTTTCTTGGACTTGGGGTGCAACCCCCGCACGCAGACTGGGGCAGCATGGTCCGTGAAAACATGGTGGGGCTCAGCGGCATGTCCATGGCACCGATTTTCCCTGCATTGGCTATTGCTGTTTTTACCATCGGATTAAATCTTATTGTGGATGACTACGTTGCCAGGTCAGGCCAGGAAATTACAAGAAGGATTACGTAATGACGCAACTCTTGGAAATCAAGGATCTGTGTATTGAAGTTGAGGGGGCTCAAAATGCCGGCCCTATTGTAAAAAATATTAACCTGTCGGTGAGCCCCGGCGAAGTGGTCGCACTCATCGGTGAATCAGGTTCCGGAAAAACCAGTATCTGTCTGTCTGCCATTGGGTATGCCCGTCCCGGGCTTAAAATATCGTCCGGAACCATAAACTTTGACGGCATCGATGTCCTTTCGCTTTCCGGATCTTCGTTGCGTAAGTTCCGCGGCAGGCATGTTGCTTATGTCGCCCAGAGTGCCGCTGCCGCATTCAATCCCGGTCTTCGGATAAATACCCAGGTCGTGGAGCCTTCCGTCATCCACGGTATCATGCCCGTTGAAAAGGCAAAGAAAAAAGCCGTGGAGATATATCGCCAGCTGATGCTCCCGAATGCTCAGACAATCGGAAAGCGTTTTCCCCATGAGGTTTCCGGAGGACAGCTTCAACGTTTGATGGCTGCGATGGCCATGTGCTCCGGGCCCCAGATGTTGATTTTTGACGAACCCACAACAGCCCTTGATGTGACGACCCAGATTGATGTGCTCAAGGCTTTTAAAAACGTTATTACCCAGCAGGAAGTGGCGGCGCTCTACGTCAGCCATGACCTTGCAGTTGTCGCACAAATTGCCGATTACATTGTGGTCCTTCTCAACGGAGAGATCATGGAGCAGGGCAAGACCGAAGATATCATCAGCCGGCCGAAACATGATTATACCCGCATGTTGATGGCGGCCTGTGATCCTGACGCGCTGGCCGGTTCCTGCCAAAACCTGACATCCCTGCGGGAAAATACATCCAGCACGCGAAGTGTAAACCGTGTCGTGGCAAGCAGTGCTGCAATATCCAGGGGCAAAGAAGACAAGCACCTTGAAGGACCGATTATCCAACTTAAGAATGTGACCGCCGGATACGGCAGGATTAACAAAAACGGTCTGCCTGAAACACCTATTGTTAAAAATATCTGCCTGGATATCAAAGCCAATTCCATTGTCGGCATCATCGGCGAGTCAGGATCGGGAAAAACAACAATGGGGCGTGTCATCGCCGGCTTGCATCCATTGGCTTCAGGCGATGTCTGTTTTGAAGGAACCCGCATGGCACCCTCGGTTAAAGGCAGATCCAAAGAAGAGTTGCGGCGCATACAAATGGTTTATCAAATGGCGGATACCTCTTTGAATCCAGCCCATACCATTGGAAAAATCCTTGGCCGCCCAATCGAGTACTTCCAGGGGATATCCGGCAAAGAATTAAAGGACAAAGTTCTCAGTTTAATGGAGTTGGTTCAACTGCCTGCCAATATAGCGCAGCGAAAACCCCAGGAGCTGTCCGGGGGGCAAAAGCAAAGGGTCAATCTTGCCCGGGCATTTGCCGCAAATCCGGAGGTCGTTATCTGCGATGAGGTGACGTCCGGTCTTGATACCGTGGTGAGGATGTCGATCATTGATCTGATCAAAGATCTCCATGCCACACTTGGTATCACTTTCCTGTTCATTACCCACGATATTTCGACTATCGCATCCCTGGCCCAAAGCATTGTCGTCATGAGCCAGGGGGAAATAATGGAGCAGGGTGATGTGAAACAGGTGATCACCCGGCCCAATCATATTTATACCAAAATGTTGATGGCCTCTGTTCCCCACCTTCGTATGGGCTGGCTGGATGAACAGCCGGACTCCCAAGGAAATACCCCCGGGTCCAACCGGTAACGCCACTGTTTTTTTGGCAAACAAGGCGCTGCCGCCGCAGAAGCGGCGGCAGGGCGGCCCAACCTGTCGAATAATTAATTATGGCCCCTTAAATCTTTTAAGGGGCCTTTTCACAATTAATCTATTTTTCCGATGCAGGCCACGCCCTCATCTTTACGGACAGGCGGTGTATTGAGCATATACAGGATGATGCCGTCCATGTCCGCCGTTACGGTACCAAGTTCTCTGCCGAAAAAATCGGTGATGACACCAAGCTCCATCCCTTTTGAAACGTAGTAGCCTGCGGATTTTTTCGGATAGAAAATACCAGTGAACTTAGAGTCAATCCAGGAGCGCCGGGTAATGTCCAGGCACGTTGAGCCGGATTTGGGCGTGCCTTTTCCCATTCCAAGATACTTGAGCATATTCATGACACCCGACGCAATCTTTTCAGCTAAGTCCTCATCTCTCAGGCCGCCTTTGCCGCATTCGATATCCACGGAAGGTTTGCCCTGTTTAAAAGGCTCTGCTGAACAAAAGAGGCTGTTTTCTCCATCCTTTATATAGTCGACTTCGTCGGTAACAAAAGTGACCATGTAATCGAAGCCAAGGGCCATGGCCATCTCCCGGCCCTTTTGTGAGATCTCTTTCATTTTTGTATGACTGTAATATGCCACATAGGGCATCAGGTCCTGGGGGGCGTCCCCGGCGTGGATATCCAGAAAACAGTCAGACCTTGTGCTGATTTCCTTAGTGATGAAGTGGGCAATTCTTTGGGTAATGCTTCCCTGTTCACTGCCGGGAAATTCCCGGTTTAAATTTTTACCGTCCAGGGGGTTGATTTCAATGGCGCGCCCTAAAAAGCCTTCCATATTGGCAATCTGTACCAGAATGACCGTTCCTTTAAGGTCCTTGGGATTGATTCTTGTGATCAATTTCTGGGCAGCCAGAATCGGGGGATATTCATATCCGTGAACCCCGGCGGTAATTCCCAGGACGGGTCCGGGCTCGGCCCCGTTGAAAACGGTCACCGGGACAATGACACTATGGGCTTCTGAAGTGATATTGACCGTGATGTGCTCAACTGATGCGGGGGGGATTGTTTTGCCGTGAAATTCGAAATCCAGGCTCATTTATTTATCCTTTCCATGGTATTATTCTTATATTTCAAAGTGTTGGTTGTGGGCTGGGTGACAAGTGTTGAACCATCACGACAGTTCGCAATCCTTATCAAAAAACGCATTGACTGCAAGGGGTTTGACCGGGATACGGACAGATGCCGCGCCGAATTGATCCGGCCTTTTGCCGGTCAGGGCTGAGAGGATGTCCTGGATCATGGAGCCGCAGGTCCGGCCCTGGCACCGGCCCATTCCGGACCTTGTGATACGTTTAATGGTGAAAGATTCGTCACATCCCATGGCAACGGTCTTTCGGATGTCGCCCATGGTCACGTCCTCACATCGGCAGATAACGGTGTCGTCATGGATCTGGTCCCAGGCCCCGGAAGGAATCTGGCAGAAGCGGTTGAAGAACCGTCCGTAGGCCAGTTCCTTTTTCCGCTGGGTTTCAAGGTCCGGATCATTTTTTCCCAGAAGGGTCAGGGCTGCCATACGCCCTTCAATCAACGCTTTTTTACCGCCGGCAACCCCGGTTATTTCCCCTGCTGCAAAAATTCCGGGAACCGAGGTTTCAAGGCCAGGTGATACCTGTGCCACCCATCCCCCCCTGTCCTTGTCGTATTCAAGGCGGCAACCTGCCTGGGCAGCAAGTTCCACATTGGGGGCAAAGCCGTATCCCAAGGCAAGGGATTGGGCAGAAATCTGTTTTTCGGTGTTGGGAATAAAACTGCCATTCCTGTCCAGCCGGGCGATGACCAGTGATTCAAGCCGGTCTTTACCCCTGGCTTCAACAATGCCGGTTCGGTAGTGTATGGGCACTTTCTTGGCCATAATTCGAAGCTGATGAACAGTGCCTTCCAGAATTTTAGGCAATGCATTGGGAAAATGGGGTAAAATTTCGAAGTTCTTTTGGAAAGAGGACATGAAAAACAAACCGCCTGTTTCCCCTTTATTCAGAAGAATCTGTGAAGCCAGTACCATTTGAAGGGGTGAGGTGCCGGCCACAAAGGTCTGTTTTGCCGGCAGAACCCCATGGGTTTTCATCAGGATCTGGGCAGCCCCGCATGCCATGACACCCGGCAGGGTCCAGCCGGGAAAGGGCAGATATTTTTCCCGGGCTCCTGTAGCCAGGATAATATGGTCTGCCTTAATTTCAAATGCCTTCTGGCTTCCGGGGGGAAGGGAGGTGTCCTGGAACAACAATGTATTGTCGTTAAAAATTCCTGCCAGCCGGGCCGATGGAAGTATTTCCACCCGGGAGTGTTTTAACGATTCCAATTGCCGGATCAGGGAAAAGCCTTTTTTCTTTGACAGATCAAGTTTCATGGCCAAATCCTCAGGCGGCCATTTTCCCCTTAATAATTGTCCCCCTAAACCTGGGTTTTCATCCACCAGAAAGGTCTCCATGCCGTTGGCCGATAAGGTCGCTGCGGCAGCAAGTCCGGCGCAGCCTGAACCCACAATGACTGTTTTGTAGTGTTTATGCCGGGTCTTCATCAACAAGAATCTCCATGTTTTGTATGACTGGGGTCATGCATGCCTGCTGGCCCGGCACGCCATTAATGGTGACCAGGCATTCATAACAGACGCCCATGCCGCAGACCATGCCCCGGGGCTGGTTGTTCCGTGATTTTTTCAGTCCCAGGATACCCTGGGCGGTGAGCAGGGCAAGCACGGTTTCTCCTTCATAGGCATCCACCTTTTTGCCGTTAATCCGGACAGAAACTTTTTCGGTTTTTTGCATGGTGTGGATTCTCAAATTGGTTTGATCATTCACAACTGGTACTCCTTATAATATTGACAGTCCATATTAATATTCTGGAACGTGTCACATAGTCTAAATTATTTGAATCTTGCAGATTTGTAAAAAAAATCTTGACAAGGTTCAAGGGTATTTTGTATCTAATTCGTGTCACATATAATATATTTATATCTCATATTATATGACAAAAGCGACATAGTCAAAGTAAAATTAAAGGAATGGTTTCTGGCTGCGTATCCATCTGGTTTGGATCAGCGTATCAGAAAAACAGATAAGAAAAACTTGATGTATACTAATAGATAATTAAGGACGATTGACATGAAATTTGAAAGAACTCCCAAATGGCTCACCTTTGACTGTTATGGCACCCTGATAGATACAAAAAAAGGATATATCCAGGTCTGGAAAGATATCCTGGAAAGTAAGGGGATTGACTCCGAGCAAGAGGTATTAAAGTTTGTGGAGATGTGGGGAAAAGAGGAGTTCCGTCTCATCCAGGGGCCGTATAAAAAGTACAGGGATATTCTGAAGCTGAGCGTTGAAAATGTCCTGACGCAAAACGGCCTTCCCGTAGCCCAGGGTGATGGGAAAAAACTGGCAGATGCCTGGGGTACATTTACGGCGTATCCCGATGTCAAGCCTGTCTTAACTGAGCTCAAAAAGCATTGCAAACTTGCCATTATTTCAAACGGGGACAATGATATCCTTGCCCAGTCCGTAGCCAATATAGATGTTGAGTTTGATGAAGTATTTACCGCCGAAGACTGCGGCGCATACAAGCCAAGCAGAATACCCTTTGAATATGCTTTGAAAAACATTGATACCAACCCTGAGGATATTTTGCATGTGGCATTCGGATACCAGTACGATCATACCACAGCATCTGAAATGGGTTTTATGACTTTGTGGGTCAACCGCAGGCAGTTAACCATTCCTGACGGTGCCAGAAAATTTGACCTGGAAGTTCCGGCACTGGCCGATCTTCCCGGGCTGATAGAATTTTAAAGTAATACCATGGTAAGCAGTATCCCTTTTGATAAGCCGGAGATCGTAAATGGCTAATAAAAAATATGATGTTGTCGTGATAGGCGGCGGCATTATCGGTGTATCCACGGCACTTTTTCTTGCCCGAAAAGGAATCAGCGTTTGTGTGGTGGAAAAAAATATCGTGGGGCAGCAAAGCAGTGGCCGAGCTGCCGGTAACATATGCCAAAGCCATCGCCCGCCGGTGGATCTGCCCATTGTCACCCGTTCCATTGAAATTTTTGAAGAACTGGCTGCCGGCCGTGAATTTGACTTTGAATTCCGCCGGCACGGCAACATTCGGCTGGCCGTAAACCAGGACCATGCCAAGGCCTTGAAAGAGATGGTGGCGCGTGAACAAAAAGAGGGCATCAACTGCAGGTATATCAGCAAAGATGAAACCCACGCCATTGTTCCGGATGTGGCGGACCATGTCTATTTAGGCAGCGTTCATGCCCCAACGGACGGTTCGGCAGAACCTTTTAAATCCACCTGGCTCATTGCTGATGAGGCAAAAAAGCAGGGTGCGGTGATCATGGAACATCTTGAGGTGAAAGGGTTTGACATTGAAACGGGGAAGATAACAGCCGTAAAAACTGCTGACGGCCCTATTTCCTGCAATTGTGCGGTAAATACCGCAGGTGCCTGGTCCGCGCAGATCGGCGCCATGGCAGGCATCAATGTACCGGTTGAAGCTAAACTGTCCCATCTGTTCGTTACCGAGGCTTTGCCCCATTTTCTGGGACCGGTGTTAAGTACGGATTTGTACGGTTATTTTCGCCAGACCCTGTCCGGAAACGTTCTTATCGGGTATGCGGCAAAATCTGTAGACGAATTCAAATATGATATTGATAAACAAGCGTTAGAAACAGCGATGAACCGTGCATCCATAATTATTCCAAAATTGAGGAACGCCTCCATCATAAGGGCGTTTACCGGCTTTACGACATGGACCCCCGACAGCCTGCCCATCATTGGGCCGGCTCCCGGCATTAAGGGGCTATTCCTGGCCTGTGCATTTTGCGGCATGGGATTTTCCGACGGGCCGGCTGTGGGGGAAGCCGTAGCTGAATTTATAGCGGACGGCAAAACCGCTTTGCCCATTGACGCATTCCGAATAGAGCGGTTCAACCAGCCCATGGAAACATAGACCCGGGTCCTTGACAAGATTCAATGAAACCCGCCTGGCCTGGCAAGGCGCATAAAATTCCAGGAGAAAATTGGAGAAATAATAAAATGGAAAATGCAGATAAGATCAATGATGAAATCTGGGGACATTATATTGATGGGGAATTCCGGGTCCAGCCGGATGATGCCTGGCTCCAGGAATATAATCCGGGGACAGGCAAGCCAGGTTACCGTGTGAAACGGGGCTGCGCAGAGGATGTTGATCAAGCGGTGGCCGGTGCCCAAAAAGCCCTCCCGGAGTGGCGTCGCCAAAAGCCCCTTGACCGCGGACGCATCCTGATCCGAATCGGTGTCACGCTTCGTGAGCGGCTTGTGGAGTTTTCCAGGGCAGAAAACCTGGAAACCGGCAAACCCATGAACCAGACAATGGGAGATCTTGAAGCCGCTGCCCAGTATTTTGAATTCTACGGGGGGCTGGCAGCCGGCGTTGAAGGAGACATCATTGATCTTGGCAATGAACGGCTTTGCTATACCCGCCGGGAACCTTATGGAACCGTCGGTATCATTCTGCCCTGGAATGCCCCGCTGAATCAGGCAGGGCGAAGCATTGCCCCCGGCCTTGCCGTGGGAAATACCATTGTGGTAAAGCCCTCACAGCTTACCGCGGTCTCTTTATTGATGCTGGCTGAGATGGCGGTGGAATGCGGCCTGCCTCCAGGGGTTCTGAATGTGGTGACCGGTTCGGGAAGTGAAGTGGGAACGCCCCTTGTTGAACATCCCGGTATCTCCAAGGTTTATTTTACAGGTTCCGTGGGCGTGGGTAAAAAAATAGGCCATATGGCCGCGGAACGGATTATTCCGGCCACCCTGGAATTGGGGGGCAAGTCTCCGAATCTTGTCTTTGCGGATTCTGACTTTAATGCTGCGGTAAAAGGCGTGATCAGCGGCTTCACTTCCAATGCAGGCCAAGCCTGTATTGCCGGAACCCGGTGCCTGGTTGACGCCTCCATACATGATGAATTTACACAAGAGTTAGGCAGGCAGGTGGCGCAATTGTCCGTTGGTCCCCAAAAAGATGCGGTTATCGGACCCATGATTACAAAGGGACAATTTGATACTGTAAAACAATATTTCAGTATAGCCAAAGAGGAAAACGCAACCCTTCTCACGGGCGGTTCTGTGGCCAAGATTGCCGAAACAACGGGGGGGTGGTTTGTTGAGCCAACGGTTTATACCGATGTCCGGCCGGACATGCGCATTGCACAAGAGGAAATTTTCGGGCCGGTTCTGGTGGTTATTCCTTTTAAGGATGAGGCAGATGCTGTCAGGATTGCAAATGACTCGGATTTCGGCCTTGCCGCCGGTATCTGGACAAAAGATCTGTCACGGGCCCATCGGGTGGCAGGACTTCTGGAATCCGGCCAGGTGTTTATCAATCAATATCCTGCTACAAGTGTTGAAACGCCATTCGGCGGTTATAAAAAAAGCGGCATCGGCCGTGAAAAAGGCCGCATCGCGCTCAACGACTATACACAATTGAAAACCGTTGTGACCCGGATTGAGCAGGCTGAGTAGGGCAGATTGATTGTTAACAAAAAGATTTTTTAAGGGATAAAGATATGCTGAATGAAAACTGGGTAACTGAAAAACTTGAATCCGATCTGGCAGTCACATACCAGGAAGAACAATGCGAAGAAGGGAAAAAAACCTTCGACATTGAGATGCATCTGCATCTGGCCCATGTGGAAATGCTGTCAAAACAAGAAATCATTACAAAGCAAGAGGCAAAACTGCTTTTAGGCGCTTTGCTCAAAGTCTGGGAAGAAGGGCCTGACATCATTCAAATCAACGAAGGCCGGGTTGATTTGTATTCCAACCTCGAAGACTGGATTGTCAAAGAAATCGGGATCGATACCGGCGGAAAATTTCACATCGGACGTTCCCGAAACGACATGGAGAGCACAATTTCCCGTATGCTGTTCAGGGCTTACCTGATTGACTATTCCCTTTCCGTATGCGGCCTTATTGAGGCGATTTTGGAAAAGGCATCTGATCATGTGGACACGGTCATGCCGGGCTATACCCACCACTCCCAGCACGCCCAGCCCACCACCATGGCGCATAACCTGTTGTGGGGTGTAGACTGTTTTCTAAGGGATCTTGAGCGGGTAGAAAATTGTTATGACCGTGTTAATAAATCCGCAATGGGGGCAGCCGCCCTTTGCACCACAGGGTTTCCCGTGGACCGGGAATATGTTGCCGAACTTCTCGGGTTTTCAGGGGTTGTTGAACACTCCATTGATGCATCCGGCAGCCGTGATTATATACTGGAGGCAGGGGCCGCTTTTTCCATCTTTTTCAGTAACCTGAACCGCCTTACCGAGCTGTTGCTGATTTGGAACATCCGCGAGGTGGGTATGATCCGGCTGGCGATGAAGCATTGTTCTTACAGTTCAATCATGCCGCAAAAGGTCAATCCCGTGAGCATAGAGATGGTCCGCTTTGCAGGCACCTGCGCCTATGGTCGCCTGTCCTCCATGTTTAATAATTTTAAAGCCACCACCCCGGGCAACGGCCGTGAACCCGGCCATGTGGACGGCATGCTTGAAAAAATCGTCAAGGACGCCATTCCTTCGGCCACCTATGTAGGTGATATTATCACCGAGATGACAGTGAATCCGGATCGCTGCCTTAACCTTGCAAAAGAGGGCTTCTCCACCATGACGGAATTGGCCGATGAAATGGTCAGAAGCCAGGGGATTTCCTTTTATATGGCGCATAAAATTGTGTCCAAACTGGCATTGATCGCTTTAGAGCGTGATATCCCGTGCGAAGGAATTACCGTGGAACTGGTTGACAGTGTGTCAATGGAGTTGTTTGAAAGAAAAACCGGGCTCAGCGACAAAGAGATCAAAAAGGCACTTGATCCCGTTGAAAATGTCAGGCATAGACGCGTCATGGGCGGCCCGTCCTTTGAAGAGGTTAAGCGCATGATTGACGACAGGCGCGGGAAACTTGCTCAAGTTCAATCCCAATGGGAATCGGTAAAAAAATTCCAGCAAGATAAGATTGCATCAATAAAAGCAATGGCAAAAAAAGACCGGGAAGGGGGAGAATAGATGGCTGATACGCTGACGGTGGGCAACCTAACTGCTGAATGCGGTACCAAAACCCAGGGGTATCTTGACGCGGTAAACTGTGAAGTCAAAATGCCGGTTACATTGATAAACGGTGCAAACCCGGGAAAGACAGTGCTGATCACCGGGGGGATGCACGGCGGTGAATATCCCGGTATCGAGGCCTGTATTCGTTTATCCTCCATGCTTAACCCCCAGGATATCAGTGGCAGGCTCATTATTGTCCATGCGGTCAATACGCCTGCATTCTTTGCAAAGCTTCAATATGTCGGACCCTACGACGGAAAGAACCTGAACCGTGAATATCCGGGGCTTGCAACGGGCACCATTTCCCAGAAACTTGCCTATACCGTATCCTCCCAGATGTTCTCCCAGGCTGATTTTTACCTTGATCTTCACAGCGGTGATATCCATGAAAAATTGACCCCCTTTGTTTTTTATTCACTGCTTTCCACGCCTGACAATATGGAATTGTCAAAACAAGCCGCGTCCCTGGCAGGATTTCCCTATGCGGTCGGATCGCTTAACGCTGTCGGGGCCCTTGGCGGGGCAACGAAAATGGGTATCCCGGGCCTGTTGATAGAAAACGGAAACGGCGGGCTATGGAGCCAAGAGAATGTTGAACGCTTTCTTGGCGGCATACAAAACATATTAAAATTTTTAGAAGTTTTGCCGGGCACCCCAGAAACGCTGTGCAAGGTTGAATTTTTTGAAAAAGCGGTTTACGAAGATGCTAAAGATACCGGCTGCTGGTATCCTTATGTAACCCTGGGAGATATGGTAAAAAAAGATCAGAAACTGGGTGAAATTAAAGATTTATTTGGAAAAACACTGAGCGAATATTTCGCTGTCCGGGATGGGAAAGTTCTCTATCATACATCCTCCTTGGCGATTAATGCCGGTGATCCTGTCATTGCTTATGCTTAATGGCGTTGCAAAAAGCCCAAATTACGAGCAGGTAAATCGTAATTTGGGCTTTCTTTAACGCATGAAGAGAATAGATTTGTGCGCTGCTCTTTTCCTCCCTCCATAAAGACCTCGTTCCGGGCAAAAAGAAAAGTTTTATATTAAAAAGCGGTTACCAACCCCTTCCGAGGAGCCTTTTTTACCGGTAGCGGAATTTCAGGCGGTAATTTTTCCCATTGCCATTTAAAAGAACGCCATCCTTTTCGATGCGGATGACCTGGAAACCCTGGACGGCATCCCCCTCGTTTAGGATACTGCTATTTATGACAGTGATACGGTTCGTGGGATCCTGGTCCCAGGAAATGGCCTGAATTTTCAGGGATATGTCCTTTAACAGAGGAATTTCCGGGGCTGGCGATGACTTTGCTGTCACTGGCGCAAAGACCGGTTCCGGCACCGGTACCGGAGGTGCCTTAGGCCTTTCGGGTGTGCTGGGCCGCTCTGGAGCAGGCGGTGCTGTCTTTGCTATCGTTTGGGGCGACTTGGGTAAGGGCTTTACCATAGGTTCAGGACTGGGAAGGCGGGGCGGGGCAAGTGCCTGTGACGTCGGCTTGATAAGGGGGGGGCGGAGCGGTTCCACCGGTGATGTGATCTTTTTTGGGGGCTCCGGAGAAGAAGCGGTTAGCTCTGCCTTTTCCTGGGAAGGGGGGAGGAAATAGACAAAGCAGATACCGCCAATAAAAAGGATAAGGCAAAAGAGTATGACCCGTCGCGGGATATGGAGGGTTGCTTCTTTGGGTATCCCCTTCTCATTGAGCCCCCTGTCAAAGGAGGGCGTGGCGGTATGCTGCCTGCTTTCTTTTTCTGCCTGTTCCAGGGCTTTGAGGATTGTGCTCATCGGGTGTTCCGGCTATTTTATCGGTTTAAATGGTTAATAGGGGAGGGATATAGCTGGGGAATCTCTTCGCCCCTGCTTTTCCGGAGCAGGGCGATTCTGGTCTCCGGGCCTGCAATGCCGTCTTGGGCGATCCCGGCCTCATTTTGAACTTGCCTCAGGGCATCCCGGACATACGTGTCGTAAGCCGGAGAAAAATTTTCCATAGGGAATCCCAGTTCAGATAACAGCAGTTTCAGTGTAATGACGGCATCCTTTGGCCCATTGTCATTTATGATGGGGTTTCCCCCTAATCCGTCTTCCCATGCAATATACATTTTCCCTTCCAGAAACGGGAGCAGGTCCGCCATTGACACGCTGTATTTTTGTTGTCCGGTACCGGTAAAGAGGATGCAGCGGTTGTCAGAGGTTACGGCCTCAATACCGGCAATCCCTTTTTCATACTGGACAGAGATTCTGTATTCAAAAATCACTGGAAGGTTCAGTTTCAGGGCCTTTAGCAGATCGGTGTCCAGGGTGAGCAGTTTCAGGCCGCTTTTGCCGGCGGCGATTTTAAAAAAATAATCGTTGGAGTCGATCTGTCCGTTCATCCTTTCCAGTTTTTCCGGTACTGGCTTTTTCCACAGGGCGGATAGGTAGCCAAAGGCTTCCTTTCTATTCACGGCACTCTGGATACCCAATAAGGTTTTCCGAACTTCGCCCCCTTCAAGGGGCAGCAACTGCGGTGGGGTCCCGGCCGCTTCAACCGGGTGCACAGAGGGGGCCTGTAATGGTCCCTCCACCATTACTAAGTCTGGTTCGGGGCTAAGGGCTGGTTCCGGTACCGGTTTTACGGCCTGCGCTAGTGCCGCCTTGTTATCCTGAATCTCCAGGCTGGGAGCGATTTCAACGGGTGTTGGTGCCGTATTTGTTTCAGGCCTGGCATTTACGACCGTTTTATGCCGGTTAAAGATATTGTTGGCGTATAACGTATAAGCTGCGGTGATGAGAATCAAAGCGGCAAAAGCCGCGGCGGCAGCTTTCCGGGGACTGAATTCCCGGGCAACCGGCCGCCGTGGAGTAACGGACTGCAGTTCCCGGACAGCGGCGGCGACATGGCGGGCACTCACTTTTTTCCTCTGCCGGCTGTAGGCAACCAGCAGGGCACGGTCGCATATGATGTTGATAAGCCGGGGCACCCCTTTGGAAAATGCATAAATTCCCTTCAGGGCCGAAGGGGTGAACAAAGATTGGGGCCGGTTGGCGGCCACGCTGATCCGGTGGGAAATATAGTCCAGGGTCTCCTGGCGGCCGAGAGGGCGGATGTGGCAGCTGATGTTGATTCTCTGCCTTAATTGCCGCAGTTCGTGGTCGTCCAATAGATCCCGCAGTTCGGGCTGACCTACCAGGATGATCTGTAACAGTTTACTTCGTGTGGTTTCCAGGTTGGAGAGCATCCTCAGCTGCTCCAGTGTGTCTTTGGCCAGGTTCTGTGCTTCATCGATGAGAAGAATAACCGATATGCCGGCAGCCTTTTTTTCCAGGAGATAGGCGTTCAGGTCATGGGTGAGATCAACCTGGTCTTCGGCACAACTTTTAATCCCCAGCTCCCGGTGAACCATTTTTAATAGCTGGATTGCATTGACCTTGGAGTTGAAGATAAGGGCAGCTTTGGTGTCGGAGCCCAGTTGTTCAAGGAACACCCGGCAAAGGGTGGTTTTACCAGTGCCGACCTCCCCTGTGATTTTGACAAATCCGTCTCCCTGTGAGACGGCATAGGTCAGATGGGCAAGGGCGTCTTCATGGCTTTTACCTAAAAACAAGAAGTCCGGATTGGGGACCAGTTGAAACGGTTTTTCCCTGAAATTAAAAAAGGTGTTATACATCTGTGAACTCCATAAATATTACACCACCCGGTTTTATATATGCTTTGATATCGCATATGCACCTGCAGGGGTCAAGTGAATGTCGGTCTGAACCGGGTCGGGGCTCTCTTTACTTTATTTACATGGTGATCCTGTGATTCAGGAGATATCTATGCCAGCCATGCTGACTTTATTTGCCTTCCCAATTGCAGCGAGCCGGAATCAGTTTTGCACCAGAACCGGCGCACTAAGAAAAAAGATATACACCGACTCCTTGCTTAAATGGGACAGAAAGGTAAGCCTTTTTTGGTAATCCGGAGTTTACAACCTTTTGTATAGTTCTATACAGCTTAGGAGCGTTAAACACAACCCAAGCAATCCCTGTAATCCGATGATCGTCCAAAATGTCCCTGGTGCCTCCTCCTGTGAAACAAATTGTTTTTCGTGCCATTTAAATCCGTGCCGTCCACGGGTATAAACCTTATTGAAATGAAGCTGGAGGACTACGATGAGCATTAAAAAAATACCAATACCGAGCATAAAATATATTTGGTGTAATTCGTCCATGCATGATTCCTTTGACGTTTTACGGGCTAGGATTATTCTGACAGCATAGTGCGTTATTCTTCAAAATCTTTATTGATCGGCAAACACGGCACATATAGACTTGCCCGTCGCATGTTTTTTGTTTGCATTAAATAAATATCCCCGATTCGAGATTCCTGCCGAAAGAATGGAAGCTATTGCCCAAATGTATGAAAATCAGGAATATGATAAGGTTGAGGCCCTGGCCGGACTGTTTGTAGAGTGCTGGGATAACTATGCCGAGGGCCACAATTATCTGGGACTTACCGCTATGACAAAAAATGATCTGGCTGTAGCTGAAACGCATTTAAAAATGCCATGACAATTGGGCGTACACTTTTTCCAAAGCGGATCCGGAAGGACAGTTACTGGCTTGTGCAAAACCCAAAAACCGAAATCGGCAGATGAAGTAACTGACCACAATACAGGGGTTGCGTTGATGCGAAGTCTTGAGGGTTACCTTCACAATAAAAAGCGCACTGGAAAAAAATGTTACGCTACTGCTTAAAGATTTAGAGATGAAGGCCCTGGTCAAAGAAGCGGTAAGCGTTCGGAAATGCAGGTGAAACGACAGATCCGATGATAGAAGATGGTATGATAGACTGCACGAGATGGAAAGCAGCGTATTTGCCGAAAAAACAGCGGACAGGATATGGCCGCAGGTTGAGACGTTAAAGACAGCCATCATTAATGGCCTTTCGCAGGGTGCCTGGTTTTACATCAAGTTTCTGTGCAATTTCGCTCCTTGGCTGCCCCTCATTCAAAAGATCCTGGGCTTGCATAAGCACCTCAGAGGTGAACACAGTTCCTTTTTTTCTGAAATTCTGCCCCCGGCTAAAAAATGCGTTAGAGCCCCCTTCTCTATATTTTTTCTGTGCGCGAATCAAACTGCTTTTTGAGACACCAAATGTTTTTATGATATCAATTTGTTTACAGGCGCCGGAATCAATCAGCTGTGCAGTCGTAAGACGGAATAAGGCAAGGTCATCAGCCTTGTGGCTATATATGGGATAATCTCCTAAAAAATAGAGGCACAGACCATCTTTTTGGTAAACTGTTACACGCCCATTGATAGACGTTATCTCTGATGAAAGAAGGGGCAACATAAGATAGGGCATAGTGTTTGAATGCATAAGTTCGGTAAGGAATAACACCCGATTTTAATGGGGGCCAGCCCCCAAACCCCCGGGATTTATCGCTTTAAGGACAGAAACATGGGAAAGGGGCAATATACAATTAACTGCATATGACCCCCCATGTTTCCGTCACCAGCTACGGCGCTCAGGTTGCTTCCCAGCATTGCCTTATCCTCCGAGTTGGTAATCTTATCTTACCATAGGGAAAATGAATTTTAAACGTACGGATTTACTATACAAAAAAGACCTCCAAGTGGCATGATGGCTTTAGATCGCGGCTGGACTGACATGAGTCATCCAGAATCAATTACCACAAGGAGGTCATAATGAGTATGCATTACATTGGGTTGGATATCCACAAAAAAATTATCGCGTATTGTATTAAAGCAGACGATGGAACTCTTCTTGGGAACGGAGTGATACCTGCAACCAGGCCGGTATTGGAAGAATGGATGGAACAACTTCCCCGTCCCTGGACGGTTGCAATGGAGGCAACAATGTTTACCGGCTGGATTTATGATTTCATAAAACCTTATGCTGATGATATCAAGGTGGCCCATCCTGAAATGCTCAAAGCGATTACTGCAGCTAAAAAGAAAAATGATCTATCTGACGCCCAAAAAATATGTGATCTTCTCAGAGTTGATCTGTTGCCTGAATGCTATATGGCTCCGAGTGAGCTACGAGAATTAAGAAGGATTTTAAGATACAGAAACCACATAGTCAGGACGGCAACTCAGACTAAAAATAAAATTTCCGGCCTTTTAATGGAGGTCGGTGCGGAATACAATAAAAAAATGCTACATGGCAAACGGTATTTCTGGGAATTAATGGACAATATTGAACATGTCCCCCCATCCGTCTTAGAAATGTTGAAACAGAGCAGGTCAAATCTGGAAATTTTTACCAGTATTCAAAAAAAGCTTGTACGGGTACTGAAAAAAATCCCCTGATTCAAGAACGGGTAACCAGGTTGCAAAGCATCAGAGGTGTTGGAGAGATGACAGCATTAACCTGGGTGTTGGAAATAGGTGAGGTAGAACGATTTGGAGCAGTGCGCCAGGCGGTGAGTTATTGTGGGCTTTGCGCGGCTCAAAAAGAATCTGCCGGCAAGGAAAGCCGTGGTCCGATATCCAAAAAACGAAATAAACATTTACAAACTGTTCTGATAGAGGCGGCAAAACTTGCACCACATTGGAATCCTCAATTGGCTGAAATTCATGAAAGAGAATTGAAAAAGGGAAACAAGAATAGAGCGACCCTGGCTGTAGCAAGGAAGATTGTAGCCTATATGTTGGTTGTTGAAAAATCTAAAAAAGATTTTCAGATGACAGCACCATCTCAAGCTGCCTGATACGGGTCACATTATTACATTAATAGCATTGCATTTATTATAGATCTTCCTGCTGGTCCTTGCGTTCGGGGGACTATGTGATCGGCAATAGCCGTGATACATCATTTATAGTGTTTCAAGGTCAGCGGGTTTACCCAAACTTAATCTTCTGTGATGGCTCCGTAACAAGAGCCTGATACGGCAAATAGATGTCTGGTCAAAAGATCTTTATCTTTTTGGCACTTAAATGAAACAGATTAAAAAGATCAGGAGTTAATGCAATGGGCCATTTAACGCTTTTGGAGAATGTCTTTAAAAAGTGATGGGAAATCTACATTTTCCCCTTGACAAAACTTATCATAGATGTCCCCCTAAAATAGTTACAACCGATTTTCAGGCCCTAAGGTGCAACTTTAATTTTCCTGATGCAAGAATTTTCAAAGTACCACCTTCACTAAGGTAGCATCCTGAAATATAGAGAAATAATTTTATGAATGCAGTCGTAACTTCTATTTTTTAAATCAAGAGTTCTGAACTTGACATTTTGATTGTATTTCGTCGTGGCCTTGCAGACAGAGGCATTTTTTTAACGAGCCATTCAAACATGTTGATCGGCTTGTTTTCAAAAAATCGTTCTGCCGCCGTTCTTCCATCAGGCCGTTTTAAGTGAAAGTTATGAATCACCGGGACTTGGCAGGAAATACCTGACATAATACGGCAATTTACTGAATAAAAAAACGCCATACCCTGATTCTGGGGTGTGGCGTTTTTATCTTGTTGTAAGAAGAGGTATATATCTTCTATTTCCTCTAATCTATCTGATCATACTTCCTCTCAATCGATGCACCTTTGTTTCCTTTAGCCATTGGCTGTTGATACCTAAAATGGAAAGCGGAGACTGATATCACCGGTGTGGTTCATGAAGTCCTGCCTGGATTCTATACGGTAACGCAGGGCGATTTCGAGGCCGACGGAGTTGATCAGTTCATACCCCAGTCCGCCCCGATAAACGATTTCATCCGGGCTGTTGCCTTGAATTACAAAGGACGGCCCGCCTCCGGCATAGGTCGAAATCAGGGAGGAGGCGTCAGCCAGGAAGTCGTATCCGACATCGGCATGAGCCGTCAGATTTTGGTTCGCTGCCACGGCATATCTCAACTTGCCGCCAATAGAGGCCACCAGACTGTCGGCATTGGTCCCTTCAACAGATAAATTCAAGCCGCCTGCCCCTGTTTCCGTATACCCTTCGATATCCAGATAAACGTATTGGACTCTCAGAGACGTTCCCAGGGAAAGCTTTCTGTTTACCGAATAGGTCTTTGTCAGTTCTCCGTCCAAAAGCGTATGCCAGGAGTTATATTCTGCGGACGCCAGTCGGTTGATGCCGCCGAAAAGGATATTCCTGCTCGATTCATTGGTATTGAATCCCAGAGCGCCGATGAGATTCAGGGTGAGTGTGTCGGTCATTTCATTGTTTGCATAGAGTGTGGTCTGCCAGGTTTCTATATCCTGGGTCTGGTTTGTCACGGGGGAATCGCTTTTTATGTCGGACGTACCGTAGGACAGGGCCGCCCCGATCTGCCAATCGGGATGGACCCGGCCGTCCGCACCGATGACGAGACCGTAGGTATCAGCATCATAGCCGTCAATGCCGTTGCGTTCATCCTGCTCCGTTCTCGAATAATAGGGCTTGATCCAGGCCATCCGATCTTCAAAAACCGCATCACCTGCGGACAGGCCGCTGAAGCTGCCCAGGCGGCTGCCGACGACCTGGGTCGCCCCGTTGGTTGCCAGGTCAAAGCCGATCTGACTCCCGGCCCCTGCCAAAGCCGGCACCGTCTGCGCCACGGCTTGAGCCACCTCATCATTGGTCCCAAGGGTCCCCAGTTCATTGAGAATCTTCTGCATGTCGGTGTCGGCAGTACCGGTTTTAAATAACCGGTCCAGGGAGCTTGCCGCTCCGGATGCCAAGGGACTGGAAATGGAGCTGCCGCCGGAGATTGCTTCTGTGCAAGTTGTTGCGCGTAGATAGTTTAAATCAATTGTGTTATTCCTAATTATCGGTTCAAATTTCCACATGGCGCTGTTATCATAAACTACAAATTTATCTTTGTTTAGAATTAGAGTGTCCGCAGATATTACATCTTCTAACAAATCATTCTGGGACAAATTATCATTGGCAGTTACATTGATGACAATGGCGTTGTTTGCACTCAAATTTGCAGTGCCTCCAATCACCATTTTACCGTGGTTTGAGACACTGTCTGCTTGTAACTGGACCAAGCCGTTTTCGGATTGGGTATAATTCCCTGAAATTGTGCCGGTTTCCCCAGCATCCACTGAAACGATTCCGTTGTTGATGACCGCTCCTGCCGATTGGTTAGCAAAAGTTCCCCCGCTAAGATTTAATATTCCGTCGAGGAGAACGTCAGAGCCTGTATGTTTATGTGTTCCGTGGAGATTATATATACTCTTTATTCCGATAGACAATGTGCCGGTTGTAGAAATTGAGTTGGTGACTGTCAGGTTGGCAGTTGCACCATTTAGAGTCTCAAGGGTGGTCGTTGTGATATACTTCAAACCTCCATACAATGGTTTACCAACAGGCACCTCTTTATTGTCAAAAGATGCGCCACCCAGAAATACATTTCGAAATTCATTTGATGTGCCCTTTAAAGTTGTTTTACCGCCTGAAATATATGCATCCCAAACACCTTCTGAGCCTGATATAATATTATCGTTCAGACTAAATTCAAATTCTGTATCTATTTTAGAAAGGTCGGCATAATTGTCATTGTCTTTGGCATATCCAAAGGTGAGGTAAGATGTCTTTTTATCTGTTGAGGCACCATTGTAGATGTCTCCATTAATACTTGCTCCATTCAGTATATGAAAGATGTTTTCTTCACCAGTTGATTGCCCTGAAATATTAACACTTCCGGAGCGTATCGCGAAGGCTTCATATCCTGTGGTAGAAATTGAACCCGAAATATGGACAGCATTTCCATTACCGGATGTTTGAATGCCATCTGCCTTCAAACCTATTGTATTAATTTGTCCGGAAATTACAACAGAGTTCTCCGTGCTCACATTAATTCCGTCTGATTCGATAGTGTTTATGGTGCCTGATAAAGAGATGCGGTTATTATAACCTGCGGAGATACCATTGGCATATTCGCTTTCTGTGTTTATCGTTCCTGATACATCCATGTTGCTTGAGTTCTTGGATCGAATGCCTGCGGAATCATAAGTGTTTATTGTTCCGGACATGGTCAGGCTGCTGGGCCTTTCAAGGAAAATGCCTTCAAAATCTCTGTAGCTAGTTATGGTGCCTGACATATCAATTATATTGTTTCCATACGAGTGAATGCCGTGTCCTTGGGTCGTAACAATATCTCCAGAAACTACGAGATCGTTTCCGCTATGATATAAAAAGATACCATCAGACCAACCATGATTTGTTCTTATGCTTCCAGAAAAATTGATCTTGTTGTTCCCATGCGCAAGAATACCATATGAATAGAAACCGGATGTCTCTATATCCCCGGTTATATCCAGGCGGTTATTGTACTTGGCAAGGATTGCGTGCTTATATTCATAGGATGTGCTGATGGATGAGCCTTTTTCAACGAATACTATATTTGAGTAACCTTCTGCAAGCGGGCCTTCTCCTTTTGTAATTGTATTAGTACCGTGGACTATAATTCCCAATCCTTTCTTCGTGGTTTTAACAGATGCTCCGCTTTTGACAGTGATTATGTTCTCTCCTTCTCCTATTTCGCTGCCTTGAATGGCATCTCCTGTACTTGATTTAATCGAGCCCCCGGCCTGAACCGTCAGGGAGTCGCCCTGTCCCAGGGGATTGGGATTGGCCGGGTAGGTGATGCTGCCGTTGGTGCCCTGGACGGCATCCGAGATGATCACATCGGCCCAGGCTGAAACGGGGATAAATAAGAATAGGAAAGCAAGCAGGCAGACCCCTGTGAACAGGGGCTGTGACATTCTGAAATGATTTACGGCTGGATCTGGTAGAGACATTATTTCCTCCTTAAGCATCAATGGTAGACAATCCGGGCCATCGGCCAGCAGTTCTCAGTGAAGGGGACTATCATTAAAAACACATCAATTTCTCGTACGTTTCAGAGGCAATACAGAACCGTGGAAATCGTCGAGTTTCTATTTTCTTCAATGACCTTACCAGCTCCGTAAAATATGGCAATGCTTTTTATCCAAAGCCAATAGTCATCTCGGGGCCTTCCTTGATGGGTAGGCTCGAATTTTCTCAAAGGTAAATTTTTGAAGAATTCGGATCAGGGTGCTCGAATTTCAGTTGATGGTGATATTATAAATTGTAGCAATGATTCCCAGTTTCTAAAAATGATAATCCGAATGGTACAGCGTAGTTGATTCCAGAATTCTTTTCGGGCACTGAATTTGGCCCTTGCTTTCTTAAAAAGCGGGTCCATTAATTCGATGATCTGATGCATGGAGAATGCCATTAGAATAATCAGGAAAAAATTAAATGAAAGATTATTTTCGCCATGCCCAAAATTGTGCTCAGCATGATATCCTTGGTTTTTCAAGGTGTTGAAATTTTCATTTTCAATTTTCCATTTGGCCCTGCCTGCCTTGACAAGCTTTTTGACATTGCCGGCGTTCACCTCAATATCCGTCACCCAGCTATTGGTATAGATGATTTTATCCTGATCTTTGAGAATACTGTACTCGAGGAAATTTATTACCGGTGCCGATGTGTCCCCATTTAAACGAAGCCCATTGATCCACTCGTATTTATGGATCAGCCCTTTTTTGTCTTTCCATTCGATCTGGTTGACGTCATCCTGTTCTTCTTTCTGCAGGACCTGCTCGAATAAAATTGTATGATCTGTGGGCTTTGCCACCAGAATAAAAGACATTTTTAATTTTTGAAGAAGGTCAACGAATGGTTTTTTGGAATATAGATCATCAGCGGTGATGACTATTTTCAGCTTTGGGTGGTCCGTTCGAATGCGCTGCAGTATCCGTTTTCCGGCGTTAATCTCACAATCCTGCTTTTTGGTGCCATCGGTATTCTTTATGGGTTCCGGTGCTAATGGAAATACCTGGCGCTTGTCTGGATGAACCACAGCAGCACAGAGAGATTGATGTGAGTAACTGACGGTTCCATTGCGGTGTTTTTTCACCAAGCATGAAGGGCAATTAACGCTCTCGGATCGAAAATATTGTGTGCCGTCAATCGGAATAATATAGCCATCTTCCAAAAAACGATAATCGTTTAAATGATTGCCTCGTTGAAGCAAGCCGAAAAAGTCTGAGAAAACCGGAAACAGTTGCTCCGAAGGTACATCGTCGAGGATAGCCCTCATTTGATTATCTTTTGGGATGGTAGTAACCTTGAACATTGTCCGCAAATTGTTCAATTGTGATGCCTCTTCAAGGCGCTTTTGAAATTCAAGCATTGAAGGATCTTGAAAAAACATCATAGCAAGGGCACTCAGACATGAATCATGCATGGAGTGTTTGGTTTTCCCATCTTGGCGTTTGTCAACAATCTCATCGGCCCGTTTAGAAACCGTTTTTCTAAGGTTTGAAAATTTGAGTTGTTTCCCAGTGTTCAAGCTGATAGCCCCTATACAATGTATCGTTGAATAAGGCTATCATAAAGCATATAAAAAATCTAGTTTTATATTTGATGTTATTTCAATAGGTTATAAATATTTTGCATTCAGGTGTGATATATTGAAAATTAAAACAATAGTGTTTGGCGTAAGTAGAAGGTTATATGATCAATTCGGGCTTTAATTCCATAGCAAATTTGCAAAAGACATTACGAAAATCAATAGGACTCATTGCCCGAAATGCCAATTTGTTAGAGAGTGCGATCTTCACTGAGAACTGCTGGCCATCGGCCGGGAAAATAGATTTATCGTTTTAATTGGTATGGGTTTCAGATATAGAGACAGTATCCCTGGATCTGATGAAAGAGTGTTGTTATGGCCTGCTTGGATATTCTAAAGATCGTTTTATTATTGCTGTTGGCTGCCGGATGCGCGGTCCCCTCGATGGAAGCGCGGCGGCAGTATGCCGTCCAGGCGGTTGGTGCTGCCGGATGGCATATCAAGACATTTGAAACAGATCGGTTTGATATTGTCGGATTCATGCCCGGGACGATGCCGCAGGAGAACCGGACACTCACAATTTATATCGAAGGGGACGGATTGTCTTGGATTTCCCGGAACAGGGTTTCCCCGGATCCCACACCTGTGAATCCTGTCGGGTTGAAAATGGCCCTGCGCCATCCGGACGCTTCTGTTGTCTATTTGTCGAGGCCTTTCCAGTTCGGAATGAAACGAAATATAGATAGCCGGTATTGGACGACCGCCCGGTTTTCTTCAGAGGTTGTCGTTACCTATATCCAAATTCTGGATCTGTTGAAAACACGTTTTTCCAGCCGCTCTTTCCGTTTGGTTGGCTACTCCGGAGGGGGCGGGCTTGCAGCGTTTGTCGCTGCCGAAAGAAAAGATGTCGCTCTTCTGGTGACGGTTGCCGGTAACCTTGACCACGACGCCTGGACACGGCGTCACCGGATATCCCCGCTGGATGAATCCCTGAATTCCGCCGATGCCTGGCCCCACCTTATACATATTCCCCAAATTCATTTTTACGGGGAGCACGATCGGAACATCACAAGGGACATTATTTGGGGCTTTGCAAGCCGTTTTCCCTCTGATGCGCGCCCCCGGGTGCGGGAGGTTAAAGATATGACACACGGCGGGAATTGGGAATCAATATGGCCTCAACTCTATTCGGAGGCTGTGTCTTTATTATGACCGTATTGTTGGATGTGATCAAACCATGGGCCGGAAAGAAGTTTAGGCATAGCTCCGATCTGTCGCACATGCGATCTTGGTAGAAGAATATAGGAAACATGACGATGATATCAGATAAAAAACACCAATTCAATCAGGGAACTGTTGGCGATCCACCACAGAGCTGCCTGTGGAGCTGCAGTCTCCGTCTTTTGTAAAGCGACCAGGCGGCTCAGCCGCATCGATATGTGGACGTTAGCGTCCACATATTATGAAAATAGCCGGTTTATCCGGTGCCTTTTCTGGTTAGTTGAGAGCCCTTAGAATGCCCATTTGGGTGTTAAAATGATTGCTCTAAGAGCTATTTTTGTGAGATTTGATGGAAATTTGTTTTAATAACAATAGGTTATTAATTGCCCTTAGGTAAACCCCCGGCTCTGCCGGGGGACTCACCAGTGTTTGACATTTAAGGGAATAAATGAAAGTCCCTCCAATAAACGTGAACCGCTCAAATTCACAAAGGAGAGACTTTCATGAATAACGATTCAAGCTTATCCCATAGCCGTTGGGAATGCAAATACCACGTTGTGTGGATTCCCAAATACCGTAGAAAGACTTTGTATGGAGAACTAAGGAAATATCTTGGACAAGTCTTTAAAGATTTGGCGCGTAGCAGGGAGTGTGAAATCATAGAAGGCCATATGATGTCAGATCATGTGCATATGTTGATCTCGATTCCTCCGAAATATTCGGTCGCGCAAGTCGTTGGGTTTATCAAGGGTAAAAGTGCGATCCATATAGCACGGAATTACCTGGGACATCGAAGAAATTTTACCGGGCAGCAATTTTGGGCCAGAGGTTATCATGTTTCAACCGTTGGTCGTGATGAGGCGACTATCCGGGAATATATCCGTTCTCAGGAGAAAGAGGATCAACGTTTAGAGCAACTGAGTTTGTTCAAATAGGTACGCCACCTTTTAGGTGGCCAATAAAATAACCGCTTTGAGCGGTTCATAAATTCAAGCCTCCGGCTCTGCCGGAGGTACTTGACTTTTGCTTGGTCCGACCCCATGCCGGTTAAGTTCAATCCCCATGCCGGTTAAGTTCAATCCCAATGGGAATTGGTAAAAAAATTCCAGCAAGATAAGATTGCATCAATAAAAGCAATGGCAAAAAAAGGCCGGGAAGGGGGAGAATAGATGGCTGATACGCTGACGGTGGGCAACCTAACTGCTGAATGCGGTACCAAAACCCAGGGGTATCTTGACGCGGTAAACTGTGAAGTCAAAATGCCGGTTACATTGATAAACGGTGCAAACCCGGGAAAGACAGTGCTGATCACCGGGGGGATGCACGGCGGTGAATATCCCGGTATCGAGGCCTGTATTCGTTTATCCTCCATGCTTAACCCCCAGGATATCAGCGGCAGGCTCATTATTGTCCATGCGGTCAATACGCCTGCATTCTTTGCAAAGCTTCAATATGTCGGACCCTACGACGGAAAGAACCTGAACCGTGAATATCCGGGGCTTGCAACAGGTACCATTTCCCAGAAACTTGCCTATACCGTATCCTCCCAGATGTTCTCCCAGGCTGATTTTTACCTTGATCTGCATAGCGGTGATATCCATGAAAAATTGACCCCCTTTGTTTTTTATTCACTGCTTTCCACGCCTGAAAATATGGAATTGTCAAAACAAGCCGCGTCCCTGGCAGGATTTCCCTATGCGGTCGGATCGCTTAACGCTGTCGGGGCCCTTGGCGGGGCAACGAAAATGGGTATCCCGGGCCTGTTGATAGAAAACGGAAACGGCGGGCTATGGAGCGAAGAGAATGTTGAACGCTTTCTTGGCGGCATACAAAACATATTAAAATTTTTAGAAGTTTTGCCGGGCACCCCAGAAACGCTGTGCAAGGTTGAATTTTTTGAAAAAGCGGTTTACGAAGATGCTAAAGATACCGGCTGCTGGTATCCTTATGTAACCCTGGGAGATATGGTAAAAAAAGATCAGAAACTGGGTGAAATTAAAGATTTATTTGGAAAAACACTGAGCGAATATTTCGCTGTCCGGGATGGGAAAGTTCTCTATCATACATCCTCCTTGGCGATTAATGCCGGTGATCCTGTCATTGCTTATGCTTGATGGCGTTGCAAAAAGCCCAAATCACGAGCAATCAATTGAAACCGGTTTTGTAAATTGTCATGCCTTCATTACGAATAGAACGAACAGGTGAAATTAAATATTTTGAAATGGCCAGCTTTCAATTGAATCGTTGAACACGTGATGAAACCTTTGGATATGATCTATGATAAAAAGGATGACGCGCACGGCCTTTACCTCATCCCCCATCGCTGCATAAAGTTTGATGCAGCGATGGGGATTTGTATGATAGAAAATCTTTCTAATGCTTTAGGGGCATTAGGGTAGGGGAGACGTTGTGTAGGCCACCCCGGCCTCCTCTGAAGAAAAGGCTTTCAGTTTTTTCCCGGTTTTAAGCGCTTCCACCCAATCAGGATTGAGAAGCATGGATTTACCCGACAAGACAATGTCTGCGTCGGCAAGGGCGTTACAGGCGGTGTCCCTGTCATCGGTGTTTGTCAAGAAAGTTGTCGCCTCAAGCGCATTTTTTGTGAAATTTTTAGGTATAAATTTTCACTGTTGTTTTTACCCTTACCCCAAAAAATTTGTAGCTCCATTCCAGGATAAGTCAAGAAAAAAATCGGTTCCTCCCAGAGGGTCCCTCCCATTTTTTTCTTGACTTATCCTTCCATTCCCGCAGGATTTTTTTTGGGGATAAGGGAAAAACATAATTATGTCTGGGGGTAACCTTTATATTAAGCTGCTGGACGGTTATCGTTTTTTTCAGGATTAAGAGAGACTTCTGTTACCACAGTCCAATCTCTGATTCCACGGCTCCAACGTTCTGGTTTTTTTGCCTTTGCTTCCAGATATACCTTTTGACGGGCCTCTAAAATCGTCCTATCTGCCCCTGTATGCCTTTCATTTGGGGTAACAAATTTTATACCACTGTGACGGTGGACATTATTGTACCAGCGAACAAAATTCAGTACCCATTCTCTACAGGCCTCCAAGCTCTCAAAAGGGCCGGAAGGGTATGAAGGGGCATATTTCAGGGTTTTGAACAATGCTTCTGAATAAGGATTATCGTTACTTACCGACGGCCGACTGAATGAGGGGACAACTCCAAGTTGCTGAAGAGTGCACAGCATGGTCGCACCTTTCATCGGGGAGCCATTATCTGAATGAAGCACTATTTCATTGCCATTTACACCCTCTGACAGATACCCCCTTTTTACAAGCTCGGAGGCCAGCTCATCACTTTGCCTGTCATGGACTTCCCAAGCTACTATCTTACGACTGTAAATATCCGTTATCATATAAAGGTAATAAAACGAACCCTTTAGCGCCGCTGGAAGGTAGGTTATATCCCATGTCCAGACCTGATTAGGCCCTGTTGCTGTAAAACCCGTCGGTTTTTTATTTGTTTTATACCGGGTTTTACCTCTATGGTTCTGAAGACCGTTCTCTCTCAGTGTCCTATAGAAGCTTGCTTCGGATGCGACATAGATCCCCTGATCACAAAGCATGGGAACAATCTGGCTTGGCGGTAAGCTTCCATACTCCTGACTATTACAAATATCTATAATCATATGTTTTTCTTCTTCAGACAATTTGTTTGCAGGATTTCTTTCTGCATGGGGGCGCTTATCTTCTATTTCAGCAGTCGTTTTTTTCTGCCACCGCTGTAAGGTCCTTTCTGAAATTCCTATTATTTCACAAGCCTTACATTGGCGAGCACCGGATTTACAAGCTTCTTCCACCAAAGACAATATCTGCATTTTGTCTTCAGTAGGAATCATTCTTCCCCTTTGTCCCCCCAGATGTCCTGGACTTTTTTTTTTAACACAAGCAGGGCGGCAGCTTCTGCTAACGCTTTCTCCTTACGGGTTAATTCTTTTTCAAGGGCTTTAGTCTTGCGTTGCAATTCTTGCTCTTTTTGCTTGGTTTTCTTGACAAAATTTTGATCGGGGCTCTTTCTACATCCGGATATACCAGCAGTTCTCAGTGAAGATCGCACTCTCTAACAAATTGGCATTTCGGGCAATGAGTCCTATTGATTTTCGTAATGTCTTTTGCAAATTTGCTATGGAATTAAAGCCCGAATTGATCATATAACCTTCTACTTACGCCAAACACTATTGTTTTAATTTTCAATATATCACACCTGAATGCAAAATATTTATAACCTATTGAAATAACATCAAATATAAAACTAGATTTTTTATATGCTTTATGATAGCCTTATTCAACGATACATTGTATAGGGGCTATCAGCTTGAACACTGGGAAACAACTCAAATTTTCAAACCTTAGAAAAACGGTTTCTAAACGGGCCGATGAGATTGTTGACAAACGCCAAGATGGGAAAACCAAACACTCCATGCATGATTCATGTCTGAGTGCCCTTGCTATGATGTTTTTTCAAGATCCTTCAATGCTTGAATTTCAAAAGCGCCTTGAAGAGGCATCACAATTGAACAATTTGCGGACAATGTTCAAGGTTACTACCATCCCAAAAGATAATCAAATGAGGGCTATCCTCGACGATGTACCTTCGGAGCAACTGTTTCCGGTTTTCTCAGACTTTTTCGGCTTGCTTCAACGAGGCAATCATTTAAACGATTATCGTTTTTTGGAAGATGGCTATATTATTCCGATTGACGGCACACAATATTTTCGATCCGAGAGCGTTAATTGCCCTTCATGCTTGGTGAAAAAACACCGCAATGGAACCGTCAGTTACTCACATCAATCTCTCTGTGCTGCTGTGGTTCATCCAGACAAGCGCCAGGTATTTCCATTAGCACCGGAACCCATAAAGAATACCGATGGCACCAAAAAGCAGGATTGTGAGATTAACGCCGGAAAACGGATACTGCAGCGCATTCGAACGGACCACCCAAAGCTGAAAATAGTCATCACCGCTGATGATCTATATTCCAAAAAACCATTCGTTGACCTTCTTCAAAAATTAAAAATGTCTTTTATTCTGGTGGCAAAGCCCACAGATCATACAATTTTATTCGAGCAGGTCCTGCAGAAAGAAGAACAGGATGACGTCAACCAGATCGAATGGAAAGACAAAAAAGGGCTGATCCATAAATACGAGTGGATCAATGGGCTTCGTTTAAATGGGGACACATCGGCACCGGTAATAAATTTCCTCGAGTACAGTATTCTCAAAGATCAGGATAAAATCATCTATACCAATAGCTGGGTGACGGATATTGAGGTGAACGCCGGCAATGTCAAAAAGCTTGTCAAGGCAGGCAGGGCCAAATGGAAAATTGAAAATGAAAATTTCAACACCTTGAAAAACCAAGGATATCATGCTGAGCACAATTTTGGGCATGGCGAAAATAATCTTTCATTTAATTTTTTCCTGATTATTCTAATGGCATTCTCCATGCATCAGATCATCGAATTAATGGACCCGCTTTTTAAGAAAGCAAGGGCCAAATTCAGTGCCCGAAAAGAATTCTGGAATCAACTACGCTGTACCATTCGGATTATCATTTTTAGAAACTGGGAATCATTGCTACAATTTATAATATCACCATCAACTGAAATTCGAGCACCCTGATCCGAATTCTTCAAAAATTTACCTTTGAGAAAATTCGAGCCTACCCATCAAGGAAGGCCCCGAGATGACTATTGGCTTTGGATAAAAAGCATTGCCATATTTTACGGAGCTGGTAAGGTCATTGAAGAAAATAGAAACTCGACGATTTCCACGGTTCTGTATTGCCTCTGAAACGTACGAGAAATTGATGTGTTTTTAATGATAGTCCCCTTCACTGAGAACTGCTGCGGATATACAGTCTTTCTTCCACTCTTCTAACTGTTCCGGGTATATTCCATGTTTCCGGCAATATTCATTTTTTTCTGCTTCACTTAACGACGCAGTTTCCAATACTGCCTGAAATTTCCTCTCGGCTGACCAGGTTTTCTTCTTCGAGCCCACTGTACTCCCATTCCTTTTTTTGTAATTTCTTAGCCAGGTTGCTACCGTTGAATTTGGAACGTTAGCCTCTTTTGAAAAGTTTACCATCGGCGTGCCTGGGTTTAAAAGAATTTTCTGAATCATTGCCGTTTTGAATTCTTGTGTATACTCCACGTTTTCATATCCATTCCACGCCCTGTTCAAATTGTCTTATTGGCTTTTCGTTCGACACGACAACTATCCTGACACATCGGGTCATGAATCCTGCCGCAGATCATCAGCGGCAGATTTGTGATCTCTCTTGTCAACGCGGCCATTGTTTTTTGACCGCCAAAAGCCTTTTGGCTGAAGTCATAAGTGGACACCGAAACGGCATCAATGGGGGTGTCGGAAAGAAGCCAGATCATTTCCTGCCACTGTTCGGCTGTTTCAAACAATGAAACGTCCATGTCCGCAATTCCCCAGTCAGAAACCCGGACAACCAGCAGGCGGTCATCGGGAATCACCGGCCTGACCGCATCGATTACCTCCCGGATAAACCGGAATCTGTTTTCCATGGAGCCGCCGTATTCATCGGTTCTCCGGTTGCTGTAAGCAGAGAGGTACTGGCTGAGCAGATACCCGTGGGCGCAATGCAGTTCAAAACCGTCAAATCCTGCTGTCATGGCTCCTTTGGCCGTTTCCACAAAGCCGTTGATTACATGATCCATGTCCCACCGGCTCATTGCTTCGGGAACAGGATACGGATTGCCCGTCATGGGATTCTCCTGGGCCGGAGCTATGGGGCTTGGGGCAATCACCCGGTTGGCCGGATTGATCCCCTCATAAGCCATGCGGCCGCAGTGAAAGGCCTGGAGGATTGAGACTGCGCCATGGGAGCGGATCTCATCGGTCACCTTTTTCCATGCATCCACCTGGGGCTGGTTTAAAATCCGGGACTGGCCCGGATACCCTTGGGCGCTTTCATAGTCAGTGACTATCGCTTCCGTGTAAACCACGCCGGCCCCGTTACGGGCGCGGGTCACCAGAAAATCCAGGACATCCTGCCTGGGAATACCGTCGCTTCCGGCGGACATACGGGTCATGGGCGCCACACCGATACGGTTTTTAATGGTTATGTTTTTTATGGTCAGCGGGGAAAATAATGTGTCATTCATTTTTAATGATCCTTTACATTTTAAAGTCCCAAATTAAGGACTACCCGTCCAGTTGCCTTCCAAACCGGTTAAGCAACAATGAGTTGCCCACAACGGACAGGGAGGATAACCACATGGCGACGGCAGCGGCTTCCGGGGTTAATGATATCCTGAATGAAGGGTACAGGATGCCTGCGGCCACGGGAATCATCATTACGTTGTAAAAAAAGGCCCAGAAAAAATTGCGCTTTATGGTGGAGAGGGTTTTTTTACCTAATCGGACTGCCCGGTTTACATCTTTCAGGTCGTTTTTTACCAGCACCACCTCACAGGTCTCTTTGGCCACATCAGTGCCTGAACCAATGGCAATACCGATGTCCGCCTGGGCCAGGGCAGGGGCATCATTGATACCGTCACCCACCATGGCTACCTTTAAGCCTTTATTCTGCCATTTTTTTACCTGGTTGATTTTATCTTCGGGCATGACCTCGGCCGCCACTTCATCAATACCGGCCTGGTGGGCAGCCCAACGGGCTGCCGCCGTATTGTCCCCGGACACGAGAGCGGTGCGAATCCCTGCGGCATGCAGTTGTTTTACGGCATCCTTGGCTTCGGGTTTGATTTTGTCCTCCAGGGCGATCACCCCTTTTACCTGGTGGTCCAGACTGATGAACACAAGACTCTTTCCCCGCTCTGATAATTCCCGGCCCCGGGTCCGGATATCATCTGGGATGTTGTCGTCGGCCACCAGTGCCAGGTTACCGGCCTTGAGCCGTTGACCGTCAAGACGGCATTCAATACCCTTGCCGGAGATCTCTCTTGGGTCCGAGGTGGTTTCAGGGGCAACACCCTTTTCCCGTGCAAAGCCGGTCACCGCCGGTGCAAGTGGGTGGTTGGAGTTGGTTTCAACACTGGCGGCCCAGGAGAGCAATTGTTCCTGCGCAATGCCATTGGCCGGGAAGACACCTGTCACCGAAGGCGTTCCCGTGGTCAGGGTGCCGGTTTTATCAAATAAAACCATATCCAGACGGGAAATGTTCTCCAGGGCAGATCCTTTTTTAAACAGGATCCCCCGGTTAAGGCCTATGCCGGACCCCACCATGACGGCTGTGGGCGTAGCAAGTCCCAGGGCGCAGGGGCAGGCAATGACAAGAACGGCGATCATACGTTCAAAGGCAAATAAAAACGGGGTGGAACCGGTTGGGATAACCCCCGGAGCCGTAGCATACCAGATGGCGAAGGTAATTAATGACACGGCCGTCACTACGGGTACGAATATGTTGGACGCCGTGTCTGCCACCCGCTGGATCGGGGCCTTGTCTGCCTGGGCATCCTCCACCATTTTAATAATGCCGGACAACACCGTGTCGTTGCCGGTTCTGGTGGTGGTCATTGTGATGGGCGCAGACAAGTTGATGGTGGCGCCTGTGACGGCATCCCCCGTGGATTTTTGAACCGGGAAGGACTCCCCGGTGAGCATGGATTCATCCACCGCAGTGTCTCCATTGAGGATTTCTCCGTCCACGGGAATTTTTTCTCCGGCCAATACCCGTACCGTATCCCCAGGGACAACCATGGAAACATCCACAATCTTTTCCCGGCCGTCCTTGACCACCCTGGCCGTATCTGCATTCAAGGCCAGCAGGGTTTTAAGTGCCTGGCCGGTTTTGCCCTTTGCCCGGGCCTCAAGCATTTTGCCGATCATGATAAAGGTGATGAGCATGGCGGAACTGTCAAAAAACAGCATCTGGGACGCATCTAAAAAGATCAGGGAAAAAAGGCTGTAAAAATAAGCGGCACTGACCCCCAAGGTGATCAGTACATCCATATTGGCCAATCGGTTTTTCAGCGAATAATAGGCCCCTTCAAAAAAAGTCCGGCCGGATACGGCCATGACTGCTGTGGCCATGATGCAAAGGATGATATTGGTGGCCACAGGCCCAAACGGCATCACATGCATAATGACCATCATGGGGATGGTGACACCCAATGCAAACAAAAATCTGAATTTTTCCCGCCCGCCGCCGGCCTGTTCCCGGCCGGTTTCAAGTGATGCGGTGTAACCGGCATTTTTGACCACATCCAGGACCTTTTGGTCATCCATCAGATCCGGATCATATGTAACAAATCCTTTTTCAAGGGGCAGGTTGATGGCGGTGTCTGAGATGCCTTTCGTCTTTGCAAACGCCTTTTCTATGGCCAGGGCGCAGTTGGCACAATGCATACCCTGGATGGAAAAGCTGATGTTGCAAAGGGCAGGGGCGTCATCCGGGCTTTGGGCTTTTGCGTCGATCGGCCCTGTTGGTTCTTCAGCATCTTCGGCAGTGGCTTGTGGTGTCAGAGCGTAGCCCTCTTCTGTAATGGCGGCCTTGAGCTCTTCCAGGTTTGCAGTGCCTTCTTCCAACGCCAGGGTGACTTTTTCCTGTTCAAATGAAGCAGATACGTCGCTGACCCCGTCAAATTTTTCCAGGGCTTTTTTTACGGCATTTTCACAGTGCATGCACATCATGCCGTATACGTTTATTTCATGGGTAGTGATCATGGCTATTCAGATCTCTTTAGCCGTAAAACCAAAGTCAGAGATCTCTTTGATAACGGTCTCCATGTTCACATCTCCACCGGCATTGAACTTAGCCTTTTTTTCTTCAAGATCCACCCAAACATCAGTACCGACGGTTTCCAGATATTTTTTAACTCTGTTCACGCAATGCTTGCAGGACATTCCTTCTACGCTCAAATGTTTTTCCATATCATCATCCTTTTCAAAAGTTATCAATTGTCAGCCTGGCCATGGGCTTGTTATCTTAGAATAGAAACGATCAGGTTCATGTCAATGTAGTTAGTCTAAAAAAAAGTTTGCCAAAGCTTTTTGTTTGTATGGCAATGGGTACAGTTGTGCTTGCCGTCTAATGGCTTTTCTGCACCTTTCGGGTGCCAACCCACAGCGCTGCCAGGGCCAGGACAGAGCAAGAGCCCGATACCAGGCAGATGCCCCGGATGCCGTATGCAGACCAGATAAGCCCTCCTGAAAACGCCCCGATGATCCTGCCGAATCCGGCCATGGCATAATATGCAGCCATGGTGGCGGCCCTGAATTCGGGCACAAGCTCAGTCCCAAGGCTCATGGAAGAGACAATCGTAAATTCAAAAAACAGGAACAAAGCGCCGAGGCCTGACAGAATAAGGGGGATGCCTGATGCGGTGAAAGGAAGCACCATATATGTAAACGCGGTGGCCGCTGTGCCCAGAAGGACCGATTTTTTAAGACCGATCCTGTCGGAAAAAAGGGCACTGCCCCCTTCGGCTAAAAATTCAGCCATGCCGATAAGGACAGTGCTCATGCCGATTTCGGCAAGAGACATCCCGCAGGCGCTTTCCAGCCAGACCCCGTAGATGACAAATAGATTGTCATTGGCCAGGGACATAAAAAAAACAAAGATCAGTAACCCTGTTACCTTTTTGTTTTTTAAAAGCGTTTTCCAGTTGACCTGTACTCGTTTCGTCTTTTTTGCTTCATTGGGCAGGCTGCCGTGGAATCGGTGCCGATCCGGGGCAAGTTTGAGAAGCAAAAAAAAACAGACAAAAGTGAGAATGGCCACAAGTTTAAAGGGCGTCTGCCAGGAGAAGTGGGATATGATAAAGCCGGCGGCAGGAATGGTCAGCAAGGTTGCTCCGGCCCAGGACGTTTCCGTGATCCCGATGAATTTGCCCCGCCGGGCGTAGGGAACCTGGGAGGCGATTTGGGCCTGCAGGCTCGGATCAAACAGGCTTTTGGCAAGTCCGGCGAGAAACAACCCCGCCAGGACCACACCATAGGAAGGAAACAGGGCGATACCCAAACATCCGATAAAACACAAGGCTACGGCCAGCAGCAAGACGGTTTTGTTGCCAAAACGATCGGCAAACAGTGCCCCCAAGGGCCCAAGCACCGCCGTGGCCTGGTTGACGGCTATTAATGAAGTGACGGCCGTTAGGGGGACTCCAAGCCCCCGGGCAAGTTCCGGGGCAAAGGGATAGACCATGCGCCTGGCGGTATTCAACATCAGTTTGCTGAACGTGGCTATGCAAATAAATGCGGTAAACCCACGCGATCGGGTTGCCATCAATGTTTTGTCCAGAATTTAAAAGGCCGCCAGAAGCCGGAATTTGTCAAAAATTAAAAGCAGACCAATGACAATGAGCAACCCGCCTGCGAACTTATTGATGATGCCCATGGCCCGGGTGGCCTTTTTCATGAAACTGAGCATGGAGTCGATGAAAATGGATATCACAATAAAAGGCAGGGCCATTCCCGCAGAATATGTGGCCAAAAGCAGCACGCCTTTAAGAATGGTGTCCTGGCTGCCCGCCACGATGAGAATGCTGCCCAGCATCGGTCCGATGCACGGGCTCCATCCCGCACCAAAGGCCATGCCGATCAAGAAAGTGCCGAACAGGTGAAAGGGGGTTTCCTTGAAATGAAATTTGCGTTCAAACTGAAAACTTTTAATATTGATAATCCCCAGCAGATGCAGTCCGAAAATCAGGATGATGCCGCCGCCCACATAGCGAAACACCCAGGAGTATTGGGAGGCCAGCCCGCCAAGAAAAGATGCGGATGCCCCGAACAGAATAAAGATAAAGGAGAAACCGGCCACATAGGCCAGGGTGGACAGGATCACCTTTTTGCGCACTGCTTTGTCGTCGGCGGTCAGTTCATCCAGAGAAAGGCCCGTGATAAAACTGAAATAGGCCGGGATCAGCGGCAGCACACAAGGAGAAAGAAAGGACAAAAGGCCTGCGGCAAAAGCGGCAGGAAATGTAATAGTCTGGGTCAGCATGTCGTTGTTTCCTTAAAAGTAAAGTTTCCACACTAACCTAAGCTTTTTGGGTGCGGTTTTCAAGTCTGACCCCAGGGTGGAAATGGTAAAATAATTTGTCAATTGAGAGCCAGATTTTTTCCGTGCAACCGGTTTCGACCCCTGTTTTTGGCCTCATAAAGCAGCTGGTCACAGGCGTCTGTTAACGCCTGCGGGGATATGCTGCGATTGTTGGTCAGGGTGATGACGCCTAAGCTGACGGTGACAAACTCAGCAGCCTTTGATGTTTTGTGTGGAATGGCCAGTTTTTCAACACCGGTCCTGATGGTTTCCGCTATTTTTAAGGCGCCTGGGTGCGCCGTGGCCGGAAGAATACAACTGAATTCCTCTCCACCGTAACGAAATGCCATATCAGAAGTGCGCCGCACCAGTTGTTGAAGCAGGTTGGATATCCGGCGAAGGCAGTCATCACCGGCCACATGACCGTAATGGTCATTGAACGGTTTAAAAAAATCAACATCCATAAGGATTAACGACAATGGTGCCTCTGAACGGCTGTGATCCTTGATCCTGCGGGCAAGGGTCTCGTCAAAAAAACGGCGGTTGAAAAGTCCTGTGAGGCCATCCTTATTTGCGAGGTTTTCAAGCTGCCTGTTTTTTTCTTCCAATTCCCGGGTGGTGCTGCTCACCAGATGGCTCATGGATTTTAAAATTCTGAACCGTCTTAATTCTGTCCTTGGCAGCTCAATCTTGTCTTTACAAACTTCTTTTTCGTGGTAAATTTTGCAGGTGTCGGATTCGGACAGAGCCAGCACGGTCATGGTCTGGTGGAGAAAACGAGGCGTATTTTTTTTATCGGTGTAGCATTCGCCAAAGGTAAAAAAACCGGCTGAACAGGGACTGCCATTCAAGGCCGCCAAGTCAACCACAATATCGTCTTCAAAAAGTGTCTTTCTGGATTCACAGGAGTAAACGAAAAAGGCCTCGGGCTCGTATCCGGCAAGTTCTCTGCCCATCCGTTTGGCCCCTTGTTCCTGAAGACCTGCATCGCAGTAGCTAAAGCGTACTTGCTCTCCGGTATAAAATTGTTTTAACACATTAAAAGAGCCGTCAGGATTCACGGACCAGACCGGATTGGTTACATCCATGCCGCCTCTTTTTATGATAAGCGGGAAATAATTCATCAGGTATAAGGATGAAGGATGGGCTTCAATGCCCAGGTACTGCAAGTATATCTCTTTGACGGATTTGTGATCAATGCTGTAGATCCTGTGTCCTTTTGCCTGGGTGACCGTCATTGTTTTTCCAATGGGTGTCCAGCTTAAATTGTGGGCCGTGTTAACGCATAAATTGGGTCCTGTGAGTGCCGCCGCCGCAAACCCGTGTTCAGTCAAATCCCGTTCCGTAAATACGAAAATGCGGCTTGCCAATTCGTTATATCCACCGGCCATCCCCCCGGCAATGACGACATTTTTAAATTTTTGACCCAAGGCCTCAAGAAAAGGAAAGGCATTGACATAGTTGCCGTTTTTAGCACCGCAGCCAAATACAATGACCGCATTGGCTTCTCCGGTATTTAGTGCTTTTCCCATCTCCTTACCCCCGGCCTGCAAATCATCATTCTGGGAGATCAAAGCAGATGTGACCCTGGTGTTTTCAAAGGCGGTAACGCTGATGACAATGGATTTTTCCAGAATAGTTTCACCTAAAATTTCTCCTGCCGAGCTTGCACCGATCACGACACAACCGGGAAACAGGTTACCGAGCAGTGATCGAAGGCGGCTCACCCTATCCATGTCTGAGATCCCGCAGAAGACCTGGATGAGAATATTTTCAGGCGAATAATCTTTAAATTCGGCTTGTATTGTTTTTAGATCGTTCTCATTATTATAGACAAGATTAATACATTTCATACAACCCTTCCTCGTCGGTATCAGATCTTGGGCGGCCTTTATTTTTAAACTGCCGGGCTGTCGCGATAAAATTTCCCAAGTATTGTTCGTAACGATAGAACTGATCAATGACTTTTGAGTAGGATATTAATACAGATAACTATAATCTGTTTTGGGTTCAAGAACAAGTATGCAAAAGCGGATAATAATTTGTTTTTGCGCTAAATGTTGTTTAATGGAAGGTCTTGACAAAATAGCCCTTGCTATTTAATAATAGTGGAAAATATTCCAATTATCAACTTATTGTTACTTTATTTCGTCATCTTCCACAGGGGAAGAAATACAATTCGGTTTCATTTATCAATTATCAATTTGCAAATTGCAATTTGCAATTCCATGGCAATCCCAATTTTAGATTTTAGCGTTGGGTTGTAACAACCATCTTTCCCTCTTGGTGTTTAGTCTCCAACGCGTTCAGTAAGTGTTTGATATTTTTATTTCATAAGGAGGTTTACATGCTAAAAAGAGAACTCGTTTTTTTTCTGGCCGCAGGGTTGATCGTTATATCTTGCACCGGTCTGATTTTTGCCGCCACTGAATGCAAAGAGTGTGAAGAGGTCCCCAAGGGCAAGATTCCCGCTCAATTTTTAGACCCCAGCCTCAAGGTGCTGCCCTCGGGTATTGCCGTCTGGGATGTTGAAGAGGCCATTGTCGCCCTGAAAGATAAACAGGCTAAATATCTATGGGTGGACACAAGGCCCGGATCATTTCTTGATATCGGCACAACGAAACATGCCGTAAATCTGGTGTGCGATCTCCAGGGCGTGCCCATTCCCGAAGCGGATGCGCCCAATGCCATCACAAAAGATAAACTGTTCGCAGCCATGCAGAAGATTGATTCGGATATTAATTCGGTGACGGCTGTTTTCTTTTGCCAGGGGCCGAAATGTCATAGAAGTTACAACGCTGCGTTAAGATGCGTAAAGGATTACGGACTTGGTGTGGACCAGGTGGTCTGGTTCAGGGGCGGTTATCCCAATCTGGAAAAGCATATCCTTTCAAATCCAAAACTTAAAAGACGAATCACTAAATATCTGCGCGGCAAAGTTACCCAGTAGCTGCAATACGTCCGGCTGCTTGATTCATAACGTGCTAAAATCATGGTCGTATATTTAAGTACTCATCATAATTGAGATAGACACCTATGAAAAAATCGCGTTCCTTAAAACTAAAAATAACTTTCTGGGTCGCAATCATTCTTTTTATTTGCTCGGCGTTGATCATTCTTTTTGATCATATCTCCGGCAATGTGAAAGACAAGTTTTCAGACAAATTTATGATTCACGTGTTTGACAGTGTCAGGCTGGAGAATGAAAAATTTCACATCAAACGCACGAGTGATGCACTCCAGAACTTTGCGGGCTCCGAGGAGGTCATCGGATATCTGGAAGACGATCGCAGTGCGGGGAACACTCAGGTAATCGACGGTCTATTTATCACTCTTGCCCAGGCACTGAAAATTCGCAAACTGGTGTTGCTCGACAAAAATTATTCAGTTGTTTTTTCAAAGAGCGGACAGAATTCCTTTGCCAAAGACAACCTGTTTATGACGGACGGATTAAAAAAATTATATGACAAATCTGCGCAGACCTGGGCCAATGAAGGCGCCTGCATCGAAGCAGACGGCAAGGTGGTCTTTATTATTGCCACGGCAGTCATCAATGATGATGACGAGGTGATGGGGATGGCGGCATGTGAACTGCCGGTTGGAGAGCTGGCGCTCTCCCTTGCCAAGATCGTGAAAGGCTATGTGGGATATCAGGGATCTGATTCAACCTTTTCCGGGGCCTGTGACAGTACCTTTTTTGAACAGGTTTCCCCTGAAAAAAGAAAAGATGCCCTTTCAAATACAAGTTTTGTGCTCAAACTCAACTCGGTCTGTAATCCGGAAGTCCTAGAAGCGTCGGCAAGGAAACAGCTAAAAGAAAAAAAACAGCCTCCAAAAGCCGAAAACCATAGCCATTATTATAAGCTTTACCCCATTGAAGTTGAGGACATTAACAAAAAGCATTATAGATATTGGCTGGTTTTGAATTATTCTGCACCGGCCAAGGTTGAAAACAGACTGGGCTTTATCAGGCCCCTGGTGCTTGGGACGATATTCATTGTCAGCATCCTGTTGTTGTTTCTTTTTCTATCCAGATTAATCAAACCCCTTGAAAAGGTTGTGGATGCGTTAAAGGATATTGCCCAGGGTGAAGGAGACCTGACACAACGGCTCCAGGTTGAGGCGCACAACGAAATTGGAGAGGTGGCCGGCTGGTTTAACGCCTTTGTGGACCGGGTTCATCAGCTTATCATTCAAATCGGGGAAAATTCTAATGTTGTGTCCGACGCTTCCGGGCGCCTGCAGCAGATATCTGAAAAGCTGGATAAAAGTTCAGATGATCTGTCTGCCATGACCCAGTCCGCAGCATCTTCAACCGATGAGATGAGCATGAGCATGAATTCCGTGGCAGCCGCCGGCGAGCAGGCCACCGTTAATCTGGAAGCCGTTGCCGAGGCGGCTGGGATCATGAAATCGGGATTGGGTCAAGTATCTCAGGCGTGCCAAACGGCCCGGCGGATTTCCGATGATGCCTCTTCCCAGGCCCAGTCTGCATCAATCAGAGTCGTGGATTTGGGTGGGGCGGCAAAAGATATCGGCAAAGTGGTTGAAGTGATCACGGACATTGCCGAACAGACCAATCTTCTTGCATTGAATGCGACCATTGAAGCGGCCCGGGCCGGAGACGCCGGCAAGGGGTTTGCCGTTGTGGCCGGAGAAATAAAAAATCTGGCCGCCCAGACAGCCAACGCAACCCTTGAAATCACTCACAAAATTACCACAATCCAGGATTCTACCGACAACACCGTAAAAGACGTGGAAAAAATTGCCGCAGTGATCGAGAAAGTGTCTGAAATCGTTACCGGCATTGCCGGGGAGTTGGAAGAACAGTCGGCATCTGCGTTCCAGGTGGCCGAAAATATTGAGCAGGCGTCTGAAGGCATGGGCGAGGTCAGTCAAAATATCGCCCAAAGTTCCAATACCGCAACCCAGATATCAGAAGATATTACAGGGGTCAGTGCCATTGCCACCGATATATCCAAAGAAGGTTCGAATATGAATCAGAGTGCAAAAATGCTCTCGGAACTGGCTTTACAGCTTCATAACAGTGTCGGGGTATTTAAGGTGTAAGGCGCCTGGCCGCTGTTATTTTAAGATTAAAGGCTTTCAACTTTGATAGCTGATGGGGAGGTGGTATTTCCTGTCAGCTATTATTTTTTTGCCTGAAATAAAATATTGGTCACGTATTTGTTACCTCTTTTAAGCCATTTTTGTGTAAAGGTATTGTGAAATAAAATTAAAGACCATCTTTACCCGGTTACTAAAGTCTGATAAAACCTCGCCCCATAGATAATTGATATTCCAACAGGATATTTAAAAGATGTTTAATACCCCTATTATCCGTTAAAAAAAGGGAAGGGTCATATAAAATAATTTATGTCCGATTACCATTATCAATACAGCTTGTGCAATGTGCCTTCCTGGGTCATCGGCTCCCGGGAATTCAACGCCGATCCGACAGCCTTAACCGTTCTGGGTGTACGGGATAGCCATGCCCATTTTTTCAAACAGCTGGACGAGCTTTCCAGCTGGGAAGACAGGGCAAGAATATTTCGAGATTATATGGAGGTGGCCTTTCATCTTCACCAGTGGCGGGAAAAAGGCGATGACGGTCGAATGCTAAGTATCAAACACAGTTACTTAAGATTTCTTCGGGGCTGGCTTTTTGAATCCGATTCCATTGAGGGTGCGGTTTTGAAAGGATGGGTGCAAACCCGGATGGGGCTGCCGCCAATTTATCATAACGGCCGGATCAAAGGCAAAGACAGTGACGAGTATCTATCATACATGAAGGACCGGATGAAAGGTTCCGCACGAACCAATGGTATTTTCAACCAGCTGGATCTTCTTTATGAATTTGTTCAATACGAGCTGAACCGCCGTGATGCCGATCGGACCCATATTACCCTTTTCAGGGGTGTTCATGGGTTTTATGACCATGAACTGCTTGAATGGGATAAAAAGACGGGTAAGGGGGTGGTTCGGCTCAATAATTTGAACTCTTTTACCCATGATTTTGAGCGGGCATGGGAATTTGGCACATTTGTTATTGAAGCCCAGGTGCCTGTGTCAAAGATTTTTTTTGATGGCGATTTTCTTCATGCCGGGATACTCAGGGGGGAAAAAGAGGTGTTGGTTATCGGCGGCGAGTACGATATTTCCAGACGTATTATTTAACAGCCATGGGCTGACTTGACATGGTAACTGCCGGGCACGGCCCCCAAGAAAGGTGTAAAAACGCTTAGTTATTTATCCAGGCTTTCTTTTAAAACAGGGAATTGAAATTGATGCAAGCGGTTCGGATACCTGACAGAAAACAAATTGTGGAGAAGGCAAAAGGGGCCTTTGTCGGTCTTGCCATAGGAGATGCTTTAGGGGCGACCACCGAGTTCATGACGCCCGAGGAAATTAAATTACAATATGGGGTACATAAGCAGATTATTGGAAAAGGGTGGCTCTATCTTAAGCCCGGGCAGGTAACCGATGATACCCAGATGTCGATTTGCATCGGACGGGCCATCCAAAAATCCAAGCGGTGGGATCTTACCGCCGTGGCCGACGAGTTTGCCGATTGGGTCGGCGGCCGGCCCATTGATGTCGGCTCCACATGTGCCCGGGGGATCCGAAACTATATTCTCCATAAAACCCTTGAAGTGAAACCAAGTCGCTGGAGTGCCGGAAACGGGGCGTTGATGCGCATGCTTCCCGTTGCCCTTTACACCCTGGCAAATGAAGACCTTCTTACACAGTATGTGGTGGAGCAGGCCCACATTACCCACAATAATCCCTTGTCTGATGCGGCGTGCATCTTTTTTGGCCATTTACTTCATGAGGCCATGATGGGTGGCGAATTATTCGGTGAGCTTTTTGCCCTGACCAAAGGGTTTGTCAATGAATATCCTGAGTTTTCTTATGTGCCGTATCCGCATAAAAGCTCTGCCTATGTTGTTGATACGGTGCAGACCGTTTTCCATTTTTTATTTACAACGGACAACTTTGAAGATTGCCTGGTGGGTACCGTAAACCAGGGTGGGGATGCAGATACCACAGGTGCTTTGGTCGGCATGCTGGCCGGAGCCGTTTATGGGGTCAAAGGAATCCCCAAACGCTGGTTGAAAAAATTGGATACCCGTGTCTATTCAGAGGTCGAAACCCTTGCTCAATATCTAGTGGAACACTCTCCGGCACTGTCGTCGTCCAACGATTAAATAGAAGTTTTTCGCTTTGGGATGTATTGTTGTTTAACATATAGGAAAAAGGCAAATTTATGACATATCAGCATGAGTTTAACGACGGATCTGTGTGCGACCTGCCCGTGGGCAAGGTGGTTTGCGTAGGGCGCAATTATGTGGATCATATCAAGGAACTGGACAATCCCATGCCCACGGAACCCATTTTGTTCATCAAGCCGGCGACATCGCTGCAGCCGATCAGCCAGCCCATCGTGATCCCTGAATTTACCAGGGATTGTCACAACGAGACCGAATTGGCCGTATTGATCGGCAAACAGATCACCCGGGCAAGCCGGGATGAGGTGGCGGCGGCTGTTGCAGGATATGGGCTTGCATTGGATCTGACCCTGCGGGATGTCCAGAAATCGCTCAAGGAAAAAGGGCTACCCTGGGAAAAGGCAAAGGCCTTTGACGGTTCCTGCCCCATGACCCCCTTTATCGGCCCCGATGAACTTGCCGATCCCCAGGATACCCAGTTGAAACTGGAAGTAAATGGGCAGATTCGGCAGAATGAGAGTACAAAGTTGATGATTAACAAAATAATTGACTTGATTGTTTACATGTCCAGCTTTTTTACGTTGCTGCCCGGGGATGTTGTACTTACCGGAACCCCGGCCGGTGTGGCGGGTTTGAAATCAGGTGATGAACTGGCGTTGGAGCTTGACGGCCGGTTCAGCTTTTCTGCATCCGTTGCCTGAGCCTATTTTTTATATGAAAGAGCTCAGTAAGTTGCTGAGTTTTTTCAACCTTCGTTGTGGGCTGTACCTCAGTGCTGATATGTCAGGTCAGCCCATGGCTGTTTATATGAAAGAGCTCGATAACTTATTGAGTTCTTTCATTCTTCGTTGTGGGTCGAAGCCTGGGTCATGATAGACCTGGCTCGGCCCATGGCCGTTATATAAAGTTCCAAAGCAAAGAAAACCGGCAAATATTGCTCCTTGGGGACTTGTTTACCTATCCATAGAATGGATTTAGCAATTCATTTCGTTTATATCATTTGGATGGATCGGACTTTTTTTGTCAAATTTATCGGATGAAACAGTCAATTTCATGACAGCTGCACTCAAAATTTGAAAGATTGGTTCAAGAAAATCTTCCAAATTACCGATGTTCACTGGATAAACACGCGTTGTCTGAAATTTAGGTATGTTATTTGCAAATCTTTAATAAATCGAAAAGACCATATCTTAAAGGAGAATGTCATGAAAAAATTGATTTGCCTTGCTGTTTTGTTGCCATTATTCTTTGTGTGTTCCTGTTATAATAGGACTTATCCCCCCCCCAATGCAACCGGGCGCAGCGTAATCGAAGAGAGCAAACCCTTGGACAATGATCGTGTTGTCCTGTTTAAAGTGACCGGGAAAGGTATGGCGCCTGAAACCGCTGTGCGGCGTGGTGAAGCGATGATTCTCGGCGAAAGGGCAGCCGTTTTGGATGGATATCGATTACTTTTGGAAAAATTGAGAGGCGCTCTGGTCGAGACATACTCCAAAAGAAAGGGCGTTGATGTCGATATGGATACAATATCCTCCCAGGCCAAGTCCTATTTAAAAGGTGTTGAGATTTTGGAAACAAAGGTGGATGAGTATGGCATTTATCATGTAGACATGCAGGTCAGGGTGTTTTTTGCTTACAACAATGAATTAATCTGGTGGCCCTCCGGTCTGAGTTCGAGCGTTGGACCTTATACCGGCGTAACATACGAGGCAAAAGTTGTCCCGCCAAGTTATGATAGGTGTCAAAACTACCCATGGTGCGGTGGTCACTATTATTATTCACATCCAATGCGTTAAAGTAAATTTATTCATTGAGTCGGGTAAAGAAATAGTTGTTTCTCCTAAGGTTTAATATTTCTCTATTCGTGAATTTTAGATTTTGTTTTTTTAAAATAATCTGCAAATCCATTAAATCATTGTTGATGCCTCAATGACCGCTTTATCCAGGCGTTTGGCTGAAATTTTAAACCGGGTTTTCAATTCCTGGGCATATACGGAAATTTTATACTCCTCCAGCATCCAGAAAAACGATTCCACGGCATTGGATTTTTCCGTTGATGAGCCCGGGCCAAGCGTTGAAATAAGATGAGCAAGTTTTCTTTCATAGGGCGCGATCAGCTCTTTTTTCTGGGCCGCTTTGGCCGGGTTGTCCACCCAGCGCCTGGCACGAATGGACAGGCATTCCAGGTTTTTGGGCAGCAGCGCAATCCGATTTAAATCGTAAAGTTCCAGAAAATTGGCCGGACACAGGTTTTTCAACTCATTGAATATCGCCGTCAACGCATTGAAAATAACGGGTCTGTTTTTGGACGCAAGGCTTAAGGTTTGCAGCAGATCAAAACAGGTCGCATATTCCCGGCCCACGGTTAAAATGTTTTCCATCGCCTGTTGGCCAAGGGTATACAGTTTGGGACGAATCGTTTGCACATGGGTTTCAAATGCCGCTTGAGTAAAAATCTCTTTTTGGAAAAAGTCCTTTGCCATGGCATTGTATGCCATACCGATAAAGGTGGGCCGATCGTTGAAATAGGGGGCGATCCGGCTTAATTCAGCGGTTCTGTTGATGTCTTTTTTTAGTGCCTTGACGTCATCGGGAAACATGATCTCAAACAGGCGACCCACCCCTTGGGTGTGGTTTTCCAAGGCGGCTTGCCTGGTTTTGAATAAGGTTAAGATTACGGCATCACTGTCCAGGTCACAGCAAAGGCCGGGAAAGGCTTTGCGCCGGGTACCGTTGCTTTCCTTCAAATGAACTTCCTGTTCAATATCAGAAAAATTCCATTCCCGGATCCCTGTTTTTTCAAATTCCTTCTTAGCCCGTTCAAAGACATTGGTTTTTGGGGTCGGACGCTGGGCGGCAAAGGCCCCAAGTTTCGATAAGTCCCTTAATGATTTGATCTCCCTGTCTTTATGATCCCGGATGGATATTCGCATTTTCAAGTGATCCTCAAGATCCGTATCGGACCAGGCTGAAGCCGGAATCACAAGGTTGAAATGCGCGCGAATGACCTGGGATAACTTTGAATAAAGCGGCGCATCGGAGTCGGGCAGGTGGTCTGCAATAAAATCAGCCCGCTGCTGGATGGGCATCAGTTTTACCCGATGGGTTTTGGGCAATGATTTGATCAAAGCCGCGATTTTTTCCCTGAGCAGTCCAGGTACCAGGGTCTCCACCTGGTGGGGTGAGATCATGGCGGCATCCTGGCTGGGGACTTTCAGGGTCACCCCGTCGGTCTTTGCCCCGGGATTGAATTTGTAGTCCAGGGCAAACTCCCCCTGGTCCGTGGCAAGGGTGTCGGGGAACCGGGCCAGAACATCTTCGTCCACATCTGTTTTCTGCAGATTCCCACGGGTCATCCGCAAAAAGCTGTCATCTTTTTTATCTTTAATGAATTTTGCAAAGGTGCGGATGTTGTAAAAGGGTTTGGGCAGCCGGGACTGGTAGAACGCATAGATCTCATCTTCCGACGCCAGAATGTCCCGTTGCCGGGTTTTGTCTTCTAGGGCGGAAATTTCTTCAATGAGATCCCGGTTGTGGGCCATGAATGCGAATTTTTGGAAGATCTCCCCCTGGACCAGGGCATGGCGGATGAACAGCTCCCCGGACTCTTCGGGATTGATCTTACCATAGGCCACGGATCTGCCGCTTGCAAGGATAAGACCAAACAAAGATACCTGTTCTGCGGCCACCACCTCCCCGCGTTTTTTTTCCCAGTGGGGATCACTGTAGGTTCGGGTGCAAAGGGTTTGGCCGATCTCTTCGATCCAGGCCGGATCAACATTGCCCACACACCGGGCAAAAAGCTGGCTCGTCTTGACATATTCGGCCGCCACAATCCAGCTGCCGGCTTTATTAAAGAGGCCGGACCCCGGAAAGATGATCGCCTGTCTGCCCTTGGCCGCCGTGAACATATTTTTCTCTTTTTTTTGGGCAATCCCGGCCAGATACCCGTGGAGCAGGGCCTTGTGGATGGCGGCATACAAGGGACCGCCATGTTCACATTGCTCGGCCTTCGCTGGGGCTTCCTTTTGATCCGCTGCCGGCGGTACCGTTTGTGTAATGCCGTGTTCTTTGATCATGCGGGTGATCTGGCCGTGGATATCCTGCCACTCCCGGAGCCGCTTGAACGACAGGAAATTTTCAATGCACCACTTGCGAAGGGCCGAACGTGATTTCAGGCGCGTTTTGGCTTCTATGCAGGCATTCCAGATGTTGAGCAACGTGATGAAATCCGAGGCCGGGTCTTTGAACTGGGCATGTTTCTGGTCTGCGGCCTGGACTTTGTCCGCCGGCCTCTGGCGGATGTCGGACACGGTCAGGGCCGTGGTGATAACCACCGCTTCTTTAAGCACGCCGGTATCGCCTGCATTGAGCAGAATGCGAGACAGTTTCGGGTCCATGGGGAGTCTGGCCATTAAGCGCCCCGAGGGGGTGAGGCGGTATTTCTTGCCCTGGTTTTTGGCTGACGCTTGGGCGGTAATGGCATCAAGCTCCAACAGCGTGTCAAATCCGTCCTTGATGCTTTTGGGGGCAGGCGGATCAATAAAAGGGAAGGTGGCGATATCTCCAAGCTGCAGGGCAATCATGCGTAAAATAACTTCAGCCAGGTTGGAGCGCAGAATTTCAGGGGTTGTAAAAAAAGGACGGCCGTTAAAATCATCCTCGTCATAAAGCCTGATGCACACACCGTTTTCCACACGGCCGCACCGGCCCATGCGCTGGTTGGCACTGGACTGGGACACGGGGCTGACCGGCAGTGCCGTGGTCCGGGTTCTTGGGGAGTAGGCGGGAATCCGGGCAAGGCCTGTGTCCACCACATATTTGATGCCGGGGATGGTCAACGATGTTTCGGCTACATTGGTGGCGATCACTACCTTTCTGCCGGGACCGGCGGCAAATACTTTGGCCTGTTCGCCGGCGGACAGTCGCGCAAACAAAGGCAAAATTGTGACACCGAACAGATTTTTGCCTTTAAGTATTTCCATGGTTTCGCCGATATCCTGCTCTGTGGGCATGAATATCAGGATATCACCGGTTCGGGTGCTCATCAGCAGATCGGCGGTCTGTGCTGCGGCTGCCTCCACATAGCCCTGGTCATCCTGGGCACCGGTGGAATTACCATTGTCATTTTCTTCATCAATGGGGGCATAGATCAGTTCCACCGGATACATCCTGCCCGACACCTCAATCACCGGCGCATTGTCAAAGGCCTTGGAGAATTTTTCCGTATCAATGGTGGCACTGGTGATGATCAGTTTGAGATCACGGCGTTTTCTGACAAGGCCGCGTAAAATGCCCAGCACAAAATCAATATTAAGGCTGCGTTCATGGGCCTCATCCACAATCAGGGTGTCATACCGGTTTAAAAAGCGGTCCTGCTGGGTTTCAGCCAGCAATATGCCGTCGGTCATCAGCTTGATGTAGGCACTGTCCGGTGTGTGGTCATCAAACCGGATTTTATATCCCACGGATTGACCTAAAGATTCGTTAAGTTCAAAGGCAATGCGTTTGGCCACGGTCATGGCGGCAATGCGCCGGGGCTGGGTACAGCCGATCATACCAGAAAGCCCTCGGCCTGCTTCCAGGCATAATTTGGGAATCTGGGTGGTTTTGCCCGATCCGGTTTCACCTGAAATGATCACCACAGGATGGTCCTGAATGGCTTTGATGATCTCTTTTTTTTTGCCGTTTATGGGCAGATTCGGGTCAAAGCGGATGTGTTGGGGGCGATTGCCCATACGCCGCTGCCGGGTGTCTGCAGACGCTTGGGCTTTTAAAAGCGTCTTTTTTAGAAAATTTTCAGCTTGCCCTTGCCTGGGTTTTGCTTTGCTGCGCAAAGCCCGGGACAACATATACCGGTCCTTGCACATGGCCTTGGGGATGAGTGCTTTAATCTGATCTGAAATTGACATAATACCGCCAATAGTAGCCAAGGATTTCAAAATGTCAAATAAAGCGTTTGTTACCGCCGCTCATTTTTTTTATTGACATGCATTTTGGAATAGGGGAATAAAAGCAGTACCCGAATCGTTGGGATTATTTCCGGGGCAACAAAGGACGTGTTAACAAATAAATCACTTTATTTACAGCGCGTGTGATCCTTGCCGTCTCCTTAAAAAAGCCGCTAAATCGCCCTACAGGTTGTGTGGCTATATGTTTGCCTCTACACATTAATTATGATAAGAAAATTGGATTATGACTCAGATCATCAGTATTGCCAATCAGAAGGGTGGGGTGGGCAAAACCACCACAGCAGTTAATCTGGCGGCTTCCCTTGCCAAATTGAAAAAAAAAGTACTGCTTGTGGATTGTGATTCCCAGGCCAATGCCACAACGGCGCTTGGGGTGGACAAACCCGGGCTTGAAGCATCTTTGTATGACGGTTTGATCGGAGAAGCCGGTATTGAGGATATGCTTTTATCCACCATGCTCAAGGGAATGACCCTGGTACCGGCCAATGTTGACCTCATTGGATTTGAGGTGGAGATGATGTCCGACCCCAAAAGACAGGCCCGGCTCAAAGAATTTCTGGCCCCCGCGGTTGATCAATTTGATTTCATTATTATCGATTGCCCGCCCGCATTAAGTTTATTAACGCTGAATGCGTTTTCCGCAAGCGATTCTGTGGTCATCCCGTTGCAGAGTGAATTTTTTGCCCTGGAAGGACTGGGCCAGCTTTTAGATACAATCAAACGCATTAAGAATGCATTTAATCCAGACCTGATGATCAAAGGTATTTTGCTGACAATGTTCGACCGCAGGACCAATTTATCCCAGAATGTGGTGGATGACGCCAGGCAGTACTTCAAAGATCTGGTGTTCAAGACAAAAATCCCCCGTAATGTAAAGCTTGGCGAGGCCCCAAGCTATGGTCTGCCGGTGATTCTCTATGATAAAACATCACCCGGTGCTAAAAGTTATATGTCCTTTGCCCGGGAACTTTTAAAACGATCATGAATAAAAAACGAAAAAACACCGGTCTGGGCCGGGGCATTTCAGCACTGATCCCCGATATGGAAGAACCCGAATCCAATTCGGATTTTTTCTTTTGTAACGTTGATCAAATAAGCCCCAACCGCTACCAGCCAAGAACCCGGTTCAGTGAGGAGGAGTTGGAACGGCTTACCCAGTCCATTGCCGAGCAGGGCGTGCTCCAGCCCCTATTGGCCCGGAAAATGGACGGGGCCTATGAGCTGATCGCCGGGGAACGCCGTCTGCGGGCTGCAAGGGCCGCAGGCCTTGACCAGGTGCCCGTCATTATTCTTAATCTGACCGACGAGCAGGTACTTGAGGTTTCCATCATTGAAAATATCCAACGGCAGAACCTCAACGTGCTTGAAGAGGCCGAAGCCTATTTTCGGCTCATCGACGAGTTTGGATACACCCAGGAAAAAGTGGCCGAAAAAATCGGCAAGAATCGGTCCACCATTGCCAATCTCCTGCGGTTGCGCAGCCTGCCTGAAGAGATCAAAGAGGGGCTTATTGCCGAAATAATAAGTATGGGGCATGCCCGGGCGCTGTTGGGGGCCGGTGCTGTGGAGAATCAGCTCTATTTGTTCAAGCAGGTGATGGAAAAACAATTGTCGGTGCGGGAAACCGAACGTCTGGTCAACCAGGCCAAAAAACAGCCCCAGAAAATCGCAAAAAAAATTACTGCGGACGAAAAGAAGTTTTTGGAAGAGACCTCGTCCCAGATATCCTCCCGGATCAATTCCCCGGTATTCATTAAGAAAAGTGGCAGCCGCGGCCGAATTGAAATAAAATTTTCCTCCGGATCTGAATTTAACCGTCTTGTGGAGTTGCTGAGCAGAATCTCATGAAAATTTCAATTGCTAGAACCGCCGGGTTTTGTATGGGCGTTCGCCGGGCCGTGGACATGGTGCTGGATGCATCCAATAAAGCAAAGGAACCCATTTATACCTATGGCCCTTTAATTCATAATCCCCAGGTACTGGAGATGCTGGAGAGCAAACAGATCTTCCGGATGGACTCGATTCCCGAGTCCGGAAAAGGGATTGTGCTCATCCGGGCCCACGGGGTGCCGCCCCAGGATGAAAAGGCCCTGGCTGATGCTGGATTCACCGTGGTCAATGCCACCTGCCCCCGGGTGGTACGGGTCCAGGTGATCATCGATAAGTATGCAAAAAAAGGGTATGATACCATCATCCTCGGAGATGAAAAGCATCCCGAGGTGATCGGACTGTTGGGATATGCCGGGGGGAAGGGGCATACCATCACCAATCTGGATGCGTTTAAGGCGCTGCCCAGATTAGAAAAGGCGGTGGTGGTGGCCCAGACCACCCAGAACACCAAAATATTTGCCGACATCCAGGCGTGGAGCCGCAGCAATGTGTCCCATTACGAAATTTTCAACACCATCTGCGATTCCACGGAAAAGCGTCAGGATGAGGTACGGCAGATGGCCGAGACCCATGACGCCGTGATTGTTGTGGGCGGAAAGTTTTCCGGAAATACAAAGCGCCTGGCCCAGGTGGCTGCGGAAACCGGTAAACCCTCCATGCACATTGAACAGGCATCTGAGATCGATTACGAAGCCATCGGTGATGTACGTTCCATTGCCATTACCGCAGGGGCCTCCACCCCCAACTGGATTATCAACGACACCTGCAGCCGGGTGGAACAGGCGTTCAGGGAAAAACAGTCCGGCCGGGGAAAACTTCGGGCCGTGGTGGATGTGTTGATGAAAACCAACATTATCCTGGCCGCAGGTGCCGCCTGTCTGACCTTGGGAACAGCGTTGATCTCCGGAGCAAAACATCCGGGAGTCCCCGCCGCCATTGCCATGTTTTATATTCTTTCCATGCAGATTATGAACAATATGATGTCCATCCGGGCCGATACCTACAACAAGCCGGACCGGGCGGAACTGTATAAAGAAAATAAGCAGAGGCTTTTGGTGGTGGCATTTTTGTCCGGTGCCATTGGGCTTTTCCTCGCCTGGACACAGGGGGGGGGATATTTTACCATGCTGCTTGTGATGATGCTGTTGGGCATGACCTATTCCCGCACCATTTTCCCTTCTTTTTCCTCCGGGCGAAAAATATATCGGCTCAAGGATGTGCCGGGCTCCAAAACCATTCTCATTGCACTGGCATGGGGTGTGGTGACAAGCCTGATGCCCGGGATCAGCCTTAAAGCAAATCCGGGTCTGACCCTGGTCGCCTTTGTGTTTGCCACGGGACTTTCGTTTGCCAGGACCGCATTTATGGATATCCTGGCTGTTCAGGGGGACAGAATTGCAGGCCGGGAGACCCTTCCCATTCTGCTGGGTAAAAAGAAAAGTCTCAAATTCATTCATTACACCCTGGTGGGCACAATCGTGATCCCTGTATTTTTATCAATTTGGTTGTCTGCTGTTGTCTGTGCTCTTGCTTTAATACCGGCTTTTATGTTTATATTAACTATACGCTATAACAAAGACAGTGATATTTCCGCCAATTTCTATGAGTTCTGGTTCGAAATTCCCTTGTTGTTCGCAGGCATTATTGCTGTTTTCGGCTGACACATATCCTTATCCTGATGTAACGGCTTTTCCATTTCCTTACCGCTGACAGCCCGCCCGAAGGGGGAGCAATTTAAGGAGGATGTTGGGAAAAAGATGGCAGATGGCTCAAAACAGGACCGGCCTGCGCCGCTCATTGGCATCCTGGCTGTTAAATTTAAATTCATCAGTGACGCGCAGTTGCAAAACGCCCTTGAGCAATGCGGCGGTGAGAGTGATTCAGACGAGAAACTCAAAGCCTATTTTCTAGCCGAAAACCTGATATCAAACCAGAATATTCACCGACTGACCATGGCTGTCAAGGCCGTTGCCATCCACCGGCAGGAATATCGGTTTGGTGCCATTGCCCTTGCCAAGGGGGTTGTGAATAAAATGGTTCTTGACCTGGCCTTGGAGGAACAAAAAGAGCAGTTTCAAAAGGGGAAAAAACCGCGGCCCATCGGGGATGTGATGGTTGAGGCCGGCATCATTACAACAAAGCAGAGAAATGAAATCCTTGAGCTTCAGAAGCGAGCTTGTATATTGCCTAACAAGGCCGGAACGCTGCCGGTAAAAACGGCAGATCCAGCAGGCAGTTCGTCTGTTGATAATCATGAGCATCATACATCGGCAGATAATCTTGCAAAAACTTCGGCCGCCAATGAAAATATTATCCTTGACCGGTTAGAAGAGGTCGATCGGATATGCGGGGGGCTTTTACTCCAAGTCACCCTGGACCATATGTCCGCATTTTTAACAAAAATGTGTGATATGGACCCGGATATTCCGGCTGTGGTCATTCGTACGGCTTTATCGGAAAAAGGCGTTACTTTCGGTCTGGTTCCGGATGAGGATATAGAGGTGTTTATCCGATCGTCTATTGCAGATTCCGTACTTTTTTGTGTGGCCCGGGGCCGGGCGCCATCTCCGGACAAAGATTTTCGAATCGAGTTCTCGTTTGACACGGCTTATCTGAAAAGTTCCGGCATGGATGAGTCCGGTAAAGTTGATGCTAAACCCAAGGGTACAAGAACGCTTGTTGAAAAAGAGACAGTGCTTGCTGAAAAAATTGCAGGAAAACCGCCTCAGACCGGTAAAGATGTCTTTGGCAATGCCGTTTCGGCCACATGCACTTCCAATGTTTGTTTTCGTGCAGGCACGGGTGCTTTGTTGTCCCAGGACGGTCAAAAAGTGTCGGCCCGGGTCCGGGGGACGCCCAGGATGACCCTGGATGGATCCATTGTCGTCCATGAACGATCTGATATTAACGCCGATATTGATCATGATACCGGGACCGTTGAATGTGATAAAAGTCTTCGTGTCAACGGGCGTATTAAGTCCGGCGCCAAAGTGTGCGGTGCTGATATCTGGGCCCAGGGCATTGACGATGGCATTGTGGAAGCCAACGGAGATTTGACCATTGCCCACGACATCAATAACGCCCGGGTATATGCCCGGGGCAATGTCTATGCCCAATCCATTTCCAACAGCGAAATTGTCTGCATGGGTGATGTGCTGGTTAAAACGCAGATTGTGGATTCAAACATTGAATGTGGTGGGATCTGTTCCATTATCACAGGTAAATTCGTGTCAAGCAGGGTTGCGGCTAAAATGGGATTGATGGTCGGCCGTATCAGTTCAGAGACCACCGGCCCTTCCAGGGTCAGGATAGGGCACGATGCGTTTTCTGTCCGGGAACTGGAAAAAAACCGCCTGGGAACAAGGCGTATAGAAAAGGTAATCCATAAATTTAATACTGCGAAGAATACAATCCGCAAGCAGGCTGCCGGTTTAAAAACACAGATGGCCGAACTGGAACATGTCAGGGAACGCATTCTGGTTGAATACCGGAGAATTGAATCTCGGTCGGACCCGTCACCAAGTGACCGGGAATCCCTGGACCAACGTTTAACGGGTCTTCGAAAAAATTTAAAGGTTGTTGAAACAAAACTCCAGGTGGTTGCCACAAAAATTAAGGAACTTGTAAAACAGACCACTAAGATTGATCGCCAAATCCTCAACCCTGCGGCGTCAAAACAGATCCTGGCTGATGAGAAAAAAAATTTGATAGACTGGTCACAGCATACCCCTGGAAGGGCCCGGGTGGTTGTGGACGAAAACATCGCTGCCGGCACGATTATCATGGGCTTGCACAGCACACTTGTGTCAGAAACTGAACTTTGCCATGTCCGGATCACCGAGCGGCCCGTTCAATCCGAGGATGAAGACAACCCCCAAATTTTCTACCAGATGCAGGTAGATGATTTATAACATCCCTTTGGTTTAGGACCGCAATTTTGTTGTTTCATTGCGGTCCTATTGTCTTTTTATGGTATAATTTTAATTGATTAGCCCTTTGGCAATGATCTCCATTGGATGGCAGACATTGAGCATTCCTTTTTGGGGCAGGTTACCTGACAATTGTACCCTGCAGCCCGGACAGCCCGTTGCCCAGGATTGCGCGCCTGTGTTGACGGCATTTTTGACTTTACCGTCAACGATTTTTTTTGAGATCTCAGGGTATTCATTGAAAAAGAATCCCCCGCCACCGCAGCATGAATCCCAGTCGCAGGTTTTCCGGTAATCCACATGGGGAATTTGCTTGAGCAGGTTTTCGACCCTGTTTTTGTCCCGGCCGTGGTTTTTAAGGTGACAGGGCAGATGATAGGTGACAGTCTCTTTCACACCATCTTGATCCAGGTGGGGTGCCAATTGTTCAAAATGCTTAAATACAAACTCGCTGATATCCCAAACCTTTGGGGCCAGGCGGCGTGCAGGGCCGTCCGGCAGATCCAGTTCGGCCATCAACCGGGGATAGGCATGGCCCAGGGCGGACCCGCAGGTGGCACAGTCCACCAGTATGGCATCGCAGGTGACGGCCTGCAACGCATCTATATTGGATAAAATGGTCTGTTCCGCCTGCTTTATACCTCCGTGGAAAAACAGCGGCAGACCGCAGCAGCCCTGATTTTTGGGGAGCAGCACCCGGTATCCCATGCGTATTAATACGTTGATGGATGCGTGCCCGGTGCGCTCATAAATATGATTGGTGGCACACCCGGTGAAATACACCACCGTGCCAATAGGTCTACCCGAAGGCTCAATCACTTCGGGCACCTGGTCGCGAAAAGGGGTGGCGTTGGGGGCGGGAAAGCGCTCAATGGGAATGTTGCCGATGCGCATGCGTCCGATGATGCGCTGGGCCAGGCTGCTGGTGCCTATTCTTGCCGCTTTGGACGCCAGTCGAAGCCGGTTTTCTTTGGGCAGAATTGCGCCGGCAACCTTGACTTCCCTGGATCGGCCGCGCCGGTCACCCATCTCATGGCGCATGCGCATGAAAAGGATATCATGCTGTACACCGCCCGGGCACATGTTTGTACAGGTCCCGCACATCAGACAGCATTGCAGTTTTTCCTGCATGCGGTCCGTGGCCGGCAGGCTGTCGTGGGCAAAGCTTCTGATCAGATGGACTTTTGCCCTGGGGGCAGTGGTCTCTTCCCGGGTTGCCTTATATACCGGGCAGCTGGTCAGGCACAGACCGCATTTCCCGCATTGATATGCTTCATCGGCTTTCATGGTCATACCCCCTTACACAAATTTTCCGGGATTAAGGATACCCTTGGGGTCCACACATTGCTTGATCCTGGCCATGAAATTCCGGGTGGCGTCGTCCATGGCCATGGGCAGGTACTCCGATTTTGCAAGACCGATGCCGTGCTCCCCGGACAGGGTGCCGTGATAGGAGATGGCCAGTTCGAATATTTCCCGGCTGGCGGCTTCAACCCGCTGCCACTCTTCCTTATCATTGGTATCCGTGGAGATCAATGGATGCATGTTGCCGTCTCCGGCATGGGCCAGGATTCCGATGCGCAGCCGGTAACGGTCGGCGATCTGCCGGATGTGGCGGATCATGTCAGGGACATGGCTGACCGGTACGGTGGCGTCTTCAACGATACAATCGGGTGCCAGGCGGGCAAATACCCCGTATGCCGAGCGCCGGGCCGTCCAGACATCATCCCGCTCGGCGGCAGTACGCGCTTCAATGACCTCCTGGGCACCGTGTTTTTTGGCCTTCTCAACGATTGTGCGCATCTCTTTTTCCACGGCTTCTTCGGCACCGTCCACTTCAATGAGCAGCAGTCCTTCGGCATGGCGGGGAAGGCCGATGTGGGCCGAGTCCTCCACCGCGTTCACCACGGTTTTATCCATCAACTCCAGGGCAGCCGGAAGAATACCTGAACCGATAATGTCTGCAACCGTGTCTGCCGTATGATCAAGGTCGTTATATACGGCCAAAATAGTGCGTGTGGCTTCGGGCAGGGGGACAACTCTCAGGGTAATTTCAGTGACAATCCCCAGGGTGCCTTCGGATCCGCAAAAAAGGCTTGAGAGCCTGTAGCCGGTAACATCTTTGACATTCCGGCTGCCAAAACGGATCACCTCGCCGGATGCCAGCACCACTTCCATGCTCAGAACATAATCAACGGTCACCCCGTATTTCAGGCACCGGGGACCGCCTGCATTCTGGGCGACGTTTCCGCCAATGGTTGAGGCCATGTAGCTGCCCGGGTCCGGGGGGTAAAAGAATCCCTCTTGGGCCAGGCGGGCTTGCAGATCTCCATTGACCACGCCCGGCTGGACAATGCAGTAGCGGTTCGGGGTGCTGACCTCAAGGATCTGGTCCATCCGGGTCAAAGAGAGGACAATTCCTTTATTTGCGGGAATGGAGGCGCCGCTGATGTTGGTGCCTGCGCCCCGGGCCGTCACAGGAATTCCTTCCCGGTCGGCAATGGTCATGATGGCGGCAACCGCGGCCGTGGATCCGGGCAGCAGCACAAGTTCCGGCATTGCTTCTTTAACAAAGGCATCGTAGGAATAGGCGAGCAGGTCTTCCGGGGTATCAATAAATCCCTTTGCCCCGACAATCTCTTTAAGACTTTTTTTTATTTTTTCGGTTAACATATCTTTCTCTTTTCAGCGGTTTGGTCTAATTCATCATTGTGGGGAGGTAAAGAACGGTTTGGGGAAACAGGATGCACAGCGCCAAGGCTGAAAGCATGATGAGGATAAAAGGGATCATGCCCCGGTATATTTCTATCATCTCAATTTCGGATGTGGCCCCGCCGGCACCTTTAAAGTAGAAAAAGGCGTACCCCAGCGGCGGTGTCAGAAAGGACATCTGCAGGTTCATGGCAATCATCATCACAAACCACAATTCGTTAAATCCAAGGTCCCTGGCAATGGGAACAAAGAGCGGCAGACAGATCATGGTGATGCCGATCCAGTCGATAAACATGCCCAGGAAGAGGACGATGAGCATCATCAGGGCAAAAGATCCCCATTTGCTGCCCACACCCAGTATGGCCACTTCCACAAGTTCATCGCCGCCAAGACCGATGAAAACTCCGGTAAAGCAAGTGGCGCCGACCACGATGAACAATACCATGGAGGTGACTGTACTTGTGGCAATGACCGAGTCCTTGATGATCTTAAAACTGAATCGGCCGTAGGCGATCATCATTAAAAGGGCAACAAAGGCGCCCATACCGGCAGCTTCCGTCGGTGTGGCCACACCGGCAAAAATGGCGCCAAGGACGGATGCGATTAAAAGCGCAGGCGGAAACAGATTTTTCAGGCAGTCGATAATCACTTTTTTGGTGGAGACACCGACACGTTCTTCGGGTGTAAGGGCCGGGCCCCATTCCGGTTTGATAAAACAGATCACGGCGATGTATATAATGTAGAGTCCGGAAAGTATGGCACCGGGGATCAGTGCCCCCATGAATAACTGACCCACCGGAACACCGGCATATGATCCCATGAGGACCAGCATGATGCTGGGAGGGATCAGGATGCCCAGGGTACCCCCGGCACAGATGGACCCTGCAATCAACTCTTTTTTATAACCATATTCAAGCAGGGGCGGGGTGGCCAAAAGGGCTATGGTCACCACCGACGCCCCGACAATGCCGGTGCAGGCCGCAAAAATGGTGGCCACCAGGATAACGGTCATCCCGATGCCGCCGCGCACGGGGCCCAAAAGATAACGCACACTTACAAACAACCCCTCCATGACACCCGATCGATCCAGGAAATTGGCCATCAAAACGAACAAAGGCACGGCCACCAATATATAACTGTTCATGGTGGACATGTAGATACGGTCTATGAACATGCCAAAACATTCCGGACCCCAGCCAAAATAACCGAAAATGACGGCCAGACCACCGAGGGTAAAGGCCAGCGGGTGTCCGAGCCCAAGACCGATCAGCAGGCAGACAAACATTAACAATGCCAAAATCATACCGGTTGTCATAGCTCAACCCCCTTTGCCACAAAGAAACATTTTCGATAAAACAGGCAGGTGCCCTGAAGTAAAAGCAGCAGTGCCGTAATGGGAATCACCGTTTTAATGGGATAGATCGGGGGGGCAAACACAGAGAAACTGGTTTCAAAAATTTTCCATGATTCCCGGGCAAAGGCTGTACTTTCAACAAGTAAAACAATCATAAAAGGGAAAAAGAAAACAAGATAAAGCAATATGTCCAGGATTGCCCGGGTACGCTTGCTGAAGCGCTCCACAATAATGTCCACGGAAATGTGACGGCCCACCTGCAGGGTATAGGCACCCAGCATCATAAAATGAAATCCGTAAAGCTGGGTGCTGGTTTCAAAGGTCCATACCGTGGGATGATTGAGCATGCGCCGGGTCACCACCTCAAACACCATGATCAGCATCAATGGTATGATGGCCCAGGCTGCGGCTTTGCCGATGAAGGCAATAATTTTTTCAATTAATAAAATGATTCGATTGAACGGTTCCATATAAAACAATTCCTAATTTCCAATACATTAGTAAAAACGCTTGTTCGGAGGCAAAGTTGTCCGTTGCCACGGACAACTTTGCCCTCAAAAATTATTTTAATTCAGGCAGGGAAACGGAATTTGTACCAAAGGTAAACGGTGATTCATAGTTTCGAACCGGTGCAAAATCTTTCATAAAATTAATCTGTGAAGCGAGTATCTTCTTGAAATCCGGATTCTTTTCAGCTTCTTCAGCCAAGACTTCGCTGATAATGGTTGATATCTTTTTCATGGAGTCGTCGTCCAGGTGAGTAATCTCGGTGCCTGCCGCCAGAAAGTCCTGGGTTGCCTTGATGTTGCCGTATTCAAACCAGGAGCTCATGTAGGCCGTGGTGGCCCGGGAGGCTTGGATAACCACTTCTTTCAAATCATCGGGAAGTTCGTTCCAGGCATCCTGGTTCACGATCACGCCCAGTACAATGGCGGTCTGATACCATGCAGGCGCATTCCAGTACTTGGTGATGTTTTGGAACCCGACGGTCCAGTCCACTGTGGCGATGCTGAATTCCGCCCCGTCAACGACCTTGCGGGCTACGGACTCATATACTTCGCTGCCGTCCAGCAGTACGGGTGAGGCCCCTAATTTCTGAAGAATTTTCTGGCCGAAAAGACTGCCCATGCGAAGGCGCAATCCCTTATAATCCTCCAAGGTACGGATGGGTTTGTGGGTTCTGATCCCCGCTTCGATGGGGGTGAAATTTTGAAGCAGCCATTTGCAGCCGTGTTGGCCGTAGAGTTCGTCATAAAGCGCCTGCCCCCCGCCGTGATAGATCCAGAGCATGTAGTCGATCCAGGTCATGCCCATGGGCGTTGTGGCAAGAATATCAAAGGCGGTATTTTTACCCACCCAGTAGGAACCAAAGTCGCCGGCGCATTGAATGGTGCCTTTTTTAACGGCGTCCAGATTCTGATATCCGGGCAGCAGTTGTCCCGACGGATATAGTTTGATTTTTAACCGGCCGTTGCTTAACCGGTTGACCGTTTCACAAAAATATTTATCGCCCTCATAGAGCCCTATGCCCACCGGCCACAAAGAGTTGTATTTCCATCGGATCATACGTTCTTTGGCACCCACCAGTGACGTTCCAATCAACACCAGTACCAGGATCAAACAAACCTGCATTGACTTGCGTTTCATTTCTCTCTCCTTCTCTTATTGGTCTATTGTAGACAATTAATGTGTCGGGTTTCCCCTATAACATATTCTCCCTTGGCTTATGGATGTGCTTCTTCATTCGCGTCTGCCCTTTCAACCCGGTTGATTGTATTCATCAACTGTCTGCGCTGGTATTCCAGGTGTGATTTCATCAGGTCTTCAGCTTCTTCCAACTGGTCTGATTTAATTAACGCCAGCATTTTGGTATGGTCGTTCAGGTCTTTGGCGATGGCCCCGGGTTGGAAGAAAAACAGATATTGATACCGCGCAATGTTTGACGACAATCCCCGGTACCAGTGGGTGAGATAGGCGTTGCCTGCAGATTCAACCAGTTGAAGGTGAAAATCGGCAAATTTCCAGAACAATGTATATTTTTGTTCTTCGTCGATAAATTTTTTGGGAATCTGAACCGCATTCTGGATTTCAACAATTTTTTCCAGCTCCGGCAGTTCTTTTCGTCCAATGTTTTTTAATTGCTGAACAGCAAAGCATTCTACCATGATGCGAAGATCACATATCTGGTTAAAATCGGCACTACTGAGTTCTGTTACAAAGGTACCGAGGCGGGGGGTGGTTCGGACCAGGCTTTCGTTTTGAAGGATGCGAAAGGTTTCTCTTAGGGGCGGGCGACTGATCCCAAGTTCAACGGACAGTTTATTTTCGATGAGGCGTTCACCGCCTTGAATTTTTCCGGACACAATCTGCCGCCTTAAAAATTCAAGGATGCTTGTTGAAATATTTTGGTACTTCAGCATAAAATTTTCTTCCTTTGAAAAAATTCGGTCTAAAGTAGACTGTAGACAATTCCTTGTCAATAAAAACCTAGGGCCCAAATCCGTTGCTTTATTATGCCTGATTGATGGCCATTCCGATAAGGTCGGCGGGGGCCGATAATGGCACGCTCGTTGGGGTTGTCGTTCACGATTACTTTATTACTGCCTGATGCAGGCTTGTTTTTTGTCTAACTTTACTGCATTTCTTTTTGCCGAGATGACGTGCCTGATCAACGCCGTCAATCCGGTTTGCCTTATATTTTGGTTGACAAAAAGTAAGTTTCTATCTTACTTAATATCCAGTTTATTCCTCTTTCTATTTGATGTTTGTGCCATCAATGTGAGTTTGGACAAATGCCGTTTGGGCAATGGTTAATTCAAAATAACCTATAATTTTTCCGACTATCATAAGGCCTATGATCAAAATAGAATCGCCCATCTGCTTGGATTTTAAGCCACCCTCGGTGTTACGCCAAAGGTTACATATAACGAATATACTTCCGTTGGCGTGTCTTGATGGGGACTTAAAATTCGGCGCATCTGTGGCAGGTTTAATTCTGATCATGGGGCTAGGTGGATTGGTTTTCTTAATATCATATTGTAATCCGCTATAGTAAAAATATTTATTACTTACTGTGGTTTGCAGTGTTTTTGTATGTGTATAAGCAATTATTCACAGGACCATGGAAATAAAAAAATACCATGGGATTTATTTTTACCTGTCTTCTTCGGTGCCTAAATTGGGAGATATGCAAATTGCGCGCGTTGGGGACCGCCTTGAAAACAAGGAAAAAATCGTTGCCATCACTGGCAGATTTAATTTTCTCCATGGGCCGAATTTCAGTATTCATCAAAGCCAATGAAAAGAAAGGAGTTGTCATCGTGTTGAAATATTGCCGGGGTGTTAAATTGCTGTTTATTTTGAGTGTGTTAGCTGTGTTCTATTCCGGCACTGTGGCTGCTTCGGAGGACGTGAATCATGGCCCCATACCCTTGAACGATATATTAAGGGATATTATCGAAACCAATCCTGATATTATAGCCGCCAAGGCAAACTATCACAGTGTTCTTGAAGAGCTTTCCATTGCTAAAAGCGGCTACTTCCCCAAGATCGGCGCAGAAGCGTCCATCGGGCCTGAGGTGACGGACGGCATTGATACCAACGATCAAAGAGAAGAGTATATTGCATCCCGGGCACTGATCTATCTTCGGCAGAATCTGTTCAAAGGGGGAGAGACAAAAGCCTTTGTGGAAGAGACGGATGCCCGAATTCTCTCTGCCGCCTATGAAGTCATCACGGTTGCAAACCAGGTCTTTCTCGACGCGGTGGAAGCCTATATCAATGTGTTGAAAACCCGCGAACTGCTGGCGTATTCAAAACAAAACGTCATGACCCAGGAACGGATACTCAATCAGGTTAAAGAACGGACCACCGCCGGATTCACCCGGGTTTCGGATCTGACCAACTCCCGGGCACGATTGTCCCTTGCCCGGGGGAATCTGATTTCGGCCCAGCAGGACCTGAACCATGCTGTTGTAAGATTTCACCGCCAGTTCGGCCGGATACTGCAGCCCGAACAATTTGTAATGCCCGAACCTGCGTTTAAATTTCCGGAGACGGTTGAAGAGGCAACTGATTTTGCCTTTCGCCACCATCCGGCCCTGGAGGTTGCAAGGTTTAATATTCATGCGCGTAAATCCGCCTATGAACGAACCAAAGGGGCATACTGGCCCAGTCTTGATCTTGAGTTAAAAGCCCAGTACGACAATGATACGGATGGTGATAATGGGGATAATACCCAGGTCGCGGCGTACCTGAAATTAAGTTACCTCTTTTACGACGGAGGAATCCGAAAAGGAGAGAAAGGCCAAAAGTACCATTCCCTGCTTGAAGAGTATCAGGTTGCATATACCGAACGAAGAAATGTGAACCAGGCCGTCCAGCTGGCCTGGAATATCAATCAGGCCGAGCAGGTCAAAAAAGGGTTTCTCAATGATCATCTATCCTTGAGTGCAGAGACGCTGGCGGCATTTAAAGATGAGTATCATCTGGGGCGCCGGACAATGTTGGACCTCCTTAATATGGAAAATGAGTATAACGACGCTAAAATTGCCAATGCCGAATCCCAATATAATCAACTGACGGCATATTACAGAATTTCCCAGGCAACAGGGATGATGATTCATGAGTTTGATACCGGACTGCTCGAGGAGATGCATCTTCCCTCCGAAAAGCCCTATGACCTTGCAGAATATGAACCAGAGATCCTGGATCCGAACCGTGATGTTGATACGGTGGTGGATGCCAGTGATCAATGCGATAATTCCGCCCAGGGCGCAGATGTTTCGGTTTACGGTTGCATCGGGGAAAAGGTCTCCTCCATCGGCTATACGGAACCGGCAAACATCAGTCCTTACATACTGCCCGAAGAGGGGACACCCGAAGCGTTGAATCTCAAGATAGATACCAGAAAGGATGTCCAGTCCATCAGCCTGGAGAACATTACCTTTCATTTTGACTCGTCCGAATTAACCGACCAGGCCAAACAGATGCTCATACCGATTTCAGAGCAGCTTAAGGCCGCATCGGATTATACGATTGAAATCATCGGCCATACCGACAGTATTGCCAGTGACGCCTATAATCAAAAATTGTCCGAAGCCCGGGCTGACAGTGTTGTCAAAGAGTTGGAACGGCTGGGCGTTGATGGTGCCAGGATGACGTCGAGCGGGCGGGGGGAAAGTCAGCCTGTTGCCGATAATTCAACCAAAGAGGGGCGGCGCAAGAACCGCCGCACGGAATTTCGACTGACCAAATAGCAGCCATGGGCTGACCTGACATATCGTCTGCCAGGCTTCGGCCCACAATGAAAGTCGAAATAACTCAATAATTTATTGAGCTCTTTCATATAAAAAAAGTTGATGAATGCACCAAATCAAACACCTGTTTATCGTAATAATACTTCTGTTGGTAACGGTACTCTTTGCCGGCACCAACAGCAGGTTTTTTGTGCCTGTAAAATTATTAAACAGTTATAAAGCAACTTACGGCAGTCAGGCGGTCAGACGTTTGGACAGCCTGCTTGCCATGATGGACAGGCAGCGTGGTTTACCCGAAGAGCAGATTGTTATCAATGTAAACGATTTTTTTAACCAATTGGAATATCGTTCCGACAGACAAACATGGAATAAAAGCGATTATTGGGCCAGCCGCCTGGAATTTTTAGGCAAGGGGCAGGGGGACTGTGAAGATTTTGCCGTTGCCAAATTTTTAACCATGATCCAGCTTGGCGTCCCGGGTGAGAAAATCTTTCTGACCTATGTACGCGCCAGGGGATTTGCCGATGCGGCCCACCTTGTCGCAACCTATTACAAAAAACCGGGCACCGTGCCCTTTGTTCTTGACAACTATATCAAAAAGATCATGCCGGCCACACAACGCCCGGATCTGGTTCCTGTGTACAGTTTCACGGCCCGGGATCTATATATTCAAAAACAGCACGGTCTTGGCAAGCGTGTGAGCCGGGGACTGTTGAAAACCCAGCGCAAATTAAAGGCCATTGATATGGAAATCCAGGAGAATAAACATTGAGTCTTTTAAGACAGACACAACTATTGGTGACCTTCCTTCTTACGGCAACCCTGATTATTGTCCTGAGAATCAATTTTAATACGGCCCGGGAATTTACAGCAAATGAATCCTATCTGAACACAAAAAATAACGCCAACATGCTTGCCTTGACACTGAGCAATAGCGGCATGGATGAAGACTTCATGAAGACCAGTATCAATGCCATGTTCGATGGCGGATATTTTGAATCCATCTCTTTGGTCCGCCGGGACGGCACGCTGGTGTATGAAAAACGAGAACCTTTGGTCATCCATGGCGTCCCTTTTTTTTTCATCTCTCACATTGATCTTGTTATCCCCGAAGTAGAGGCAAAGGTCATGGCGGGATGGAATATATTCGGTACCCTGAAAATCAAAGGCCATCCGGGCTCATCCTACGTAAAATTGTGGGAAACATTGAAACAGCTGTGCCTGCAGTTTATCGTACTCGGCATTTTAGTTTTTGCCTTAAGTATTTTAGGGTTGCGCCATCTTCTGGGGGCCTTGGAAACAATTAAGCACCAGGCAGAAGAGATTTGTAATAATGAGTTTATCACCAACCGGGATATTCCCCGGACACCTGAGTTGAAAAAAGTGGTACTTGCCATGAATGCCATGGTGAAAAAAGTACAGTCGGTTTTCGAGCACAATCTTGAAAATTTAACCAAGTATCAGAAATTAAGATATGAGGATAAGATTACAGGCCTGCGAAATCGGGCGGCTTTCATAAAGGAGCTCACCCGGTTGACCGGGGGGGATGGACCGGATGTCGGCGGGCATATGGTCATTTTGGGCATGACCGGCATGGAAAAGATCGAGGTCCCGGGAAACCGCCCCCTTGTTCATAAAATTTTTAAAAATATGGCGGATATTTTAGACGCCCGGATCAAACTTGCGGTACCCAAGGCGTCGGTCTACAGATTTCCAAGGCGGGAGTTTGCCGTAATCCTGCCGGGTACCGACGCCAAAGCAGTTATCTTGCTAATGAAAGAGGTGATGGAAAAAATTATATCGGAAACAAACAGGCATGTACCGGGCCCGATAAATGCCTGTGCCGGGGTTTCATCATACAACAGTGATGATGATGTGGGACGGGTGTTGTCCAAAACGGATTATGCGTTGTCAGAGGCAAAAATCAGCCGGCCGGGAACGGTTCGGATATTCAAGGATCAGGCATTCGAGAAGGCGTTGGGAAAGCAGGAGTGGAAAACATTGATCGATGTGGCTTTTTCCGAAAACCATTTTTTCCTGACAGCCCAGCCTGTCCAATCTGATGCCGGTGAATTTCACCGGGAAGTCTTTGTCAACATGGTGGATCAGGACGGTATCCAAAGAAAGGCGAACCTGTTTATACCCATGATTACAACCCTGGGCCTTGCAAGCAAACTTGACCGGTATATCATCGAAGAATCCGCGGCATTCCTCCAGGAAAATACAGAAACGGTGCTGGCTGTGAATATTACGACTGAATTTTGTCGGGATCATCTGGCAGTGGCCTGGCTGCGGCAGTTTCTTGGGGATAAAAAACATCTGGCAGATCGTCTCTTGTTTGAAGTGCATGAAAACACCTTGATCAATTTTTCCGACATCTGTTTTGAATTTGCCGGTTTGATCACAGGAAAGGGATTTAAATTGGGTCTCGACCGGTTTACCATGCATGACCTGTCACTTAAATCCCTGGATAAAATAAAACCCTATTACATTAAAATTGAACGCGATTATCTTGAGGTGTTTGATGACCCCCAGAAAGCGGATATGGTTTTAAACGCTTTGTTTGCAATTACCCAGAGCCTGGGCATCAAATTGATTGCCGTGAAAATCGAGAATGAACCCCAACGGCTTGAACTTGCAGGCAAGAATATTGCCTATTTCCAGGGACACGGCATTGCGGACATCATTGCGCTAAAAGGATGAATATGAGCCAGCCCTACGCTTCGGACCCACTGATGCAGTGCCTGGTCGCTTTGACCCGTTTGAACCACTCCCCCAGCTCGGAAAAAGTGCTTTCCCACGGCCTTCCGTTCGAACCCGGTGCCGACCGGCAGCGCTTGTTCAGCATTGAGAATCCCAAAGCCAATTTTTCACGCGCAGCACAAAAAGCAGGGTTCGTTTCAAAGCTGCAGAAGCGACAGCTTAAACAGATTCCTTCCCTGGTTCTGCCCGCAATTTTAACCCTGAAAGATGATAATGCCTGCCTTTTGCTTGATATCGATTTTGAGAAAAAGCATGCCGAGGTCATTATCCCATCCATAGATGATAACCCGGTTGAGATCAGCATTGAAAAACTGGAAGCTGAGTACCTGGGGTATGTGTTTTATCTTAAAAAAAAATATAAAGGGGCAAGCCTTGATCCTAAAGCGGCCGGCATTCTAAAGAAAAAAAACTGGTTTTTCGGCACGCTCATGAAATTCAAAGGGGTGTACGCAAGGGTCCTTCTTGCCACATTTTTGGTCAATCTTTTTGTCATTGCAGGGCCTTTGTTCACTTTGAACGTGTATGACCGAATTATTCCCCACCATGCAACCGATACTTTGTGGGTGTTGGCAAGCGGCGTGGGCCTTATTTACATTTTTGATTTGATTTTGAAAAACATCCGAACCTATTTTCTTGAAAATACAGCCCGTCGCAGCGACGTGATTCTCTCTTCCATGCTCTTTGAGCAGGCCATGAATCTGAAATTGCGGGATAAGCCGGGGTCCATCGGTTCATTTTCCAGTATCATAAAAGATTTTGACGGTATACGCTCATTTTTTGCCTCAAGTGCCGTCACCGCATTTATCGATCTTCCCTTTGCGGCAATTTTTCTCCTGGTGATTTATTCAATTAACCACCTCATTGTGCTCATCCCGATTGTCACGGTGCTTTTGATTTTGCTCATCAGTATCCCCATACGGTATTCGATCCAGAAAACCATCAACAGCACCCATGATGCCACCCACCACAGAAACAGTGTGCTCATTGAATCCTTGTCTAATCTTGAGGCGATCAAGGCGTTCAATGCCGGCAGCAGTATGCAGTGGCACTGGGAGGAGAGTTGCGGGTATATTGCCGACAAAAGCCGGCGGTCCCGGGTCAAATCCGGATCACTGTCCACCGTGACTGCCTTTTTGACCCAGGTGAACAGTGTAGCGATCATTATTACCGGCGTCTACCTGATCAAAGACGCCCAATTAACCATGGGCGGCCTGATTGCGGTGAATATTCTTGCTTCCCGTTCCATTTCGCCCATGGCCCAGGCTGTTGGGTTGATGTTGAATTTCGGACAGATGAAAGTCGGATTAAATGCCCTGAATACCTTCATGAAAAAAGATGTTGAACGACCTGAAAATAAAAAATTTATTCACCGACCCCATTTTAGAGGGGATATTGAATTTAAAGATGTGAGTTTCAATTATCCTGAGGAGCAAAGCCGGGCCGTTTCAAACGTCAGCTTTTACATAAAACCAGGAGAGCGGGTGGGGATCATCGGTGCCGTGGGGTCAGGGAAATCCACCATCGGCAAGCTGTTGCTCAGCCTGTATGAACCCAACGAGGGGGGGATTTTCATTGATGGACTGAACATCAACCAGATCGATCCGGCGGATTTGCGGCACAATTTTTCCTATGTGCCCCAGGATGTGACGCTTTTCAGCGGAAGTGTGCGGGATAATATTACGTTAAAGGCTGCCCATGCACCCGATGATGCCATTATCCGGGCGGCCGGGATCGGCGGGGTCAATACCTTTACAGACCGCCACCCCCAGGGCATGGATTTCCAGGTTGGGGAAAAGGGCTGTCGGTTGTCCGGCGGTCAGCGCCAGTCGGTTGCCGTGTCCATGGCATTTATTGAAAAAAGTCCAATTGTCTTACTGGATGAGCCGACCAATGCCATGGATTTCAATACCGAAGCCCAGGTGATTGCAAATATCGGCCGTGTCACCAAAGGTCTTACCACCATTGTCGTTACCCATAAACCTTCGATCCTTAAAATTGTTGATCGAATTTTGGTGATGGACAAAGGTGAACTTGTCATGGACGGCCCCAAGGATGATATTCTTGCACGATTGTCAGGGAAACAAAAATGACCATTGATATTGATGCGGTTAAAAAGATTCCCCCCAGAAGATGCCCTGTGGGAAACGGCAAAAAATACAGCCGGACGGATATTGAATTCATGGACAGCCTGAGTGCCGCCGTGTTGTCGGATAACCCGTCCAAAACAAATATCATACTGTATGCCGTTGCACTGGTGGTGATTTCACTGATCGTATGGGCAAATTATGCTGAACTTGACGAAAGAACCCAGGGCATCGGCCGGTTGATTCCTTCCCGGCAGATCCAGGTGATTCAGAATCTTGAGGGCGGTATCATCAAAGATATCAAGGTGATGGAGGGGCAGGCCGTTAAAAAAGGTCAGATTCTTGTCGTAATTGACAGCACAGGAGCCGGCAGTTCCTTTGAAGAGAGCCGGTCCATGATTGATGAACTGCGCGTACGGTCCATCCGGTTGGCAGCCGAAGCCGGTATTCGAAGCTTTCAGGCGGGTGTAGAAAAAGAAAATGATCTTTCACCGGATCTGCTTGAAAAGGAAGAACGGCTGTACAACGCCAATGTCGCGCGCAAACAAAGTGAAATAGAGGTGTTAAAGCAGCGCATCAGACAGCGGGAGATAGAATTGTCCGATACCCGCATGTCCATTTCGAATCTGAAAATCAGCAAAGAGATGCTCGCAAGGGAAATGGCGCTTACTGAACCCATGTTTGAAAAAAGACTGGTGTCGGAGGTTGAATTCCTACAGCTCAAGCAGAGGGTGTTGGACAAAAAACATGAGTATGAAAGTGCGGTAAACGAGGCCAGATCCCTGTCATCAAAAATAAAGGAGGGCCGCAACCAGCTCCAGGAGATCCGGAACCGGCACAAGTCCGAAGCCCAGGAGGAGCTGAACAAGGCCCTGGCCGAAATATCCAGGCTCGAGAAAAATCAGGTGGCCATAGAGGATCGGGTATTGCGCACAAATGTGCGTTCGCCCGTGGATGGTACGGTGAAACAACTGCTCTTCAATACCCTGGGCGGCGTGGTTAAACCGGGCATGGATATTGTGGAGATCGTGCCCAATGATGACAAGCTTCTGGTTGAAGCCAAGATCAGACCCTCTGATATTGCGTTTTTGTATCCGGGGCTTAAGGCGGTGGTCAAGGTGACGGCCTATGATTATGCCATCTACGGCGGCCTTGACGGCAAGGTGGTTCACATCAGTGCCGATACCATCACCGATGACCGCCAGGAACAATTTTATCTTGTCAGGGTCATGACCGAAAAAAATTACCTTGGCACCGAAGATAATAAAAAAGAGATGATTGCGGGCATGACGGCCCAGGTTGATATTATTACCGGTAAAAAAACCATCATGCAGTATTTAATGAAACCGATCCTGCGGGCAAAAGCCAATGCATTGAGGGAAAGATAGCACCATGGTGTCTGTCAATATATACAGCAAAGATAAGACCTTGGTTCAGCTATGCATGGATCTGTTCGGCGGCAGAAAACAGACCCGGCACCTGCCGGCTGATCAAACGCTTGCAGAATACGATATTTCACCCAAAGATATTCTGATCATTGATTTTCAAGCCTGTGATGAAAAGGATGTCCCAAGAATTGTCTGCCCCTGCATGGCCCTGGTTGCCATCCCCCAAAAAGAGCAGGCATTGCGGCTGTTGCAAAGGGGGATCCGGGCCTATGGTAATCGGTTTATGCACCAGGACAACCTCAAGCAGGCCGTCCAAACCCTTAAAACCGGACAGATCTGGCTGCCCCCGGCTATTATCTCCCAGGTGATTTCGGCATTGCCGACGACCAAATCAGAAGACCGGGGAGAAGAGCTGTTGGACATCCTGACATCCCGGGAGGCGGAAGTGGCCAAATGGCTGGTGGGCGGCTTGTCAAACCAGGAAATCAGTGAAAAGATGTTTGTGTCCGTCCGAACGGTGAAAGCCCATTTGACCTCTATTTTTAAAAAAACCGGCTGCCGCAACCGGCTTGAGCTTGCCACCCGGATGAAATAAAAAAGCCGTACCGGAAAATCCGGTACGGAGATTTTGATTCTTTAAAATTTTTCTATTGGGGCTGTAGGATAGCCCCGGCCAACCCTCTGCAATTATACCTGGAATGAATCTCCGTTATCCACATCCACATCAATATCCACACCGTCATTGACCGCTTCAATGGTGATCTGGATACTGTTATCCGCAACATTTGTAAACAATCCATTGCCGTCATGAGTCCAGTCTCCACTGTCAACACCTGTCAGTGTAACTGAATCACCCGATTCCCCGGTAATTTGGAGTATGTTATCTTCATCCGTCATACTCAAGACTTGATCCAGGCTGAGGGTAACCGTCTGATCCACACCGTCCTCATTCAGGTCAATGCTTTCAATATTGCTGACATTGCTGAAATCAAGCTCCGTTTCACTGGTCACCGCCAGGGTGTCGAATCCGGACCCCCCGTCAACCACGTCATCTCCTGACCCTGCATCTATGGTGTCATCACCTTCCTGTCCATAAATAATGTCGTCCCCTGCACCGCCGTATATATAATCGTCCCCTCCATCACGCACGTCGCCATCATCTAATACTGTTTCTTTTACAAGGTTTTTATGATTATCCGGATCCTTGATATATCGGATGGTATCCTCCCGGGTCCACAAATCCAGATTTGCTTCTTCCAGTTTTTCAAATACTTCCCACCCGGACCCGGGGGGGAGATCTACAATGGTTGATAGATCATAATCCTCATTGTAGTAATCACTCTCAGAATTGGTGATAACATTAAGGAGACCGTCCGTATTCAGAACATCACCAAAAATAAGATCGTTGCCGTCATTGCCGTAAATAACATCATTGCCTGCTGGATCCAATGAATAATCTATTTCTTGGGGAATCATAAGATCATACATTTCATTGTAGAGTTGGCCGGATTGTATGCTTATAGCGCCTTCATCCGTTGTATCAATTCCCTCCATTCTGTTTGCAGCTCTATCGCTGCTCATATCAATACCGACTGCCCGAATGCTTTCCACATCCTCACCATTCAGTGCATTATATGCCTGCTCATAAGCCGTGTTATAATCACTATAGGGATCGCCATAATCGGGGTTAACATAAAGATCAACGCCATTTCGATAAAGCATCTTTCCGTTATCTGAGCCATCACTTATAAAAATGACGTTGTTTTGAGCATAATTATCAGAATCAATAAGAGAATAAGCTTCACTAAAAGCAGCAAAATAATTTGTCCATCCGACATTTTCTAAATAGTCAGCAGAGGTGGTATAATTTTGAATCCAGTCCATGATTCCTTCATACTGATCCGTGGAATTTATACCCTCTTCGATAACGACCGTACCGTTTACATTTTCAAAAGAAATCCAGGCGCTATTTTCTTCTGCATCGGCGCTTTTTGCAAAGGGTAGTAGATTAATTTTTACCTTGTATCCGTCAACAGCATTCTCAACACTGGTTTTAATATCATTGATGAGGGCAATTGTTGAATTTATTTCTGCACTTCTAAGTTTATCAAGGTCGGTGTCGTCGGGTTCATTTGTCATTGAATCAGAGAAATCAAGAACCAGAATGTAGTTGTTTGATACCGGCGTAATTGATCCTGGATCTCCAACCAGTATATCTGCGCCGGCCTGGCCAAGGATTTCCCCCTGCCCCCCTTCATACGGATTTACAGTATGCTCGGTCCCGAAAGAGCCTTCATCATCATCTGAAGATCCAACGATAAACACAGGATTAGGTTCAGGTGCAGCTTCGGGGTCCTGTTCACCTTCTATGGCCGGAAAATCTACCGCTTCGTCACCATATGTGGTACCAAAGAGATAACTATCGACTTCGCCCCCGGATTGATCTCCTGCATAATATGCAAGATTATAATCATGTCCTGCATCTTCCTCACCTGCTGCCGTCTCTTCATCAGGGATGTCGTCACCTGCTTCCAGGGCGGCCTGAAGTTCCTGGACCTCCGCAACAACCGCATCCTGTGGTGCAACGGTTGCAACAACGGTTTCATCAAGGACAACTTGGCTGTTTCCTGCCAGGTCCAGTGTCCTTCCATCGTTCAATTCAATGGTAAGTTCGGAATCTGCAGAAGTTTCAATCATTTCATTTTCATAAACCATGTCCCCGGCCATGAGTTGGCGAACCTGTCCATCAGGGGTTCGCGCATTTACATCGCCTGTAATTGTTTTAATAACTCCTGCTTGTGCCATGATTCCCCTCCAATTTATTTCAAATAACGGCCATGGGCCGACCTGGCACATCAACTGCCAGGCATAGCCCACAACAAAATATGAAAGAAGCGCAGTAACTTATCGGTACTTTAATATAAAACTTTCTAGTGCCCGGATAAACACTGAGTAAAAATTTATCTTAACCAAATTATAATAGAATTTCTAAAAAAAGGATATTGTACTAAGGTCTAATTTACTTGAAATAGAATTCAGGATATTTTATAGAAAAGAACACTATATTGAATAGTCTAAAAATAGTCTGAAAAAATAATAGTTAACAAAATGTCTGAGCATCCATAACAATTCTTGCTATGAAAAATAGGGGTAAAGAAAATACAAACAGGTTGGCGAAAAAAGTATATTATATGAGAAAAAAATGTATTAGCTTTATGTCTTTTGGATCGTTTTAAGTTATGTTAGTCCATGAAAAACCTTTTCAATAAATGATTTTATAGTTTTAGGGACTTGGCTTTCTTTTTGCATAAATTAATTTAAATTTAAGACATAGGTACATGTTTAAATATAATAGTAGGAGTAATCTTATGAAAAATTTTTTTTCTTTTTTGGGGTTTTTATTAGTTATCGGGGTCGCCGGCCAGGCATCTGCTGCATTAATCGGCCTCAGTGGTGACGGTTTTGAAATCGGATTTGGAGGCTGGAGTTCTGAAGGAAATGTGGAAATTGTTAATAGTACTGGTTATTATGCTCCTTCCTTAGAAACCTATTCCCCCAAATATGGTGATTGGTATGCAGAACTATCATCCGGTGGAACAGGAGGTGATGTCGCTTATATTAGCCAGGCTATATCATACAAAAAAGGAGATACATATAGCTTTGACTTGCTTTTTTTGTTTTACGAAGGTGATGGAGATGATCATGCATACTATAAAATTGGAGATGTTGTAACGGAGCTCTGGACGATAGGGAACTGGATTAAAGAAACAATAATGTTCGAAGAAGACGGAGAAGGGGTGCTCGAAATCGGAGTTTATAGCTATGACAGTACACGCCCTTCTGTATTATTGGTCGATATGACCTCTGTACCGGCGCCAAACTCCCTCCTTCTTTTAGGTTTCGGCCTTTTTTCTATTGTAGGAATCAATAGGAAAAATTTCTAACGCCATATATAATTGTGATAAAAAAGCCAGCAGTTCTCAGTGAAGATCGCACTCTCTAACAAATTGGCATTTCGGGCAATGAGTCCTATTGATTTTCGTAATGTCTTTTGCAAATTTGCTATGGAATTAAAGCCCGAATTGATCATATAACCTTCTACTTACGCCAAACACTATTGTTGTAATTTTCAATATATCACACTTGAATGCAAAATATTTTATAACCTATTGAAATAACATCAAATATAAAACTAGATTTTTTATATGCTTTATGATAGCCTTATTCAACGATACATTGTATAGGGGCTATCAGCTTGAACACTGGGAAACAACTCAAATTTTCAAACCTTAGAAAAACGGTTTCTAAACGGGCCGATGAGATTGTTGACAAACGCCAAGATGGGAAAACCAAACACTCCATGCATGATTCATGTCTGAGTGCCCTTGCTATGATGTTTTTTCAAGATCCTTCAATGCTTGAATTTCAAAAGCGCCTTGAAGAGGCATCACAATTGAACAATTTGCGGACAATGTTCAAGGTTACTACCATCCCAAAAGATAATCAAATGAGGGCTATCCTCGACGATGTACCTTCGGAGCAACTGTTTCCGGTTTTCTCAGACTTTTTCGGCTTGCTTCAACGAGGCAATCATTTAAACGATTATCGTTTTTTGGAAGATGGCTATATTATTCCGATTGACGGCACACAATATTTTCGATCCGAGAGCGTTAATTGCCCTTCATGCTTGGTGAAAAAACACCGCAATGGAACCGTCAGTTACTCACATCAATCTCTCTGTGCTGCTGTGGTTCATCCAGACAAGCGCCAGGTATTTCCATTAGCACCGGAACCCATAAAGAATACCGATGGCACCAAAAAGCAGGATTGTGAGATTAACGCCGGAAAACGGATACTGCAGCGCATTCGAACGGACCACCCAAAGCTGAAAATAGTCATCACCGCTGATGATCTATATTCCAAAAAACCATTCGTTGACCTTCTTCAAAAATTAAAAATGTCTTTTATTCTGGTGGCAAAGCCCACAGATCATACAATTTTATTCGAGCAGGTCCTGCAGAAAGAAGAACAGGATGACGTCAACCAGATCGAATGGAAAGACAAAAAAGGGCTGATCCATAAATACGAGTGGATCAATGGGCTTCGTTTAAATGGGGACACATCGGCACCGGTAATAAATTTCCTCGAGTACAGTATTCTCAAAGATCAGGATAAAATCATCTATACCAATAGCTGGGTGACGGATATTGAGGTGAACGCCGGCAATGTCAAAAAGCTTGTCAAGGCAGGCAGGGCCAAATGGAAAATTGAAAATGAAAATTTCAACACCTTGAAAAACCAAGGATATCATGCTGAGCACAATTTTGGGCATGGCGAAAATAATCTTTCATTTAATTTTTTCCTGATTATTCTAATGGCATTCTCCATGCATCAGATCATCGAATTAATGGACCCGCTTTTTAAGAAAGCAAGGGCCAAATTCAGTGCCCGAAAAGAATTCTGGAATCAACTACGCTGTACCATTCGGATTATCATTTTTAGAAACTGGGAATCATTGCTACAATTTATAATATCACCATCAACTGAAATTCGAGCACCCTGATCCGAATTCTTCAAAAATTTGCCTTTGGGAAAATTCGAGCCTACCCATCAAGGAAGGCCCCGAGATGACTATTGGCTTTGGATAAAAAGCATTGCCATATTTTACGGAGCTGGTAAGGTCATTGAAGAAAATAGAAACTCGACGATTTCCACGGTTCTGTATTGCCTCTGAAACGTACGAGAAATTGATGTGTTTTTAATGATAGTCCCCTTCACTGAGAACTGCTGTAAAAAAGCCAATGCAGCTTTGTGAAGTTGTGGTAAAAATTACCACAACTAATCCTTGAAAGTGAAGTTGACTGCGATGAGTTTTACATTTTGCAGGACAGAAAGACAATCCCGGAGTAGTACAAAAAAATCAGAGCAGGCTGCGTCGAAATCATTTGCGAGGTGCTCGTGGGCAGGGATTTTGGGAGAAGAAAAGCCACCTGAATTCGGTATGATTTAGATGCTTGCTAATGTTCGTCGGGAAACTATTGTAGTATTAGGGGTTTTGATTTACATTCCTTTTTCAATTCAATTACTTTGGATCATCCAGGTATCGAGAGTAAGTTAACTGGAAGTATCGCATCGGTAGCATCTCTTTTTATCCCCTGAATATTTAGACAAGGGAAACTTTTAATTTTTAATTTTTTTTATATATGTCTGTGGCTTATCTGGTAGTTTGCAAATAAGCAGTTCTCCTAGCTTTTTGTCCTTTTCCTGCCAGATTTGATTGAGCCAGTCACAAAATTGTTGCTTATATCGATCATTATTAAAATAGTCGCCAATCAACTGCTCGCTTACCGGGAATACATCCACGTCCACAATGATCTGTTTGGTTTTGCCTGAAATGTAATCCCAGAAGGTCGGCACCCCGCCTGGGTAAGCAATGGCGACATTGACAATATTGTGCAGGTATTCGCCCATGGAACCGAGCACAAAGGCGATACCGCCGGCCCGGGGTAAAAGGAGCCGTTCAAAGGGCGAGTTTTGGCGTTGGTGTTTTTCCGGGGTAAACCGGGTGCCTTCCACAAAGTTCATCACCGAGACCGGGGTGTGTTTGAATTTTTCACACGCCTTGCGCGTCCTTTCAAGATCCTTTCCCTTCAAGTGGGGATTGGCTTCAAGAAATTTTTTTGAATACCGTTTCATGAACGGAAAATCCAGCGCCCACCATGCAAGTCCTAAAAAAGGTACCCATATCAGCTCTTTTTTTAGAAAAAATTTCAGCATGGGGATTTTACGGTTAAAAATTTTTTGAAGCACCAGGATATCCACCCAGGACTGGTGGTTGGATATAACAAGATACCAGTCCTTTTTTTTCAGCCGGGTTAACCCATTCACCTGCCACTCTATTTTGTTGAACAGCGCACAATTAAGACCGTTTATACTGATCCACAGGGTTGCAAGCCAGATAAGGAATTTGTCGAGTAATACAATCATCCCCTTGAAGGGTATAATAAATTTTAAAATAGAAGTTAAAATCAACGGCACAGTCAAAAAAATGGTGTTGAGTAAAAATCCAATAAATGAAAGCGCCCCCTTAACCGGGGAGGGAAGAAAATCCAGCATGCCTGATACACCTTTTTTATAAATTTTTTATGGCATTCATAATGTTTTTCTGCATATAAGGTCAATATCTAATCAAAATTTAAAGGGGACGATATGGATGATTATTCCCATCACTTGATTTTAGGTGAGCTTGTTGATTTTTTAACTGGCAAGACCATTACAGATACCCATGATGAACGGTACCGCCAGCAAATTGCCCGGCATCTGGTAAACGATCTGAAATTTGATAGATCAGACGTTGAGGCGGGCCGGGAAATTACCCTCCGGGTCGGTGATCGCAGTGCGGATGTGACGGTTGATTTTCTGGTTTACAGGAATCAACGGGCGGTGATGATGATCAATTATGCCCCGGGGTCCCTTGTGACCCGGCGCCTGCCGACCCTGGCATTGTCCCGGCTGATTTTTGATTACCAGATCCCCTGGGTGGTGGTGACCAATGGCCAGGATGCGGAACTGATTTCCGGAATTACAGGAAAAGTCCAAGGAGAGGGGATGGCATCCATTCCCGGACCAGACCATGCGCTTATAACCACTCTACCGGATGAATTTGAACCGGTGTCAGCCAAACGGCGGAGTCAGGCCGAAAAGATAGCTTTTGCCTGCCTGGTGGATGGGTCCTGTATGGTGGAAAACTATTGCGATGAATGCTGATCTGTCAAAACCCGGTTCAGGTAAAAACCCGTATGGGACAACGGTGAAGCGGCCACCTGTTCCGGGGTGCCCTGGGCAATGATCTGCCCGCCCTGGTCTCCGCCTTCGGGCCCAAGGTCAATAACATAATCCGCGCACTTGATAACATCAAGGTGGTGCTCGATAATTACTACGGTGTTGCCTGCTTCCACTAGTTGATCCAGAACGGCCAGCAGCCTTTTGATATCATCGGTATGCAGGCCCGTGGTGGGTTCATCCAGAATATAGATGGTTTTCCCTGTGCTTTTCTTGGACAATTCCCTGGCAATTTTTATACGCTGGGCTTCCCCGCCGGACAGTGTTGTGGCCGACTGGCCCAGTTTGATATATCCCAGTCCTGTTTCCCGGAGCGTTGCAAGGGTGTGCCGGATGGATGATATATTATCGAAAAATTCAAAGGCCTGGTTCACGGTCATGTCCAGAACCTGGGCGATATTTTTCCCTTTGTATTTTATTTCAAGGGTCTCTTTGTTGAACTGCATGCCTTTGCACACATCACAGGTGACATAGACATCGGGCAGAAAATGCATTTCAATTTTAACGATGCCGTCTCCTTTGCACGATTCACATCTGCCGCCTTTGATATTAAAGCTGAATCGTCCGGCTTTGTACCCCCGGGCCTTTGCGTCAGGGGTCTGGCCAAACAGCTCCCTGATATGGGTGAGAACGCCTGTATAGGTACCTGGGTTGGATCTCGGGGTCTTGCCGATGGGGGACTGGTCAATGTGGATTACCCGGTCGATATGTTCCATGCCTGAAATGGCGGCATGTTTTCCCACAGTTTTTTCTGACCTGTTAATTGCGCTTGCAAGGGCCTGGTAAAGGGTTGACAGCACCAGGGTTGATTTGCCCGATCCGGAGACACCTGTGACACAGGTCAGACACCCGATGGGAAAAGAGGCATCAATATCCTTGAGATTATTTTCTCCAGCCTTTTGGACCGTTAAAAAATGTTGGGTTCCCGTGCGTCTGGTTTCGGGCACAGGAATTTTTTGTTTTCCAGACAGATACAGTCCGGTGAGACAGGATGCTTTGAGTAAATCCTCGGGCGGGCCTGAAAACACGACCTGCCCGCCGTTAACCCCTGCCTTTGGCCCCACATCAACAATGTGATCTGCGGCCAGCATGGTCTCTTCATCATGTTCTACCACCAACACGGTATTGCCCAGGTTTTTCAGGTGCATCAGCGTACCGAGCAGACGGGCATTATCCCGCTGGTGAAGGCCTATGCTGGGCTCATCAAGCACGTAGAGCACCCCGGAAAGTTTGGAGCCGATCTGGGTGGCCAACCGGATGCGCTGGCTCTCCCCGCCCGAAAGGGTTGCGGCGGACCGGTCAAGGGTCAGATAGTCAAGGCCCACATCTTCCAGAAAAGAGAGCCGCTGGGACAATTCTGCAAGAATGGGTTCAGACACGGTTTTTTCTCTGCCGGTCAGCCCAAGTCCATCGATAAAAACAACTGCTTGCTTAACAGACATGGCAGAGATCTGATGAATGGTTGTATCCGCCACCCGAACGGCCGAAGCACCGGGGGTCAGGCGGGAACCATTACATTTGGAGCAGACTTTATGCCCCATGTATTTGCCCAGATCCTGCCTGACCGATGCGGATTTTGTCTCCCTCAAACGCCGAGATAGTTGTTCAACGACACCTTCAAACGGTTTTTTATAGACAATTTTTTTACCGGCCTGCTCCACATAAAAGGGGATTTTTTGGGTACCTGAACCCGAGAGAAGAACCTGTTGAAAGCGTGTGGAAAGGTCTTTAAACGGGGTGTAAATATCTTCATTATAGTGGGTTACCAGCGCGTCCAAAAATTCCATATGACGTACCGAATCCTTGCCGGCCCAGGGCAGTATAGCCCCCTGGCGCAAGGACAGATGATGGTTCGGTACAATTTTACCAGGATCAAATTCAGTCAGATGACCCAGTCCGTCACAATGGGGACAGGCGCCCTGGGGGGAATTAAAGGAAAAACCGGCCGGAGAAAATGGCGGATAGGAGATCCCGCAGGTGTGACAGGTGGCCTTTTCACTGAAAAGGGTCTGGGCCTTTAGATCCAGATTATCAATGACTACCTGCCCCTGGGCAAGGGTCAGGGCGGTTTCAACGGAATCGGCCAGTCGCTGTTCGATCCCCTGTTTTAAAATCAGGCGATCCACCACAACATCTATATTATGTGCTTTTTTCTTATCAAGGGCCGGTGCCTCTTCGATCAGGCAGACATGCCCGTCAATTTTAACCCTTGCAAACCCTTCCTTTTTCAGGTGATGGATAAGTTTTTCGTGTCCCCCTTTTTTATGGGTCACCACAGGGGCCAGCACCATAATTTTTTGTGGCTTTTCAGGCATCGGATCAAGGATACTTTGTATGATTTGATCAATGGATGCAGAAGCGATGGGTTTACCGCAGACGTGGCAGTGGGGTTTTCCTGCCCGGGCAAAAAGAAGCCGCAGGTAATCATAGATCTCCGTGACGGTGCCCACCGTGGACCTGGGATTGTGGGAGGCGGTTTTCTGTTCAATGGCAATGGCAGGGGAGAGCCCGTCTATGGCATCCACATCGGGTTTGTCCATCTGGCCTAAAAACTGGCGGGCATAGGTGGACAAAGATTCCACATAGCGTCTCCGGCCTTCGGCATACAAGGTGTCAAAGGCCAACGTGGATTTGCCGGAACCTGAAAGTCCGGTGATCACCGTCAGGCTGTTTTTGGGAATGCTGACATCAATATTTTTCAGATTATGGGTTCTGGCCCCTTTGATGATGATGTGATCAACTGCCATTATTATTGTCATGCCTTTTTTGATTGATGGCCTGGACAGCTGCCATTTTAATGGCCTCTTTCATGCTTGCGGGGTCTGCTTTCCCTGTCCAGGCAATGTCATATGCTGTACCGTGGTCCACGGATGTGCGTATAATGGGAAGCCCGATGGTGGTATTGACCCCGTCCCTGAAATGGATCAGCTTAAAGGGAATCAGCCCCTGGTCGTGATACATGCAGATGACCGCATCAAACCGGCCTTCAACCGCGTGGAAAAATACGGTATCGGGCGGGTAGGGGCCTGAAATATCAAATCCTTGCGCCAGTGCCTTTTCCACTGCCGGTAAAATGAGGTCCGCCTCTTCATTGCCGAACATGCCCTGTTCGCCTGCATGGGGGTTTAAACCTGCCACGGCAAGTTTTGGATTTTTGATGCCGAACCTCGTGATCAGGGTCTCCCGGGTCAGATTGATAATTCTTGTAATTTCCGGGGTGGTGAGTTTGTCCGGCACCTGGGATAGGGGGATGTGGATGGTGGCTAAAACCACTTTCAGGCGGGGACCTGCCATCATCATGGCAAAATTATCCGTGTGTGTTTGATCTGCGATCAACTCGGTATGGCCCGGGTAGGGGGAACCGGCCAATTTAAGGCCCGTTTTGGTAATGGGGCCTGTGACCAACGCATCAATGGCGCCGGACAGGGCAAGATCCACGCCGGTATGAATATAGGTTTCCATGGCACGTCCGGTTTCCGGGGTTGGGTGGCCAAGTTGGGTGACATCCGGGTTCAGACTGGAAAGACAAACCAGAAACCCCTTGGGGCAATTGGAAAAATCGCGGTTTAATTCGTCTGTTAGGGCTAACTTTTCAAGAATTGACGAATTTGTATCGGCTTTTTTTAGGACTTCAATGTCCCCTAAAACAACAGGGATGCACAAATTTGTAATCTCAGGGTCAGATAGGCTTTTGACAATGATTTCAGGGCCGATACCTGCAGGATCTCCCATGGTTATACCAAGAACAGGCCGGTGTGAATGGGTACGCATAATGGAATATTTCTTTCATCTGTATGTTAAAATTAAAGATATACTATCGACGCAACTGGGTGTAAATAAAATTAAGGGACGAATTTGTGAAACCCTTATAAATTTTAGTATGTCTCTCCTTTTTTAAGACTTTTGTTTAATTCGAAGAAATTCAAAGAAAATCGTTAAAAAACGAAGAAAATATTTTTTACATTGTTTACGAAGATTTAAGATTTAAAAAAATACCTTTTTAAAATAGGGATTTGGAGAACTTACTGTAATTAGGAGAAATTTCATTTGTTTCACACAAAAAATATAATAAAAACAAACTATTAAAAAAATATACCACGCATTCTCCTAACGGAGAACTAACTATCGTTATTCCATTTGACCCCCCCAAAAAAATTGCATAAAAGGTACTCCAAAATACTAAAATCACTATAACCACTGTAAATATCAAACCTCTTAAGCTTCTTTAGCTTTGCTTTGTATTGTTTGGAAGGCTGTGTATTGTTTAATGGATTCGTTTTTAAAAGAAGTCAAATCACATATTAAAGAATTAGTTCCAGATCATTGTTATCGAATGTGGATCGAACCTGTCATAATGTCCACACACGATGCTGAAACTATTGTCTTGTCGGTGCCCAATGACTTCTATGTCAAACGGCTCAAAGAAAATTATCTGAATTATTTTGAAGAAGGGTTTCTACGGTTGGGCAAAAAAGCCCGCATTGAATTCAAGGTCGGCAAAAAAAAATTAAAACCAGCGTCCCAAAAGGCCGGTGCAGGCCAGTCCCCAAAAGGCCGCAACCAAAAAGGACGGACACAGAAAACAACCGGCGTGATGCCTGTCATACCGGTGGCCGACAGTGTCCCTGCTGCATTTCAACCCCAGCTTCCGGGTATGACACCGGCGTTCAACTGCGGGCGCATGTTGAAAAAGAACTTTACCTTTGATGATTTTGTCGTTGGAGACAATTCAAGCTTTGCATATACCGCCTCATTATATCTGGCCCAGGGAAAGCTTAACGGCACAGGCGTCCTTTTTCTTTTGGGCAAGACGGGTCTGGGTAAAAGCCATCTGTCCCAGGCCGTAGGGCACCATATGCTCGCCCATGAAGGCGGTCGGCGGGTATTTTATGTCACTGCCGAGGATTTTACCAATGAAATGATCTATTCCCTGAGAAACAACAGTATTGACCAGTTTAAGGAGAAATACCGTCTTAAATGTGATGTACTGATCCTGGAAGATGTCCATTTCCTGACCGGAAAGTCCGCCACCCAGAAAGAGCTTGCCATGACCCTGGACTATCTGGTTGATGCTGACAAGAAAATTATTTTTTCAGGCTGTGAACGGCCTGATGAAATCCCTAAATTGAATGAAAATCTGAAATCCAGGCTGAATATGGGGGTGGTCACGGAGATCAAGGCACCGGATTTCAATACCCGGGTAAAGATTTTAAACAAGAAATCCAAGGCCATCCAGTGCATTTTGCCCACGCCCGTGACCGAATATATTGCCCAGGAAGCCTGTGATGATGTCCGTCAGCTTGAAAGCGCGCTTTTAAGTGTTATCACCAGGGGCCAGTTGATGAAACGAAACATTGACCTTGAGCTGGCCAGGTGTGTGCTTGAAAGGGTAGCTGGGACGCGAAAACGTATCACCATTGATTTGATCAAAAAACTGGTCTGTGACGCCTTTGATGTCTCCGAACAAGAACTTTTGTCCAAATCAAGAAAACACAGCGTTGTAAAACCCCGCCAGGTGGCAATGTTTTTGTCAAAGAAGTACACCGACCAGCCCATAAAAAAAATTGGTGCAAGCTTTAAACGCTACCATGCAACCGCCATCTATTCGGTCAACGCGGTTGAAAAAGAGATACAGCAAAAGGGGCAGCGTTATGAGCAGATCATGTATCTGACCAACAAGCTTGAATCAGGCAGGTTTTAAGGAACATGAGCAAACTTGGATTTAACAACGAACACGGATAAATAGACCGGTATACACCGGCATTATTTTCTCAAAGCCCCTTCTCTTTTACACATACAACTCTCCAATTAATAAATTTTGTAAGAAAGTTCTGTGCAAGCGACACGGACTTTGTAATTTTTGTTGTGGGTTGACCACGGATGTCGAAAGACCCGGTCAGCCCATGACTGTCATATGGAACGACGGCTTGATGAATATAAATTTATAATCAGTTGGGTTTTGCGGCATAGTCATTGTAAATCAAAAGTTTTTCCAAAATGTCGATTTTGGGATGGCGGGACTGCATCACACAGCATTTTATGGATATCGCGCAATAATCAAAACAGAGGCGACAGTTTTTATCAAATTCTCCGAAACAGTCTGGAACGTCAATTGAGTCTTCTTTGATATTCTCTTCTTCCATTAACCGATCTAATCGTATTTCCATGTGAAATTCCAAAGCAAGTGGTTTTAATGTTTGATTAGGGTAAAGTATCCGTATGTTTTTTTCAACCCAGGTTTTGGTAAAAAAATATTAACGGCTATGCATAAGAATGACATTCGGATTCAAGCACCCCTTTAAGCTATTGTTGGCGGTGAACTCGGGTTACACCATGGCCTCAAGTTTTTCCACCAAGGGGGCAAGGCTTGATTTATTCCGTGCTGAAACAACGATTCCCTGGTTTAACAGCCAGGGTGAATCAAAATTGTCCAAATCCGCCAGATCTACTTTATTGAATACATACAGTGTGGGGATTTTATTCAGGTTCAACGATTTGAGCAACTGGTCCACCGTCTCTTTTTGCTGCATGTACCTGGGGTTTGAAATGTCAATGACATGAAGAATAACATCTGCCTGCTCAAGTTCCTCTAAGGTGGCATGAAATGCCTCTAAAAGCTCTTTGGGCAGATTCTGGATAAACCCCACGGTATCGGTGATAATCACTTCCTTGTCCCGGGGAAATCTCAGCCTGCGTGAAGAGGGGTCCAGGGTGGCAAAAAGGCGGTTTGCGGCGATAATACTGCTTTGGGTCAAGGTGTTGAGCAAGGTTGACTTGCCGGCGTTGGTATAGCCCACAATGGAGATGACCGGCAGATTCCGTCGTTTTCGCCGGGCTTTTTGCTGGGTGCGCTGTTTGCGTATTTTTTTAATCTCTTTTTTCAGCCGGTTGATCCGTTCCCTTGCACGGCGCCGGTTTACCTCGAGTTTGGTCTCACCGGGACCTCTGCCGCCGATGCCGCCCGTCAACCTGGACATGGCCGTGTTTTTGGTGATCAGGCGGGGCAGCATATATTCAAGCTGGGCCAGCTCCACCTGGTATTTACCTTCACTGGACTTGGCTTGTTTGGCAAAAATATCCAGAATCAGCTGGGTGCGGTCAATGACCTTCATCTCCACAAAGTCGGTGATGGATCGTATCTGGGACGGGCTCAGTTCGCGGTCAAAGACAAGCATTGTGGCGTAGTTCTGGATGGCCTTGATAATCAATTCTGATAATTTACCTTTGCCCACCACAAATTTGGGATCAATTTTTTTTCTTTGCTGGATGGCCGTACCCACCACATGGATTCGGCTTGTTTTGCACAATTCCTCAAGCTCATCCAAAGAGACCTGGGCTGAATTTATGCCCTGGGTTGCCGCATTGATTAAAAATGCGTTTTCCTGGCCGGTTTCCGGGCTGTGTCGACGATTGTGCCGGGAGAGTTCCGATTCAAGTTCAAGAATTTGGGACTGGCAGTCGGTGTTGAGCTCTTCAAGGGTGGTGCCGGGAAGTACTCGGTATGGATCAGCCTCGGGATCGGGTAGAATATGGGCAGAGTATAAAGGGCCTGCAGTGCCGTCGTTATTCAGGCAGATGGCCGTGATGTAGTCCAGGCGCAGTAGGGCAAGGTCGGTCAGGTCATCCCGGGTCAACGCTTCGTGGGACAGGTGGGTATGAACACAGCGAAGTCCCTTAAGGCGACCTGGTCCTGCCTGGAAATCAGGTGTGACCGGAATGACAATGCGGTGGGGTTCCCCTGCAATAACGCAAACAACTTTTCCGTTGCGATCCAGAAGAAGGCCGATCTGGCGGCGAATTTCCCGGCTGATGTCCACAATTTCCATGGCGGCCTGCCGGGAAAGGATATATTCCGGGGGTGATTTGAAGGTGTAAAGGTTTTCTATTCGGTTGATCTGGGCTTTATTGAGCCCGTCTAGGGTGCCGTAGGCAATTCGCTTCATTTAAATCCCTGATACGCTTCGGGTGCCAGTTCCTCAAACCGGGTGTACTGGCCGTTAAACACCATGTGGGCGGTACCGATGCTGCCGTTACGATTTTTGGCAACGATGATTTCTGCGGTCCCTTTTTTCGGATTGTCAGGTTCTTTATTGTAGACCTCGTCCCGGTAAATGAAAGAAATAATATCCGCATCCTGTTCAATGGCGCCGGATTCACGTAAATCCGACATCATGGGCCGTTTGTCCGAGCGCTGTTCCAGGGCACGGTTCAGCTGGGACAATGCCAGCACCGGTACCTTGAGTTCTTTGGCCAGGGATTTTAATCCCCTGGAAATCTCAGCGATCTCAAGATCCCGTCGATCCGAATGAACGGATGATTTCATTAACTGTAGATAATCAATAACCACAAGACCGATATCTTTATTCAGCTGGAACAATTTCCTGGTTTTGGCCCGCAAATCCATAACCGATATGGACGGTGTATCATCAATGAAAATGGGGATTTCATTGAGGACACCTGCAGCGTCCGTAAAGTTTTGCCAGTCTTCGGGGCTGAATACCCCGCTGCGCAACCGGTTGGCGTCAACCCGGGCTTCAGAGGTCAACAGACGCATGGAGAGCTGTTCTTTGGACATTTCAAGGGAGAACACCGCCACGGGTTTGCGGTATTGAAACGCCACATTTCTGGCAATGTTCAAGGCAAATGCGGTTTTTCCCATGGAGGGCCGGGCAGCCAGAATAATAAGGTCCGAAGGCTGCAGGCCGGAGGTGATTCTGTCAAGCCGACCATATCCGGTTGAAAGTCCCGCAAGTCCACCCTCCTTGCCCTGTAGTTCTTCCAATTGATCAATGTTGAGATTAATCAGATCCGACAGCGGTTTAAAGGGACTTCCGGACTGGCGATCGGCAATTTTCAGGATCAATGCCTGGGACTCGTCAAGTATATTTTTAAAATCGCCCTTGTCTTCAAGGCAGCGTTCAATGGTGCCTGAGCATGCATTGATAAGTTGGCGCAAGGTCGATTTGCCCCGGACAATTCTGGCGTAATGCACGGCATTGACCGCCACCGGTGCCGCATCTGAAATGGCGGCAAGAAATGCAGGGCCGCCGACACCTTCCAGCTCATCTTTTTCGTTGAGGTGGTTGGCAACGGTCACAAGGTCGGCCGGTTCCTCTTTGATGGATAGTTCCGTGATGGCCCGGAAAATCTTTTTATGGGCACCTTTGTAAAAATCATCGGGTTTGAGGATCTCAACAATGTCAAGCAAGCTGTCATTGTTAATAAAGATGGCGGACAGAAGTGATGCCTCTGCATCTGTATCATGGGGCGGGGTGCGGTTAAGCAGGTGATCTGATTTAACGGATTCTTTTTTTGCCATCGCTGACCTTTAAAAAACCTGCAGATCTTCGGCATCCAAAGATCTGCAGGCAGATGTCGAAACTATTTTTCCTGTTTTTCTTCAGGGACAACCGTCACGGTGATTTCCGGTTCAACATCCTTATATAAACGGATGGGTACCTTGTATTCACCGGTCTCTTTGATGGGTTCTGCAAGTAGAATGGCACGACGTTCAACGTCAACATTCTGGGCATCCAGCGCATCTTTGATGTCGTGGGAGGTGACGGACCCGTAAAGATAAATCTCTTCGCGAACCTTGGCCTTGATTGTGATTGCAACTTCTTTGACCTTTGCGGCCATCTCTTCGGCAATCTTTCTCTCTTTGGCGATCTGAAGCTCCAGCTTCGCCCGGGCCTGTTCCATAACCTTGCGGTTGGCAGGGGTGGCCAAAACCGCTTTTCCCTGGGGCAGGAGATAATTGCGTCCATATCCTTCCGCCACCTTGCACTCGGTACCGGCGATACCCAGGGTATCGATGGTTTCCTTTAGTATTACTTTCATTCTAAACCTCCAATCCGGCCGCAGCCTTGCGGTCCGGCATATATTTTATTTTCGTGATGCAGCAAGTTTCCTGAAATCAATCCAGTTGTCAAAAAAACCAAGACCTATGACAAGGATTAAAACATACACCTGTACGGCAATGAGAAAATAGCAAAATCCCTTCAGCGCCATGGGGGTGTTTTTTTGCTGAAAAAAAAAGGAAATTACTGCAATTCCTTGAAAAAAATAAACAAGCATTAAAACAATCAGGCAGTTAATGCCAAAGATTTTCACGGGGCCTGCAGGAATCATTAAAGCCGTTGCACAGCCGATAAATGCCCAGACAAGCATGTCCGGTGCTTTATACAGATTTAAGTGCTCAATACTTTTGATGGTAACACCCTTGTATTTTAGAAGCTTTCTGATAATCAGAATATTCAGCCACAAGGTTGTGATAAAAGAGATCATGAACATACCCGGCATGACAATCATCATGGATGATATCAGCTTTTGGGTCATCTCAGTATCCATCCCAAGTTCAGGCGAAAGCTGTTTGGCAACACTCAAAGACTGATTCATGTAATCCGTCATTATGGCGGATACATTTTGTCCTTGGCTGATGCTGAATATCATAAGCGCTAAACAGATCGCGCCTGCCGCGAGTGCCGTGGTCAGCCCGATGGTTCGTTGAATACTCATATGCCGTTCAAGGCATTCGCCTAAAACCATGCCGGTTGCCAGAAGCAGCCCAACGTAAAGTGTGTCAAATGCGACACCCTTGGTCATCAGCACGAGTATAAAAAAACTGGTTCCTGCAATCAGTGTCCCGCTGTGTCTGCCAAGTTTGAGCCGATAGAAAAGCACCGGCAGGGGCAGAAACAACAGTACGAATACACCGAGCAGGGGAACTGTAAACACCACACCATACATCAACAGACAAAAAGCAATGCCTGTCAAGGTTTCCCTGATAAAAACCGGGTGTGTGATGGATAACGGCATTTTCTATAAACCTGTGAAAATACTTTCCTGTTTTAATTTAAGGGGCGACCCACAAAGGGCAGAAGTGCAATCTGCCGGGCCTGCTTGATGGCCACTGTCAGCTTGCGCTGATGTTTTGCACAGGTGCCTGTGATACGGCGGGGAATGATTTTGCCCCGTTCAGTAATGAACTGTTTGAGTGCTTTGGGATTTTTATAGTCAATTTCCATGGAGCTGTCCACGCAGAACCTGCAAATTTTCCGGCGCTGATAGAATCTGTTTTTTCCGCCGCCTCTATGACCTTTATACATACTTGATCTCCTTTGTGCTTGAATTATTCTTTGGATTCTTCGGCAGGTTCAGCTGTCTCTTCAGATTCGGTAGCTTGCGCATCATCCTGATCATCTGAGTTATCTTCAGCCTCTTCTGCGTCACCCTGATCTGCTTCTTCTTCCTGGGATGCAGCAGTCTCTGCAGTTTGCCGGGCCGCTTCCTTGGCCGCTTCAGCTTCCTGTTTCAGAGATTCTTCGGTGACATGTTCGGTGACAAGGATGGTCATGAACTTCATGATAAGGTCACTTAGACGAAAATTTCTTTCAAGCTCTGTGACAAGCGCTCCGGTTCCGCCATAGGTCAGGCAGACATAGTAGCCGCGCAGTTTCTTTTTGATTTCGTAGGACAATTTTTTCAGGCCCCACTCATCAGTGTTCAGAAGGATACCATTTTCCCTTTCAATGATACCTGTTACTCTTTCGAGCAGTTCTTCACGGGCCTGATCCGACATGTCCGGATCGGCAATGAATACGGTTTCGTACTTCCTCATTTTTCCTCCTTGTGGATATAAAGCCCCGGATCAACCCTATGATAAAACCCGGAGCAAGGATATAATTGTTATGCGCATTGCCCGGCCTGGGGCAATAAAACCACTCTCTATATCATCTTAGGGTGTGTGTGGTCAATATAAATGTTTGATTTTGCCTGGGCAATTGTTTGCGGCCCGGCTTGGTCCTTCAATACACATACCCAGGCAGGGGTAATGAAAAAAATAAAATTTTACCATAAATACCTTTGCTATTTCTCCACTCTTATGGCATCTAAAAAGGTTCAACTATAAATGTATATGTTTTTCGAAAGGAATTAAAATAATGGAGGAACGGTACATCCCTTCCCAGGTCGAGCCCAAGTGGCAGGAATACTGGAATAAAACTCAGCTTTTCAAGGTTGAGGAGGATTCGTCCAGGGAAAAATATTATCTGCTTGAAATGTTTCCCTATCCTTCGGGAAAGATTCATATGGGCCATGTGCGCAATTATACCATCGGAGATGTGGTGGTCCGTTACAAGCGCATGCGTGGGTTTAACGTTATTCATCCCATGGGGTGGGATGCCTTTGGTATGCCGGCGGAAAATGCCGCCATTGATAATAATACCCATCCGGCGGCCTGGACCTACGAGAATATTAGCTCCATGCGGGCCCAGCTTAAAAAAATGGGATTTTCCTATGACTGGGACAGGGAAATTGCCACCTGCCGGCCGGAATACTACCGCTGGGAACAATGGCTGTTTTTGAAGATGCTTGAGAAGGGCATGGCTTACCGGAAGGAATCCTATGTGAACTGGTGTGAAAAATGCCAAACGGTTCTGGCCAACGAGCAGGTGGAGCAGGACAAGTGCTGGCGATGCTCCCAGGTGGTTCAGCAAAAAAAGCTGTGGCAGTGGTTTTTTAAGATAACCGACTATGCCGAAGATCTTCTGGTGCATTGCGATCAGCTCCCCGGTTGGCCCGATAATGTCACCACCATGCAGAAGAACTGGATCGGCAAAAGCGTGGGGGCGGAGCTCAATTTTAAGGTGGACGGCAGTGATGAAGTGATTGATGTGTTTACCACTCGTCCTGATACTATTTTCGGTGCCACCTTCATGTGCCTGGCACCGGAACATCCCCTGGTGGAGACGTTGTCCCGTGGTACGGACCAGGAGGCGGCTGTAACCCAGTTTGTGGAAAAGGTCTCCAGGCAGGAGCGTTCTGCCGAGGGTATCGAGAAATATGAAAAAGAAGGGGTGTTTACAGGTGCCTATTGTATTAATCCGGCAACCAATGAAAAGATCCCTGTCTATACGGCCAACTTTGTTTTAATGGGCTATGGCACGGGTGCCATTATGTCCGTGCCTTCCGGTGACCAGCGAGACTTTGATTTTGCCAGAAAATACGGGCTTGAAATCCGGGTGGTGGTTCAGCCCGATGGCGAAACCCTTGACGGTGAGACCATGGCCGAGGCCTATGCCGGTCGCGGGGTGATGGCCAATTCCGGACAGTTTGACGGTATGGACAGCAAGGAGGCCATTGAAAAAATGGCGGACTGGCTTGAAGAATCAGGCTTCGGCAAACGGGCGGTCTCTTTTCGTCTGCGGGACTGGGGTATTTCCCGTCAACGTTACTGGGGGACGCCTATTCCGGTGATTCATTGCCCCACATGCGGTGTGGTTCCGGTGCCCGAAGATGCTCTGCCCATAAAGCTGCCCGAAGATGCCAATCTGCTGGACAAAGGTGGCTCTCCGCTGCCGACCCTTGATTATTTTGCCAAGACCACCTGTCCGGCCTGCGGCAGAGAGGATGCCAGGCGGGATACCGACACCATGGACACCTTTGTGGAATCTTCCTGGTATTACCTGCGCTATTGTTCGCCTCGATATGAAAAGGGTATCTTTGATCCCACGGCCGTGGAGTACTGGATGCCCGTGGATCAGTACATCGGTGGTGTGGAGCATGCCGTTCTGCATCTTCTCTATTCCCGGTATTTCATGCGGGTGCTCAATACCCTCAAGCTTGTACCGTTTAAAGAACCTTTTACCCGGTTGTTGACCCAGGGTATGGTGTGCAAGGAGACCATGACCTGTCCCGAGCATGGCTACCTGTTTCCGGAGCAGGGTGAGAAAAAGGACGGGGGGCTTGTCTGTACCATGTGCGGCAAGGATGTGGATGTCGGGCGTGTGATCAAGATGTCCAAATCCAAGAAGAACGTGGTCAATCCCAATGAGCTTCTGGAAAAATACGGCGCTGATGTCACCCGGCTGTTTTGCCTGTTTGCCGCGCCTCCCGAACGGGATCTGGAATGGAGTGAAGATGGTGTTGAGGGCAGCAATCGTTTTGTGAATCGCGTCTGGCGCCTGGCTATGACCTGCATGGAAACCATCCAGGGTATTGATGCGTACAAGGGGGATGCAGGTTCCCTTAAGTCCGAGCAGGCAAAAGAGCTTTATATCAAAGCCAATCAGACCATCCAGAAGGTGACCGCCGATATTGACACCAATTTTCATTTCAATACGGCCATTGCGGCCGTGATGGAGCTGGTCAATGCCATGTACACCGTGAAGCTTGAGGAGGCCGACGATGAACTCAAGTCCGTGGCCTGGTGCTGTCTTGAAAATGTACTGCTCTTGCTCAGTCCTATTATTCCCCACTTCTGTGAAGAGTTGTTTGCCAAGATGGGGAATAAAGGCTCTATTCTTGAACAGCCCTGGCCTGAATTCAGAAAGGATTCCATGCAGACCGACGAGGTGCTTGTTGTGGTTCAGGTGAACGGAAAACTGCGGGCAAAATTTCCCATGGGTGCCGATGCCGGTGAAGAAGATATTAAATCTGCGGCCCTTGGGGATGCAAGAATTGTCAAGTATACTGAAAACAAAGAGATCCGTAAAATCATTGTGATTCGTAAGAAACAGACCTTAGTTAATATTGTGGTGTGATTTATGAAAAAATGTATCGTTTGGTTGACGGTGGTCTCATTGGTGATGATGGTTGTCGGTTGCGGGTATCGACTGTTAGGGGGTGGTTTCATTAAAAATGATATCACCCGGGTATCTGTGAACATCTTTGAAAACAATAGTACCGAATCCCGGGCCGGAATATCGTTTACCAACGAATTGACCCGTGAGATTAGTGCAAAGACCGATACGATTGTTGTGGATGCCGGCAATGCCATCCACAACATATCCGGTACGGTGCAATCCATAACCTTTTCCACATTGTCCAGGTCTTCCTCGGAGGATGTGACGGAAAGGCGGGTTAATGCAACGGTTGATGTGTCTCTGACCGGTGCGGAAGGGAAAGTAATCTGGTCAGTGAAGAATTTTTCAGCCTCGGAGTCTTACAGCGTATCAAGCAGCACGGTGGACGATGAGGCCAATAAACGAGAGGCGATCACTCTCATTGCCGAGCGTGTGGCTGAAAGTTTGGTTACCCGGATGCTGGACGATTTTTAAACGTAATAATAAGACGAACCGGCGCCTGTTCCTCATATGAGGACAGATGCCGGTTTATCGTCTGGACCGGCTGAGCTTAAATGGTGCAAAAAGCGCGTAACTTATGCGTTCGCAAATTTGAACAGTCTTGAGATTTTCCTTGAAGCCATTTTTTTGTGAACAATACCTTTTTTAGCTGCTTTGTGAATGGCTGACTGGGTTTTTTTCATCAGCTCATCGGTATTTTCACCAGCTTCTTTAGCTGCACGAAGTTTCTTTTCAAGGGTTTTAAGGGCGGTTTTAGCGGATTTGTTTCTCATCCGTCTGACCTGGTTTTGTTTTGCGCGTTTTTTTGCTGATTTATGGTTCGCCAACTTGGTCTAGCTCCTTCATAAAATAGAGAATTAAAAGTAAATAATAAAACTTATATCAAATTCGGCAAGATATATAAAACCGATAAATATGTCAAGGAAAACATGTGACCCACTTTATCAAAAAAGCGGCATCCATCAGTTCGATCACCTTGATTTCAAGGATTCTTGGCATGATACGAGATGCGGTCATTGCATTTATTTTTGGTGCAGGTATGGTCTCCGACGCGTTTTTTATTGCATTCAGACCCTTTGATCTGATTCGGAAAATGATGTCAGACGGTATTCTAAGCATCTCCTTCATTCCGTTGTTTGCAGAACAGTTTGCCCTTAATAAAAAAGACCAGGCCACGGCCGTGTTTTTAAATGCGCTGTTTTTTATATCCATTGCAGGCGCTTTGCTGGTGGGGATAGGGATCTATTTTGCGCCTTTTTTAGTTGACTTTTTTGCTCCGGGGTATGGTGCCGGATCCTATTCCCATACATTGTCTTGCCTGTTGTTCAGAATAATGACGCCCTACGTGTTTATTATTTTTTTTGTGGCGCTGTCCATGAGCGTGCTCCATGCACGGTCAAATTTTCATGTGCCTGCAGCCACGCCGATTTTGCTCAATCTTTGTATGATTATGGCCGCTGTACTGTTTGCCGACAGTTTTAAACCCAAAATTTTAATTTTGGCCATTGGGGTGACCGTCGGCGGCATTGTTCAGCTCCTCTTTCAACTGCCAGGCCTTATAGCGCTCGGCATGTTTAATTTTAAAGCCTTTGTCCGGGTGCATTCCCGGGTGAAAAAAGCCTTCATGGCCCTGGGGCCTTCCATGATCGGGGCCGCGGCGTTCCAGATTAACCTGCTGGTGGCGGGACTGACCGCCTCAACGCTGGATCCGGGTGCGGTCTCCTATCTCAATTATGCAGAACGTCTGGTTCAGTTCCCCCTGGCGTTGGTGGCCTCGCCGGTGGCCACTGTTTTATTGCCCATGCTCTCTGTATTGGCCGGCACCGGATGTGTTAAAAAGAGCAAACATGCCGGTGTAAAGCCGGAATTTGTATTTTTTGATCAAAATCCGGAAAACCAGGATGCCGGCTTCGTATTCAATGCCGGTGTGCGCATGGTCTTTTTTTTAATTATTCCTGCCATCGCTGGGATCATCGCCTTGAACCGGCCTATTGTTTTAATGCTGTTCGGCAGGGGGGCCTTTGATCTGACGGCCGTGGATCAGACCGGCCGGTGTCTTGTCTTTATGGTTATGGGGCTCTGGGCCGTTGCCGGCACCCGGCTTTTTGTGGCACTTCACTATGCCATGTCCAGTATCCGGTTGCCGTTTATGGCCGGCGTCGTGTCCATTGTATGCAATGTGCTGTTGTGCCGTTTTTTGGTGCAATCCATGGGCGTGACCGGGCTTAGCCTGGCCGTGGCCTTGTCTGCTGTGGCCGGATTTGCATTGCTCGCCGTATGGGGGCCTTTTGAGCTTCGGGGCAGGGCGGTACTGGTTTGCGCTTGCAGAGCACTTTTCATGTCTGTTATAATGTTCTTTCTGGTGCGATGGATATGGAGTTTCTGGGCCGACTGTTCAAGGATAATTCAGGCCGCAGGCCTTGTCATCAGCATCAGTATCGGGGCCGGAAGCTATTTGGCGGGGGCCCGCCTCACATCGAATCCGGAAATGGCAATGCTCACAAGGATTTTTTTTAGACAAAAATGACCCAACTGGAAAAAATATGCCTCTACCTGGCTATAGGAGGGGCGGTGGTTCTTTTATTCATGTTTTTCTTTTCCACCAAAGGGGTCATGGAGTATCGTCGGCTTGCAGCCAAGCAAGGGCGGCTTGAAGCCCAGGCCGCCCTTGCCGTCAAGCAAAACTCCAAACTGGAAAAAGAGATCCTTAGACTGAAGACCGATATTGAATATATTAAGCATCTGGCCAAACATGAGCATGAAATGGCTGCCCGGGGGGAGTTGGTTTTCAAAGAGAAATCCATAAATCAAGGAGCGGAAAAATGACCAGTGATTTTGGGAGCCTGCCGTTGGCTCGCCTGTACGAAAAACAGGGGTATATAGACGAAGCCCTTGAAATTTACAGGGCAATGGATACAAGTCAAAACGCGCATGTACTCGACGCTGTTTCACGCATTGAAGCACGGAAAGACGCTGCCGATGACAAATGGCGTGCAAAAGATCCAAGCCATGATGGGTTAGGTTTAAATTCCGATCAGGTTCAAGACAGCACCAAAGAGGCCAAAATGACCCATTTGCTTGAAGTCTGGGTTCGGCTGATCGTCATGCGTAAACGAACGGATATTTTTAGAGCCATTAGAGCCCGCTTATGATCGTTAAACAAGATATTTTCGGCTGTTTTTTTCTTATCGGCATCTGCGTTTTACTAAGCTTTGGAACCAATGCGATCTCACCCAACGGCATAGCCCTTAAAGGTCAGTGGGATCGGGAGCAGGGCGTGCTTATGGCCGGGGCGAACGAGGCCCATGCCGTTGATGTTATGCAGATCAACAATCCCCTTAAAGTGAAACGACTGGTGGAATCCGGAAAAACCATTGTACTTGATGTCCGCTGGCCCGAGATTTATGATATCGGTCATATTCCTGGGGCATTGAATTTTCCCTTGGAGTATTTTGAAGAAGAGAAAAAAAAATTATTGTCACAGATAACCCCAGAAGATGAGATCCTTGTCTATTGTGCCGGTGTGACCTGCCATGATTCCCATACATTTGCCGTCCGTCTGGTTAAAATGGGCTTTGCCCATGTAGCGGTGTATGCCGGTGGATTTGCGGAGTGGGAAGAGATGGGATTTGATGTGGCTACCCAGGGAATTGATCCATGAGCAATTTGTTGTCTTTTAACCGGTTTGGAGACCAGACATCCATGATTTTGGGGCGGCAGACCGGCGTCATTGAGGGGACCCTGCGTCTGTTCCTGGGGGGTACTTTTATTTTTGCATCCTGGCATAAAATCGTGTCGCCGGATCAGTTTGCCGTTATTTTGTACGGTTATGATGTTTTTCCCCATCAAATTATCAACGTATTAGCCATTGTCATGCCTTTTGTGGAGCTTGTCTGCGGTATCAGCCTTATAACCGGCCTGATGAAACGCTCGGGCCTTTTGCTGATCAATGCCATGTTGGTTTGTTTTATTTTTCTGATCGCTTTTAATCTGATACGGGGGCATCAATTTGACTGCGGATGTTTTTCCTTGGGAGAGACCAAGGGAACCTGGTCTTCGGTCTGGCTGCTTGTCAGGGACGTTGTGATGCTTGGGGCTGGGGTTTATCTTTTCAGGCTTTTCAATCTCAATCAAAAAGCGAAATTTTAATTTGAATCTGTCGGTTTACCGTTCCCGGACGAGTCTGAATCCAAGGCTGTTGCGCCGGGCCACTGGCTTGTAATTGGTGCGGTAGGCACTTCGCTGGTATTTGCTGTTCTGGAACCATCCGCCGCCTCTGACCACCCGGTGCCCCCCCTTTGTCTCCAGAGGATCCTGAATGCCGTCTACATAGGTCCGGGTGAGCGTCCCGGTTCCCGCACTCCAGATGGTGCGCCATTCGCAGGCATCCTGAACCCATTCCTGAACATTGCCGTGCATGTCGTAGAGCCCCCAGTTGTTGGGCTTCAGCAGCTTGACCGGATGGGGCTTAAAATCCCCGACCGGCGCAAACCCACCGGAATTATAGCAGTACCAGGCATAATCTACCAGCGAAGGTTCCGGTTCTTTGCAGGAAAAGGTGGTCAAGTCCCCTGCGGTAAAGGCGGTTTGGCTGCCGGCCCGGCAGGCATATTCCCATTCGGCTTCCGTGGGCAGACGGTATTTGTCCGTACCTTCTCTATTGTTTAAAAAACCTATAAATTTGATGACATCGTGCCAGGATACGGTATCCACAGGGTAGTACCTGCCCAGTTTAAAGGATGACGGGTTCGGTGTCACAAGCCGGTCCCATTGCCCCTGGGTGACTTCAGTTTCGGACATGTAAAAGCTTTTGGTGATGACCACCCTGTGTTGTTCTTCGTCGTTTTGTCGCCCTTTTTCCGAATCCGGGCTTCCCATGGTAAACGTACCTGCCGGAATCAGGACAAATTTCATTCCGATTTTATTGACAAAAGAGTCCTGGGCAAGGACCGTTGAAATCATAGCCCCATAAATCAACAGGGAAATCAAAAGAAAAGTCTTTGCTCTGAAAAATGGGTTCAACCTCATAATTCGTTCCTGATTTTTTGTCTGGTCTTGGATTCGGTAAAGCGGATAATAATGATGACATTAACACATTTAAAACTGCCGGTTCAAGGTTATATCCGTTTGTATTGAAATGACATCTTGACGCAGGTGGTGAAATTGGGGCGTAAAGTCTGCGGCATTTATTATTTTCGTACCCTTAAAATTATTGTTTAGACTTGAAATAACAGACTGAAATGCTATTAAAAGGCATTAGACATCTTCTTTTCAGGAGTCGACAAATGAAAACAAAGCCCCCTGCTGAATCCAAAATTTATGATTCCGGCAAAGAAACGCGTCAGCAAAAAAATGCCCCCGGGGTGTCTGCCATGGCCCAGGGCACATCGTTGCTGAAAAAAAATGAATTTACCATGATTATAGTTGCCGCCCTTGTGGTTACGGGTCTGGTTTTTTTCTTTTTTTTCACGGGTCCGTCTGCACAAGAGAGCAAGAAATCAGCCACCGCTTCAACCAAAGGGCAAAATTCCCTAGTGCCGGGTTTTGAGGATCGTATCTCCGCCCTTGAGATCGCTTTGGCCAAGATCGCCTCTGCGTCAGGTCAGAGTGAAAACCAAGCGGCGTCACGGGCCGTATCCGATCTTGATGAACGCATGACGCGAGTTGAATCGGCTGTTAACTTAAAGCTTGATACACTGATTGAGCGCGTAACCACGCTTGAAAGTCGTTTAAGCAAATTGGCTGTTGCCGCCCCAACGCCTGCTCCTAAACCCGTCGTTAAACCAAAAGCTGAAATAAAGCAGTCTGTCGTGCAGGCAAACCCCCCTGTGCCTGAGAAAAAAGTCCAGGTCGTAAAGAAAAAAGCTAAAACATCAAAACCCAAAAAGACCAGCCGGTTTCATACGGTCCAAAAGGGTGAAACCCTGTGGTCGATTTCCCAGAAATATAAAACCAATGTGGCGGCAATCCGCAGGCTGAATAATTTGACGCCCGAAGATAAAATATATGTAGGAACTAATTTAATGGTTAAATAGACTTTGCTGCTTTGATAAAGTCTTTAACCTTTGAGATGTCTTTAATTCCCTTTGTTTTTTCCACACCCGAGGATACATCCACGGCATAGGGGCGTATCCGTGACACCGCATCCGCCACATTTTCACAGGTCAGCCCCCCTGCCAGCATCAAGCGCACTTTTTTTGCCATCCCAAGGGCCTGGTCATAATCCCAGGTTTCGGCATTGCCCCCGGGAAGGATACCTTTGCCGTACTCGGCCAGGCAAAAATCGGCAGATTTGTACAACCCTGTATCACCAAGCCCCGGGGGCCTTGCGCCAAAAAACGCTTTGGTCACCACAAGGTTTTGGGCGGATAAGCGTTGTGCAAGATCAGGCGGTTCTGCACCGTGCAATTGAACGATTTTAAGGTCGCAGGTGGAAACGGTCTGCATTATCGTATCAAATGTTTCATCCACAAACACCCCGCAGGCGGGCACCGCTTTGGGAAGAGCCCGGGCAATTTCCCGGGCTGTGTCCATACTTACGTTTCGGGGGCTTTTTTCAAAAAAAACTAGTCCGATGATATCCGCCCCGGCGTCCACGCAGTCCAGGGCGTTATCCACAAGGGTCAGACCGCAAATTTTTACCAACACGTTCCCTTTGTTTTTGGGGATCTGCCATTTTTGTGCAGGAAACAGGGTCATGGCTGTCAGGCGTCCTCTTCTTTGATGCCGATCAGGGTTTTGATAAACTGGGCCGGGTTCTCTGCACGGACAATGCTCTCGCCCACAAGGAAATTGAAAATACGGTTTTCAATGCCGGCCTCAATGCCCGCTCGGCCGGAAATACCCGAGGCCTCCACGGGGATGATTTCATCGGGGAAAATTTTTGCCACCCGTTTTGCCACGGTGGTGTCCACTTCCAGGGTGGTGAGATTTCTGTTGTTGATCCCCACCACCCGGGCCTGGGCCTTATACGCCTGCTCAAATTCAAACTCAGAATTGATCTCCACCAGGGGTTCCATGCCAAGTTCCCGGGTCAGTGCAGTCAGCTCTGTCTGCTGGGTGGGGTCAAGCATGGTGGTAATTAAAAGCACCGCAGATGCCCCTGCCTTTTTAGCCTCGTAAACCTGGTATTCGCTGAATATAAAATCCTTGCGAAGTACAGGCAGGTCCGTATTTTGACATACCCGTTCAAGATCGGACAAGGTGCCTTTAAAGTACTTGGATTCTGTCAGCACCGATATGACCCTTGCCCCGCCTTTGGTATACGCCTTGGCATATGCGGCCACGTCAATATCGGTTCTGATGTCTCCCTTGGAGGGCGATGCTTTTTTTACCTCGGAAATGATGCCCACCGATTCACTGGTTGACGCTGCCATGGCATCGGTAAAAGAGGCCGGGACAGGCGTATGTTCCGCATCATGGCGAACGGCGGTTATGGGGATTTTGCGTTTGGCCTGGTCTATTTCCTGGTTTTTAACTTCAACAACAGCGTTGAGAAATCCTTTCATTTGTCTGCCTTTTTTGTTTACGCGTTTTCTCTGGTGTAATCTGCCAGCAGCTCAAGTTTTTCCATGGCGGCCCCGGTTTCAATGGATCTTAACGCCATTTCAATTCCTTTTTCAATGGTGGGGGCAGCATCTGCCGCCACAAGGCCGGCACCTGCATTGAGCAGGACAATATTTTGTTTGGGACCCTTGCCGCCGGACAGAATGGCCCGGGTGATGGCGGCATTGTGTTTTGCATCCCCGCCCAAAAGATCTTTGGGGTCGGCGTAGTCGTCAAAATAGTTTAAAGGATCCACATCATACGTCTTAATCATGCCGTCATTGAGTTCCGTCACCCGGGTCAGGTCCGTGGTGGTCATCTCATCCATGCCGTCATGGCCGTGGACCACAAAGGCCTTTTCCACACCCAGCAGATTCAATGCCTTGCCGAACATTTCGGTTAACTCCGGTGCATATACCCCAAGGATCTGGCATGAGGCGGCTGCCGGGTTGGTCAAGGGACCGAGCATGTTGAAAATACTTCTGATCTTGCATTCGGTGCGGGCTTTCATGGCATACTTCATGGAACCGTGGTACAGGGGGGCAAACATAAAACCAATGCCGATTTCATTGATGGCCTCTTCGACAATTTCAGGGTCCACGCTTAAATTGATCCCCAGTTGCTCAAGTACATCGGCCGACCCGCATTTACTGGTAACAGACCGGTTGCCGTGTTTTGCCACGGTGACGCCTGCACCTGCAATGACAAAGGCCGTTGTGGTGGAAATATTAAAAGAGCCCGAGGCGTCACCGCCTGTGCCGCAGGTGTCAATGACCTTTTTGGCCAGTGTCTGGACGCGAACCGCCTTGGTGCGCATGGCCCGGGCAGCGCCTGCCAGTTCCTCAAAGGTCTCGCCTTTTGTGGCCAGGGCGGCCATGAATGCCCCGACCTGGGCTTCGGTGGTCTGGCCTGAAAAAATGGTGTCCAGCATTTGGGCCATCTGGTCCTGGCTGAGATCCTGTCCGCTGACTATGGTATTCAGATAATCCGTAAAATCCATCTCACGCTCCTTTAATAAAGTTTCTGATCAGCCGTTTGCCCACAGTGGTCATGAAAGACTCCGGATGGAACTGAACCCCCTGGGTGGGGTGAGTTTTGTGTTTCAACCCCATGATTTCTCCGTCCAGGGTTCTGGCCGTCACTTCAAGACAGTCGGGCAGGTCAGATTCCTGAACCGCCAGGGAGTGGTAACGCATCACATTAAAAGGCTTGTTGAGGCCGGAATAAATGTGTTTGCCGTCCGCTTCCACCATGGAGGTTTTGCCATGCATGATGGTTTTTGCGTGGATAATGGTGCCGCCAAAGCTCTGGGCAATGGTCTGGTGCCCTAAACATACACCCAGGATAGGCAATTTTCCCGACAGTTTTTGGACGAGTTCAAGGCAAATGCCCGCATCCTCGGGTCTGCCGGGTCCAGGTGACAGGATAACAGAATCAAATCCTAATCCCTCAAGTTCGGCCACCGTGATCTTATCATTTCTGAAAACCTCCACCTGCGCCCCCGTGTTCAGTACATAATGCACCAGGTTAAAGGTAAAGGAATCGTAGTTGTCTATTATTGCTGTTTTCATAATCGTACTATCCTTTTGTGCTTTGTGAAAGCGCAAGTTTCAATGCCATCTCAACGCTTTTGGCCTTGTTGATGCATTCGTTCAATTCGGTTTCAGGGTCTGAATCGTAGACAATACCGGCTCCTGCCTGGACGGTCAATTTATCATTTTCCATGACGGCCGTTCGGATGGTGATGGCAAAGTCCATGTTGCCGGTAAAGGAGATGTAGCCTGCCGCCCCGCCATAGACACCGCGTTGACGGTTCTCAAGCTTGCCGATGATCTCCATGGCCCGGATTTTGGGGGCACCGGACAGGGTGCCGGCCGGAAAGGTGGCCTTGAACAGATCAAAGGCGTCGCACTCCTCTTTCAAATCACAGGTGATGTTGGAGACCAGATGCATGACGTGAGAGTAGCGCTCAATGACCATGGTGTCGGTCACCTGGACCGTGCCGGCCTGGGCCACCCTGCCAAGGTCATTTCGGCCCAGGTCAATGAGCATGACGTGTTCGGCCTTTTCCTTTTCATCATTGAGCAGGTCATCGGCCAGAGCCCGGTCCTTTTGCTCGCTTTTGCCCCGGGGGCGTGTACCGGCAATGGGCCTCAGGGTGGCCACCCGGTTTTCCAGTCGTACCATGGTTTCAGGCGAAGAACCTGCAATGACCCGGTCCGTGAAATTCATGAAAAACATGTAAGGAGACGGGTTGATGTAGCGCTGGGCCCGGTAGATCAGTACAGGGTCGACATCTGTTTTGCAGGAAAAGGGCTGGGAATATACCGCCTGGAAAATATCGCCTTCCACAATATGGTCTTTGATGGTTTTTACCCCTGCCATGTACTCTTCGGCCTGTGTTTCGGGCACAAGCTGTGTGTCGGCAACATGGGCGGCGGGCTTGGGCACTAAGGGCTTTCCCAGATCTTTGACAAGGGTGTCAACACTGTTCCGGGCATCATCATACACCGTGGCCGGATCATCGGTCTCGGACAGGTAACAGATGTTCAGGCAGGTCAGGGTCTGTTTGATATTGTCAAAGATGATCATCTGTTCGGGGATGATAAAATGACCGTAGGGGGTGCCTTCGGGCAGGGATACGTCAATATTTTCAAAAAAAGAGACGATTTCATAGGCAAAGTAGCCGGTGATCCCGCTCCAGAACCGCGGCAGATCCGGAATATCGGCAGGGGTGAATTTTTTGATAATATCGCGCATGACACTTAAAGGATCATTGCCATGGTCAATTTTTTTTGTGTCGTGACGGGTTTCCACAAGCACATGGGTTTTATAAATCTTGATGTGCCCGAAAGCCGACACCCCAAGAAAGCTGTAACGACCCCAGCGTTCTCCGCCTTCAACACTTTCTAAAAGAAAGCACGCCTTGTCCTTTTCATAACATTTTTGCAGAATGGAGACGGGGGTATCACTGTCTGCAAGCACCCGTGTGGCCACAGGAATGACATTGGCGGATTGGGCAAGTTCGATAAATTGGTCTTTATCCGGCAGTCTGTTTAGTATCATTCAAAAATCCTTTTATAGTAAAGTCTTAAACACTTGTTGGTTTTATTTTGTCCAGGGCTGATTAAAATAAAAAAGGCCGACATGGGTGTTGTCAGCCTTGGGGTCCGCAACAGCCATGGGGTTTAATAAAAGCTGCTGCAGCGATATGTCACAAGAATTTAAAGCATCTTTGATAACCGGTGCAACAGCCATTGCCATATTGGCCAGGAACGCCAACGCCATAGGGATTGTGTCTGGTCGGTTGCAAAAGTTTTCATTACGTGCCCTTATCTAAATTGGTTTTTTAACGGCCAAACTAAATGGTTTTAGCGATGCTGTCAATAAAAATGTTTCTATTGGTAGAAACAAAAATTAAAATTTCCAGGCACAGATCACGCAAAGATGAAAAAAAGCTGGAACTATTGGGCATCGGCATTTATAACGTGCCTGAACAATTATTATTTTTTTAGCCTTTATCTCCATGGTTGCATGTGGGATTTAAGGTTTAGGATCAAACTTAAATGCTTTTAATTTTTCCGCCTGTGGCAAAACCGTGTGAACCACCCGCAGGCATTGCGCTTTTGTCGTCGGCTTTAAAAGAGAACGGTATTGACTGTAAATGTGTCGACGCCAATGTTGACGGCCTGTTATGGCTGATCAATTCCGTGGGCAAAGACAAGGCGACCGATTCCTGGACAAGGCGGGCCCTGAAAAACAGGGACGCCATTTTGAAGGATCTTGGCAATCCGGATCTCTACACCAATTTTGACCGTTACCACCAGCGGGTCTATGACCTGAACCACCTTGTGGCCGTATCTGTAGACCAGTCAAGATTCAGAATCAGCTTATCTGATTATTCGGACAATCAACTCTCTTCGGTGGACTCCAACGCCTTGCTTGACAGTGCCGCAGTGTACCGGGAAAATCCTTTTTTCCCCTATTTTGAAGAAAGACTGCGTCCCGTGGTAGAATCCTGGAATCATCCCTGGATCGGCATCTCCCTGTGTTATCTCAACCAGGCCCTGGTCAGCTTTGCCCTGGCCGGATGGATCAAAGATAATTTTCCGGATAAAAAACTTGTCATGGGCGGGGGATTGGTCTCTTCCTGGATGAGCCGCCCTGATTTTAACGATCCCTTTTCCAGTTTGATTGATCATTTGGTTAAAGGGGAGGGGGAAATCCCCTTGCTGTCGCTGCTGGGAAAACCCGGCATCGAAAAAAAACATTATGTGCCGGACTACGGATTTGCCGACAACCATGATTACATTGCACCGGCAAAAATTCTGCCGTTCAGGGGCTCCATCGGCTGTTACTGGAGCAAATGCAATTTTTGTCCTGAAAAGGCGGAAACACGACCGTACTCAACCCAGCGGGCTGATCGGGTTCTTGACGATCTTAATATAATGGCTGAAAATCATGATCCTGAGGTGGTTCATTTCATTGACAATGCCGTAACACCGGCGTTTTTACGTGCACTTTCCCGTCAGCAGTGCAGTTTTAAATGGTACGGCTTTGTCCGGTTTGAAAAGGATTTTGCAGATCCCCGGTTTTGCCGGGCCCTTAAGCAAAGCGGATGCGAGATGTTGAAACTTGGGCTTGAATCCGGCGACCAGAAGGTCCTGGAGGATATGTCAAAGGGCACAGATCTCGAACTTGTGTCGGCCACCCTTGCCAATCTTAAGGCTGCAGGGATTCTCACCTTTGTCTATCTGCTCTTCGGCACCCATTACGAAGATGAAGCTGCGGCCCACCGCACCCTGGATTACATCAAAGCCCATAAATCCAATATTGACTATTTAAATTTATCTGTTTTTAATTTACCTAAATTCAGTGATGATGCCCAAGGGCTTGTGACCCATGAATTTTACCATGGAGACCTCTCGTTATATCTTAATTTTGAGCATCCCCGGGGGTGGACCCGCCGCAATGTTAAATCGTTTGTTGATAAAGAGTTTAAAAAACAGCTGGGGGTGGGGTCCAGGTTCCGGAAAAATCCGGCCTTTTTTTCATCCAACCATGCCATGTTTTTTAACAATTTAGATTAACTAAAAGGACTTTCCCATGATCAGAGGCCATGTTTTTTCCACAGGCAATGAGGTGTTGCTTGGCGATATTGCAGACACCAACAGCACTTTTTTATGTCGGCAGCTTAAACGTTCTGGGGTGACCGTAATCAAAGCAAGCACTGTGCCTGATGATATGGACGCCCTTGTCCAGGAGATTAGAAGCATTGCATCCACCGCAGATGTCTGTGTCATGACCGGCGGCCTTGGTCCCACCTCCGATGATTTAACGACCCAGGCGTTTGCCAAAGCCGCCGGGGTTGAACTGGCCATGGATGATGAAGCCATGCGCTCCATGATCAAATTTTTTGATAAACGCGGGTATGATCTCACCCCTGCCAATGAAAAACAGGCCATACTGCCCCAGGGCGCAAGATTTATGGAAAACCGTCACGGCACAGCGCCCGGGTTTTCCATGATTATCGGCAACTGCCGTTTTTTTTGCATGCCTGGTGTGCCCAGGGAGATGGAGCGGATGTTTGATCTGAACGTCAGACCCCGGTTGAAGCAAATAACCGGGCATGCCGGTGAAATTCAGGTGATACGTCTGACCGTGTTCGGTATGCACGAAGCAAAGGTGGGAGATGCGCTTGAAGGTTTCAGCGAACAATTTCCAGAAATTCATTTGGGGTTTAGAATCAGATTCCCGATGATCGAGGTTAAATTATCCCAATCCAAAGCGGCGGATTCCCAATCCCAAAAGGATTTGGATGGTGATAACCTTATGAATCAGGCAAAACGTTGGGTGATGGGAAAAATTGGATCAAATGTAGTGTCAGATCAGGGGCTGACATTGGCCGAGGAAGTCGGGCGGCTTCTGGCAGCGCGGGGCCAGACACTCAGTGTGGCGGAATCGTGTACCGGGGGACTTGTGGCCCACCTGGTAACGGATGTGCCGGGGGCTTCGGACTATTTTTTATTTTCAGCCACCACCTACGCCAATTCAGCCAAAGAAGCGATTCTAAAGGTGTCCCGCAAAACGCTTGAAAAAAAAGGGGCAGTGGATGAGACCACCGCCCTAGAGATGGCAACCGGCGTCAAAACCGCCGGCGGATCTGACTGGGCTGTGTCCACCACAGGTATTGCAGGCCCGACCGGCGGCAGCGAAGAGAAACCTGTGGGGACTGTATGCATCGGGGTGGCAGGTCCGTCCCGGGCACATTCCCAGAGATTTATGCTGGACAGCGGCGACCGTGGGCGCAACAAGCAATTGTTTGCCGCCATGGCACTTGAGATGCTGCGCCGGGAGCTTGTGAAAAAATGATCATGAGCCTAAGGAGCCAACTTTTCTATGATCCTTAATTTTTTGGTGACGTTAAAAACCAAACCCTTATTTTCATTTTTTTTGGGGATATATGATAATTTGAAATTTTGTTTTATTCCAGACGAGTCCCTTTTTTAGAACCGGATTAAACTGGATTGGCGCAAGCCGTATTTCAAGCATTTTTTTGTCTCTGATTTTTATTATTTTCAGGCTGAGCAGCGGAATCGCAGGAAAAAAGGCGTCTGATGCATAAGAGATCTCATCCTTGATAAAAGCCGGAGCCTGCCCGTCAATGTAATCCGTCGGTAAAGGTTGGACAGGCATCAGATTGATATTTTTCATGTCTGTGCAGTTAGCATCCATAAACCTAAAATTCCAGTCCGCCCCTTCGGGTATTTCAATGTATATAGATTTAACAGGTACATCCGGCTTTCCCTGTTCTTCCCACGGACTGCATCCTTCGACAAATAAGGTGTCATAGGTTGTACCGTCAATTTCCTGTGCTGTTTTTAAAACAGAAAAAATTTGATAAACAATTGTTACCACTTCCTTTCCGTCTGAACTGTGCTTGCTCTGCTTTTCCAGGGAAGGGGAAATTCCCGACTTGACGCCGGCCTGGTCTGCCAGCCGAATCCACGGCCCGGCGGGCTGAGCACATGAAATCAGCCCAACTGTCAAAACATAGCAGGATAGGGCTGTTATGGTGATCAGAAAAATTTTTTTCATGGCAGATGCTCCTTTTTTTAAAACACAGATTTATATTCTGAACTCTCAGTATCCGGCGACTGCAATGAACCGGAACCGAATTGGTCATCTCCAAGGACATTAATAACCGAATTTTGTTTTGTCTCCGAATTTGGCTTTTCCTTTGAAGGTGCAGTACTACCCGGTGTCACCATCATCTTTCCTTGATACGGGATTTTATCGTACTGGCTGACAGTCACAAATATCGTACCTTTTGCCTTCGGTGTCACCTCAAAGGTCACATTGTCGGACTGTGCGACCTTGGCCTGATGTATTCCTACGTTCTCATCCGATGAATACAAGCAGACCAGCGCGCCTTTGGCAATTCCTTTTATCTGTATTTTTGATGCGTTGCCAGCAGATAGATCAGAAGGGTGGGTAATACCGGTAAACGGTGTCGGCGCATGAAGCCGGATAAAGGATTCCGGGTCACCAAAAAGATGAAATAGTTCAAAGGTTATTGGGGTCAGTTCCATATTATATTTTTCGTATAAAAATAGCAGACCGGAGTTGAGAATTTCCCCCAGCCGGGTTGCCGAGCCTGAGTTAAACAGAGTTGGTTCTGACAGTTTTTTGGTCCATTTAGGATTGACGGATTCATTCTGCGACCGGATATAATCTTCCAGAAAAGCTGTATACATGCCATGAATAAACATATCATTTGTCCATGAAAAACTGACATCTACAGCGGCAATCACGCCATAGGCCCCTCCGGCCGGATTGGACAACAGCTTTGTGCTGAAATTACCTTTATAATCAGGCCACCCTGTCGGCCTTGGGCAATGATAGGCCCCTGTCAGGCAGGTGACACTGAATACCACCGGCAGATTTCTTCCGTTTTTTAATGTATCAATATGGCTGCTGGTAAACTCGGGATGTCCCCATCCCCCAGGTAAACCATGTGCCCGGTATTGAACCAGGGCCACCCCTTTATTGAGTGTGTCCAGGAACACAGGAAGAGCCTTCTCATGGGCCACAAAACGCGGGAACGGACGCTGTCCGATCTTTTCTCCACCCCATAATAATCCATTTTTGTTCCAGAAACCACTTGGGGTGATTTTAGCAGGATTTTCAAAAACACTGGTGCAGGTGTAATTGATTTTTGAATGATGTTCAAAATAACAGGCTACGGCATCCCCTGTCTCAAAGAACAGACGGTCAGCATGTCCATCTTGACCCTCTTTCCACGTAACGTTGTTCTGCCGGTCCTGCAACTGCCCTGCAAAGATCAGTTTGTCATACATACCATGTTGTGGCGGATTCTGATCCATCGCCAGTATTTTTTCCAGCATAGTACTGAGCTCTTTATCGTTGGCTGCAGGCAGGCGGCCATAACACAGGTCCTGCAGATAGTCGTGAGTATCCTGGCAAGCCAAAGGCAGATCTGAATATCCACCCACGTAAGTTTTAATAGGTAGGGTCTGAATTCCTTCATTTTTCCGATGATCCCCGATGATCAGGAGGAAATTGGGATATTCATTTGCCGGCAGGGCGCGCAGGAATTTGACACAATTATTAAAGGTATCGTTATTGCCGGCCTTCTTGTTCACTTCCCCGGTTCCGACAAGGCGCACCTTATAGCCTTTTTTCTTTTTCCACAGGATAAATTCTTTAAGGCGCTCATTGTCAAGGAACTGGTCATTTGCCAGAATCATATATCTTTCAAGTGAGGTCTGTCCATCTAACGGCCTGGCTGGCGAATTACTGTCCTGAACCTGATAAAAGCCTCCGGAAAAGACATCCGAATAGCCGGAACTGCTTAAAACAGTATCCGTCTGATTCCCTGGGCCGGACTCTTTGAGGTCAACATGAATATCCAGTGTCGGTGCCATCTTTACGGTTTTTGAAACAGGATTGTACTGCATTGGCGTTACAATAATTTCGAGCATACGCTGGCAGCGGACCTTAAATTCTCTTGTGGAGATGAGATTGTCTTTGGGAAAAAATGCATCCCGGCTGTAAAGCGCGTCATCCTTTTCAAAGCCTACAACAACATATTCCATATTATCATGGGGCAGGGGCTGCACCGGCAAAAAATCAAACGCGTCCAGTTCGGTGGTTTTTGTCCGGTCCACATGGACGGAATAGCTACTATTGGAAGGGATACGGATAAAAATACTTTTGGCTGGGATATCAGGCTCTCCTGTACCAAAGTGGTAACCACATCCGGGAACAAAAAGCGTATCATATGCCATTTTGTCTGCTTGAACGGAATCTTTTAAAACAGAATGGACATCATATTTGATATGAAGATTTTTATCAGCTGCATTGCCGGTTTCTGAGACGACATTCAAATCCGGTATCGTCTGGTATTCGCCGTCTTCTTCGCCTGACGACGCCATCTGATCAGTGGGAAGAGTCTGTGCTGGATTCAGGACATTGATCCACTCTCCAGCATGTAACGGCACAACACTTGATAACCAAAAAAAGCTCACGGCTACAGCCGCCAGCTGCCATGCGGATAGTAGTTGATATTTCATTTCTTTCCCTTTGGGTGATACGGAACCGAATATGGAGTGATTTAAAAAGGCAGGATGACGATTGGCCCTCCTGCCTTTTTGAATTTTTAGTTTTTTTTATATGAAAGAGTTTAATAAGTTATTGAGTTCTTTCAATTTTCGTTGTGGGCTGTCCTTCAGTGCTGATATGTCAAGTCAGCCCATGGCCGTTTATAAGAAAGTCTGGGTAAGTTACTCAGATCTTTCAGCCTTTGTTGTGGGCCCGCGAAGGACGTACAATGCGGGCCATGGCCGTTTATTCAAAAGTTCTATCAGATCCGGTTGAATTTTCCGGATCATGGCGACCTGCAAATTCCCGGTCCCTCATTCTTTCCCGGTCTATCACAAACTGGATTGACCTTGAGGTGGCGTCTCCGGGAACAAACCCCATCATCAATTTCATTTCAGATGGCGAATACCGGTAAGGTACACCGTTGATATAGATCTCTCCGCCGGCATCCAGAATATCGTTGACTGTTTTCATCATATTGGCCTGGAGGCGGAACGGGTCTGTCTGGTTGGTATCAATTTCGACCTCCCATTCCGTTACACAGGCCTGGGGGTTGTCATTCACAATCCTCTGGTTGTACCGTTTTGTATCCATCACACCGCGCACCGTGTTTAACACCTTTCCAAAAACCTCTACGATCTCATATTCATTGGCCTGGTCCAGTCTAAGGTTTATATATTGGGCCTGCTTTTCCGCATTTCTTAACAGAACGCCTTTCCCCTGACTCCCGGAGCTGCCTTGGACAGCGGTGTGGGCATACTCCGATCTGCTCCAGTTGGTCAATGTTCTTCCCACCACATCCCCGACTTCTTTTTCGACAACGGCCACGGCTTCATCCGCATCTCTTTTGGTTACTTTAAATGTTTTCATTACATTGGCTCCCAGGGAGCGGCCGCCACTGTCATACCCTTTGCCGTCAAGCATCGCTGCAGCTTTGTAATAGCCGTCAGCGGTCTTTTTCATTTTAACATTCAACCAGACAATGTACACCGCATCCGTTCCAAATTTTTGACACATATTTTGTGATACCAGCATGGAATCTTCCCGTGCCCTTTCCATCAGCCGGTTCAGCTCTTTTTCGGACGCTTCCCTTGCAAAGGGATCAATGACCTCAAACCCGTGGCTTACCAGTTGATTCTCAATAAACCCGGTCATTCTCCTGTAATGTCGTACCTGTTTATTTGAACTCTTGCCTACCTCATTTCCTTCTTCCACGTAAAACGGAAGTACCACAATCCTGGTTCTTAATTTCGCTTGGGCCGTCAACACGCCGGAGAGCAGAAGGCAGAAGCTTAAACATAAAATCATTCCAATTTTTTTTGCACTTGAGTGTTTCATTTGAACTCCTTTTGGTCTTTTTTTTGTAAAAAACGGTCAATTTTGTTTGAGTTCAAGGCTAATGAGAATTCAAGTTTTCATCCAGCCGAGAATTGTGGCAAAATTTACGATGTCTCTTTTTTGCCGGGTTCCTCAAACGTTTCCTTTTGAGTTTTAATATCGAACCAACTTACAGTTTTTCTAATAGAATCTTTTTTGACTTACCCGATAGCCGGATTAATCGAGTTTGATTTTATTGTCGGCCTGTTTTTGTAGGGGCAATCTCTTTGTGGTTGCTCTCCTTAGGGCAGGCACAGGGGCCTGCCCTTACAGCGGCCGACGTTAGAACCAAGCCCGATCAATCAAATCCGCTAAAGAAAGTGACCCGCAATTGTTCCGGAGACCGGGCCTCCAGCTTAAACCGGGTAATGTCTTGCGCTGTCAGGCTTTTTTTCATCCACATTGTCATTTCCTCCATCCTGTGGAACTGTCTGTCTTTCACAGTCAATTCATAGCAGATACAGGCCCCGTATGTTTCACAGAGGTCATAAATTTGTCGGACCCGGACTGCCCCGGGATAAGTTTTCAGCATGGGGTAGAATCTGTTTTCAATGCTGTTTTGAAAATCCAGAAAACAGACGTCCAGCACGTTGCCGGATTGTTGGGGCGGCTCAGGCGTTTTTTGGGGAGGGCTCTTTTTTACGGGGGCAGGGGCCTGCACAGACACCAGGGTGTCAAGGGCGACATAGGCCTGGGTCTCCTTGCCGGGCACATAGCGTTTGTCCATTTTGTACCGGGGGGTGACCCATACCTGGTAGAGTCCCTGGTGGATTTCGTGGACCCTGGCCAGCAACCTGATATTGGCCTTTGACGGATCATCGGTTACGGTGACCTCTTTATAACTTGCGATGTAATTGGCGATGAGTCCAAAGGCATTATCAAAGTAGCGGATCCTGCCGGGGTTGTGCGTTTCCACATAAACAACGGCATCATCCAGATCCATGTTATTGAAAAGGCAGCTTAAGTTTCTTGAAACATAGGCAGCCAGGAGGTCGGCCTGGTTTTCGTTAAAGGGCAGGGGTCTTAGGCCAAGCAGAAAGTCGTCGGGTTTTTTGCTGGAAAGGGCTTTTTTCTGCATGGATGATGCATGACCCTGCCAGGAGATGCCAAAGCCTGTGATCCATTGTTTTTCAGCGATATCCAGGGCCCTGATCGTAACGTGAAGGTCCCCGTCCAGGCTGGACAGTGAGGCGTCAATTCCCACATAGATTGCCTCTTTTTGTCCGCCGGTGCAGTCCACTTGTTTTACCTGGGTGTGATGGGTCCAGGGCTTTGCTGACGGTCGCCACACAAGACCAATGCCGGGTTTTGTCAACAGTCCGTCCGTAATGGTGTCCCGGATCTGCATGGTGAGTTCGTCAATGTCGGCCTCGACATTCTCCCGGTTCATGCTGACGAGTAAAAAGGGCTGGCCCTTGAACCGGGGATTGTCCCCCAGTTCCTTTATCAGGTAAGGCACCGCCTCCCTGTCAACCCATTGCTCAAGGGAGAGCTTGCCGCCCAGGGTGCCTGGAGATGATTTGCCCGTGGTTGCACATCCCGCTGCCGTCAGGGTCGCCGCACAACACAACAAAATTAAAAATCTTAACATGATGCCTGACTCCTTCATTGAAATGCTTTGTCTATCTTTAGATGATATCCAAGCTTTTTCATTTGTTTAACACTCTTCTCCTGATCCGCCCGGGTCTCCGTGATCAGGACAATATAGGTTTCTCCAAGGGAGGTTCGGAACCAGTCCAGCTTCAGATTCGGCGCCCTTTCCTTGAAATAGGCCATAAAGTCCCTGGCCCGTAATGGATTATGGAATAAGATCACCGGGATCTTGGTACCGGGCGTGTACTTTTTCTTTTTACCGGGTGAGGATTTGCCTTTGACCGCTCCGGCCAGTACCTGCTGAAGGTGGTGATAGACGTAGCCGCTATACCAGTCAGCACCCTTGGGGATAGGCACCCCCAGGTTTCGGGAGATCCGGCCCGGGCCATAGTTGTAGGCTGCAACGGCCCGGTGCACGTCTCCGTTATACCGGTCCAGCATCATGCGGATATATTTTGCCCCGGCCTTGATGTTGCGGCAGGGATCATAGAGCTGTTCTTTGGCGGTAAAGCCCAGGTCCCCCGCCGTTCCCGGCCACTGGATCTGCATGATACCGTAACAGGATTTGGATGATCCGGCCCTGGGGTTGAAGTCCGACTCTCCCCGGGCCATGGCCAGCAGCAGGGTCAAGGGGATATCGTATTTTTGGGCTGCCTGTCTGAAGCACCTGTCGTAGGGGTATTCACTCACCGGTTCCAGGTTGGATTTGTCGGCAATATAGGTTTTCCAGGCCGTGGCATAGTCCAGTTTTTTGATTTCCAGCCTGGCACAGGCCGTTTCCGGAACCCCAAGAACCCCAAAACCAGATAGAAACCAAACCATTATGATGACGATAGAAACTCTCATACGCGTCCTTTCTGTATATGCAAGAAACTATAAACCCAAGACCGTGGGGTGAAGCGATGCAATACGTATTACACTAAAGCTTGGGGGCGTTCATAGTTTCTCTCTTTGTTGTGAGTTTTGCCTGGGTGCTGATAGTGCTGATAGACACCCGGTCGGCCCATGGCCGTTATTCAAGGCTTACTTTTCCCTGGGACGAAATGACAAGATCTCCGCCTTTTCTACCCTGCATCAGCCGCCCGAACTGGGCCGTGATGTCAGGGGTAAGGGTCACCCCATAGGTGACCTCGCTTTTTCTGAAGGCCGCCACAACCTTTCTACCGGCCGGGATAATCTTTTCCGGAACCGTCGAGCGGACCATTTTATATATTTTTTCGGGTGTGTTTGCCGAAACAAATGAGACACTGCCCAAAGAGGAGACCGAAAGCACCCAGGCTTTATTCCCGGAGAGCATGTAAAATTTGACTTTTTTCCCCTGTTGTAGGAGGTGCATCAGATCTTGATTGGACTTGAAGCCGAGGGAAAATCCTTCCTTTTCAGTCTGGGCCGGGAACGGTTCTGGCTCGGGTTCAACCGATTTCGTGGTTTCTGCCGATGTCGCCCGGGGGGCTGGTGCCGGACGCTGTTTTTCCATATCTGCAACGGTCTGTCGGGCTTCGGCAAGGGTTTTTTCCATTGTATTCAACCGGTCTCTGCCCCGGGCGACCATTTGGGAGGTCCGGTCCAGGTCTGCCTGCTTTTGGACAAGTTCATCCCGGGCCTTTGATGCCAGGGTGCGGAATTTTTCCTCCTGGGCTTTCGCTTCATGGATCAGGGCGCTCACAGCGGACAACATTTGTTTTTTTTCTTTGAGTGCTTGGGCTTTTTCATTGGAAACTCTCTCAAGGGCCTCTATTCGTTCAAGGCTTTCTTTTAATTTCTTTGAATTCGCTTCCAGGGCTTTTTTCTTGGCCGCAACCTGGGCTTCCAGGGCGGCCAGGAATTGATTTAATTCCCAGGCCTTTTGCTCCAGATTGCTTATCTGCTGCTCAAGCAGATCCCTGTCGAGCATCTGGGGTTTGTTTTCCGTCCGGCTTACGGGCAGGGACTGCACCAGGGCAAAAACGATCATCAGGCAAAGACATATGATGGCAAAAAAACGCATGATATCCGTTTGGAGCGCTTCGGCTTCATTGCTTGCCGAGCTTTGAGCTCTATGCCGCATGGTAATCATCAAAATGGATTCCCCTTTTTTTCCTGGATCAGCCGGGCAATATTGTCCAGACGGTCAAGCACCTGCCGGGACTGCGCCTCTGTTTGGGCATCCATGAACGCCGTGAGTCTTGGGCCCGTGACCCAGGATTTTACCAGGCGCATGATATACCCTCCGATTCCCCCGACAATCGTGGTGGACAAAGCGAGAAGAATGCCGCCTTCCACCAGTTGGGTCAGGATATAAAATGCGCCTTTTTGGGCTGCGGTTTGTGCATCCATATTGCCCAGGGCGGCCAAAAGGGCGTTGCGCATGCCGATGGCCGTCCAGATGACCCCGATACCGAAAAATATGGTGGTCAGCAAATCAATTTTTTCTTCCAGTACACACACATCCTTTGAAAGCGGATTCGGAGTTTTGAGAAGAACGGATAATTTCCCCAGGTAGACAAGGTAAGCCACCGTGACCAGGACAAAAGGGACAAGGGACAATCCCAGGTTTTCATAACACCACCTCAGCATGGGGACAAGGGAGATGCCGTTTGGCGAACTGACGGCGATCACCCCTGCCATGTTGAGTATGTACAGGGCGGCTGCGGTGAAGATAATGCCTGCAGCCGCACCTGTTGCATAGGAAAAGAGCGTCTGGGGATTTTGTTTCCCGTTCATTTTTTATTCGTTTCCCTTTTTATGTTAAAGTACCAATAAGTTGCTGGATTATTTTTATGGTTTGTTATGGGCTAAGTCTGGCAGATGATATGTCAGCTCGGCCCATGGCCGTTATTCTTCTTTGCAGGCACTGCAGGTTGCTTCCAGGATAACCTCGATATTATTGAGGTCATCGCTTGCCTTGGCAAAGGTCGCCTTGTCTGCTGCAACTTTGAGCAATCCTTGTTCCTTTTTCTTCAACTCGTCTCTGCATTCGTTCAAGATGGACTTCAGCTGGGGGCAGTGGCTGCAGGTCTGATAATCACTTGGAAGAGATACAAACCGGTGTGAAAAATAGGCAGTGTACAATTCCGAGGCCTGTTTTTTGCTGATGATTCCCTCATCTTTTGCCCAAACCAGCAAATTGCTGAATTTCTCTTTGTTCTCAGCACCGGGGTCACCTTCACAAATGGACAAAAGGGACTGAAAAACTGCATCAAATTTATACCGGCAGTTCGGGTTGGACAGGGTGGTCCGTGCTGTCTCAAAAGCTGAGCTCACAAGGTTGCCGGACGGCAATGGGCATTCGGTTACAGGTTGTGCTTTGGTCTGAACACATCCCACTGTCATGGCGGAAACTGCCAGGATAAAGATGATCAGTTTGAAGACAAGGGGGGTATTGCGTTTCATGTTGTATCTCCTTAAAATTCGGGATTAAATTAAATCATCCGCAAGATTTTTTTCGTAAGAAAGTCTTAAAAAATTTTTGAATTGCCGGCATGTTTTGTTGTCGGCTGAGCCTGGGTGTTGACAGGCCGGGTCAGCCTAAGGTCGTCAGTCCATTTCAAGGGGGCTTTTAAACGTGCCTGTCCCAACATCCCCGGCAGCCGGCAAAATGCCGCCTTGGTCTTCGGGTTCCCCGAAAATTACGGTTTTAACCGCATCCACGGTGGACATCATTTCAGGTGTCAGGGTACCGTACATTGAACCGAGCTTGATCAGTGTCTGCTGCTGGGCAATTTCCGCCTCCATCATATCAATCATGTTCAACACCTCACGGCTGTCCAGGTAAATTTCCGCAGCCAGGGTGGCCAGCGTGTTTTTGCTGCCGGAACTGATCATTTTATGATATTTGGCAAACCGGCTGGACAGGGAGTAACGCCCTTTGAACACTTTGGGTTTTGCATTGTTCGAAAGAAGGGCCTGGATATCCGAAGGTGTCGTTTTTCTCCCCAGTTCTTTTCTTAAATTTTTTCCTATGCCGTTATTGGTCGCCCTGATGGCCTGTTTCATCTCCGGAAGGTTTTCTTTCATAATGGATAGCATTTCCGAATATTTGTTACTGATCTGATTGGCAATGGCACTGCATCCGGGGTCGTTAGATCTCTGGCAACCGGTTTCATTGTATAGACGGGACTGGGTTTCCAGGTCCTGAATTACGCTTTTAAGGCTCTCCTCCATGGCCCCGGCAACGGCACCTGTATTGCTGAGATGTTCCGTGACATCACTGGGAAAAAGGTTTAGTCTGGGGGCGTTTGCGGCCTGGACCTGGAACACTGCCAGGACAGCCAGGCAAAAGGCGGTCGTGATAATTTTTATAAAATAGCTGGGCATTGATTTTCGGGCCATTTGATTTCTCCTTATTATTGTGTTGGTTATAAATTTAAGGCTAAAGCTTCAAACCTGTGTTGGTTATCAGTGCAGTCTTGGCCGCCTGGTCCGTCGCATCCCCATAGAGGTAATAGACTTGATATTTGGCCATGCCTGTTTTCTCCACCCGGCAGTCAACCCCGCTTTTATCCGAGATATATCCCGCGAATTTTTCTGCCTTTGATTCCAGGGAGAACGGCTTCCAGAAAAAATGTTTTTTTAAGTCTCCGGTTTCAGGCAAGAGGTCTGATTCGGTATTGCCGGATGGTTCTTCGGGCAGTACTTGATCAGCTGTTTTTGAGTCGCCGGCATATGCCTCGGTTTCATCCTTTTGGGCAATCTCAGGGTCAGGAACAGATGGTTCGGATTGCACAGGAAACATCGCTGTTTGGTTCTCTTGGGTTTCCTGTTCCAATGTTTCCTCCATCGGATGTTTGCTAACCGTCGTGGTATCGGCTTTGTTTTCATCTAACGGAGGACCTGGTTCTGCCGAGGCTTTGATTTCTGGGCTTTCATTCAGGGTGATTTCAGGATTCATGGCATCGGCAGCTCTATTTTTGTCTTCGATTCTTTTATGCTGAAGCATCCAAAATAAGCCGACTACAATCAACACCCCTGCCATAAATCCTATGGCCATCCTGATAATCATTTCATCGTTCCTTTTGCCTGGTTTTACTGTTTTTTTGTAATGTATTTGCGCTTCCGGCGGTTTTTGTTTTCTGCCTTAATATTGGTTTCGAGGGAAATCTTGGGTTTTCTAAAAAAAAATAAAGCTATTTAAACGGCCTTTCCAAAAAGAGCGTGAGCCTGATGGGATAACTTTTAGGGGATCAATCAAATATTTTTACCGACTTTGGTTCAACAGGTTTTTTTGGCGGGGGAGGGATCAACACCGGTTTATTTTTTGGGGGCGGTGGTGCTTGAAACACATTTTTGTAGCGGACAGCGGCCAGGGCAACGGCAACTGCTATAATCAGAACGGCCAAAGAGAGGGTGATCCACTTGACTCTATTTTTTTTCCGGGGCTTGTTTCCGGATAGTATCTGCATGAATTCGTCTACATCAGACACTGCAAACCACTTGATTCCCTTTTTATTGACCCGGTCAAGGGTAGTTTTGGGAATGTCTCCTAAATTATCTTTGGGAAAAAATAGATAATCACCCTCTTTTAATAGGGTTATCGACGTCTCTATTTTCGTTTTGACTCCTTTTATTCCGGCGATTCTACCGTCCGAGCACACCTCTCCTGTGGCAGCCAGTTCCGGCAGCTCCCTGTCCAACATCTTTTTGGCAAATGCCGCAGCAAAACTTAAGCCGCAGCTTTGTCCCGCCAGGTTTCCTTGATGGCCCACCCGTTCGGACAAGTCAAAATCGGCAATAATTTTACCGGGATTCATTCCCGCTTCATTGCAATAGTGATGTACTTTATTGACCGCCCGTTTCGCTGCGATGAGAAAATCTTCGGAGTGATCTGTTACAATATAGGCTTTTGCGTGGGGCGCATCGGCATCTTTTTCCGGCCAGATGTCACAGACAACCGAGTAGTGGCTGCCGTCTTCGAATAGAAGCCAGGTTTTATGTGTCGGCATCTGTTTTCCGGCCTTTGGTAAAGGAGATGGTCCAGGAGGAGAGATCCAGTTGATTCAAATCTTCTCTTTTTACGGCGGCCCGCCCGCCCACGATGGTTTTATCCAATACGGTTTCATTTGCGGCATCCCTGACAAGGACCCGCATGCCTTCCATGGACGCGGGTTCTTCGGTAATATCCAGGGTGACCAGTCCTTTTGCCGGATTTGCCGGGGAGGGATGTATGCTCAACTTAAATCTGCGGCAATGGCTCTTTAAGTGCATGGGTTCAACAGCGTCGGTGGCTGCAGCCTTGAGGGTGCCGAAACTTAAATACGGATCTTCTGTTTCAAAGGCATCCTGGTTATCTTCCTGATTCGTGTCTCGATTCGTATCCAGGGCAATGGAAATTGTCTCCCACTTTTCCAGGCAGGTCCGGCATTGCCAGAGGTGACGCAGTTCTTCTTCGGCGGCGTTTTTGAGTCCGTTTTCCAATGATAACCTGTAAATGGATTCCAACGGCAGGTGCCCGGTGTCCGGCGACACCTCCCGTAAAAAAATGTCAACAGCGGTTTTAAAATCTATTTGTTTGTTCATTGCATTCACTTCTCTTCCGGATCAAAACCATGTTCTTCAAGGCATGATCCCATTTGTTTTTTTGCCTGGTCATATCTGTTGCAGATCGTTTGTATGGAACAGCCATTTTGTAGGGCAAGTTGCTTTAATTTTACGTTGTCAAGGGCCCTGGCCTCAAAGATACCCATAAGCCCCTTGTCATCATTGTTTTTCAACGCCTCCATACACCATTGAATAACCTCTTCAATCGTTTCAGGATTTGAGACGCCCCGTTCGCTTTTAATCTCCAGCCTTGTCGCGTCATCGTCCGTTGAGCTAAAGGTCATCATCAAGTTTTCAGCAGAAAGGATCTGAGCGTAAGACCATCCTAATCTTTCCCGAATATTTTCCAGACTGGGGGGGAGGTTTTCACAGGCCAGTTCATTTCTGGTATTCTTCAGCAGCCGGACCTGTTTTTGTTTTTCCTGGGGCAGACGCACCATGGGACATTTTCTCAATGCGCTGATGATTTCACCTCTGATTCGTATGGGTGCATAGGCTTTAAAGCTTGCACCCCTCTCCGGGTCATATTTTTTTTTGGCGTCCAGCAGCCCGATTACCCCGTAGTGGTAAATATCCTCGCGGGTTATGATTTCATTCATCTGCCACAGATTATATTTTTGATACAGGTGATTGGCGATCCGTTTAACCATATTCAATTCTTCTTTAGATTCTTCATCCTCTAAATCCACCAGTATTCCCTCTATGATTGTATTATCGAAGCATTATTGTTAATTTCTAAAACATGAGGGCCGTGGTAGCATAACGGCCCTCATGTGCCGCACAAAAATAATCCTAACTACCCATGTTGCCTTTTACCCTTTCCCTGGCGGCAACGATGTCCTGATCTACGCAACTCATGTTATCGTATGCCTCCTGGTAATAGTAGCTGGCCTCCTTGAGATTGCCATTGACCTCCGCACAAAGCCCTAAATTATATGCCAGCTCATATACGGCGGGATACTTTTGATATCCGGCCTCCCATATAGGGCGGGCCTTGTCCCACAACTGCGCATTCTTCGTAATGAATTTGGCTCCTGCGGATAGGGCCTTTGATGCGCCAGCCACTGAAGATTTTTTCTTGACGGCTGCGCAGATATACCGGACCGATAGATCGGACTCAATGGCGGCAACCGCTTCCTCCATGGCTTCCTTGACAGCCTCGGTTTCATCTTGAAGATTGTCCAGACTGCCGCTGTTAATTAAACCTTTAACAATATCCGTCGTGTCGTCACCCGTACTCACATCGTTCTTCATTGGCCTGGTCGGGTTGCATTGTTTGGATTCACCGGAGTGATTATCGATGGTTTGTGCATAGAGTACTTTGGACGTTTGTACGTCAATGACTTTGTAGGTGAAAGAGAAGTATCCTTTTCGCTTAACGCAGGGGATATAATGGGTCTGTTCCTGTTCACAACCGAGGCCTAACATTTGTTTCCATTTCTCTGTGTCTTTTTTCCATTTTGTGCAGACCTTCTTTTTATCGGTGTAAAGGGTATCTTCAACTTTGGCCCGGGTGACTTTCCCCACGATCACGGTTTTGGCTCCCATGCGTTTACCGGCTCTGGCTACGGTTCTGGGATTGAACAGCCAGGATGAATTGCTTCTTTGCAGTTCTTTGGTAACTTTATTTATATTGTTGCGGTCCACCACCTGGTACAGATTTTCATCCTGCCATTGGGTGGCCGTGAGAGTGGCCTCTATTGTGCTGGTCAATTCATGTGCATAAGGCTCCGGACCCTGGAATTCGAGCACGGCCACGGGGGAAGGGAAATTTATCTTGGGGCGGACAGATACTTTCGTCCCCCGGCAGGTCGGGTTTGGCGTAAATTTTGGCATATTCATCGTTTGACAAGAAAAAATGAGTGTGGTTGACAGACAAATTAATGCAAGGTAAAGATTGCTTTTCATTTTAATCTCCCATGTTGATGGTTATTTTTAAAAAAAACTGTATATTAAGGATTATCCTCGTCCCAGGATAATGGTTGCCAGATTCTTACCGATCTCTTCATCCTGAAAAATCTGATTTACTATTGTTTCGGCAGCATCATCTATTTGAGGCAAAAAGGTGACCCCGCTTTCACTGGAAGCACCGATCACCCGGCCCTGTTTGTTAATTATTTTAAATTTCAGGATGGCTTTGGTGGCTTTTTGCCCGAACTCCATCTGGGTGCGCACACTCATTTGAAGCACGACCTTCATGACCCTTTTTTTACCGTAACCGGCGCAGGTTGAGGTGATAATTCCATGATCGGCCAGCGCTTCGCTGGTATTTTGAATGAAAGCGGATACGGCTGTGGATCTCTTTGAAATATTGGCCGACGGGGCGTGCTGATATTGAATGCAAACCGTCTGCTGTTCCGTTCCGCAGGGTTTTAACAAGGCCGCAGGAATCGTTTTTTTATCGACATCAAACACTGCGGATGTAATGGTTTTCCCGGAAGCCTTTCGGACATTGACATGAAAGCGCATTTTATCATTGAGATCGATATACTTACCCTGAATTGAGGCCTTCACGATGGAATTGGAGGAGATACCCGAGGGTCTGAATACCGGTGATGCAGATATGGCGTTTTCCAGAAAACGGCTGAACTCTTTTTCCAGGCAGAGATTTGGCTGACCATACATACCCGGTTTCAGTTCGGGAATTGTAACATCAAGCTGGTAAAAACCATGGGACATAAAATTGTCATCAAGCATTCTCACGATACTTCTGGCCACCCTGGAAAATTCCGGCTTGAACCATGACGCATTCAGTTTCGATTTAAGGATTTTGCCCCTGGCCAGCGCCAGGTCGCTGCTTGCTGTGTCCCCCATGATGCGAATCTTGATGGTGGTGACTATCATTACATTTTCAACATCGTAGGAGCCCAGTAAAATCAGTGGTTCGTCTCCGACCTCCTGCATGGTGACATCGGCGCCTTTCCTGGATAACGCTACGCCGACGGCATCGTTTAAGACCGATGAAAACGGAAGGTTTAATTTTGTTCGACGCTGCCAGAAACTATTTTCGCTCAACTGAATTTTTTTCCCGGATAAAGGGAATTTATTATCCAGATCATCGACCATCTTTTGAGCCAGTTGCTCAATGTTGAGGGCGGGGGGGCTAATGCCCGGGCTGATTTCGGTTGGATTCCGGGTCGCAACAGGCGTCGTGGTTACGCATCCAATGATGGATGTTGTGGTCAATATCAGCATAAGCAAGGCCGAAAGTGGTTTTAACTGTGTCATTTTGTATCCTTTTCTCAATCGCAAGCTGTTTATATGAAAGAGCTCAGTAAGTTATTGAGCTCTTTCAACCTTCGTTGTGGGCTGTCCTTCAGTGCTGATATGTCAGGTCAGCCCATGGCTGTTATAAAAATAAACGCCTTTGTAGTTATATGTTCGACTAACAATTCACGTTTTAAACCAGTAGGGGAAAATAAATGGATAATTATCTCATTGAACGCAGATTCATTAAGAAAAAGCTCCGCCCTTTCGATTATAAGAACCGGAGTCAATTTTGATCCTGGGCTGTAATCGAATTATTCCATATAAATATAGGCTGGCTATTTCTAATATCTATATTTCAGGCTCAGCCCATAGCAAAATATGAAAATAATGGAACAAGTTATTGAGGCATGTATATAGACGAATGTCATTTGCTGAAGCAAGTTAATTTATTACTAATTTTCATTCATGTTTATTTTGGGTAATTTGATGCTTAGCTTTATGGGATTTTAAGAAATAAATTTCTTAAAATCCTGTAAAATTGATTACTCATTTGGCGTCACAAATTTAAAGGTTTCAGCGAAGAATTTCCTGAAATACATTTGGGGCTTATAATCAGATTCCGGGCTTGATCATAACATCGGCCTGTTTTTGTAGGGGCAATCCCCCTGTGGTTGCCCCCGTTAGGGCAGGCACAGAGGCCTGTCCCTACAATGGCCGACGTTAGGACCAAGCCCCAGATTCCCTATGACTGAGGTGAAATTGTCCCAATTTAAAGAGGCGGCTTCCCGAACCTAAAGGAATTTAGACGTTGAAAACCGTATGAATCAGGCAAAGCTATGGGTGGTGAGTAAGATTGGCGCCGATGTTGTGTGGGACCAGGGACACATGCCGGCCGAAGAAGTCGGGCGGTGTCCGGCACTGGGGGGGGGAGCACTCAGTGCGGCTGAATCCTGTACCGGCGGATTTGTGGATCACCTGGTAACGGATGCGCAAAGCGCTTCTAAAAAAAAATAAGGAATCTGTTGATGAAACTAAAAAGCCCCTGAGTAAGAATTTACTCAGGGGCTAAAATGTCACTGGGATAAAATGGTAATTAAATCACGGTCACATTTGCAGCTGCCGGTCCTTTGGGACCCTGTACAATGTCGTATGAAACGCGTTCACCTTCATTGAGAGATTTAAAACCTGCTGCATTGATACCGGAATGATGTACGAACACGTCGTTGCCGCCATCTTCTTGTTCAATAAATCCAAAACCTTTTGACTCGCTAAACCATTTTACAATACCGTTTGCCATGTAGGCGTTCTCCTAAATAAAGAATAAAATAAATCGTCTCGATCTTAAAGAATAATCACTGATTTCTCGGGGAAAATATCTAAGGAAGAAACTAATGCACTTAATTTGTGCTGTAATTTAACAACTATACACGAAAAAAAGTGTATGTCAAGAAAATAGTTACTTAACCGCAGGGGGGGCTGTTTCCCAAGCGCCCTGAAGCCTGGACAGAATATGGATCAAGTTGGTCTTTGAGGTCGGGATATCCTTAAAATACCGGGAGCGCACCTCCATCATGAGTAGACCTTCATATTCAGGCAGAATAATTTCCAGGATCGCTTGGATGGGCAGGCGGCCCCAACCCACGGGCATATGGTTGTCCCCCGGGCCAAAGGGCAACTGGTGGGCTGTTGCGGTTAAACTGCTCTTCGGGGTAAAATCGTCCGCCGTGGTACACCACGCATTTGGCGCCCACCTCCCGGGCAAAGGCCAGGGCCGCTGCCAGGACCCGGGCGTGGAGATCAGGAGCATCCTGGTCCATGAGATTGACCGGGTTGGGGCCATGGCGGTGATGATACCGGCATAATCAGAGGCGGAAAAGGCCTCCACCTTAATGCCCAGATTTTTTTCCAGGTGGGCCATCAGGGGGGCGAACCAGACCTGAATGTCCGCCCCGCCCTCGGTGGGAATAAGGCCCAACCGTTCCAGCCAGTCCCGGGCGATTTTGCGCAGCAGGATCTCATCGGCCTTGATCAGATCTAAAAAGCCAACGGATGAGTTGAAAAACACCGGGCCGTTGGTCGGTGTTTCATTGCCGGCAATGCATTTGAGCAGGGTCGATTTGCCCGACCCCGATTCGCCCACAATGTCGATGACCTCGTCCGGGGCCAGATCAAAATTGATGTTATTGCACCCGATTGTTTTGCCGTAAAACTTGGACAGGTTCTGGACCCGCAGATGGCACAGGCCTTGGTCCAACGCTCCTGTTCAAAGGGAAAATCGTCAAAATCCAGGCTGACCACATCGGTGAAAGGGGAAACGGCGTAGATTCACTTTTCCCGGTCCGGGCCCATGACCATGGCATACCCCATGACCCCATTCAGCTTGAGAATACACCGGGATACCCAACGTTATAGTATTGAATAATCAAGGATTTACCCTGCCATGATTTGGGGGATGTTAACGGATTGTTACGATGAAAAAATGTTTATAAAACAGCACCTGGGGGGCCCCACAAAGTTCTAACCACCATAAGACACTTACCATGGGGTTCATCCATACCATGAATATCTCCGGTGAAATGATGGACTCCATGGGGGGATAATTGGCCTGTGGGACCCCGTGTTAGCTTTCAGAAGCTGTTGCTTTATGAAAAATTTTGAAGGTACCCAACGCCTTGGCCACCAGGTTTTCATCATTCCAGACCTCAGCCTCACAGAAGAACATCCGTCCTGAATGATGCAACAGACGACCCTTTGCGGTCACACGCTGACCGATTTTTCCGCCCGGTTGAAAAAAACTGACTTTCATTTCGATGGTCGCCGCACCGCTCTCTTCCGGATCAGATGACCGTGCGGCGCGTGACATACAGACATCCAATAATGTCATTGTCACGCCACCGTGCATGGAACCCCAGGATGTCGTGTGTTTTTCAGTCAAATCAATGGCCAGTTTCGATTCACCGTCTTTTGCATAAAGAACTTCAATGCCGATCTCTTCCAAAAAGGGGTATTTTTTCATGGGTTTATTCCTGCTGTTCCGTTAGTTACCGTCCAGGACTTCCCGGATCGTCCCGGCCAAAACTTCGAGAAGGACAGGTTTCATTATAAAGGCTTTGATCCCGATGGCCTTGGCCTTCTCTTTTGTCATCAATTCGCTGTATCCGGTGCACAATACAATGGGCATGTCAGGATTTTGTTTAAATATCTGTTTGGATAATTCAAATCCGGTCATTTCAGGCATGGTCATGTCGGTGATCACCATGTGGTAATTTGTCCGGGCGCTTTTGAATTCATCCAACACCTCCCGGCTGCTTTGAAACGCTGTCACCTTGTACCCAAGGGTCTCTATGGATTGTGTGAGCATGTCCAAAATTGCAGGGTCATCATCCACCAGCAGTATTCGTTCCGTGCCGGTTTGAAGCATCGTTTCTTCCAGTACTGGCGGATTGTGATCGTAGGTTCTCAATTTTGGAAAGTAGACATGCACATTGGTTCCCAGGCCCGGTTCACTGTATATTTTTAATTCTCCGCCGCAATCTTTTACGATCCCATGGACAACGGACAGGCCAAGTCCTGTCCCCTCACCTGTTTGCTTGGTGGTAAAATAAGGGTCAAACACCTTTTCCAGGGTCGCTTTATCCATGCCGTGACCGGTGTCGCTAATCTCAAGCAACAGATAACTGCCCGGGGGCAGTGTCAGGTCGGAAAAAAGCGGATCATCATTTAAAATTTTTTTTTCAGATAGACCGATATCAATGACACCGCCTTTTTCCCGCATGGCATGGTACGCATTGGTGCATAGGTTCATAATGATCTGATGGATCTGTGTGGAATCGGCAAGTATTGCCCCTAAACCATGTGGTATCTCCTGTTTAATCTCTATGGTTGCCGGAATTGTTGAGCGTAATAGTTCAACGGCCTCTTTCACTACCAATTCCGGCTGTAATGGTTTCATCTCTTGCTTTGACTGTCTGCTGAACAAGAGGATCTGCTGGACAAGGTCTTTTGCCCGGAGCGCTGCGTTTATGATTTGATTCTGCATACCCATGGCAGGATGATCCGGTGACAGTTTTGTCTTCATCAGTTCGGCATAGCCCAAAACGGCACCCAGTATATTGTTGAAATCGTGGGCGATGCCGCCGGCCAACGTACCGATCGCTTCCATTTTCTGGGACTGGTGGAGCATGGCTTCCAGCTTATCCTTCTCTGCTTGGGCCTGTTTTTGTTCCGTCAGTTCTATGCCGGTGCCGATGACGAACGTTTCCTCTGACTGTTTGAAACTTCTTGCGATAAAAAGGACGGGGATCAACTGTCCATCTTTGTCCCTCACATTGAGTTCAGCCCGTCCATGACCATCTGAGAGCAGCTTTTTCAGGGCGTCGTTAATGTCCGGCAGGTCTTGTTTTTGGAAAAAAGTGCTGACGTCGGCATGGTCAAGTTCCTCCGAAGAGAAGCCTAACAGCGTTTCGTGTTGCCGGTTCCATTTTGTTAATAGAAATCGGTTGTCTTGTTGCCTGTATAAAAAGAAAAGTCCGGGCAGGCTTTGGATAAGGTTTTCCGAAAAATTTTTTTCCATGATCAGATCATTTTTAGCTTTGACCTGTTCCGTCATATCCCGGCCTTCTGCCAAAAGGAATGTGACATTGTCGGTTTCATCGAAAATAGGCGTCAGGCTGAAGTCTATAAAGTGCTTATGTCGGTTTGCTCGGGTGAAGGTGGCCTCAAAGCGGCTGAATTCACCTTCAGCGCAATCGTGAATCGCTTTTTTCAAGCGGGCTTTGGCGTCATCGTCCTGCCACCATGGTGTGTCCCAATAAAATTTTCCGATAACCGACATTTCGTCCTGTTCTATGAAATCCAGGGCAGACCTGTTGATTTTTGTTAATTTGCCGTCCACAGACAAAGTGCCTATAAACTGGTATGTGTTGTGAAATATTGCAGCAAGCTTGCCCTCTGCTTTTTTCAGCATGGTGTTTTGCGTCTGAAGTTCTCCCATTGACGCCCGTACTAGGAAAAAAGAAGCGTCAGGAGCACAAGGGTCAGGCAAACGATTTTCGTGATAAAGGCGCGCTGGCTTTTACGAAGATCCCCCATGTACTGGCCGGTGCCGATATAACATCCCAACTCGGGAATCCCCATGACAAATGATATTTTTTCCTGGGCGACTTTTTGCCCGGGCCTTTGATAATGATAGGAGACATACCCCTGGCCGGCTTTTGATCTTGCCGCCTTTACCAGGTCCCTGACGATGTAAACACCGTAATAATCTTTGATGTCCCAGACATAGGTCATCTCTTTTTCAGGCTCAAAGGGCTGGACAAGTATGATTCCCTCATAGGAGCTCATGAAAATATAATTTTTGCCGATGTGATCATCGTAAACCATCTTGCGTATGAGGCTTTGAATTTGGGTGAGGGCGGTCTCCTTGGTTATGTCCTGATTGCGGTACTCTGTTAGAATCGGCTCAATGGAATTTCGGGCGATCTGAACGGACTGCTTTAAATGAAGCAGTCTCTGGGCTTTTGTTTCACCCATGAAGTTTTGGCCGATGTAAGCGGAAAAACAGACAAACACAAAACCAATGATAATGCCGGTATAGGCTATTTTAAATCTGCCCGTTTTCAGTATGGATGTTTCATTTTTATTAGCCATTTTTTTGTACATCCTGCTTGTGATAAGACTGCACATGATTCTTACTAATAAGGCAAATAACTATAGTACCGTATCAATAATTTTTATTGTTGACCATTAAAACCTTGTTTTTCTATGTTCAGGATATCCGCCTGGAAAAGGCTTGGGTTTCGGTCGTTTTTTCAAGGCCCTTTTTAATTTTTTTAATGAGAAGAACCCGTCAAAATTCCAGATTGTTTTTTATGTTTGACTGATATCTATGATACAAGACCGGATACTAAAATTCCAAGCCGTTCATGGCCAATGACCAATCAAAAGGGAGCTGAAATGGAAACCGAAATCAAAGTCAGAGGATACCATACAGATCTGTATCAGCATGTAAATAATGCCCGGTATCTTGAATTCCTTGAAGAGGCGCGATGGCAGCTTCTGGAAAATTATACGGACCTTGAAGCGTTTATGAAAAAAGGCTTTGTCTTTTTTGTGGTCAACATCAAGATTTCATATAAAAGCCAGGCCCGGGTGAATGATGTGATTCGAATCCGGTCGGGAATGGGGAAAATCGGAAATAAAAGCGCCGTGGTCCGCCAGCGGGTTTTCAATTTGACAACCGGACAGGTCTGTGCGGATGCTGAAATTACCTTTGTTGTGTCTGATATTCGGCAAAAAGCGCTTACCTTTGACGGTGAGGTGTTCGACATGGTGAACCGGATTCCGGTGTTTGAAAAATAAACCCATCCTTGGGGTTTTATGATGTATTGTAAACTGATGGACAGACAAAACAAATAAAGCGGGCAGCAATGATTGAAAATATTTTTTTTGATTTGGACGGCACTTTGACGGACCCTAAAGAGGGGATAACGCGCTGTATTCAATTTACGCTCGAAGCATTCGGCGTGAAAAAACCCCATGCGGATGAGCTAACCTGGTGTATCGGCCCACCGCTTCGGGACTCTTTTGCTAAAATATTGAAAACTACAGATAAAGATAAGATTGAACTTGCGTATATCACGTACCGGGAACGGTTTGCCAAAAAAGGCCTGTATGAAAACAGGGTGTATGCAGGCGTCCATAGTTGCCTTGATACGATTCAAAAATCCGGGTTCAAAACCTTTCTTGCCACCTCAAAGCCCGAAATATATGCAAAACGGATCCTTGACCATTTTGATCTGTCCACATATTTCACCAAGGCTTATGGCAGTCACCTGGATGGTTCCCTGACCGATAAAGGTGAATTGATCGCCCATATGCTCAAAATCGAAAATCTTGCCCCCCAGAAGACCGTCATTGTGGGAGACAGGGTCTTTGATATTGAAGGCGGCAAACAAAACGGGATCATGACCGCCGGTGTTACATATGGCTATGGAAGCCGGGACGAGATAACTTTATCCAAGCCGGACGTTATATTTGACGCATTTTCTGATTTATTGTCTTTTCTGGATGATGGACAAGCTAAATAAAGATATTCAGCAGGCTTGCCGGGCAATTAAACAGGCCGATGCGCTTTTTATCACGGCCGGTGCCGGGATGGGTGTCGATTCGGGGTTGCCTGATTTCCGGGGGAACGCAGGTTTCTGGAACGCGTATCCGCCCATCGCAAAACTGGGCAAATCGTTCAGTGAAATGGCAGACCCTGTCTGGTTCGACAAACAGCCTGAAACAGCCTGGGCGTTTTATGGGCACCGGTTGAATCTTTATCGTGAAACGATTCCCCACGAAGGCTTTTCAAAATTGTTTGGGCTGGGAAAGACCAAAGCCCACGGCTATTTTGTATTCACCTCCAATGTTGACGGGCAGTTTCAAAAAGCCGGCTTTGACGATGCATTGATTGAAGAGTGCCATGGCTCTATCCACCATCTTCAATGCAACGGACCCTGTTCCAACGACATATGGGCCATCGGACAGGAAAAAGTTAATGTCGATATGCAGGCGTTTATGGCAACGGGCGAGTTGCCTAAATGCAGGAACTGCGGCGGATTGGCCCGCCCCAATATTTTTATGTTCGGGGACGGGAACTGGATCTCCCACCGCACCAGTGAACAGGCGTCACGGTTACAAAAATGGCTTGAAACGCTCAACAGCTTCAATGCGACGTTGGCCATTATTGAAATCGGCGCAGGTCTTGCCGTACCAACAGTAAGGTACAAATCCCAACGAACCTGCCGGAGCCTAAATTCAACTTTGATACGGATAAACCCACGGGATTACCATGTCTGCCAAGGCGCAATCGGCCTGCCGCTTGGCGCCAGGGAGGCGATAAACCGGATTCTATGCGGATCGGCTACAAAGGGGCCCTGAATTTGTTTGTCAATATTGTAAACACAATTCTTACGGCAAAACAGACTGGGTCAAGAATCGGATACGCATACATGTAGTTCCCCTTTTTGCTACAGAAATTACAAAAGGATAATTAATGGAAGTGGATATTTTTAACATCATGCCTTACTTCCCCACAAAAGGTTCAAACTTTGAAAATATGCCTTAACCGGACAAAGGGATACTCTATGAACTTAGGAACGCGGCCCAGGCCCCGGGTGTCTTCTTCAGAGCTCTGGAAAAATAAACGATTGCCAGTCAGCTTGCCCACTGTGGGGGTATTGAATTTTTTTTACATTTTGTTGTGGGCCGAAGCCTGGGTCATGATAGACCTGGCTCGGCCCATGGCCGTTATTAAGAAATGAACCCCCTTGCCGGAAGGATTTTCAATCTGTTAAAATGAATGCCCTGGGTACCAGTTTCTCTTTTGATAAATATCCGCTTATCGGAGCCTTGCTGGAAAAAGGAATATCTGGCACTGTATGGAACAGTTCTATGTTATACATATAATGGTGGGCAACGCTGGGCTTTTGCCCACCCTCTCTGGCTGTCTCTCAACCGATCAAAAATATAGAAAAAAGAACGTATATGGAATCTTCAATCCCTAAATTCCAATATCTTGAACGATATCGAAATAAAGGAACCCGAACCTACAGCAGCCATTCGGAATATACCGATGCGATAGTTAAATATCGCCCGGATAGCACCCAGGAAAAATTTTCTCTATGCGGCTATGAACTGCCTTTGGAACAGTTGACGATCTATACCGCCAATCCGCCTGATGAGATAAAACGCAAATATTTTCAGAGTGGCAGAGCTCTTTTTTGCATTCATCCGCAAATTTTAGAGATGGCACCGGATGATCCCTATGTGAAGCACATTGCATCAAGTCACCTAGGAAGAAAAAACATAACTGTAGTGCCCAGTTCGTCAACCCGAACACTGTTTGTAGAAGGTCAAAAATCGCCACATGCCCTCAAGGTACACTTTCCCTTCAAAATTTCCAGGTATACTCGAAAAATGAGAGATGAGGTGATCGAACAGGCCATAAATGTTTCTATTGAAATGGAGAGGGGAATCCACCGGATGGATAAGCGATTCGCTTTTTTCAGGGAGGTGATCGGAGTGGCTCATAAAAATCTTGATCCAGGGGCGGTCCGGTGCGAAAATTGGGGGTATCTTGTTCGAGATATGACTCCGTTTCCCTATATTGACGCAAATCCGCGACGCATCATGATTCCAGGGTTTTCTCTCTATGGAGAGGATTATTTTAAGGCAAATGTTCCTTTGCTTCTTTTCCAGCTCATGCAGAAACAGGACCCTGTGCAGTTTGTTTTAAAAAATATAATGCTGCCCATTATCCGTCACTGGGTTGATTGTTTTCTTAACTTCGGGTACATCTTGGAACCTCATGGTCAGAACATAGTTTTCGAACTGGATGAAGCTCTAACGATTCGTCGCATTGTCCACAGAGATCTGAGCATCGGGATTGATATGCGCAGAAGAAGAGATCTACAACTTTCAAGCACCAATCTCAATCACCATAACCGGATGGAAAATTTTGAGTTCCACAGCATCACGTATGATCGATTCATGGGAGGGCACTTTTTTGACCGGATTGTGCTGGCTTGTCAAGAACACTATCCAAATCTTAAAAAAGAGCAGTTTACCGAACCGTGTAAGGATGAGTTTGTAAAAATTTTTCCTAATCACAAAAAATATCTGCCGGATAGCATTTGGTATTTCAGCGAAGAGAGGGATGAGTTTAACAAACCCCTTTATCGGAATACAAAACAAAAACCGGAGTGGCGTCCGTGAGTTAGACGTATAAACATGTCTACGGTTGTCTCCGGGCTTACATTGCGGGGGGGCTTCGATTCCTTAAACATTGTCGATTTAATGTCAAAATCTGTGGTTGATCCGCAGTCTTTTGGGGTTGGAATAAAATGGCCCCAATTCAAAAATGCGGATCCTCGTCACCATTGCCCCGCCGATTTTAAGAAAATTCGGTTTGAAAAAAGGGCGTATATGTTCGGCCAATTAAAATTTGACTTTTGTTGTGGTTTTTCGCACGTAAAAGAGGCCTAAAAATGCCAAAACCAAAAAGACTGAAATCAATCCGACATTATTGAGGGCGGGTACGCTTGCCGCCTCCGGGCCGTCCCACCCGCCTAATCTGGCCCATAGCCACCAGGCAGCATAGGCTTTCTGGTTGGCGTTCAACGGTTGGCTGTGGGCCGAAGAACAGGTGTACCAATCAACCCCGTCGGTATGACTGTTTTGCCATTCAGTTGCCCAGTTGCCCAGGTAAGTGCTGCCTGCGTCACTGTAGTAGTTGCAGTTATCGTTGACGTATTCGTAATATATGCCGTCCGGATCATAGCGTTCAATATCAGCGAAATCGTACAGAACCTTGCCGTTGGTGTTGCAGTAGTCCCGAATCATTTGATTGGCAGCCTTGTTGTTGGCATCGTCCCAGATATCCACATGACCGGTCATGTAAATAAATGTGACATGGGGGTAATCAATCTCCAGCTGCGCCATGGGTGTGAGGTACTCGCTTTCGAGGGTACCAGCTGCATATTTGCTGTCTACCTGTCCACACCAGGACCAGATGATGACATTGACATCGGCATTGGCCGGATCATCAAGATAATCCCGGGTGTTGTTTACCCATTGGGGGTAGTACCCCACGTCGCCTCCCATGGCATAATCGTGCAGGTCCAGTGCGTCGCCCGTACCGCCGTTGTTCCAGTCGAAAATGTCGGTGGGCAAGGATAGTCCAAGGCCGCCGCCGTTGGCGAATGTAACCAACCCGTTCATGCCGGTCGTCAATTGGCTGCCATGGGAGGTGTGCCCATATGCAATGTGAAGATTCGTTTTGGCCTGCTCGATGGCGGTCTGGGGGATTTGTGTGATATCCACACATGAGTGATTAACAATAATCGATTCAGCTGCCGGAAGCGTCGCAGCTGAAAAAAAAATAAGCAATACGGAAAAGCAACCCCAACTGATCAGTTTGTTCATGGCAGTCTCCTTTCATATATTTATATATCTTTTAGAACAGCCATATTTGATTGGCATTAGCATATGGTGAAAAGCCGATGAAGGGATTGGCCGTGGCGTATTTGTGGGAAGATGGGGAGGGCGTTTTTCTTTTTTTATGGTCCTAATTCAGGTCCTTGAGGAGAAGGATGGCATGTACCGGTATGTAGGCGCGCTCGAGCCCATCTGGGATACATACTCAATAACAAAAGAAGTCAGGGGGCACACACAACACATAATCGACAGAGGATGTGCCTGTTTTTTGTCATTTCCCGGTTTCACTGGAAGCGGAGCGTTCCAAAGAACCGGGGTTGGTGAAAATCCGGGGCTGGTAAATCCACCGGCGCCCAGGTCAGCCAATGGGGGTGGGAACTCTTGTCTGCACACTTGTAGAAAATTGGCCGCCAGCTCCTGCCCTGTTCGGGGTGGATTACGGTCGTGTATGAGGAAAGCAGGTCAAAAGGTATCCTGGTGGCCAGGAACCAGAGTACGGGGCTTTGGATCTCGGGGGAGACCACTTTAATCCGGCAATTGTCTACACGATCTTCACGTTAAGGCTGGGATATCCAAAAATCATGGAACACATTCGGGCAGGGGGGATTCCCTTGTGACGGGGAAATTGTGTGTATGCAGATATTTTTGAGCATTGTATTTGTCTTCTTTGGGGGCTGTCTGGGTTAAAATCAAACTTCTGGCAGTTTTAAGATCTTGCAACGTATTCACATTAAATGCAAACCGCATGTTCTGGTCCAGAGATTCCAGCACCCGGGGTGGGATCTGTACGCTTTTTTCCGACTTTAAAATTTTTTTTATCATAAATTCCTGTTTTTCCAGGTTGATTTCAATCCTGGGAAGGCAGGATTTATGATATAGCGCAGACAACATTTCAAGGCCTCCCCTGGTTTTGGGGATGATGATCTGTTTGTCAAGGTCCCGCTGGGCCAAAAGATACCGGATAACTTTCGCACTGAGAAAGGGCAGGTCGCAGGCCGTTACATAACTCCACTCATAATCGGCGTAAAAAAGACCTGTGTGAAGCCCGGCCAGGGAACACCGGGACGGGTTAATATCCGTCACAACCAACGCATCCAGCCCCAGAAAATCTTTTGGATCATTGACCACCAGAATCACCTGGGGGAAAAGCTTTGAAAACACCCTGATAATCCGCTCCATGATGGTCTTTGATCCGACCTTGTGAAATGTTTTTTTTATGCCGGGAAGTCTGCGGTTGCAGCCGCCGGCCAGGATCACGCCCGTGCAGTCAAATTTTTCCAATGCTCTATTGTTTCTTTTTTTAATTGTGTCTGAACGAACCTATTTGCATCTATTTATCAAGTATCCTGGTTCACGGATTTTGAACCCGCTGGGGGTGTGAAAACAGTGTAAACCGATCGGGCCGGGCGTAACCTGCCACCGTGATACCTAATTTCCGGGCCATGACAATCGCTTCACTGGTGGGCGCACCCCGCGAGGCCAGGACTGGAAATCCAAATGCTGCCGCCTTCTGGAGAATTTCTATAAAGATGCGGCCGGACACCAACAATACCATATTATCCGGCGGGGTGTTGTTCATGAGCAGGGTGCCGATGACCTTGTCCACAGCGTTGTGACGGCCGATGTCGTCAATGTGGAATCCGGGCGCGGCATTGGCAATGCTCACGGCGGCCGTGTGAAACCCTCCGGTCTGCCGGTGAAGCTCAGAGCATTGTAACAGCCACGCCATATTTTTGATCAAACGCTCGGGGTCAACACCTGAATGGGGGGCGATATGGGTGACCTCTTTACCTATGCCGGATGTGTAAACAGGTTTTCGTAAGTTTTCAGAATCTGAAACGGTTTTTACCCTGACCCGGACCATCTGCTCATGTTTCTCGAAATCAAGAGATTCAATATCTTCAGGCCGCCGGATCTCACCGGCAGAAAATAGAAATCCCAGGGTCAACGCCTCGCAATGGGAGGGTGTGCACGCCAGTGAAGCGATTTCAAATCCATTCACCTCGACAATCAGGGTTGTTTCCACCGGCACATGACAGGTTTCCCTGTGAAACCCGCCCTGACTGTATCGACAAACATCCAATTGGGTTGACGCATTTTCCATCACCATAAAAACATCGCTCCATCTGATTCTGATTATTGTTCTTTCCAGTTCTTCAGCTTTCCAGGCGAAAAAAAGAGCCCCGGCATCGGGCCGGGGCTCAAGAAAAGGTCTGAACAATATAAGACCGCCGGCTGACCCAATTGGATCAGCGAATGCCTTCAGCGTGACAGGCAGACGCGTTACATCCGGTCATATCCTTGTCATCCTTGCCCATCTCTTCGGTATGGCACCCCAGACACGAGCGGTTCTTGGCCTGGGTAAAACTGATCTGGTGCATGGCCTTAAAATAACTTTTGCTGCCCTCGACACCATCGGGGCTGAAGTTATCATGACAAGTGGCGCAGCTCCGGGGAGATTCGCCTGCCTTGAGCTCTCCCATTTTGTGGTGACAGTCAATACACGCATAACTTTCATGGCTTGAGTGGTTGAAGGTCACCGACAAATTCCTGTTGCTGTGTCCTTGTATATAGTTAATTTCCAGGTCGTCTTCGGGCGCTTCATAATTGCCTTCGTCAGCCTGAACATACAGGCACATCCCCAAAGTTATAAGGGCTGCAGTCAGAAGTATATATATTTTATTTTTCATCATCTGTCTCCTTATATCCTTGGGTTATCCCTGATGAGTGCCCAATCTGAATCGTCCTGTGAGAAACTGCCGCCGGGTCTGCTTTGCAGGCCGAATCTGGGCCAAAATAGCCTGTTTATGCCCAGCCTGGGCCACAACATGGTCGGCATAATCATCGGCATCGGATTGGCAAAGGTAGATCACCCGCACATCATCCGGATCGGCCAGAAATGCGTTCGGGAGGGTCTTTTTAACCTCTTCCAAACGTTTTTTGGCCATCTCCAGCATGGTATCCCGGTCTCCAAAATTCATGGTGCCCGTGGGGCAGGCCGTCACACATGCCGGTTTCAGGCCCTGCTGAATCCGGTCGATGCACATATCGCATTTGGTCCACTGCCCGGTCTCTTTATTTTTCCGGGGGACATTATAGGGGCAGAACTGGTCCGGAACCAGATCCACGTTTTTGTCCAACGTGGCCGATGGGTTGTAGACCACGGCACCGGTTACAGCATCATGGGTCACCGCATTGGACTTGTACATATTCAGCATATATTTGCAGGGCGGTTCAATGCATTGCCGGCACTGTTCCGGGAAAAAATTCCACCTCAATTTACCTTTTTGATCCCGGACCTCTTTAAACCGGACCAGTTTCAGGGTATGGGCAGATAGATCCTGGGGGTTCTGGTGGGAGCCGACATTGCGTGTCTGTTCAGCCGGCAGGTCTTTCCACTGCTTGCAGGCCACCTGGCATCCCCGGCATGCGGTACACAGGGTTAAATCTATAAAAATACTTTTACCATTCATATTTTATCTCCCTGTTTCCACTTGCGCAGGTTCACCATAAAGGCCTTGTATTCGGGAATACCAGTATTGGGATCACCCACGTTCGGGGTCACAATATTGGCTGAATCACCGCCGTTCAAGGGGGCAATCCATCCATAATGCCAGGGCATGCCCACCATGTGGACCTCATTGCCGTCAATGTTGAAGGTCTGAATACGCTCGGTCACCATGGCGATGGCCCATAAGGAACCGCGGATACTTTCAACCATGACCCGATCCCCGTTTTCAACGTCCCGGAGTTTGGCCAGCCGGGGGCTGATCTCCACATACATCTGGGGTTCAGCTTCCACAAGCCATGACATCCACCGGGTCATGGAGCCGGTCTGCCAGTGCTCGGTTACCCGGTAGGTACTGGCCACAAAAGGAAATTTGGGATCGCATTGGGCCTTTCTCTCTTTGCCTACCTCTATGGAGACGGGATTGTTCAGCTGGGAAGAGAAGGGATGTGCGTGAACAGGACATTCTAAAGGTTCATAATGTTCCGGCAACGGTCCGTCCGCACGTCCCGGCCCAAACAGCTGTCCAAGACCGTTTTTGCGCATGATAAAAGGATGCCGTGCACCCGGTGCCCATCCGCCGTCCGGGACATCGCCCTGCCAGGCTTTTCCATCCCATGCAATAACCGCCTTCTCCTTGTTCCAGGGCTTTCCCTGAAGATCGACAGATGCGCGGTTGTATAAAATCCTCCGGTTAACCGGCCAGCACCAGGTCCAATTGGGATAGAGGCCGATGCGCGCCTGCTCTTTTGTCTGGGAAGGATCGCGTCTTTGGGCCATATTTCCGGCATCCGTGTACGAGTTGCAATAGAGCCAGTTGCCCGATGTGGTGGATCCGTCATCCGTCAGATACGCAAAAGAGGGAACCTGCTGTCCTTTTTTGAACGATTTGCCCTTTACGGTCACATCCCGGGTAAACCAGCCGTTGGCAAGCTTTGCCGTCTGATCCGCACTGAAATGGTAATGACCGTGGGCGTCCTTTTTACACATATTGTTGAAGCTTAAACGGGTAATGGGTTCGGGAAAAGCCCCGCCCTCTTTTTCGTAAAGCTTGGCAACCTCTTCCCACAGTTCATGGAAGTAGTGACCATCCGAGAGAATCCCTTCGGGTGCCTCGGGCCCCTGATACCGCCACTGACTCCATCTGCCGGAGTTGGAGACCGATCCTTCCTTTTCAATGGCCGACGCGCAGGGGATGTAAAAGGTCTCTGTTTTGACTTTTTCAGGATCCATGCCCGGCCCTTTCCAAAAATCGCTGGTTTCACACTGGAAAAGGTTTACATTGACCATCCAGTCAAGTTTGCCCAAGGCTTCACGGGTTTTAACCGAATCAGGACCTGAACAGGCAGGGTTCATACCCCAGATCAATCCCCCGGAAAATTTACCTTCCCACATGCGATGAATCAGGGGAATCCAGGAGTATTTTTTCGAAGAGAGGCTGTCCAGCTTGGGAAGATACCGGTATGCATCCTCGACCTTATCATCCGAATACATGGCCTTGATTAAACTGGCCGAGTATTTCGGGTAATTCTGCCACCAGTTGGCACTTTCTGGGTCATCACTTTTGGGTGTAAAGGCCTTGTTATATGCCTCCAGGGTATCCAGACCTGCCACCGGGGTTTTGATATAACCGGGCAGAATATGGAACAGCAGGGCATAGTCCGTGGACCCCTGGACGTTACATTCACCGCGCAAGGCATTCACACCGCCGCCGGCCACACCGATGTTGCCCAAAAGCAACTGGATCATGGCCATTGCACGAATATTCTGAACGCCCACAGAGTGCTGGGTCCAGCCCATGGCGTACATGATGGTACCTGATTTTTCCCGTTTACCGGTGGCCGCATAGGTCTGATAAAAATCAAGCAGATCATCTTTGGTCAGGCCGGATATGGCAGATACCTTATCAAGGGTGTAGCGTTGATAGTGTTCTTTCATTACGTTCAACACACACCGGGGATGGGTCAGGGTTTTATCCCGTTTGGGGACACCGTTCTCATCTTTTTCAAATGCCCACGTGGCTTTGTCATAGACCCGTGTCTCTTCGTTGAAACCGCTGAAAAGACCATCTTTAAACTCATAATCCTCACCCAGGATAAAAGAGGCATTGGTATATTCGGTTACATAGGGAAGAAAATAGTCTTCATTTTCAAGAATGTAACGAATCAAGCCGCCCAGAACGGCAATGTCCGTTCCGGAACGCAGGGCCATATATGTATCGGCCTTGGCTGAGGTTCTTGTGAATCTCGGATCCACATGGATAATTTTAGCCCCTTTCTGCTGGGCCTTCAGGGCCCATTTAAAAGAAATGGGATGATTTTCGGCAGCATTGCTGCCCATAATTAAAATACAGTCACTGTTTTGCAAATCAATCCAGTGATTGGTCATAGCACCGCGTCCAAACGTCTCTCCCAGAGCCGCTACAGTTGCACTATGTCAAATCCTGGCCTGGTGTTCAATATAGACAAGTCCCAAGGACCGGGTAAAGCTGTGCATGGCCAGACACTCTTCGTTGTCAATGGCGGCGGAGCCCAGGGATGCAATTCCCATTGTCCGGTTGACTTCCTGGCCTTTATCGTTTTTCTCTTCAAAGGATTTATCCCGGGAGTCTTTAATCAGACGGGCAATGCGTTTTTTGCACCAATCCCAGTCCTTGGGGATAAACTCTTTGCCATAGGGTTCCCGGTAGAGACAGGTCAGGGTACGCTTGGGGTTTTCCGTCATCTGGATGGTGGCCGCACCTTTGGAACATAATGCGCCCTGGTTGATGGGATGATCCGGGTCCCCTTCAACGTTGACGGCCCGCTTTGTAGCAAGGTCCGTGTTTACCAGAAGACCGCATCCAACCGAGCAAAACGCACACACGGACGTGGTCTGTTTCGTCCATTTGGGATCCAGTTGTTTGGCACGCTCTACAGACTTTGAAACTGTAGAGCAGCCCAGGCCGGTAAATACCGGCGCAGCTGCAAGTCCTGCAACTGTGGCGGATGCCGCTTTCACAAAATTTCTACGGGTTAAGTCCATTACTTCTCCTTTGCATAGGGTTTGGGACTATATCGTTAAATACACCATACCGACAAAGCCATGCGCGTATAGCCGTGATCTGCGGCAAGCATGTCCAGGGGCAGGGATTCAAGGTCATTCAGTGGGGCAAAAGCTTCCCGGTCAAGTTCCCGAAAATCAATTGTTTTTATATAGGTATTGCACTGGGCGCAGGTCTCCACCCGGAATCCGGGTTCGCCTTCCGCCGTAAAGCCGGTTAATTGATCCGCCTTGTCAATGTTGCAGCAGGCACAGGCCACCCGCCTGATCCGGTAGGTGAATCTGCAAAAGGAGCAGTGGGCAAATCGTTGCCCCTCTTTTCCCCGGAGTTCCAGCATATACGGCGGGCTGCCGCACACGGGGCAGGCACCGCTGGGATGGATCTGTTCCGGATCAATGCCTTTGGCCTCGGCCAGGGCACGTCCTGCTGCTTGAAGGCTTGGCCCAGCAGCGGCCATGACAAGAAAGGGCAGGGCAGACGGTGCGTCCGGGGTTTGATCTTCCCATGTTTTTAAAACAGGCCCTGAAAAATCACCGCCGGCAAGACGGGTCCGGATTTCGTTCCAGGCCTGTTCAAACGAAAGCGCTTTGTTTTCAACGGCCCTTTGAATCTGAACCACAGCGTCAACCACAGCAGGGGGCATAACGTCTTCGGCGTCAAGGATCGCCGCCATGATCCGGGCGGTCAGGGTTTTAAAATTTTTCATATCCAGGGGGAAATTCAAGGGAGAACAGGCCGGATCTTGTGAAAAAGGGATGCCTGACAAATCTATCTGAAGGCCGCCTGGGTTTTCTGCCTGAAGCAGGGCCGTTTTTCCCAAAAGTGCCGAAAGATCGGCAGGCAAATGCGCCCGGGAATCCAATCGTGCGATGGTGCTGCGAATGATTCTTGTTTGGCTTAAGGTCTCCATTTGATATACACACCCCTTTTATTGTGCGGTTATATTCTCATGGCGAATCCAAGGCCTAAAACTCCTTAAAAAAACTCGCCGTTAAATAACTGCATCGGTCCAATGTCGCATCATAGGGTCTAACCTGACCCAATTGGGCGGATGGTTTGTTCGCTGTCTGGATAAATTGTTTTTCGTACGCGCGTGCTCTTACTTACAGGGAGGACTCACTTGGGAGGGCTCTTGCTTTTGTAACCAACACCAGCACTAACATTTATTTTCCAAATTCTAAACAACAACGCCCATGCTTATGCCTGAAAACGGTTTTTGTCAAGAAAACAATGAATTTTTCATCCGGATCAGGCAGGGTAATGGAGGACAAACAAGCGGATTCGCATCGGAACTGACGGGGTTAATCCCTTTTAATGGGAAGTCTGATTATAAACCGAGCACCACTGCCCGGTTTAGAAATGACGTCCATTTTGCCTTTATGATTTTTGGTGATGATAAAATAGGACACAGAAAGTCCTAATCCCGTTCCTATACCCACCGGTTTCGTCGTAAAGAACGGATCAAATACCTTTGATCGGGTCTCCTCATCCATACCTGGTCCATTATCCTCAATTTCTATGCAGATCATGTCGGATTCTTCCGGTTTGTAAATTCTGATGATAAATCTGGGGGATTTTGTTTTGGCCGTGTGCATTGCCTGGGCACCATTGCGCAGAATGTTCAGCAGCACCTGCTGGATCCTTGCGCGTTCACAAGGCAGCATGGGCAATATCTCATCATATTGTTTTATAATTTCAATGGATTTAAAATCATATTTTTGTTTAAGATCATAGTCTGTGGCGGCCAGTTCCAGAATTTCATCCATAAGCGTGTGCAGGTCATGCAAACAGATATCGTCGGCATCGGCTTTTCTTGCGAAAATCAGCATGGAATTAACGATCTCAGCTGCGCGTGAGCCCGAGTTATGAATCGTATCAATCATGCGAAAAATTTCCCGCTTGTCCATAAACGCCCTGACATCGGTCATGTTAATACTCAGTTCCTCTGCAACCTGTAAATTTGCAGGCATATTTGTGCTTTCAAGCCGGGACTTCATAACAATTGCACTCTGCATCATCCCTGCCAGGGGATTATTGATTTCATGGGCGATTCCTGCTGCAAGACCGCCTAGGGAGAGCATTTTTTCCGTTTCGGTCATCATCTCTTCCATTTGCACCCTTTCGGTTGCATCGTCAATTCGGATCACAGCGCCCGCCACACCATTGGATACCAGCGGATAAATGGTTATGTCTTCATAAACACGCCTGGCTTTCTCCTGCCTTATGGCACGTGGCCGATGATAAACCTGCTGGGATTCAATGGCATTTTGTACATATTCCGTCCCATTTATAAGTTGTGGAAATATTTTTTCAAGCAGTTTGCCCGTGGCAATTTCTTTTGATATGCCGGTTATTTCCGAGGCCCGAAGATTCCAATGTGTGATCCGGACTTTCTTATCCACGCCGATAAGAATGGAAGGCATGGAGTCAATGATATTGGACAGGTAATTTCTTAAGCTCTGGATCTCTTCTGTCTTTTTTTCAAGCAGCACGCGTTGCTTATACAATTCAATGAATATTTTGACTTTACTTGTGAGAATAACCGGTTCCAATGGTTTAAGAAGATAATCCACCGCACCCGATTCATACCCCTTAAACACGTGATGATCTTCTTTGTTGGCGGCTGTAACGAAAATAATTGGGATTGTCTTTGTTTTTTTTACACTTCTTAACAGTTCAGCGGTTTCATATCCGTCCATGTCCGGCATCTGGACATCCAGAAGGATAAGGGCAAAGTCATGATTTAATGTTTTGACCAACGCCTCACGCCCGGAACCGGCCTTTACGATATCAAGTTCCGGAGATTCAAGAAGGTTCTCCAGGGCCAAAAGGTTTTCAGGCCGGTCATCAACGGCCAGCACGGAAATCTTTTTCATACGGTCTCTTTTTAATTCAAGTTATTAACAAAATCACCTATCCTGTTCAACGCAAGGACATGGTCCACCGGGACATGCTTGATCACGGACATCGGCATGGTTTCTGCCTCGGCGGTCCCGGGGTCCTGGACGATAATCAGTCCCCCAAGTTGTTTGATTCTGGCCGCACCGTGTGTTCCGTCCTGGTTCGCCCCGGTCAGGATAATGCCGACCAGTCTGTCTGTGTAGGTCTCCGCTGCCGATTCAAACAGGACGTCAATGGCCGGCCGCGAATAATTCACCCGGGCTTCTGTCGACAGGGACAGGGTTTTATCGGGTTCCACCAATAGATGGTAGTTGACCGGTGCAAAATAAATTGTGCCGGATTCCACCGGCATTTTATCTTCGACCTCTCTGACGGAATGGACGCACATATGATCAAAGTATCTGACCAAAAAATCATCAGAATCATAACGTTGGTGCTGCACAATCATGACCGGAAGCGTCATTCCTTTGTCAAATTTAGGCAGAATCTGTGCAAGCGCGGTCAGTCCCCCGGCTGAAACGCCGATCACAATCGCTTCATATGAATGTTTCGATACTGCCATTATATCGTCCCTTTCGATTAACGCCGCTTGCGATATATCTTTTCCTGATCACAGACGATCTCAAATCCATCTGATAATTCGCAAAACTTGATGCTTTCCTTTGTGCCCAGGCAAAGGAACCCGCCCGGGCACAGGCTGTCATAAAATAATTTTATAACTCTATCCTGAAGGTCTTTATTGAAATAAATTAAAACATTACGACAGAAAATCAGATTCATTTCACCAAACACCCCATCCGTAACCAGATTATGAGATGAAAAAAGGATTTTATCCCTCAGCCCACACTTTATCACCGCATGGCTGTAGTCCGCCGCATAATAGTCTGAAAACTCTTTTTTCCCGCCCGATTTCTGGTAATTATTTATATATTCCCGCATGGCATCCATCGGGTAGATACCGTCTTTGGCCTGGGACAAAATGAGTTCATTAAAATCCGTTGCATACAGCTGGGCTCTTTTTTTTATACCCTCCTCTTCAAGAAGAATGGCCATTGAATAGACTTCCTGCCCGGTTGAGCACCCTGCATGCCATACCTTGATGTATGGATAGGTCTGCAAAACAGGGACAACGGTCTCCCTGATTTTTTTATACACCCAGGGGTCTCTGAACATCTCCGTCACATTGATCGACAAATCGAGCAGGATCAAATTAAAAAAAGACTCATCGTAAATTAAACGATGCTGCATTTGTGAAAAATTGTCCATATTGCTCAAGTTCAGGCGATTTCCAAGCCTGCGTTTTAAATGTGCAAAGGAATAATTTTTAAAATCATAGCCATATTTGAGGCTTATCGCCTCCAGCAGCAGCTTAATTTCTATCTGCTCATTTTTAATATGTTCCCCGGCACTGATCATTAATATAACCAGACTCTGAGCATGGCAACCAGTTTATCGGTATCAACGGGTTTTGCCAGATAATCATTGGCACCGGCATCAAGACATTTATTACGGTCGCCTTTCATGGCCTTGGCGGTCAATGCAATGATGGGCAGCTTTTTATTCCTGACATCTTTGCGGATTTTTTGTATTGCTTCAAAACCATCCATATTCGGCATCATGATATCCATCAAAACAACGTCAATTTCTTGGTGTTTATTTATTTTTTCAAGGGCTTCCACCCCGTCCCGGGCAATAATCACCGTCATGCCTTTTTCTTCGAGAATACTTGAAAGCGCAAACACATTTCTTATATCGTCATCCGCAACCAGGACTGTTTTTTCACCCAGAACGGGTTCCTTGGCATGCACCATTTTCAATATCTTCTGTTTATCCTTGGGAAGATTTGATTCAACACGATGCAGGAATAAGGCGGATTCTTCCAGGAGCCGCTCCGGAGACTTCGCGCCCTTGATAATGATGCTCTCGGTATACCGGCGAAGCTGTTTATCTTCTTTTTCCGACAGCTCCCTGCCGGTGTAGACGATAACCGGAATTTTGGATAACAGATGATTTTTATCTATTTTTTCAAGCAGCTCAAATCCGGACATATCTTCCAGACCAAGGTCCAGGATCATGCAGTCATACAGCTCCTCTGAAAGCTTTTGATACGCTTCATTCCCGGTTGACACAATCGTGGTCACAACATCCCCGTTGCCAATCAACTCCTTCATGCTTTGGCTTTGGACGGGATCATCTTCTACGATTAGAAGATTTTTAATGGGTTTGGCAATAATGTTTTCAATGGTTGCAAAGGTTTCATCAACCTTTGCCATGCTGATCGGTTTGGATAAAAAACCGATGGCGCCCATGCGCATCGCATCCATGGTCCCCTCGCTTGCAGACATGAAATGGACCGGAATATGGCTCAGGCCGGAATTATTTTTCAGCCGTTCCATCACCGTCCAGCCGTCGATACCCGGCAGCCCGATATCCAGGATAATTGCGCTGGGAAGATAATATTCGGCACAATAGAGTCCGGTTTCCCCGTTTTCAGCCACGATGCATTTGAATCCGCGTTCCCTTGAAAAATCCCGCATCAGTTTGGCTGATTTATAGTCATCTTCAATCACCAGCAATACCTTGTCCCCGGGATTTAATTCTTCTCTGTCATCGCTGATAAACGTATCTTTTAGGGACACGCCGTCAGGGAGATTCGAATTTTTTAAAATTATTTCCGGTGACGGTTTTTGTATCGGCATCTTTGATTCGGGCAAACTATTTCTCCCGGTTTGGGCTCCCGGCGCCTGATATTCAAGCGTTTCAGGAATGACGACGGTAAAGGTGCTGCCCTGATTTACACGGCTTGCAAGATGGATAAACCCGCCGAGTAGCTTGGCAAGTTCCCTTGAAATGGACAACCCAAGACCGGTGCCGCCGTACTTTCGGTTCGTGCTGCCGTCTGCCTGCTGGAACGCCTCAAAAATGACGGCCTGTTTCTCTTCCGGGATTCCGATGCCGTCATCCCTGACGGCAAAGGCAATGGACGTATCAATCTTCAGATCCGTTCCCATCATGATATCCACGCCTGGTCTGGATATCGTAAGATCAACGACACCCTCTTTTGTGAATTTAAACGCGTTTGTCAGCAGATTTCTTAAGATCTGCTGGAGGCGCAGGTCATCCGTTTGAATGGTGCCGGGTACCGCCGGATCAACATTGATATTGAAACCGACCTGTTTTTGTTCGGAAATATCCTTAAACGTCCGGTTCAAATCTTTGACCACATCCTTAACCTCAACGTCCTTTGTCGTGATTTCGACCCTGCCGGATTCAATTCGTGACAGATCAAGAATCTCATTAATCAGACTCAACAGGTCTTTGCCCGATGAATGAATGGTTGAAGCCGATTGAATCTGTTTTTCGGTCAGGTTTTCATCTTTGTTTTTTGACAGAACCTGGGAGAGGATAAGGATACTGTTCAGGGGGGTTCTTAATTCATGGGACATATTGGCAAGGAACTCGGATTTATATTTACTGGCAATTTCAACTTCCTTTGCCTTGTTTTTAATAATGACCTGGGCATTTTCCAGGTCTTCGTTTCTCAGGCGCATCTGTTCCTGCTGCTTTTCCAGGGTCTTTGCATGGGTTTCCAGCTCTTCATTGGTGACGCGAAGCTCTTCTTGCTGGGCCTGGAGTTCAGCTTCCGACTCTTTTAATTTATTGGCCTGCTCTGCCAGCTCTTCATTAGTGACGCGAAGTTCTTCCTGCTGGGCCTGCAACTCCGCTTCCGATGCCTTAAGTCTCTGGGTCTGTGCTTCCAGTTTTTGATTCTTTAATTCCAGTTCCGCCTGTTGCTCCTGGGCTTGTTTATATAATTCTTTAATCGTCTGCTGGGATCTTACGGTATTCATGCGGATCGCCGTATTCTCCGTGTTTTGCCGGATGAAATCAAGTTGCAGGGGCGTAAACCGGTTGACGGCCCCCACCAGGAATACCCCTATTAGATTTTCTTGATAAAGCAGCGGGACAATTAAATAGTTCAGTGCCGGCCGTTCTCCTGCGCCGTAGTTGATCTTGGGCGCATCATCTTCCACATCCGTAAACGTGATTATTTCCCTTTCTGCCGCAGCCTGGCCGACCATCCCCTCACCGATTTTAATATGATTGTAATTTCCTTTGCGGTCTGTAAATGCATAGCTGCCGATCAGTTTCAAATCGTTTCCGTTGCACTGATACACCGCCCCGATCTGGGCGTTAAGGTGTTTGACGATAAAAGAGATAAAGTGCTGTGCCAGTGAGTGATCGTCCTGTTCGCCGCGCAAGGCATTATGCAATCCCTCTTTTCCGTTTTTCATCCAGTCGATTTCGTAAAGTTCTCTTGCCATGCGATTCAACGCATCAGCCAGTTGCCCAAGCTCATCCTTTTGATCCAATTCGATTTGCTTTTCAAAATTCCCTTCTGAAATGGCCTGTGCAAATTCCATATCCTCAATAATCGGCCTTGTAAATTTCCTTGCCATAATGAATGCGGCAACACCAATCAAAATAATTAAACCTGAGGAAATGCCCAACCCCTTTAGGATAATGGCACGAACCGGGGATTCGACCTCAAATTTATCAATTTTAGAGATCAGGTACCATTCAACCCCGTCGACATCCAGAAGGTTGTACGCCACGAGAACTTTTTTTCCTGCACTGTCAATATATGTACCGTGATTTCCCTTGACGCCGTACTTGACCGCATCTTTCCAGTAATTCAAATTATCCAGAACAACACCGGTCACATATTTGCCGTCTCCCATGGTCCGAAGATCCGTCCTCAGCTCAAACCGCTTATTGCTTTTGCTCCAGCCGACGATATAGGATTCACCCGTCTGTCCCATGCCTTTTCTTGATTCAATGATATTTGTTAAAAAGGAGGGCGGCAACTGAACAACAATCACTGCAATTAATTTGTCGTGGGAATCAAAAACCGGCTCACCGTAAAAAGCACTCTGAATTCCCCCCGAAGGTTCATAAGATGCGAAATCCTCAACACCCCACTTTTTGGATTCGACCACTTTCTGAAATACTTTTGCAAGACCGGACTGTCGGAACTCAGCACTCAATAAGTTCGCAGCCCTGTGGGTTTTGCCTTCGGTACTCAGCAATACATTTTCGCTTTGTGCGTCGAATACGATAAGATCTTTATAGCCGCTCATTGTACTATATTTCTTAAAATACCGGATATACGCGTTTGTTTGTTGTTCCGAATCCACGCGGGGCCCGCTACTCAACGTTCCTTGATCGGAAATCAAGTCTTCTATAAATTTTATGGTTTGGGGGTTTTGGGCCAACATCCGAATGGATGTATATTGATCTTTAAACGTATTCTGGAGTTCACTTCTCCTGAGTTCCTGCACCGTGATCAACTGATTGAACGATTTATCCATCAGTGCATCTATTGCCATTCGACTGCTGAAAAAGCCTGCGATACAGAGTGGAATAATCCCGGTAAAAATGAACAGAGATACCAATTTCGGACTGATATTGATGTCGCTTAATTTCAGCATATAACTTCCCCAAGCTTACAGATAAACAGATTGGATGTTGATTTTTGCCAAGCAAGATATAACAAAAGTTGAACAGATGCTCAAGGCCTTGAAATATAACCGCCAACCCTGCATTGCGAAGTGAGTCTGCCTCGTCTTTCAGGTATTTCAAAGATATCCATTGGGAAAAATTCATGGAGGAAGTTGAATATGCCGACGGTTAGGCGTTTCCCGGATTTTTTACCCAGAGTGCGGCCATATCTCTGGATAAAAAACATCAGTATTTTTTCAGACTCGTTGGCATTTTGGCAAGCGCTTTACAAAATTTTACCGGGCTCGACGCTGTGCCTAATTCAATGCTAACTTGCTTGGGATATAGAAATCTGGTGCTTATAACACGATTAAAGGATCAGATTGAAGTACCGGTGGATATTAACTCTGAAATGGCGGCTCAACCGCCCGGATGTATCATGGCAGTCCCCTGTGACAATTCATGGCACAGGATTATCCGCCTGGCGGGTTACATATTGCTCGCCACGCTTTTAACCTTTGCATCAGCAGGGTGTAAAAAACAGGCAACCAATATCACCGCCCAGGACATTGAGGTGATCCGGATAGAACGGCGGCAGGCCACCATTGCCTGGACCACCGCTGAAGCCTTTCAAGGAGAGGTCTTTTATCGTACGGCTGCCGGCGGCAACGCTGCTGTATCGGTGAAAGAGAGCCTGTCAAAATCCTTTCACCACCAGGTAGAGCTCACCAATCTGACGCCCGGGACACGATATACCTACTGGATCGATAACCCTGGGAAGCGATACCAGTTTCAGACCCGGCCGGAAGCCAACACCCCATTTTCATTTATCCTGGGGGGTAAAGGCAATCCTGAAATGATCCGGACCATGGTGATGAATGAGGTACCGGACTTTATCATTGACGCAGGTCCCGTTCCTGACAAGGGTATTGATCCCTTCCACCTGGCCCGGCCCTATGTGCCCATATTTGATCATTTCGGTCCCAACCCCAACTTCCAGGGCGGGGCCAAGCGGCCCCAGCCTGATCTTTGGTGTCTGGACTGGGGGGAACTGCACCTGTGGGTTGCCAATTCCCCTGATTTTATTCAATTGCCCTTGCCGGAATTTAACAAAGCAGGTCTCCAGGGGCTGCTTCTGGCCGGGGGGATGGCCGGTCTTGACGCGGAGACCAGTCTTGTGCCCCCATCCCCTTTACACGATGCACTTGTCCGCCACAACCGGCGGCATGCGAGTCGGCCCGTGGTGTTTGTGCTGGTGAAAAGTATGGAACCCCGGCATAAAACCATGGATGATATCACGTATCTCGGGCTTCCCATGGGCACGGCGCAGATGTCCAATGTCCGTATTGATGTGGGCCGGTATCAGGCGGATGCCGTCCTGTTGGATACCCATAAAAAAATTGTACTCAAATCCCCACCCCTGGAAGGCCGGATCTCCTGTGACGACTGCAGGAAACTGGCGGATCAGGGGGCCTATGATGCAGCCATTAAGGCATATAAGACATTTATTCAAAACCATGATGCGGGCCATTTCCAGATTGATGACGCCTATTTTGCCACAGCCAGGCTCTATGACGAAAAGCTGTTTGATTACCCGTCCGCCATGTACTGGTATCAAGCCCTGATCCAGAAAGAGCCGAACAGTAGTTTGACGCCTTTGGCCCGGCAGCGGGTTAAATTTTTACAACACAGATCAGATTTTGACTATGCGCCGCTGGCCCGGTTTGAAAAAATTAAAACCACCCGGATGGCCGGTACCGATTCAACACAAGAGACCATTGCCCAACACCTGGAACAGGCCCGGGCCATCGTGGATCAATACAAGACGGCCGTGGTGGCCCCGGCCATTTTACACTGGCTGGGCATGGCCTACCGGGATATTGATACGGACCGGTCCGTGGCGGCATTCGAACGCCTGAGCAAAAATTACCCGCACAGTGAAGAGGCGTCTACTTCGGCCCTTGATATCGGTGATACCTATTATGATGCCGGGATCTATGACCCGGCCATCCAGGCCTATGAGAAAGCCCTGGTCCGGCACACAGGGATGCCCGGCATGTCCCAGGCCATTGAGGCCAAAATCCAGCGGAGCAAACGTAATATCAGGCGGAAAACTTCCGGCAGGGCAACCCTGGCATTGGTCTGCCTGATCCCGCTGCTCATTGTGTTGATGCCCCCCAAAGGGATCTATGCCGGGGCGGTCCGTCGTGCTGTTTGGGCGTTTCCCCTTATTTTCGGGGTCAATTTCCTGGGGGCCTGGGTGATTCATGAACAATTTATGTCTACCGTGCAGATGGTTGAACTGGCTTTCGGCCTTTCCCTGGCTGCGGTGTGGGGCGGAGCCGCCGGGGGCGTATTGATGGCCAAAATCAAAAAGCCTGGTGCGGGTGCAGGTATCGTGAGGGCCATGGCCGGGCTTACAGCAGGACTGGTGGTGTTCATCAGTGCAAGTTACCTGGCCGTATACATCGTGTATGAACACTATCTCATTGTTATAAACATGTAAGGAAAAGTAGTTGTGGCACGTTATGACCAGCTCGACCGGGAAAAATTTGATTCAGGCAGGCAGAATAGAGATAAGCCTATCCCGGGTGCTGAACCTGTCGGCAATGTCCCTGCCCGGGGAAAACTGTTGGCCGTTAAACAGGGGTATAATCCCAACTCCAGCTCTGTGGGCTCCCAGATATCCTCGTTCCTGGCCTTTACCATGGCTTCGGGAGGTGTGACCGTGGCGATTTTAATGCTGCTGAATACGTTTGATAAAAATTTACGCAAAAAGTTTAAAAAGGAAAACCGGGGTGTGGAAGACCAGGAAGTGGAATAAACGGCCTCTCTATAACGGCCATGGGCCGAGCCAGGTCTATCATGACCCAGGCTTCGACCCACAACGAAGGTTGAAAGAACTCAGTAACTTACTGAGCTCTTTCATATAAACGGCTTACTGGGGAACTTAAGGGCTGACCCGTGAACAACAGGAATCTGCTAAAAGGTGTCAACGGTTGTTTTTTTCTCCTGGCCGTCATTATGTTTTCTCTTGTTTTTGCCGGATGTGGTGGGGATAAGCCTTTGATCCAGGGGGATACATTGCCTGATTTTATGCTTCAGACCACTGATCATACCCGGTTTTATGCCAACCGGCAAAGGGGGCATGTGATGGTCCTGGTGTTCTGGGCCACCTGGTGCAACCACTGCAAACAGGAGCTGATTGAGATAAAAAAATTACCGGATCAGTTTGCCCCGGGGCAGGTGACGGTTGCCGGGATCTGTACCGATCCTGAAAATACGGATCACATCAGACAGGTGGTCCAAGGCTTCAACATTGAGTTTCCCATACTTCTGGATGAAGGGGCTCGGCTGTTCAAACGTTTAGGGCTCAACGCATACCCCACCACTGTGGCAGTTGGTCAAGACGGTCGGGTTATTATGGTTGCCAAGGGATTTAACGATGCCGTTTACCGGCAGATGACCTCAAAAATTACACTGACCCTGGAAGCGGGCAAAAAAGGATAACCCCCATTTTGTATCTAACCATCTCTTCGTTACTTTTTGCCCGGCAAAACAACCTGGGACAATCTATGACCATGACCTTGTCTGCGGCCTGTCTGCTGTTAACGGTTTTATTGTTATTCCCGGGCATGATTTTGTGCGCCCCCGGCCCTGCCGGAACGCCCCGTTCCGATGAGAATACGGCATCAGCCGATTTTTTGATCTCCCCTTATGTCTTGTCTCCGGATATGACTTCGGCGGTGGTGGCCTTTCACCTGAAAGCGCCCATGCCTGCCAAGGTGACTGTTTTTATTGACAACAACGCCAGGCAATTTGCATCGGGCAAAGCCCGGACCGATCATTTTATCAAGGTGGACGGGCTTCGCCCCGGTGAGGTGTTCCGGTATGCCGTGTCCGCCGGCAACGGACAAGTGAAGACACCGGACAACGCTGCCGGATTTACCATAAAAACCGCAGGCAGGCCCGGGGACTCTTTTCATTTTTGTGTGTTCGGCGATCCCCGTCCCGGGGATACGGGCTCAAGCCGGTTTCACCGGGAGGTGGTGGCCCAGGTGGGTGAGCTTGAACCCTCGTTTTACCTGTTGCTCGGGGATATGGTGGACCAGGGCCGTGATCTCAAACTGTGGCAGGATTTTTTCGGTATTGAAAAGGAACTGATGGCCAAAAGCGCGGTTTTTCCGGTTCTTGGGGACAATGATGTGGATTCGGGCAGAGGGCTTGGGCCCCGGTTTTTTCCTGTTCTTAAAAAGGGATGGTACGGGTTTCAATGGGCCGGCATCCGGTTTTTAGCCCTGAACGCCTGGGACAGCCGGGGCATCCAGGATACGGCTGAACTTGATAAAAACAGCGAACAGATGGTGTGGCTCAAACGGGAACTGGCACGGCCTGAGGTTCAAAACGCGCCGTTCAGGGTGGTATTTATCCATGATCCGGTCTTCATCAGCCGGGGCCGGTCAGCGGAGATGCTTAAGCGGGAATGGGCACCTGTGTTTGAACAGGGCAATGTCGATCTTGTGTTCTCCTCATGGCATTTATACGAACGCTCCCACAAAAATGGGGTCACGTATGTGATCTCGGGGGGCGCCGGGGCGGAACTGATCTGGAATCCTCCGGATCCTGCCTATGCCGCCCAGGCCGAAGCCCGCGCCCATCATTTCTGCCGTGTGGATGTCAATCCCCGGTTTATGACACTTAAAGCCATGTCTGTTGACGGCACGGTTCTGGACGAACTGACCCTGACCCCCAAAACCGGGGCGGTCAGGATGGAACCGGAATCAGAACAGACCGCGGGACAAATGAAACAGGAGATCTTTTTATCCGCAGGACCCGATGCACCCACCTTGCCCCTGGTCCTGTTCTCCTATGACTGCCCCTTCTGCCGAAGGCTTTTGCAGCGTATTCTGCCTGCCTTGTCCCAATATTACCAGGTGAACATCAACATCTCCTATTTTGATTTAAGCCAGCCCGAAACCTATGCGTTATTTCTTACGGCCGGCCAGGGATTTGGGCGCCAGGACGCCGATCTGCCTGCCATTTTTGCAGGTACCCGGGTGATTGGCGGGGAAAACGGCATCAGGGAAAAACTGGCCCGGGAGATAGAAGCGTTTAAAAAGAACCCGGACAAATATAAGGCCGAAGCCATTCATCCTTTTGACAAAAAAATTGATGTCAAAGATGCCAAAACAGATGCGTTTCTCTCCCTGACCCCGGTGCTGACGGCCGTGGCCGGCCTGGTGGACGGGCTGAATCCCTGTGCCTTTGCCACCATCATTCTGCTGGTCTCTTATCTCACCTTGTTCGGCCTGAACCAGCGAACCATTATCTGGGCCGGTGCCACCTTCACCCTTGGGGTGTTTCTGGCGTATCTTGCCATTGGCCTGGCCTTTTACCACGGGTTGCGGCAGATTCTGCTCAACAGCACCCTGTCCATGACCGTCAACACGGTGATGCTGACGGTGGTGGTGGTTCTGGCCGTGGCGAGCCTCATTGACGCCGTCCGGGTGATCCGGCAACAGGAGGGTTCAGCCCAGATATTGAAGATGCCCAAACCATTTTCCCGGTTTATTGAACGCCTGATCCGGGGTGTTGTGAACCGGCCGGTGCTGATATTCGGCACCCCGTTTCTCCTGGGCCTGGTCATCTCAGGCCTGGAATTCACCTGCACCGGCCAGGTCTATGTGCCCATTGTCACCATGCTCACCGACCCTGCATACCGCCTCAAAGCCTTGGGTTACCTGGTGGTTTACAATCTGGCATTTATCATCCCCCTGGTGGTGGTCTTTTTCGGGGCTGCATTTGGGTTAAAGGTCGTTAAAACCGGCCAAAATCCCATGTTTATTTTTGCCTCCAAGCTGGCCCATGCCCTGCTGTTTGTGGTGATGTCCCTGGTGCTGACCTATAATCTTGGATGGATATGAGTATCATGACACAACAATCCCGAAAGGGAAAAATTTTAAAGGTCAAACACGGGTACAACCCCAACTCCTCTTCCATGGGGTCTTTGATCTATGCGCTGCCGGTATCGGTGATGGTGATGACAGGGGGATTTGCAGTTGTTTCGGCCCTGATTCTCACGGCATTTGCCAAAAAGTGCCAGGGAAAAAGTGTGAATTCCGGTCAAGATACAGGCAATACAAATTCCGGTACGAAAGAGACATCGTCGGATGACCTATCGTAATGCCCTGACAGCACCGTTTTACTACGGAGAGGTCATTGCCGCAAAAATCAATCTTGTCCTGGTGTGGGTGGCTCTGCTGCTGGTTATATTGCCGACGGTGCCGGTTTTGGGCGATACGAATGGAACGGCGGACAGCGTGCTGCAAAAAGCGGAAATACTTGTCCATGCCAAAGCATATAAACACGTTGTAAAACTTTTTAATGAAACGATCAAAGACAACACCCTGCCGGCAGCCGAACGTGCCCGCCTTTTGCTGGCCCTTTCAAAATTTTACCGGAACCAGGCCGGGGATGCGGCCAAGGCCCGGGTCCAGCTGAAAAAAATCACGTCCGAACCGGATTACAAACGCTTAAAAGCCTTTCACCTGGCCAATATTGAGCTTGTACGCATGGACCAGGCCTTGAATACCAATGCCGATCTTCACAACGTGTATATGCATGCCAGAACCCTGGTGATGAAGCCCGGGGCCAGTTTTTCCCAACAGGATGCCAAAACCCTTGAAAATGATTTTTCAAAGCTGAAACAAGGCCTTGATCAGGTGTCGGCAGATTATCCGGTTTACAATATCCACTATCTTATGGGGATGATCCATTTGAAGCAAAACCGGCCGTTCAGGGCGGACATTTCCTTTGGGAAAGCCCTTGAACTGCGTCCGGCCCTGTTTTTAACCGTTCCGGTGACACGGTTGAGACAAAATGCCCGGTACCAATGGACCCGGCACCTGGGGCATCTTTTTGTCCTGGGCACAGCAGCATGTCTGATTCTGGTTATGGTTGCAGGATTTTTTTTAACGCGTCCCTGGCAATGGGTCCGCAGCATCTATCTTGTTGCCGGGCTTATTTTGCTGGCTGCCTGGACCGGGTGTTTCTGGGGGACCCTGTACGCCTGTGGCGGGGCTGGAAAACCCCGGGAGATCGTGAACAAAGATGATTTTTACCCCCCCCCGGCCTATGTGGACTTCAGGTACAATGCCCCGGGGGCCGCACCTGTGTGGCTCTTATTTGCCCATGGTACCACCCTTGTGGCCGGCATCTATTTTTTAAGTCTTTTCACGGCAAAACGGCTAAAGCCCATGGCTGCAGTCAGTGTCAATCTATTGTGTGCCGGCCTTGGAGTCGTGGCGGTACTTGGGATTTTTTACCTTCGTCATGTGGACTTTAAAAGCCGGTACTATGCCGGCCAAAATGATCCGGGGTATTTTGCCTTCAGGATCAATGAACCCGAACCCTATTTGCTGACCAACCCGCTGAACTACCCGGTGATCGAACTGGATGCCGTGGAAGATCCCGAGCTGGTGAAATGGTTGGAGAGGTACCAATGAAATACCGGTATGAAAATTTCGGCGGCATTATCGCCAGTGATGACCCGCCGTTTCTGGCCTTTGTGGACCAGGAATATATGAGAGAACTGAACCTGCCTGAATCAGAGGTATGGGAAACCCCGAACCCTGATGTGGGGCTTTTATCCGCCCCCCTTGAGGTCCATATCGCCCTGACCAACCAATGCTCGGGGGGCTGCCCCCACTGCTATATGGACTCGGCCGTTGCCGACCCCGAAGAGCTGGACACCCCGACCTTCAAAAAGGCCTTGAAAATCCTGGCCGACATCAAGGTGTTCCATGTGGCTTTAGGGGGCGGTGAAGCCCTGGAAAGAGACGATTTGTTTGAGATTGCCCACTACGCAAGGCAGATCGGCCTTGTGCCCAATCTCACTGTGTCGGGCCGGGGTATCACCCCGGATATTGCCCGGCAGATGACAGTGTTCGGGCAGGTGAACATCTCCATGGATGGTACGGGCGATGCCTATGCCGTATTCCGTGGCAAAGAGATGTTTGACACGGCCGACCGGGCCATTGACAATTTGATCAAGGCCGGTGTTCCCACAGGCATTAATACGGTGCTGGGCCGTCGTAATTTTGACCGCTTGGCGGACTTATTCACCTATGCCCGGGACAAAGGGCTCAATGAAATCGAAATATTGCGGTACAAACCTGCGGGCCGGGCAGCCAAAACATACCGCCGGGAAGCCTGTACCCACCAACAGAATATCTCCCTTGTGCCCCTTTTAGGGGCGTTGTCTAAAACACATGAAATCCAGGCAAAAATCGACTGTTCATTTATCCCGATGCTCTGTTGGCACAACCCGCCCATGGAGACCTTGACAGGACTCGCCACGTATGGATGCGAGGCGGGTAACGTGCTCTTGGGCATCCGCAGCAACGGGGCCGTAGCCGGCTGTTCGTTTCTCAAAGATTCGGGCATGAGTGTGTTTGACTATGCCGGCGGCTATGTTCGAAACCCCGCTTTAGACCGGCTCATTACCTGGGAAGACAGGGCGCCTGAACCGTGCAGATCCTGTCCATATCTTACGGTGTGCAAAGGGGGATGCCATGCCGTGTCCATGGAGATGTCGGGCCGGCTGGATGCCCCTGACCCGGACTGTCCCCGGGTGGTGGAATGGATGCAGGGAAGCGGGTGCCTGCCGTGACATTTGCTCTCCCGGATTTTGGTCATAAGTCCTGGTCTTTCAGCGGCGTGTTTTTTTCCATGATGTTCTGGGCTGCCGTTGGGTGGATGACCGTTCAATGGCTGGGTGCAGCCGGAATTCTAAAAGATCATGAAAATACAGGACCCACCCCGGCCCAGTCCCTTAACGCCTACGCGCACATCCGGCAGATCAGCAGGGCCCAGTCCCTCTATCCGGACAAAATAAAACAGGCCCTGGGCCAGCCCCAGTTTGCCCAGTTCATGGCCCATCTGTGGATCACCCCGGACCACCAGGGCAACCCGGTCAAACTGGATCTGATTCCTAAAAAAATAGCCCTGGCCATGGATTATAACCAGACCCTGGACGGCTTTTTTTTTGTGGATATCCACCACAGGTTTAACGGCAGGGGCAAAAAATCCAAGATCGACCTTCAGCAGGAGTGGGCGGTGGCTGCACTGCCGGCCAAAATGCCAAGCTCGGGTTTTCCATGCTTTCTGGGCGATGAATCCGGGAACATCTATGTGAAATTTTTCACGGCCCGGCCGGTGAAATTTCCTGCACGCCCCTTGAAACAGGGCTGGCAGACGCTGTCCACACGCAAGGAGTTAAAAATCTTTCTTAACGAAAGACGCTAAAAAAGAAGCCATGCCCTGTGGAGGTGAACTCACAGGGCATGGCTGTTTAAAAACGAAAAACAATAAGGTTATACGTTACGCACGCCGTCTTGCAAACATGGTCAGGCTGGTCAGGCCAAAGGCCAGCAGCGTGAAAGCTGAAGGAACGGGGACCGGACTGGCGCTGTTTACGCGGATGTTGAATCCGTTGGTTGTGGTTTCAATAGTATAATCACTAATCCATTCATCGTTCTGGTCAAGCAGGTTGATATATGAAGATTCATCCAGAGTGATGTTAGCAAGAGCGCCCTCATCAGAACTTGAAACAGTGATGGTAGCCAGAACAAAGCTGTCTGGCTGGCTGCTGTAATCTGTAAGCCAGGAATAAATGTTCACGTCAAATCCGTTACCGTAAATAGAAAGACCGCTGCTATCTTCAGCATCACCGGCATCAATGGAACCTAAGGCGTCGGTTACAGTATAACTATTTGTATCTACCAAATCATTATCATACTCAATCGTCATATCAACGGATGCAAGGTCCAGGTCAGTTAACCCACTGATCGAAATTTCCACCGTCTCCGTATTATTTCCGTCCGTTACCGTAAAGGCAAAAGCCGATGATGTGATACCTATAAGTACAATTACTAAAACACTCAACACACATTTTTTTACGTTAATCATTCTTTGATTCCTTTCTTCATTCCTACATTTTCTTAAATAAAATCCCCTGCCGGGAAATAAATTACCGGCAGGGGGGTACTTTTAAGGACGGACACAACGGTTCAAGGTGCACAATCTCATGGCCTTACGTGCATCTCTAATGGTAATAAGACCGTCTCCATCAATATCACAGGCAGGACACACCGAGGCATCCTCGCGCAGGTGGCTGCGGATCACGGCAATATCATCCCTGTCCACATCACCATCACCATCAAGGTCTCCCTCAACGGTGTCCGAGGTAATGGTCAGATCAATCCAGACCAGACGATGGTCGGAGCTTGCATCGGAATCCACCAGGTAGTAAACATCATCCGTATGGGTGGGCCAGAACACGCCGCCCTGTTCAACCGCAAACCCTTCGGCGGAAGGCAGGGCATAGTCGGCTCTCATGGCCCAGGATGCAGTATCGTCTTCATCAATACCGTAATCCACGCCACCGGTACTCACCGGCACATAGGCTGAATTGATGTTTTCGTTATCCAGCAGTTGCACAATGGCGTTCTGATATGAATCACCTTCGTCCGGATCAGCATTCTGGTCGCCCAGGATCACAAATCTGGCATTGTCATCAATGCCGCCCATCAGGTTTTCATCATCATAGATGTAACTGCCGTAGCCCGGGGAGACATAGTCCGCCCAGAACCGGATCTCATCGTGGTTCCGTTTGCCGTTCCAGTCAAAGAGGCTGTCATCCTCATCCGCATCCCCGTCATCAAAGGTGGGCGGCGTGGGATGGGCGCACAGCAAATGGACGGTTTCCCCATTCACCGTCACAGGAATGTCCCAGTGGCTCTTGGAGCTTAACCGGAAAATCTCCTGTTCGTCGGTATCGTAGTAATCCGTGGGCAGGTTGCTGTCCGTCATATCCTTCCATAAAAATTTCTGGAAGGTTCTAACCTTTGCCTCGTCAATGGGATACTTGGATAAAAAGGCCATGCCGTACTGACCATAGAAGTCCCCATAGCCGTAGCAGTCATCACCGCCGCTGGTTGTGGAGCCGTCATTGTTAAAGTCATGTCCGGATTCAACACCGGTGTTGGATTCAGCAATGAAGCTGTAGGGGTATTCAATGGGATCCGCACCGTTCTGGCTGACGGCCAGGTATTTCTCCTTTAACAATTCAAGGGCACTGCCGTCGGCCACGTAATCGAACTCGTTGAGCAGGATTACATCCGGGTTCACCCGCTGGATGATCTCGGCCACTTTCTGGATCTGCGCGTCGGTTCCGGAATCAAGGTCCGTGACAATCTGGCCTTCACTGGTGCGGTTCAGGTAGCAGTTAAAGGTCGCCACCCTGAGGTCACCCGCTTTTTCCGGCAGGGCGTACGTGGTGCCTTGTTCCACTGTGATCAGGTCGGTTTTGCTGCTGCATGCCTGAATACCTTCTGCATCGGTGGCGCACAGGGCTACCGAGTAAACACCGGCATTGGTATAGGTATATACCGGATTGGCGTCCGTAGATGCGTCACCGTTTCCAAATGTCCATGCATAGGTGTAAGGTTCGGTTCCACCGTTCACATGGGCCGTGAATCCGACTTGGGCATCATGGGTGGTCACGGTATCGGGGCCGGCCGTAAAATTCACACTGAATGCGGTGGAGACTTTACGAACCACCTGGACATTGTCCACACCGATGCGTGCGCCCTGGCCGCTTCCGGTACCTGTGGAGGTGTAGCGAAAGGCCACATAGACAGAGCCCGCGTAATCGCACAGATCAACGGTGACCGGTTTCCAGTCGTCATAGTAATCGGCGTCAAATTCAACGGTAACGGCATCCCAGGTGAAGGATGTGGGATCACTTTCACCGTCATAGTCGGTGGAGATCATCACCTGCAGTTCCGGGCCGCCGTATTTATGGTAAAAGTCAAACGTCAGTTCCGAACATTCAGATGCGGCCAGCAGCATGGCAGGTGAAATGAGCCAGTCATCACTGGGGCCGTCTGCACCGTAACCATTGGCCACCGCGCCTTGCTGGCCGGCCTGCTCTTGAAGTATCCAGTCGGCGTCGCTGGCCACACTGTATACCGTAAAGCTTGAGGCCGTGATCAGGTCCTGGTCAAAATCTTCGGACAGGTAAGAGACCTGGTTGGCGCGGAACTCAAAATTATCCACTTCCCAGACCCGGCCGTCGCCACCGCCTGTGCCGGTGGAGATGTAATGAAAAGCAACCCTTGCTTTGGTGGGCTGGATGACGACATCATCAACGCCGATGCGGGCACCATCTCCAGAACCGGTGCCCGTGGTCGTATACAGGAAGGCCACGTAAACCGTCGCATCTGAATCAAACTCATGGGTGATACTCACATTTTTCCATGCGCCATAAACATCATCGTGGGCAATGGAATAGCTTTCCCAGGTGGCCAGGTTCGGATCACCGCTGCCGGCATAATCCGTGGAAACCATGACCTGAAGCTCCGGGCCGCCGTACTTTCGGTAAAGGTTAAAGGCAATTTCAATCTCAGATCCGGCACCCACGGTGAAGGCCGGTGAAATCAGCCAGTCTTCGCCGGCTTCGTCAGCACCGAACCCATTGGCAACGGCACCGACTTTATCGGCCTGCTCCTGGATGACCCAGTCGGCATTGCTGGCCACGCTGTAAGGTGTGAAACTGCCGAAGTCAACGTCAAAATCGGCGGCAGCCAGATCAAACTTCAACGCGCCTGTGGTCTCAAAGGCATAACTTCCTGCGGCAGGCATGGCGGCACCCATGGCAACCCAGTGGGCATCGCCCGGGTTGGTGTGGACCTCGGGATCATAATTGTCGGAAACCAGCACCTCGATTTCAGGGCCGGAGTAGTTATAGGCCAAATCTGCGGTGACATACTCCCCCTCATAGGCATAGAGGTTCAGTTCAGGTGAAATCAACCAGTCGTTACTGGCTTCATCTGCCCCATACCCGTTGATACGGGCGAACCATTCACCGGAGCCGGTGGGATATTCATACGCATGCCAGTCGGCATTATCCCCGGAACTGGCAACACTGACAGTTGTGAACTGGCCAAATGATCCGGTATTAAAATCCTCACCGTAGACAAGGGGCGTAGAGGCCACGGCAGTGGTGACGGCCAGTTCATCGCTGAAAGCTGACAGGCCTGCGGCATTAAAGGCTCTTACTTTATAAGTGTAGGTGGTTCCCTCACTGAGCATGGTATCTTCGTAGGATGCCGTATCGGCGGCCAGGGCAGGCCCAAGAATTTCCCAGGCACCGTCTGCAGTTTTGCGCCAAAGCTCATACCCCACTTCATCACCGGCATTGTCCGTCCATGACAGATCAATCGTAGTGGTGGTCACATCAACCTGGGCAAGGGCGGTGGGGTCTGCGGGGGCCGTACCGGTTGTATTGGACTCAACCCCGTAAAGCACAAGATCAAAACTGGTATCCGAACTTGTCGCACCACTCTGGTGCACCTCAACGGCAACGGTGTTTGATCCTGTAACCAGAAGCGAAGTGTCCAGATTGTATTCATAATAGGTGGTTTCGCTGCCGGCATCATTGGCAAGGGTGGTATAGGTGATGTCGCCGTCAGGCATGCTGGACCGGGCAGCTTCAGTACCATTAATATATAGTACGGCACCGTCATCGCGCAGCATCATCACTTTAAGTTTGATCACCTTCGCCGCATCAGCAACCGTAAAGGTTTTCCGGAAATATGCGGTAATGTGCTTGTTATTCGCATCATCACCGTAACTGATAACCGTAGTTTCATCACCATCACCGTATCCCAGCTGGGCATCTCCGGTGGCCCATGTGGAATCATCAAAGCCTGTGCCGGTCCAGTCCGTTCCCTGGTCAGAACCGTCATCCAGGTATTTCCAGTTGGCTCCGGTGGAAACGTATTCCACGTTGTTGATCTCAGCGCCGCTGAAAAGGTCTCCTGTGGCATTCAGGGTAACCACCGTGCCTGCCAAAGGTTTCCACAGGATTTCATCTAAGCCCTCAGGCATGGCAAAGGCATCGGTATCCTGGGCAGCCTGGGTCAACTCGGCCACATCGGCCATGTCATATCCAAGGGCCGGGGTACCCTCATCGTCATACTCACCAAATTTTACGGTGCGGATAAAGATATTGTCAGCATTGGCCTGGATCAGCTTAAATTGCCAGAAGGTGTCTGAAGAGAGGGTCCAGGGTTTGTCATCATCGTTGGCCCGGTGGGGGGCACCCCAGGAACCTTCACCGATGAACATGGTACCGGCGGCATCATCTCTTACAAAACTCTCGTAGGAGCCTGCATCTTCACTGGGCGCCACAGGATAGGTATATTTAACCAGATGGGAGTCGCAGTCAATGACCAGGTCCATACCATTGTCATACATGGTCCGGGCCCAGGCGTCTATCCTGCCTGTGCCTTCGGATTTGTCGCTCTGGTGGGGCCGCATGGGCCGGTGGAACTGACCGATTTTCCAGGTATAACCGGTATTGGCTGCCATATCGGCGGCCAGCCAGTTGGCCTGGTCATTCCATTTGGTATCGTCCTGGTCCGTGAACGCACCGTATCCCACACCGGGTTCAAGCTCGGTGTTCAAGGAGTACAGACGCATCATGGTACCGCCCACGCTTGCCGCATAATAGCCATCGGCATTGGGCATGTTGAAGATGAGCTGCACAAACTCGGTCATGTCATTTTCGTGGTTGCCGTGGGACGGGATAATGGGATACATGCGGTTGTCCGAAGAGATGGTCAACTGCCAGTCATCCAGCCATTCACGCATCTCATCGTTGGTGCAGTCATCATGGTAATCCCCGCCAAAGGCCACAAAAAGCGGGCGCAATTTGGAGACCAGGGTGTTGCCCCATTGCCGGGGTTCCTGGTGGGTCCTTGAATCCCCGCCGAATATAAAGGTAACGGCTTTGGGTGTATTGGGTGCGGTTTTAAACCAGTAAATGGTATTGTCACCCTCGGAATCATAGGTCCTGAAATAGTAGACCGAATCCGGCTGCAGGCCTGCAAGATCGCAGAAGTAGCTGACCAAAGGGTCGCCCTCTGCACTTGAGGTGTTGTCATAGGTCCGGGTTTCATCCAGAACCTGGGTGGTATAGGTGGTTAACGCCGGGTCGGTACCATATTTGACACCGTAGGCATCCCCCGAAGTCTGGCACCACCCGATGGTCATTGAGGTTGCCGGATCCGATGTCCAGGACAACCTGTATTTGTCACTGCCGGCAAAGGCGCTCTGGGTGACCCCAAGCACCGCAAGCCCCAGCAGCACGCATAGAGCCAATCTTAACTTCATTTTCTTTTTCCCCTTTTGTAAAATTACGTTTTCTTTAAATGCAACATAACGAACTACTTCTTTTCCAGAAGCCTAAAATAGCGTGAAAACAATAGAGGGAAATTAGGGAAATATTAGAATTACCGCCCCCAGATGTTATGAGATGGTTAACATGTTGTTCATTAGACTAAGACGGTCGAAACCGGGAGCTTGTTAGTTTTTTATTTAAACCCGTTTTTCTCATCAAACCCGAACATTCCTGTGATCTCCTCAGTCGTTAACTTAAAATACCGACCTGTAAAATAAACTTTAGATACCCAAGGATTTACCATGCATTGGATCGTCTCCTGCAGCCGGCAAAAGAAGATATACTTAACAGCTCTTTTTCTGTGGGCATTAACAGTACCCGTTTTGTCCGGCCCCACGGCGGCAGCCCCGAACGCAGACAGTTTGAGCCCGGTCAAGGCAGAATTCAACATAGGGGTAATCGGTATGGCCGGCGGTGCTGTTGAGGCCATGTCAGAGGCCCAGGACAGATTAAACGTAAATATAAAAAAGGTTGAACCCGGCACCTTTGCCATTGATCCGCTGCCGGAGCTGGCCGGTTTTGATCTGATTTTTGTCTCGTTTGCCGCAGGTGATTATAAGGACAATTATAAGCGTGCCGTTGTGGCCGCTAAAAAGAAAAATCTCGGTTTAAAGATTTTTTGTGTGGGGCCGCCCCATCTGTACCAAAACTGGGCGGAGTGGATCGGCCCTGAAAACGTTATCCTTGATAAAAAAATGGCGGCCTATTACGGGCTCTCCCGGCAATCCATGGGCGACATGGTGCAATTTGCCCTGGTTAACTATTTTGGCAGAAAGGCCACGGTGCCTAAACCGGGCCAGGGCGAACTGGTGCGTATTTACCACCCGGAATATGGGCAGTTGGCGTCGGTTAAACAGTTTTTTGACCAGGCCGCCCAGACCGGCTGGGACATTGAAACCACCCCGCGTGTGGTCATCGGCTCCTGGCGGCACCATGTGCTCTTCCACCAGCCCCAGGTGATCCGGGCACTCATGGATGCGTTGAAAACCCAAGGAATCTTATCGGTGTGCCTGGTGGCCGATGACCCCAAATTTCGGCAAAACTTGATGGAGTTTAAGCCGGATCTGGTGATCATGACCTCCCATACCCGGGAGTCGGTGGCGTTCTGGAAAACCTTGAATGTGCCCAGAATCCATGCCCTGTGGTTCACCGAAGAGTCCATTGCCCAATGGGAGACCAACAACCGTCCCGGCATGAGCGTGGGCCGCCAGGTGCACCAGATCACATCTGCGGAACTCAAGGGCGCCACCGAGTGCCTCACATCAGGGGGTACAACATCCGGGCATGACAGCGGCGAACAGATTGTCCCCATTCCCGATCGGATTCAACGCATCTGCGGACGTGCCAAGAACTGGATCGCCCTTGAAAAAACGCCCAATGCCCAAAAAAAAATCGCCCTGGTCACCTATGACCGGGTGGCGGACAAACTCAGCCTGATGAGCGGCCCCCACCATTGTCTCAATGCGCCCAAAAGCATGATACTGCTGTTAGAACGCCTCAAGGCCGAAGGATACACCACGGCCAATCTGCCCGCCGATGAAACCGAACTGCTGGACCGGCTCATCGACCATGGCCGCCAGATGGGAACCTGGGAGCCGGCCACCCTGGATGCTTTGGCGAAAAGCGGCAAAGCGGTGCTGATTCCATTGGAAACCTATCAGAAATGGTTTGAAACCAAGGTGCCGGAGTGGCGCCGGCAGGAGGTGATCAAACATTGGGGGCCGCCGCCGGGCAACCTTATGATGTGGGCCTACAGCGGTGAGAAATACCTGGTTATTCCCCGGCTGGACCTGGGCAACCTGGTGCTGCTCTCCCAGCCTCCCAAGGGCGAGGCATTGACCGCCACCACAAAAAAGGAGATGGACGAGACCATTTTGCCGCCCACCCATCACTATCTTGCCACCTATTTCTGGCTCCAGGAGGGGTTTAAAGCCGATGCCGTGGTTCACTTCGGCTCACACGGCACCGAGTGGCTGTTTGAAGGCAAGCAGGCATTTATGTCAAAATCGGACTGGAGCGATATCCTGCTGGCGAACATGCCCAACATCAACCCGTGGCTCTCCAGCAATATTGCCGAACATACGCCCTGCAAGCGAAGGGCATATGCCGTTACCCCGGATTTCATGCCCCCGCCCCTGATGGATGCGGACCTGCCCGAAAACCTGTTAAATATGGAATCCACCATCACAAAATACCTGGCCCTGGACGAGGGGGCTCTGAAAGCAAAATTTGCCGACACCATCACCGGGCAGGTGAAATCGAGCAACCTGGATGTGGAATGGATCATGTCCTCCGGGGAGAAAGATCTGTCCGTGCGCCTGGAAAAACTGCGTTCCATGGCCGGGTTCACCCTCAATGATGCCCAGATCAGACGGCTCAGTGTTTACCTGCATGACCTGAAAAACCAGAAAATCCCTTCGGCCATGCACACATTGGGCAAAGGGCCGGCCGATAAACTGCTGATCCCCTATATTGTCCAGTGCGCAGGGAAACGCTTTACCAGGGCCCTGGCAGGTTTGGCACCGGGCAATGCAGATGCATTGCAAGACCAGATGTCCCACAAAGCCGTTGAAGTTCTGGATCTGATCCTGCACAGCGGTTTTTCCAATATAGAGGCGGTGAAAGGTGCAGGGCTGACGGTGACAGGCAAAAAACTGCCTGAACCGGTACACCAAGGGCTTGAACTGGCCCGGCGGCTGTACAAGGAGATGGGTGATCCCAAAATGGAGATGGAGAGCATCATCAATGCCCTGGACGGCCAATTCATTGTTCCGGGCTCTTCGGGCAGTCCCGAGCGCAACCCGGGGGTAATTCCCACCGGCAGAAACATGGTGGTGCTCAATCCTGCTGAACTGCCCACCCGGGCATCCTGGGAGCTTGGCACCCAATTGATGAAAACATACCTGGCCAACGAATTAAAGGCAAAGGGCCGCTACCCTGAAAAAATCGCCTTTTCCCTGGTGCCCTATGCCACCTACAGTGATTACGGGATCACCGAGTGCCAGATTTTGTATCTCATGGGGGTGCGTCCGGTGTGGGATACAAAGAACCGGGTGCGGGATGTGGCGTTAATTCCCGCCAAAGAGTTGGGACGGCCCCGCATTGATGTGTTCCTGTCCGCCCGAAGCGTTTACAGAGAAGAGCTGCCCTCCCTGATGAAATTCATGGATAAGGCGATCCGGCTGGCAGCCTCCCACAAGGAAAAGGACAACTATGTCTACCGGAACAGCCAGGCCATCCAGTCAGCACTGACGGCATCGGGCCGATCTGAAAAAACCGCCCGGGACCTTTCTCTGGCGCGTATGTTCGGAACGGAAAAGGACGAAATCCAGGACAGCCATAACTGGTTTTTCTACCTGGCCGACCGCACCGGGGAATGGGACTCCCGAAAGGATCTTCTGGATGTATACCTCAAGTATTGCAAGCATGTGTATACCAAAGACCACTGGGGAGAAAGTGCGCCCCAGGCCTTTGACCAGGCCATCCAGGGTACCGAATCCATTATCAGAAGCTGGTATGACAATCGTGATTTTGCCCTGGGAAACAAGTTTTCCTGGTGGGTGGAAGGGATGATGTCTTTGGCCATCAAAGAATCAACCGGAAAAGAACCGGATTATCTGTATATGGACGTACGAAATCCGGACAACCCGGGCATTGTCCGTGCCGAAGATGCCGTTAAGATGGATCTCAATGCCCGGCTGCTCAATCCCAAGTGGATAAAAGCGTTGATGAAAGAGGGGTATGCCGGGGCCACGGTGCTGGCCAAGGATACCGGCAATCTCATGGGCTGGGAGATTACCCGGGAAAATACCATCACCGACCGGGACTGGCAGCGGGTCACCGATGTCTATGTAAAGGACAGTTTTGATCTGGGGCTTTTCCAATGGTTTGAAAAAAATAATCCCCATGCGTTCCAGGACATCACGGTGACCCTGCTGGAAACCGTGAGAAAGGGATATTGGCAGGCGGATGAAAAAACTTTGGAACAAATAGTCCAGGCCTATGCCCAGTCTGTTGTGGACCACGGCACCGGCTCGGGCATCCGGGCAGGGGGCAATGAAAAACTTGAACAATTTGTAAACCGGCAACTGACAGCCCCGGGAAAGCCCGAACTTAATGCCCTGGCCGAGTCTTTCAAAAAGAAGGTGGCCCAGATGACCCTGCCCCCGGAACAGACCCAGGGAGAGCAGCAGGTCCAGGGAAAGAAGATGGTCCACGAGCAAATGGAACGACCGGATAAAACAAAGGAAGAAAGCAACACGTCCCATGATCACATGATGCTGTATCTCATTGCCTTGGGCATAATGGCCATTATTTTTGCCGGGTTTATCGTTAAAGGGATAAGGAAAAAATAATGCCCGTTTTAATGGAAATACTGTTCCAGATCACCATGATTCTCAAAATTCCTGTGGTGGTCTGCCTGTTATTGCTCTTTGCCGTTATTCTATTTGAAACCGGCATGTTCCTGCACGAATGGGTCCATCGCAGGGCCAAAGCAGGGCAATGGGAAACCTTTCAATATGCATTGATATCAAAACAGACCAATCCGGAGGGGATGCTGGAAACCCTGTCCGGGAACCTGCAGATCTGTCCTGAAACCGTGACCGCCTTTTTGGAAAAAGCAGTTGAACATCCTGAAAATCCAGCCTACCTGGACAAGGCCTTTACGGATGTAGAAATGGAGGCGGCCCGCAGGTGCCGGCTGGTGCAGCTTGGTGTGCGCCTTGGGCCCGTACTGGGACTGATGGGGACCTTGATTCCCATGGGGCCTGCGTTAATGAACATTTCAACCGGCAACCTTGAAACCATGGCCCAAAATCTGATTATGGCATTTTCCACCACCGTGATCGGACTGTTAACCGGCTCGGTATGCCTGGTGATCCTGGTGGTGCGCCAGCATTGGTACAAGATGGATATTGCGTTTCTCGACAACCTGTTTCAGCAGATCTGTCCCGGGGTATAGCCATGGTGAAACCGTATTATAAACCAAGACGATCACGCCGTAAACGTTCGTTGTCCCACAATGATGCCGATGATCCCATGTCCGGTGTGGCCAACCTGTTTGATGTGGCCATGGTGTTTGCCGTGGCATTGATTTTAGGCATTTTCCATGTACTGAACATTCCGGAACTGCTGATGGGTACCGATGATGTCACCATCATAAAAAACCCGGGAAAAGCCGACATGGAGATCATACAAAAAAACGGCAAAAAAATGGAGAAGTACACCATGAGCCGGGAGGATGCCGGCGGCAACGGGCGGCGGTTAGGCGTGTGCTACAGGCTGGAGGGCGGTGAAATGGTCTATGTGCCTGAATCCACGAAAAAAATAAAAACCAACAATACCGATAATTAAGTCAAGGAAGAAAATGATGAGCAGAATATGGAACTGGGCCCTTTTAATTTTTCTCTTGCAATGTTTTAGCCTCAATGCCTGGGGACAAGGGGTGGAAAAAAATGAAAACACTGAACTTGAGTCCATGACGGTTATCGGGGAGACGGTTGCATCCGAAGAGGTAGAGCCCTCAAGCCGTTTTTATCTTCCTGAAAGCGTGGAAGCCGTCCAGACCCTGACCCGGGAAGATATTGAAGCCATTCAACCCCGGGATGTCACAGACCTCATCGAATACTCCCTTGGCATGAACATGTGGCGACAGGGCGCCAGAATTCATTCCTTTTCCTTCAGTCGCGGGGATGCGGTCAGCGTTATTCTGAACGGTGTCTATCTCACATCAAACGAGGCCCGGCGCATGATTTCAGATATCCCGGTGGAGATGATCGATTCCATTAAATTTGTGCGTGACGCATCGGTGATCACCATCGGACCGCTGATGTCGTTTGGTACCGCAGAGGAAGGTTCCCCCAACCAGGGATTCATCATCATTGAGACCCGGAAGAAAGGGCCGGACACAAAATACGGCACGCAGATCCGCGCAAGCTATGCCTCCTATGACACATTCAAAGCCTCGGCGGTGACCGGCCATTCGTGGCAGGACGACCGGTTCACCTTCAGCGCAGGGTACCAGCGGACCCAAAGCCAGGGAAGAGACGCGTGGAACAACGGCTATACCGGGGATACCTTACTGTTTAACGGCGGTTTTAACAGTGATGCACTTCTGGCAAGCATCTCTCTTTACTACAACACGGCTGCCAGGGAGATCCAACGCCACGAGAGCATCTACACCGGAGAGTTGAATGAAAATGCCTGGGAATACGATCCCATTGATACCCTGCTGATGTCCATCAACCTGACCCGGCCCTGGAATGAACATCATACCACCTCACTGACCTATGGCTGGAATAGAACCGAGTGCACGGGCTATAGGTACACCATTGATGATAAATCGGCAACGGGTGACGATGCCAAAGACCGTTCCAGTGAGTGGAATCTTACCCATTCCATTGCCACGGATCGCAATACCTTCAAAATCGGCACGCAAATGGTCAGTTGGTTTCAATTTATTGAGCGCGCTTCCTCACCCCGGGAGGAAGAGATTTATGGGGCATATGTGACCGATGCCTATAAGATCAAAGCGTGGTGGTCCATTGATGCGGCCTTGCGGGTGGATAAAAAGAAAATTGTTCAAGGGGGAGATACATACCTGTCCAACGGCACACAGGTAAAACTGTCCGACGGGGAGTGGACCGATGAGGCCTTTGTCGCTTCCCTGGGCAATGCCTGGCAGCTCAATCCCATATGGAAATTGACGGCGCGCTATTCGTTTAACTTGACACCGACGCCGGATGTGCTGACAACCGTTGATGATTCCGAACTGCCCGATGAACAGCGCCATCGCTACGAAGTGGGGGTGGCAGCCAAATTCAACAAGGCCATCCAGGTCTCGGCAACCCCATTTTACTATAATATTAAAAATGCCAAGATCTCGGCGGCCACCCTCAGCACGGATGCCAATGGAGATCCCATCCTTGATCCGGTTACCGGAGATCCCACGGACGTAACGGTATATGATGCACAGGACCGGGAACTGTACGGTTTTGAATTGAGCATTAAAGGCCGTTTTTACAAGGACATCCTGGGATATGAATTGGGATGGACACATTTTGTGGACACCGAAGAGGACGGGAACAATGGGACTGAAAATCCGGAAAATAAATTCAGCGGCCGCCTCAACTGGCATTATGGTGAATGGCGCAGCGACTTGACGATTCTTCACGTCGGGCCCTATTCAAGTTACGGATACACTGTGGGGGATTTCACCACAGTGAACTTAAGTGTCAGCCGGAAGCTTTTCAATGATGTCAAGGTAACCCTCTTTGGTAAAAACATCACGGATGACGAATACGCAACCAACAACAAAGGATTTCCAAAATTTGCCCAGTGGGGCTGCCTGCGTGATGTGGGCGCAACTTACGGTGTTGAAATCAGCTATAGTTTTTAACCCCGGCCGGGTTTTGCCCAATTAATTCCATCTGCGGTCTTTAGCTGATGCTGTTCCCATCGAACTGCCGTGAAGTGCATGGTATATACGCGTCCCTGCCGCAAGCGTGCAGGGCAATTTACTTTTAGCCATCATGAAATTCATTTTTTACACGATATTGACCGCTCTAACAGCTCTGGTGGCATTCCAGGTTTATGCCTTAGTTGGTCCCAGGGATAAAGTAAGGCAAAAGATAACGGATTCACCGGCGGCACCCGAAATGCGGGAACCCAACGTTTCAAAAAGACAAACTGCAAAATTAAATGATGCCCAGCGCACCATCACACGTCGAAATCTGTTCGATGTCGAAGTGGACAAGCATCAAAACCTTCAACCTGAAAACATATCACAACTGGAAAAAACCAACCTTAAAATTACCCTTTGGGGGACGGTGACAACACCAGGCAAAAAGAATAAAGGATGGGCTGTTATAGAGGAGGCCAATAATAAAAAACAGACGCTTTACAACGTGGGAGATACAATTCAAAATGGGACAATCAAATCAATTTTAAGAAATCAAATCATATTATCGGTCAACGGGAAAGATCAGATTTTAGATGCACACCAGGATCTTAGGCCAAACCGTGGAAAGCGTACAAGCCCCCCTCACGCCAGCCTGAAACAACAGCACCAACCCGCCGCATCTCAAAAAAAACAAGTTGATCTTGATGCAGTCAAAGAACTGACAGGCGACATTGAACCCGCCCCCGAACAACCACCGTTTAAAACCCGTGCTTACTATGGCAATGGCCGGGAGTCCGGCGTGATGATTTACGGCATCAGACGAGGCGCCTCAGCCCAGGCCCTCGGCTTGAAAAACGGAGATGTTGTCCAGGCTGTGGACGATATTGAAGTTACAAGTCCGCAAGATCTGGAAAGCATGATGGACCGTATGGACGGGGATTCCGATATCACGGTTTCCGTGATCCGGCGCGGAAAGACCAAAGAAATTGTATATAATGAACAGGAAAAGTCTTTCGCCGTCAACGATGTTGAATAATGGCGATGATGATAGATCGGCACTGGGCCTGAACCGTTGAACACACTTTTCTTTTGAATGAGGATTGATCTTATATGGATGATGTGATTAACAGCGGCTATGAAAAAAATTACCCCGCTCCAATGCCCATACTGCTGCTCATCTGACACATCGGTTTTTAAACATTATCCGACCATACACAATGGAATCCGGAAATTGTATATCTGTAGGAATTGTAAAAACTCGTTTTCGGAAACCCGTAATACCGCCATGAATAATATTAAAACTCCCATCAGCAAGGTTGCATCTGCATTGAGACTTCGCGGTGAAGGCCTTGGGCTTCGAGCAACTGGCAGAGTCTTGAGGTCAAACAAAAATACCATTGCACTATGGGAAAATAGATTTGCCGACCAAAAAGCTACATTGTTGCTATATGGTTTTTGTCATGAATTTATATCCCTGACATTTGAAGGAGATGAACTCTACACCATCGTCGGTAAACGGACAATGCCATTGGAATCCGAAGGCTGGACAGCGGTCATTATAGAAAGAGCCAGTCGATTTATTGTCGACCAACGATGTGGAAAAAAAGATACATCCTTATTCAAATCAGTTATGAAAACCGTATGCGAGTATATCGATCATACAGATGATTTGTCATTTCTTTCAGATGGTGAAAGGCGATATGGTAATACGCTTTTCGAGTTATGCTCTGAGGTTTTAAAAACAGGCAAAAGAGGACGTCCCCCCAGGGTTCTTCCTAAAGGAGTCAGAGTTCGTGTCAAAAACAAAGGGGATCAAAAACACCAAAAAGGCCGTAAGCGTCCAAAATACCAAGCGCCACAGCGAGAACATCTTGATACGGCTCAAAATTTAAAGGAGTTCGAAATCCATGCCAACCACCTTGAGGCTCAAAACGCTGCAATCAGACGAAAGAATAGTACCTTCAGGAGAAAAACAAACACTTATGCAAAAACGATAAAGGGCTTACAAAGGACTTTGGATGTTCATCAAATAATTCACAACTATGTCCGTCCGCATTGGACGACAAGAGAGGTCCCCGCTGTTGCTTTGGGAATATTAGCAAAACCGCTTTCTCTGGAAGGGATCTTATCCATGCAGAGAGCTGTATAAACCAACAAGTCAGACTGGCGCTTTAATACGTTTCCTGATTATCCGAATGTTAGAGGCCCAGTGCCATCGGATATAATGGTATCGAATTGTTCAATGAACTAGAGATAGAACAAGGCCAAATAGGATATTCAAAACTTGAAAACGGCTCAAGCTTAGTGGGGAAAGAGCAAGGCGATTGGCTATCGCCCTGGGCAGTAATAGGTCGTGATTCCAGCTTCGGTGATCCAATTTTTATAGATAGTAGTAACTCTAATTTCCCTGTTTATACTGCCGCTCACGGGGAAGGAATTTGGTCTCCTGAACTTATAAGTGGTACTTATGCCGATTTTTTATTGGTTATAGAAAAACTTGAAACGTTAGCCGCAAATCGCAGAAATCCGGTTGAAATGCAAAAAAATCCAATGACACAGGAAGAATATGATAGTTTTATTAATTTTGTATCAGCCAACGCAGAGTTAACTGATACTGCTTACTGGGAAATACTAGTTGCTGATGATGAAGCAGGGATAGGCCCGAAGTTTTAGCGGTTAAAAAGAAGGGATGAGAAGGCCAAGACGATTCCGGGGTATATCTATTTCTGCTAATATGTATACTCGGTGTTCGAGTTTTTTGAGGTTGACATAAAAATGTGCTAAAGAAGTTAATTTTTTGGTATGAACTTTTAAAAAAATTCATGATAGAGATGCTCCTCGAACGCCCGCTGCCCTTTATTGAAAACTATCTTGAATGCATAAATCAAGAATTGATGAAAAAGAACCCCAATTATGTGCTATCCAAAAAGCAAAAACTGTGGCTAAGTTTTTGTTTAAGTGGTGTTTTGTTAACCAACAGTATTTGCTGGAAGCGATTTGAACGAATCAGTTTGGGGAAATTCCGTTTTTCAGCTCTTTCCTGGATGTTCCGAAATTCAAAAATCAGCTTCGATCACTTACTGCAGCAGAGTACGTGTAATATTTTGAAGCATTATGGCATCAAGGACGGGGCTCTTTGCTTAGATGATGTAGACCGTGCCCGATCAAAGTCCACAAAAAAAATATATAAAGTTCACAAGCTTAAAGATAAACTCACCGGTGGTTTTTTAGACGGACAATGCATTGTATTTTTATTTTTGGTAACACCAGTGGCCTCTTTTCCCGTGGGTTTTGAATTTTATCACCCGGACCCATTGTGGAAAGCTTGGAAAAAGAAAGATGACCGTCTTAAAAAAAAGAAGATACCTAAGAAAAAGCGACCCAAGGAGCCACAGAGGAACCCTGAATACCCAACGAAGGTTCAATTGGCTCTTGAGCTTTTGAACATATTTCATAAAAAACATCCGGACATTAAAATCAAAGCAATTTTGGCAGATGGTCTTTATGGACACGCTGAATTTGTTGATGGTAGTTCCCTCATCTTTGGTAATACTCAAACCATCACCAAAATGAAGTATAATCAAAATGTACGGTTTAAAAACCGCATAATTTCAGTACAAAAGTTTTTTGAATCTTATCCTCTGATATCTCAAAAGGTATCGGTTCGAGGTAAAGAAGATATTGAAATTTTTATCTCATCGGCTCGCCTGTATGTGCCGTCTCACAATGCCAAGCGTTTTGTGATCGCCATGCAGTATCCTGATGAGAAAAAACCACGTTATTTGTTAGCCTCTGACTTGAGTTGGAGAACATTGGATATTGTTCAAGCATACTTCTTCCGCTGGTTGATAGAGGTTTTCTTTGAGGACTGGAAAGGTCATGAAGGATGGGGCAAGCTGACCAAGCATACAGGCGAAGATGGATCTCGGAGTTCCTTGATCCTGAGCCTGCTGTTAGATCATGCATTGTTCTTCCATCATCACCAGAAAGCCCGCCTGGAAAACAAACTTCCTGCATGGAGTGTGGGAAGCCTATCCCAGCGGATTCATACAGAAGCCTTAGTTCAATTTGTCCAGGATTTCTGTGGAAACGAAATCAATGAACAGAAGCTTGATAAGTTAAAAGAACGCATTGATAATATTATTCCTTTCAATCCTTCTACAAAACATATGAGCAGCCGTACTTTTCCTCAAATGAAGCCATCTCCATCTTTGGTGCGCTTCCAAAAAAAAGTAGCCTGATTCTAATCAAGGATTGTTTGGCAGTCAAATTTAAAAAACTCGAACATCGAGTGTATACTGTCCCCGGAAAATACCAACTGCCTGATCTACGCTCATTTGAAACGAAAATTTTAGCTGGGTAATTTAAATCTTGACTTGAGTTGCTATTCTCTGATACGGGTAATCCAAACTGTCTTGGGGGCAGGGAGAAATATCTTTATAAAATCTATTCATCCATCGTTAAATGAAAAATTAGGATCCTCCCTACTAATGCTCTATTAAATAATAAATAAGTTTCGTATCACATCTTAAAGGATGGAAAAGTGACTGAACCAAAACTTTGTACACTGCAACCCACTTATGTCATCATTGAGCAAATACATCCCAAGGCCGGATTACCTTCTGCCGTCGGTGGCACTATCGGCCCAGGGTTGTACCAGCTGTATCGCCGGGTGATCCAAGTCTGCGATGTTCATGACATATTTTTTGATGGAAAGCACATGTCTAACCCACCTGGGGCATGGCAGTATATTCAAGAATTTTTGATGCCGGGGAAACAAATTACAAGTCATCCGACTGGTGAGAAACAATTCGTTAGAGTGTACGCTGGATTTAAAAATCTTTTAAATCCACTTCCAAAAGTTGGGAGTTTGTTTCCCGATTCCTGGACTAAACAATACGATTTAGGTGCACCACCATCGCCTTTTGTTTATGGAAACGATCCGATTCCATCGGTAAAATTATACGGGAATCCTCAAGCCATATTCGAGATGGTTGGGGGCGCACCCCCACCTGTATCTGTTGGCGTGTATAATCGTGCAAACAATCAACTCACATTTCCGAATATTACTGATCGGCGGCGTGTTCTTAGTAGGCTTATACAACCTGAACCTTCACGGAATTGAACTAATGTCACGGAAATCTATAATTTTAAGTGCTATCGTGCTTATGGGCTTATTTTTTGTTGCGGGATGGTTTAGCTACGACGGGATACTTCGCTTCGTGACGGTTCGAGCGGGGCAGCACACAACAGCTATCTCGCTGCAGGAAGCATTCACTCACCGCCTGATGATGTCCCTGTCTTTATTGCTGGTGGGAGTAAGCATCGGATTCGGCTCCTTGCTTAGCGGCCGGTTTTCATCGGGGTACACCTATGGACGCAGTTTGCTGATCCTGCTCCTGGTTTCAGTGGTTGCTGTCGGCGGCTGGATAGTTGTGTTGGCTAAGAAACTATCTGCGCTGGCTAATAATTTTGCTGCACTGAACGTGAAAATTTTACCGAAAACGTCTCTGCGGCTTTCCGAGATTCCCTTATATGAAATTGGAATCTTTGGAAGTGCATGTGTCGTTGTCGCGGCTGTTATTTTAGCAATATTCTCCTCTAATCGAGAGTCCTAACCCCCAATTTCCCAGTTTCCGGCAGATCGGAATAAGCCTGCCCGTGTTTTGAGAAAACCGGGGAGATCAACGGCAGCAGTTGTTTAATTCTTCAGTTGATCTGCGTATTCTTCAGCCGGATGTTACCAAAACTGAAGTTTTATAAAAAAAGGCCCGGAAATAATTGCGTTTTATGCTGGAAAAGTTTTTTGTTTATTTTTCAAACTTTTGTTGACAAAGAATATTTTCCTGTCCTACTTAGATTCCCATTATGTGGAATCAAAGACTGGTGCATATGGAAAAGCGCAAACGCATATGGGGGATTACCGCCGGATTCCGGGGACAGTATGTCTATTTCTGATAATACATATACTGTCTCCGGAAAATGAAGTCCCCGGAAAATGAAGACGGCCTGCGGTATCAAAAGACCGATGCCTTGGGGTATCAAGCACTTTACTCCTACAACTCAAGCCGCACCCTTGACGGTGCCGCAAGCGACACATACGGCAACGTGACCCGTGAACAGGATGCCTATGCCAATAACGTGGATTACGATTACGGCATTTATGACCAGATCACCCAGGTCAAGGATAAAAACGGCAATGAAAGAATATATAGCTATTACAACACAACAAATACCGGCACAGGCGCTGTCAAAGGCAAACTTGAAAAAGCCGAAGCAATAATCGACGGCCGGACCGTCACCTTGGAGAGCCGCACCTATTACGCAGACGGCAATCTCAAACAAAAAACCGAATACATCGATCAAAATGATCCGGATAAAAACCGGGTCACGGATTACATCTACCAGGACAACGGGCTGAATCTCCAAAGCATGACCGTTACGGGATGGCCTTAAGGGGAATCTTACACCGTCTCCTACACCTGGGACGATCTGGGCCGCAAAAAAACCGAAACCCTTGCCCGCAAAACATCACCAACGGACCCAACCCTGATAGACCTTACCACAACCTATGATTATGACAGCCTGGGCCGGGTCACCGAAACAACAGACTCTCTGGGCAATATCCGGGAAACCGTCTATGACGCCAACGGCAAGGTGTACCAGGAAACAGTCCATTACAAGCTCAATGAAACGGAGTATGACACCCGGACTTATGTCACCAACACCTATGATGCGGCAGACCGCTTGATCAAGACAACCGACCTGGACGGCAAAGAGACCCATTACGAATATGACAAATCCGGCAATCTCATTGAAGTCACCGACGCCAACGGCCATACCACCCGGTACGAATACGATGCCATGAACCGGCAGACCGCAATCATCGACGCCAACGGCAACCGGACCGAAACGGTCTATGACCTGGCGGGCCGGGTGGTACAATCCATTAATGCCAACGGGAATATAACCGCTTTTGAATATGATGCATTGGGACGCAAAACCAAAGAGATCACACCACTGGGATTTGAAACCCATTATGAATACGACAACAACGGTAACCTCACCCACCTCACCGATGCCAATGCCCTGGCAGGGCTTCAGCCCAAAAACAGCTACAACGCCACAATATATAACGAATATGACGAATTCAACCGGCTGGAAAAGACAGTGGATGCCCGCGACGGTGAAACCCGTTATACCTACGATCTTTTGGGCAACATGACCGGCGTCACCGATGCCGAAGGCCGCACCTCCACCTTTGTCTATGATGGTCTGGGACGGCTGCGGCAAGTGATTGATCCCATTCATGAAATCCCGGAAGACAAGACCACCACCTTTACCTATGATGAGGCCGGCAACAGGCTCTCCCAAACCGACCGCACCGGCCGGATGACCGAATATACCTATGATGAATTGAACCGAATCACGAATGTCGAATTGACCGATGACGACATTACCATCCGGTATGATTATAATTCCTACGGTGATCCGAGCTTTTCTTCGGTCTACAATTTTGTCCATACAAACCAGTATGATATTCTCATGCGCTCCTTTGACGATCTCCACCGGCCGACAGCCAGAAATGATTTCCGGTTCGGGGTGGGGGCAAAAAACATGTCTTGGGACTATGATGCCGTGGGCAACATCCGGACCAAAACCGGCTATGAAGGCGACATCACCGAATACCAGTACGACTCTGCCAACCGCCTGGTGGCCATGCGCAATCAAAACTACCTCCAGGCCTCCTACCACTATGACCCGGCCGGACGCCTGCTGGACCGCATCCTGTCCAACCAGGCCAAAACCTCTTATAAATATGATGACGACAACCGCCTCACCCAACTGAAAAACACCAGTGCCGGGGACAAGTACAGCCATACCGTCACTTACACCCATGACAACATCGGCAACATTCTGACGGCCACAGATGCGTCAGGGACCATCACCTATACTTACGATGCCCTCTACCGCCTGACCGGGGCCGACTATCCCGGCACGGCCGATGACAGAACCTACACCTACGACGGCGTGGGCAACCGGTTGACCCTGACAACGGCCGAAGGCACCCTGTACTATCTTTACAATAACGCAGGCAACCGGCTGGACGAGGTGCGCCAAGACAGTGAAACAGGCCCCCTTGTTTACAGCTTTGTCTATGACGACAACGGAAATTGTATTGAAAAGCGCGACGGCAGCGGCCGGCTTCAGATGTCCTTTGATTACGACCAAAGAAACCGCATGACAGCGGTTCAGTACGGGGAAAATGCCGAGCCGCTGTCATCGTATTATTACAATGCAGACGGCTACCGCACCGCCAAAGGCCTTGCCGACGGAGATCCCCGCCGTTATTATCTTGAAGGCGAAAGCATTGAAATGGTATACACCAACGGCCAGTCCACTCAGTTTAACCCCAAGTCCAGCTACCTGCGCGGCGTGGTGGTGGACGAGGTCGTCAACGGCTACGACTATGATGCCCAGGGGGATAAAACCAATTACACCTTCCATCATGACCATCTCCAGTCGGTTACGGGGCTTACCGGGCACAACGGGGATGAAATCGAAACCGTTATGTACGCGCCGTTCGGAGAGATAATTGATACCGTCGGTACCGGTTCGAACGATCTGGGGTACACCGGAAGGGAACTTGATCCTGAAACCGGGATGTATTATTACCGGGCACGGTATTATGATCCTAAGATTGGGAGGTTTTTGGGTGAAGATCCGCTGGGGTTTGAGGCTGGGGTTAATTTTTATACGTATGTTCTCAATAACCCCATCAATTTTAATGATCCAACAGGGCATGATGTTGTAACAATAGGCCCTAAAATTGCTGTTAGTGGATGGGTAGCCAAAGCTATTCAAAAGACTTATGAGTTTGTGACTGGTGATAAGAAAGATATAGCTGTTTCGGGTATGGGCGCAGGTATTGCACTATCTTTTCCTGGGCTTTCTGGTGGTGAATGGGATGTTGGGGCCTATTTCACGATGGATGTTAATAACAACAGCTTAATAGCAGCGACTCCCAAACAGGGGGTTGCAAAACTTACAGGACAGTTAGGCTATAAGGTTGGTAGTGTCAGGGATCTTAGAAATATGAATCAGTTTGAGGTATCCGCTCAAGCATATCTTTATGGTGGAGGAGTGGAATATTCATATGATGACAATTTTCAAGAACAGTATGTTTCAGGAGTTCAATTTTCATTTGGCCCTGGTGCAATAGCTGGAATATCAGCGACCCCAACCACCGCTCTAAGTTTTAGAGATGTCCAAAATTGGTTCAATAAGGATGAATCAGCATCAGGCGGATTTGTGTTATACCCCAACAAGTCCAATACAAATATGTTACAATCTGTGTATAAAAAATAACGTGATGTTTCTAAAAAAAATAATCAATTGTGCTCAAGCGTTTTGGAGATTAGAAGAATTGTTTTTCTTAAAAGAAAAACCCCTTAATTTTTCCACCAGTTGTGGGATGAATGAAGTATTAAAAAAACTTGATCATCTTTCAAAATCAAACAATCAACTACAAAAATTTTTAAAAAATAAGTTCTGAAAGGAAGGTAATTTATTTGAGGAAGCACAATCTTCTCGGGTTATGTCCTTCGGTTCATTACTACAAAGGAAATATTATAAAAAATGACCAGGGTATTAAAATAACAGGAAAATACAAAATTCATCCGATACTCAAAATCATCGTATTATTATGGGAAAATGGGCATCTCGCTTTTATTTTATTTACACTGGTTGCCGCTTTTTTTTCGTTATTACAATCAGTCATTGAAGGTAATCAAACAATCCCAATGGAACCGTTAGTATATGTTGGATTTTCAACTTTAACCTTTTTGTTGGCCTTTTTTCTTTTCAGGCTAATGTATATTGGTGACAATCCAAAGCATGTTATCGATTACATGTCTAACATTGGTTTAAAACCCGAACTATAATTGCAACGTTTGGGGTCAGATCTTGAAATATAAGTTTTTCTGTCTTGGGATAATGGGTTCCATTAAACATTTGAGGGTGGATTCCCCACGGACACTTTATGTGAAAAGAAACCCTATTTCATTACTTTGCCCCTCATGACAGCTTCGCTTCCACTGGGCCGAGCCTGTACCCTAACAAAGCCCTAAAAAAATACTAATAAAAAAGCAAAACAATCCAAGCATTGATGCTGTACGGTGTCGCAAATCGCTCACTAAACAGTAAATTGGGAGGAAAAATGAAAAAGGCAACAGCGACACTGCTCATACTGTGCTTCAGTTTGTTGATAAGCACATCGGTGTGGGCACAGAAAACGATGTACACAACCCAGCAATTGCTCGACAATATAGAAGAGTACGTCTCCGACGGTTCCTGGGACTCGGGCAGTTCCGATCTTGAGATCGGTTATGAAAAGCCTGGCGAGGAAGACCAGGAACAGCAGATAGTCGGGGTTCGGTTCCAGAATGTAACCATCCCTGCAACCGAAGAAATTACAAAAGTCTACATCCAGTTTACCCAGGATGAGGATAAAAACCAGTCTCCATTTTCAGCCACCATCTGGGGAGAGGCCATCGGCGACGCACCCCAGTTCCAGGAAGAGGCTTACGCTGTCTCTTCCAGGGAAAAAACAAGCGCCTCCGTGTCCTGGACGGATGTACCCGAGTGGACGGTCACCCACGAACAGGGTAAGGACCAGCAGACGCCTGATCTGACAAATATTCTCAAGGAAATCAAGGCCAGAAGTGATTGGAACAACGGCCAGAGTATCGTATTTATCATTGAAGCCACCGGTACCCGTACCGCCGAGTCCTATGACGGCGGCGGGGAAACCTATGCCCCGATCCTGGTGATCGAAACAGCCACCACCGCATCCTACCAGCCGGCATCCTCTGCCGACGACGCCGAAGAGGGTGATGACGGTGCAGGTGCCATGGATATCGACAGTTCTGATCTTGAAATTGTCATGGATCATAAAGATGATCCCAGCCGTAACCAGACTGTGGGTATCCGCTTCAGAGGCGTTTCCATCCCCCAGGGGGCTGAAATCCAGAGCGCCTACATCCAGTTCAACGTAGATGAAGAAGATAACAATGCAGATCCCTTTAAGGTGACCATTACCGGAGAGGGGAACTCTTATCCCGAAACATTTACAAGTACGCTTTACAATATCTCTTCAAGAACAAGAACAGCCGCAAGTGTTGAGTGGAACGACATCCCCATGTGGACTGTCAAACATGCGGCGGGTGAGGATCAGAGAACCAGCGATCTGACCCCCATTGTTCAGGAAATTGTCAACCGCACCGACTGGTACGGCGGCAACAATATGGTTTTTATCCTTGAAGGCACCGGACAGCGCACCGCAGAGTCCTTTGACGGTGCAGGGGACAACACCGGGCAGCGGCCCACCCTGGTCGTAAAATTTATCGGGGAAGAAGAGAGCCCCTCCATTGGAAAAATCAAAGCAAGCTGGAATGCGGATCCCGCCACCACCATGGTGGTCAGCTGGGACCAGCTGGACGGCGAAAACCCGGTTGTAAAATGGGATACCACCGACCATGGCCGGGATGCAAGTGCCTATCCCAATACCCTGGCACCTTACAAAACCGTCAGCGCCTATGACATGAACACCCGGTTTGCAAAATTTGAAAACCTTGCACCCAATACCATGGTTTACTTTGTGATCCAAGACAGCCTGAACACCAGCAAGCGGTACTCCTTTTTAACCGCGCCGGATTCCCCCGAGCCCTTTGCCTACATTGCCGGCGGTGACACCAAAAGCACCGGCGATGCCTACCTGGCCGGCCAGTATTCAAACCAGATGGTGGCCAAGCTGCGCCCCTTGTTTGTTCTATTCAGCGGGGACTACAACAGCGGGGACGGCACGGATGCAAGCCGCTGGGCAGACTGGCTGACCAACTGGTCCGAACAGACCACCACCGAAGACGGCCGCCTTATCCCCATCATTGCCGTGCACGGCAACCATGAAAACGGGGATTACGAGGTGTTGCACAAGTTGTTCGACACCCCGGAAACCAACGGCTATGTGTATAACTTTTACGCCCTGGCCTTCGGCGGAAACCTGCTCAAGGTATTTGCCCTGAACTCCGAGCTGCAGAACGGCGACACCTATGCGGCAGCCTTTGAAAACATGAACCAGTGGCTGGCCGATGAGCTTTCTGCCAGCCAGGATGTAACGTTTAAGACGTGTGGATATCACAAACCCCTGCATCCCCATACAGCAGGCAAATCTGAAAACCCGACCCTGATTAATGCCTGGGCAAATTTGTTTTATACCTACGGGATGGATATCTCCTGTGATGCAGACTCCCACATGCATAAACTGACCTTTCCCCTGGCTCCCTGCGACGATACGGATGACACGTGCTTTCAGGACTTTAAAGTTGACGAGGAAAACGGTACGTTTTACCTGGGTGAAGGCAGCTGGGGTGCAAGCCCCAGGGACCACAATGACGACAAACCCTGGACCCTTGACAGTGATTCCTTTAACCAGTTTAAGTGGATCCATGTCTATCCGGCCACAGGCACCCAGGAGGCGTATTTGTCCATCAGAACCGTTATTACCGGCAAAAAGAACTGCTACTATGACAACTGTGCTGAAGGTGAAACCTCGGGCGACACCGTATCCCAGGTGCCTGATGTGGAAAGCCTGACCGAAGAGAATAAATATACGGCCATTCCTGAAAACATCGTTTTTGCAGACGCACCCTATTTCGGTACTGAAATCCAGCTTCCGTTCACCCGCAATACCTACGCCGGCGATGTGCCCACAGCCCCCGCCGACCTGTCTGGAGAGGCTGTCTCTTACACTGAGATCGTCCTCACCTGGGCAAATACATCCACGGAATCCGTTCAGAAAATTGAGCTTGAGCGTAAAATTGGAGATGGTGACTGGGAAATCCTCAGCAGCCAGATTCAGCCGGAACTCGAATCCTATGAGCTGAGCGGACTCCAGGATGGAACAACTTATAAATTCAGAATGCGTGCCAGAAATATTTTTGGTTATTCCAGCTATACCGATGTGTGTACCGTTGCAACCCTTACTGACCCCCGCCTGAAAGTTGTCTTCCAGACCGGCCGGGACGGTTATGACGGCACCCTGGATATGGAAATTCGGTCAGCATCACCGGACACCGCATTTGACGGCACCGGGTCCGTGAGTGTGGATATGGCCGACGGCGGGGTCGTACACGGCATGGTGAAATTTAAAAACCTTATTGCATCCATTCCCGATAATGCTGAGATTGTCAGTGCGGAGCTCCAGGTGCTTACCACCAGCAGCTCGGACGGCACCCAGTCCTTTTACAGGATGCTGACCGACTGGCCCGAGGCGTGTACCTGGAACGCGCTGGGCGGTGACGGCGTTTCCCCTGACGGCACTGAAGCCACCGCCGCGGCTGAAGCAGCTGCCGACTCACCTTCCTCCGGAGAATTGACGTACATTGATGTTACCGCGTCTGTTAAGGCCTGGGCTGCCGGAGCCCCCAACTATGGATGGGGTATCATCAACTCCTCCACCGACGGCTGGGACTTCTACGCTTCAGAGGCAGCAACCCAGAGCTACCGGCCCCAATTGACCGTCTACTACACCGTAAAAGGGGATTTGGATTCAGACGGCGACATTGACAGGGATGATATTGCAGTGATCAGATCTCACCTGCGTGCAGCTGCTTCCGTATGTGAGGACTGCGACATTGACGGTGACGGCAGAATTACGATAAGAGATGCCAGAATGCTTATGAGAAGTTGTACGCGCACCAGATGTGCAACTGAATAACGGCCATTTCAGCCATGGTATTTCATTGAAGTTATGCCACAACAAAGAATGAAAGACCCCGGAGCGGCTTTGTCCGGCCGCCCGGGCGCTTTCTTCGAGGAGGCTGACTAATTTTGCAGCATGGGGAAGCGGTGCCGAAAGGTGCCGCTTCCTTAAATTTTTATATGAAAGTTTTAATAAGTTGTTGAGTTTCTTTTGTTTTTCGTTGTGGGCTTACGCCTGGCAGTGGATATGTCAGGGCGGCCCATGACCGTTTTATGGAATTGATATATGAAAGGTTCAATTTTAAGGGTGAAACACGGGTACAATCCCAATTCATCCTCCATGGGGAGCATTATCTTTGTGCTCCCGTTGTCACTGATCGGGGTGGCCTTTGGAACGGCCGCGGTATCCAGCCTGATACTGCCCCATTTTATTAAGGAGAAAAGCCCTTTGACCCCCCCACATCAGGCGGATTCCCACCAAAAAATATCAGGAACAGATGAACCGGCAAAAAATCCCACCGATGTTTAAACATATTATTTCCCTGGGGCTGATTCTGCTGATCCTCCAGGCAGGCGCCACAGGATCTGCATCAGTCCTGAATGATGCGCAAGAACAGTTTACAGCCAAACAATTCCAGGACGGGGTCAATATTTTACGCAAGGCCGGCGCAGATAAAACCGCTTCCAACGAGGACCGGCTTAAAGCAAACCTTGCCCTGGCCAGATTTTATTCAAACCAGGCCGGAGATTTTCAACGTGCATCCCAGGTGTTGAAACGCGCCCTGTCCCACTGGAAAAATATGGACCCAGCCCAGGTTTTCTTTGAAGCCAAACACCAGCTTGGCCAATGGGAAGCCCTTGGAAAAAAAGAGCAGGCCCTGTTTTTGAAACTCCGGGAAATGAAGCAACTGACCTTCACACGCCGGACCGTCGGCAACCCGTCTCAAACCAGGGCCCTTGAGCAAAATATCGACGCACTAAACGCCATGTCCAAATCCCGCCCAGATTATTACGGGCTTCATGAACTGTATTATACACTGGGCCTGACCCACAAGGTGTGTGACCAGCCCTTTGCAGCCTGGAAGGCGTTCAGGCATGCCCTGGCCCTGAAACCCGCCATGGATCTGTACATGCCGGTATCCCGCCTTGAAAAAGAGACCCGGCAGTTGTGGCAGAAGAAATTTCTAAGGATCGGTGCAGGCTCCCTTCTCAGCATTGTCCTGCTGATTTTAACCATCACCTGGTACCTTCAACGGCCCGGACGCTGGTTTGGATTCAGGCACTTGGCGGCCGGGGGCGTGGTGGCAGTCGCCTGGACATTGATTTTTCATTTCTGGATTGTCAACCCACAACACCTTGAAAATGCGCAACAGCTGGTGAACAGTGACGGGATCTATCCGCTGCCCCTTTATCTGCATCTGGAATCCGGGACGCCCGGGTCCGTGCCCTTAAACTGCCTGTTCTACTACGGGCTGGCGGCTGTGACCGGCATTTTTCTTTTCAGCGCCGCCACAGGCCGGTTTAAGCGGCGACTGTTGGCCACGGGCCTGAATTTTGCCTTTGGTTTGGCCCTTTGCACGTCATTGGGAACCTTGTTTTATCTAAAGCACTGTCAGGCAAATGTTGAATTTTACCCCAGACAGGCCGGTGTGACGGACTTGGCAAAAGCCTGCCTGGCCTATCCCCTGAGCGACCCTGAGCCCTACCTGTTAACCAACCCCTTGTATTACCAGGGCCTGGATCTGACCCAGATTGATGATTTAAAATTGATTGAATGGCTCAAATCCTATGATCAACTGGCAAAGAATTTTGAGAAAAAAGACAATGGATAGCCGACACAAACAAAAGGTCAGCCGGGAACACGCTTTTGTCAGTCTGCCGGGTGTCGTTATCAATACGATTTTTGTGGGATTTATCTGTGCAGGACTCTTTTTGGTTTATACCACTTTTTTCTCAAACGATGCCGTCACCCTGTCCCGGATGAGAAAAAATGAGATGGCTGCCTATGACCATTTGAAAGAGATCTTTACGGCACAAGACGTATATTATGAAAAGAGCCCGGAAATCGTGGGCCGAAATCTGTATGCCGTATTTTTAACCCATTTGTGGAAGGCCGTAGATCTTGAAGGTCGTCCGGTCAACTTAAATCTGATTCCTGAATCGTTGGCTGTAGCCGTGGGGACAACCAAAATCGTGGATGGGTACTATTTCATAGACGTCAGGCAGCGCAGAATTCCCGGGAAACAGGCGCCTGTTACTATCGATTACACCAAAGCCTGGACGGTGGCGGCCATTCCCCAAAAACCGGGACAGTCCGGCAGTTTCGTACTGATGATCGACCAGACAGGCGCCCTGAGTGCCATTCCGGTGGACAAATATGCATCCCGTTATCCCTTGCACCCGGAAACAGGTGGGTGGACCCTGTTGCCCACGAAAGAGACCCTTGCAGAATTACAGGAAAAAGGGTCCTGATACAGCTTTCAATAGATCACTGTCTCTTTGGCGGGAAGTCGTTTAATATTTTTGTGACCACCGCATCGATGCCTTTTTGCTGTTTTTCGCTGTTGTATTCACCAATCGTTTTTGTGCCCATGCCGCGCCAGGCCAGTTCCTTGGTTTTCCAAGGCACGATGTCGATCACCAAGGTTCCTTCGGTATAGTGGCTGACGGTGGTTGTGTTGCCGTAGGCGCCCCACCATGGATCATACCAGCCGCGGTAGTATCTTCTCCCGTGAAATCCCATGCCGGCTGCCCCGGGCGTTTGATCCACCCGGACTTTTTCCTTGGCGCCCGCGTGCATGACGATGACAAAGTCCGCATCTCCTGAATCCAGCAGAGAGAATCCTTTCCCGGCCATGACGTTGTCGACCGATTTGACAAAGCGTTTGCGAAGCAATGGATTTTTAGCCAGAACGTCGTCGGGGTTCAGTTCTTTCCCCGTTGCCCAGCGATAGGTTTGCAACGTGCTGAAATCGTATTCAGCGTCAAAATCTGTTTTCACCTTTACGGATGCACATCCGGATGCAAGCATCAACGCCGGCATTAGTAGTAATAGACTTAAGGTTAGACGGTAAAACGGTTTTTTCATGAGCTTTCAACTCCTGTAATTAATTAATTGATTATCTTTTATCTGAAAGAACAAATATTAAACGCATTGGGACGATGGCTTTTTTACCTGTGTTGAAACTATAAAAGATACTTAGGATAGGGAGCTGTTCTGTGTCAAGTGGAAAGACAATTATTCCAAACAAAAGGGTCTTCGTGAACCTAACACTTGACTTCCCGTGGCATGGAAGACATATTCAATGTCAAGATTCATGACGAAATTAAGTCAATTGTAACCTTGGGTGTATTACGTGAAACTTTCAAATCCTTAAAAAAAGAATTCCTGAACCAAAGAAAAATAAATGAATCCTATCAATTTCACTTTTATCGTACTTTTTCTTACCATTGTCTTTTTTATCTGGGGCAGACTTCGTTCGGATCTGGTTGCGTTAATATCCATGCTGGCACTTCTTCTGGGAGGCGTACTGACAACGAACGAAGCGTTCAGCGGGTTTTCAAATTCCACCGTCATCATGATTGCCGCCCTGTTTGTTGTAGGAGAAGGATTATCCCGGACGGGTGTTACAGCGTGGCTTGCCCGTCAGGTGGTCGTTCTGGCAGGAAGCAATTGGGGCAGAGTCATGGGTGTCATGATGATCGGGACCGCATTTCTCTCTGCGTTTATCAGCAACACCGGGACCGTGGCAACTTTGTTGCCGGCGGTTGTTGCCATTGCGTGGCGGATTGATAGCCGGCCTTCAAAATTACTTATCCCCTTGGCCTTTGCTGCCAACGCCGGTGGGTTGCTGACCCTGACAGGGACACCGCCCAACATTGTTGTCAGTGATGCGTTGCGTGCCGCAGGATATACACCATTCAGCTTTTTTGAGTATGGTTATATCGGGCTGCCCCTTTTGGGCGTTGCGGTATTATACATGTTGTTTGTCGGCCAGTGGCTGCTTCCTGAAAATAATGCAGGAGGCAGGCCTGAAGATCTCGAACATGCCATGCAGGGAATGGTGGATACATTCTTACTTGACGGCAAACTTTTTGCCGCACAGATTCCTGAAAATTCTCCAATGGTAGGGAAAACGCTGGGGACCTGTGCTTTGGGTGCTGACTATAATGTCAGTGTTTTACAGGTTGAAAGAGCTGGCCGTGTTGAGCAAAAAAAACGTGGAAAAGAGGAAACGATAGAACGCCCTGATCAGAACACGATTATTTTAAATGGGGATAAGCTGATCCTCAAAGGTGCTTCGAAGGCGGTTCGCCAGGCTGCTGACGACAAAGGGATTCACATTAAGCAGATCCCCTTGGGCAAAGCTGAGCAGTCTGCGCTGTTTGTCAGTTCTGAGGTTGGGATGGCAGAGCTTTTCATTACTCCCCGCTCGGCATATTTGGGAAAACGGATAAGTGAAGTGGGGTTGTGGCAAAAATATGGTATACAGGCGGTTTCTCTTCTGCGTGATGGCCGGGCAATTCACCGGGGTAAAAGCCGGTTTGAGGTGGGGGATGCGCTCCTGGTTAGAGGTCTTTGGAAGGATCTTGAGTTGTTGCGTGGCCATGGGGATAAATTTGCCGTCATCGGCAGCCCGGAGGAGCTGTCAAAACAAGTTGTGGTCCTGTCCCTTAAATCAATCATTGCCGTGGCAAGCCTGGTTGCCATGATTTTTATGATGGTTACAGGGTGGGTTGCCACAGTGACTGCCGCTGTGATCACGGCTGTGGTAATGGTGCTGGGCAGATGTCTGGATATGAAGCAGGCCTATAACTCCCTGGGGTTGCAAAGTATCGTATTAATCGCCTCTATGATCCCGCTTAGCCTGGCCCTGGAGACCACAGGCGGGGCAAAATTGATGGCCGAAGGACTGGTAAATGTATTGGGTTCAATCCATCCGCTTGCATTGATGGCCGGGGTTTTTCTGCTTACTTCGTTTTTCAGCCAGGTAATAAATAATACAGCAACAGCCGTGTTGATGGCGCCTATTGTATTAAATGCCGCCGAACTTTCCGGTTTGTCTCCTTACCCGTTGCTGATTGCCGTGTCGGTTAGCGCCTCCACCGCGTTTCTTACCCCCATCGGCACGACAACAAATTTAATGGTAATGACACCCGGAGGGTACAGCTTCAACGATTATTTAAAGACAGGAACGCCTTTGGTTGCGATATTCCTTGCCGTTAGCCTGCTTTTAATCCCTATCATCTGGCCGTTTTAAAGTGACGAAAATTTAACAGGAGATTATTTATATTTTATACCCATAAGCCCAGGAAAGGAAAAAATGAAAAAGTTTCACAAAGAACTTTGGTTCATGGTAATGGTTGCCATGGTGTTGGGCGTGATTTTTGGCATGATTCTCTCTCCTTTTGGCTTTGGCCTGCTTTCTGATTCCCAATTTAAACCACATTAAGCGCTTTTAATATTCGACTTGCATCAGTCAAGGCAATTGGATTATTGTTAATGTGGATTTTTACCCATGGCCTTTTAATCCGGAGATTCCATGCCCAAAAAAAACGTTCTTTTCATCTGTATCTGTTTGCTAATGCTCTGCCCTTTTCCCGCTTATGCATCCCAGAAAGCATCTATTAATCTAATGATGCTTCTAACCGGGTTGTTTGGAGGACTTGCCCTTTTTTTGTTTGGTCTTGAACAACTTTCAACCGGTTTGAAGACAATTGCCGGAAATACGCTAAAGACCCTGTTGTCAAAGCTGACCTCAAATAGAATTGCAGGGGCTTTCACCGGGGCAATTGTTACAGGTGTCCTCAACTCTTCCTCGGTTACCACGGTGCTTGTTGTCGGTTTTGTAACAGCCGGTGCTATGAGCCTTGAGCAGTCGGTCGGGGTGATTATGGGAGCGAACATCGGCTCTACGATCACAGGGCAGATGCTGGCGTTTAATATTTCACAATATTCACTCATACCCGTGGCAGTTGGTTTTTTTATGCTCTTTGCCTCCAAACGAGAGCATTTTCAAAATTATGGTGCCATGGTCATGGGGCTTGGGCTTGTATTCTTCGGCATGGCTGTGATGAGCGATGCCATGTATCCTCTCCGGGACTATCCACCGTTTTTAAACCTGCTTGAAAATTTGGAGCAGCCCGCTATGGGTATCCTGGCAGGCGCGGTATTTGCCGGTCTTGTTCAATCCTCGTCAGCAACGGTAGGCATCGCCATTGCCATGGCCGCCGGGGGCATTTTAACCCTTAACACCGGTATTTCCCTGGCTTTAGGCGCCAATATCGGAACGTGCATCACCGCATTAATGGCGTCATTGGGAAAACCTGTTGAGGCGGTTAGAGCAGCGGTTGTTCATGTTGCATTTAACGTTTTAGGCGTGGTTATCTGGCTGCCGTTTATCTCTTTTCTGGCTTCAATGGCCACGGCGGTTTCACCCGTCAGCCCGGAGCTGGAAGGTGCGGTAAAAATGGCGGCTGAAGTTCCCCGGCAGATTGCCAATGCCAATACGATTTTTAATATATTGAATACGATTTTATTTTTACCTTTCACCACTGTTTTTGCCAAGTTAGCAAACAAAGTAGTGAAAGATGGCCCAAAACCTGTACCGCTCATCGAGTCGTTGTATCTGGACCGCAGCTTTCTGGAAGTCCCGAAGCTTGCTTTTGACGGCGTGAGAAAAGAGATTGCCCGTACTGCCGGGATTATTATTGATATGATGCAGCGCTTTGAAGCGTCGTTCAGGGAAAGTGACTATGAAGCTATCAACCGGCTGGCTGGTGAGGATGATAAAATAGACATTCTTGAAAAAGAGTGCCTTGAATATTTAGCAAAAATAAAAGCCGGGACTTTATCAGAAGAGGAGAGCATGGAGCATCAATGTCTGATGCTGAGTACAATAACGCTTGCAAGTCTTGCTGATGTCATTTTAATCAATTTTGTAGAACTTGTCAGACGATCACGGGAAGATGGCCACAATCCAAGTGAAAAAACCCGGGAACTTCTTGGGGGAATTTATAGTAATGTTTCTCACTCTGTTGAGCTTCTCGTACCGTTAATACACGATAAAGACCTTGATGCGGCAACCCGGATACTGGATTTGAAACCCGAGATTGCCCGTCTTCAGAAGGCCTTTATCAACCGTAAATCAGAACGACTTGGGCGAAACACCACCAATGCCATGAAAAATATTCAAATAGAAATGTCTCTGGCAGATAAATTTCAACGTATATTTATTTTTACCCAGAAAATTGCCAAAGAGCATCTGCTCAACAGTTCTGTTTAATTGAGGGAATTAAATCTTGTTATCTAAAACCCGGCTTTCCAATGAAAATAGCTAATAACGGCCATGGGCCGACCTGGTCTATCAACACCCAGGCTCGCCCCACAACAAAAAATGAAAGTAACTTAGTAATTTATAGGCACTTTCATATAAAGGAACGATCAGTATGGTTACGCGACGTGAATTTATAAAGAACACCTCTCTTGGAATCGCAGTTGCAGCAGCATCCTCGTCCTTTGCACAGAGCACGGAAAAGGGCCCAAGCACCCAAGGAAGGCCAAAGCGTTTACTCAGCCAACGGATGAGTAACATTGAGTGAGGACGCCAACCTGCCTCTTTCCTCCGCAGACCAGTTTGTAAAAGCTTACCGGAATGCCAACGGTGTGGCTGAAATTGAATGGTTTGCCGACATGCCACACAACTTTGCACTCCAAGCGGGCGCTGAAACAGACCGGGCAATCAAGGTCATGAAAGCGTTTATTGCAGGCAGGTTGGCCATTCTATAACACTATCTCATAAACAGGCAGAGCTTACGCCGAAAGGGAACACAATGAAAACAACACTATTGGCATCAATTCTGGCAGTTCTTCTGCTTTGCAGTTTAGGCTGCGCCCCTGCAACCCAAAAGACCCAAAGCAACGCAGGTACAGCAACAGCCGTACAGAACACTGCAGACAACCATTCAAGCCGGGATTCCCTGGACTGGTACGGCACCTACAATGGCGTGCTGCCCTGTGCGGACTGTCAGGGGATACAGACAAGAATCACCCTGCGCAAGGACAACACCTTTACCAAGGCCGTCAAATATCTTGGCAAAGATAGCAGATCAAGGTTTTCCCAGGGCACCATCCAGTGGGATGATCAGGGGAGCACCATTACCCTTGCTGAAAGCCGGGGCAAAACCGGCAGGTATAAGGTGGGCGAAAATATTTTATTCCACCTGGACCGCAACGGCAATATGATCGCAGGTGATTCAGCGCAAAAATATCAGCTGATGAAAAATGCCGTCGATCCAGACATTGAAAATATTACATGGGTACTGGTGGAACTTAACGGCGCAAAAATTTCCATGGAAAAGACCCCGCACCTGACATTTAACAGTGACAACGCTTCGGTCACAGGCAATGACGGGTGCAACGCATTCAACGCAGCCTACACACTAAAACCAAACCAGCGTATTGATATTGATGATACAGCAATGATATCCACCCTGATGGCCTGCGACAACATGGAAACAGCTGCGCAGTTCATCAAAGCCGTTCTTAAGGCGGACAACTATACTGTAGCAGACGGAACTTTCAGCCTGAATAAAGCCAGAATGGCACCGCTGGCAAAATTTAAAAAAGCACAAGAACAATTATGAGCTAAATCGGAAAATAGGGGACATGTACAGTATATCAACCGCAGTTACAAACGAACCGGTACCCTGTGGGAAGGCAGGTACCGATCCTGCCTTATTCAGGAGGAAACCTATCTTTTAACCTGTCAGCGGATATATTGAGTTGAATCCGGTCCGGGCCGGTATTGTGAAACATCCAGGGGAATTTCGATGGTCGAGTTATGGTTACAACGGACAAGGCGAGAAATCGGCTTTAATAAAACCCCATTTGCTTTATCATGAACTTGGGGGGACTGAAGAGGATAGGCGATCAGCTTACAGAGAATTATTCCGCCATAATCTGGATCCTGGGGAAATTGATCAAATCAGGAAAGCGACAAATGGAAACTTTGCTTTAGGTGCAAAACGATTTCAGGATGAAATCAGTGAAATGCTTGGCAGGCGCGTTATTCCTGGAAAAGCTGGAAGGCCGAAGAAACAGACTTAAAACGTGGTCTGTCCCCGTTTCTTTTGTCCCCGTTTCTTTTTTCTGCATAAATTTGAAATAAAAATATAAGGCCAGCTGTAATTCTTCATTTTAAATATTAGTAAAAAAAGAATTGTAACAATCTGAAATTATAGTTATAGTTGGTTGCATAAACCTTTTATTCCAGTCACAAACTTTTACCAAGGTTGTTATGAATTGGCTGTTTCCATCAGTTATCGCGACAATGATCGGGACGATTCTTTTATCGCTCACCTATTTTTATCTATATCTTACTGATCATAAAAAATATCTCGGAATTTGGACAATAAGCTGGGCGATCTATACCACTCGATTCATCTTTATGCTGTTTTTAATTCAAGGGTATAAAAGTCCAATTTTTTTAATCGGAAATCAGATCACCACACTCATAAGCGGAATAATATTTTTATGGGGAACCTATTGTTATATTGATAAAAAGTTTCCAAAGACCTGGGTTTATCTGACGATCGCCAATATTGGGTGGATTATTGCCAGTATTATAGAGAACTTTTCATTTCTTTTTATCACTCTGCCTACGTTTTCATTTTTAGCCATTATTTACATTACAACCGGTATATTGTTTTTGAAAACAGGCAGGCATGAAAAAAAAGAGAGCGCTCTTGTTGGTGGCGCTTTTATCTTATGGGGTATCCATAAGGCAGACTATCCATTTCTTCGACCCGTATTATGGCTTGCACCATGGGGATATCTTTTAGGGGCAATGCTTGAATTTGTCGTCGCTTTGGGAATGTTGATGATTTATTTTCAGAAAACACGAAATGAATTGAAAAAAAATGAAGAAAAATACCGCTTGGCAATGGATGCGACCGCAGACGGAATATGGGATTGGCAGATACAAACAGGCAAGGTTCACTATAGTAAGAGCTGGCAAACTATTTTAAAAGAAGACGCTGTAAAACCGGCCTATGAATTTTGGGAATCCAGGATTCACCCTGATGATAAACCTGGTGTTCTTTCATCCATCGAAAAGCATTTGGAAGGAAAAACACTTTCTTGGAATAAAGAACATCGGCTTCGGACGAAAGGAGGCGAATGGAAATGGGTTTTAGGCCGGGGACGAGTCGTTGAAAAGTCTCCTGAGGGAGGTCCTCTTCGGATGGTTGGCACGATGACGGATATCTCCGATTTAAAACAGGCAGAGCAGGAACTGAATCGCATCTTTGAACTTTCACCGGATTTGATCGGTGTGGGTAATGTTAGGGACGGATATTATAAACGGGTAAATCCTGCTTATAAAATATTTGGGCGCCCGTTAGATGAGTTTTTGTCAAGACCTTACATGGATTTCATACATCCGGATGACCACAATCCGACAGCAGACCTCGTCAGAACGATGCAATCCGGCCAACCCATTTCCGGATTTGTGAATCGCTATCGTTGTAAAGATGGATCCTATCGAACCATAGAATGGCATGCGACCCCAGCCGAGGCAGATGGAACAACATATGTGGCAGGAAGAGACATCACAGACCGGCAAAAAGCTGAAAGTGCATTAAGGGAAAGTGAAGAAAGGTTTGTGCTTGCCATGGAATTTGCCAACGATGGCCTTTTTGACTGGAATCTGGAAACCAATGAAATTTATTATTCGCCTGTATGGAAACGAATGCTGGGTTATGAGAATGACGAATTGCCTAACGACTTTTCTGTCTGGGAAACACTGACAGCCCCTGAGGATGTTAAACGCTCATGGAAAATGCAGAATGAACTCATTAACAAGCAACGCGACAGATTTGAATTGGAATTTAAAATGAAGCACAAAGATGGACATTGGGTCGATATCCTATCCAGAGCAAATGCCATTTTTGATAAAAACAATAAAGCAGTTAGACTTATCGGCACTCATGTGGACATATCAGAGAGAAAAAAGCTCGAGAACCAACTGCTTCAATCGCAGAAGCTTGAGTCCATAGGGAACTTAGCCGGCGGTATCGCACATGAGTTCAACAACATTTTAAGTATTATCATTGGAAACAATGAACTCATCATGGAAGATCTGCCGAAATGGAGCATATCCAGAGAAAACTGTGAGGAGATCCGCGTGGCAGGGCTTAGGGCCAGGGATATTGTAAGGCACTTGCTGACATTCAGCCGCCAGGACGATTCGACTAAAAAGCCTATTGATATAATGTCTGTTGTAACAGAATCTCTAAAATTGATCCGATCAACAACGCCAACAAATATAGAAATCAGAGATAAGATCTCCCCAAATTGCCTCCCCATTTTGGGTGATGCGACCCAAATCAATCAAATACTGATTAACTTGTGCAGTAATGCCATCGATGCGCTGCCAATATCAGGTGGAATAATCAACATTGAACTTCGCAACTCTGAGGTAGATCAACACAATGGTGTTTCGGCTCATAAATTGCCTAAAGGCAAATATATCAAACTAATGGTAAGAGACAACGGAAGCGGCATGCCCCAAAAAATTCTTGATAGAATTTTCGAGCCTTATTTCACAACAAAAGATGTAGGAAAAGGAAGCGGTATCGGATTGGCAGTTGTCCATGGAATCATTGAAAATCATGGTGGATTAATTACCTGTGAAAGCGCTAAAGGTGAGGGAACTACATTTACCATTCTATTGCCGGCCTATGAAGGACTCGTTGATGAAGATCGAGAGCAAAAAAACGCTCTACCTGGCAAAGGAGAGCGTGTCCTTTATGTTGATGATGAGCCTTCAATCGCCAAACTGGGCAAACGTCACCTTGAATCGCTGGGATATGATGCGCATTCAACAACTGACCCGAAAAAAGCATTGGAAATGATAAAAGCCGAGCCGGATCGATTCGACCTTGTAATTTCAGACATGGCGATGCCAATGATGCCTGGAGATCAGTTGATTGAAGAGATACTGTCAGTAAATTCTAAAATGCCGACAATGGTGTGCAGCGGCTACAGCTCCCGAATGTCTGAAACAAAGGCGTTGGAAATGGGTATAAAAGCATTTGTGATGAAACCGCTGAACAAAAACGAACTGGCTAAAAAAGTAAGGGACGTTTTGGATAATAGCAGTAAAATGATCGTGAAGTAGTCAGTAAATCAGGTTTGAGCTTTAGTGTTGGAAACGCTCTGGAGTGACAGGGGAAGTCTACGACAGTCTCCCACCAGAAAACAGGATATTGACGCATAAGTAGTCCTCTCTCGATTTAAATATTAGGTGCCCCAATGATAAGGAAAAGATGCCCCGTAGAAATCAAAATTCAGGAGTTTAAATTCTCCCTTGCCTTCTATGCGGTGGTCAGGATATTCTTTAACAATATTGACTTTTTAGTCTAAACCATTTCACTCGAAATTAATTAAAAGCTATGAAAAAAATAATAATTATAAAAGGTGATATCACTTTGGCATCAGTGGATGCAATCGTCAACGCTGCTAACCCCAAAATGCTTGGCGGGGGTGGCGTTGATGGTGCAATACATAAAGCTGCGGGCCCAAAACTGATAGAGGAATGCAGAAAAGTTAAAGCCGTAAATGGCATTCGTTGCCCGGTTGGTGACGCAAGAATTACACCTGGAGGGAATCTTAAATCAAAATACGTTATTCATACTGTTGGTCCAAGATACCGGATTGATAAGAATCCTGAACAACTTCTCATCTCTGCTTTTAAAAGTAGCCTAGATCTTGCGATTTCCAACCAATGCGACTCTATAGCATTCCCCGCCATATCATGCGGTGCTTATGGCTATCCCCCTACTGAAGCAGCGGATATCGCAATTTCAGTATGCAAAAGAGCAACTTATAACGACCTAATGATATATTTTTACCTTTTCAACGAAAAGTTAGTTCAAACTTGGGAAAATGCTCTTAAGAAAATAGACACATGACCAAGTGATAGTGGCAAAGAGCGCTGCTTTCTGTGAAATCCCAATGGGCTTAAAAGAGAGCACATTAATATATGAGCTTTAGTATCAAAAAACGACTCCAAAGCTACATCTATGCATTTCATGGACGCAGCGGCAATAGAAGTTTTTGTATTCTGGCCATATGCCAGCTAAATTTTGAGAACAAAAAGCTAAAAAAATCAACGAACGTCACAGCATCTTCGCCGCCGCGCCGTATCTGATTTTTAACATTATACTCTCAGGAGAAAATCACAAATGAATGAATATGAATATGCCGGTTTTTGGGTCCGAACCGGTGCCGCAATTATTGATACCATTTTAATTCTAATTATTATTGTCCCAATCCTCACGGCTATTTATGGTACCGATTATTGGATTAATCAGTCTATTGTAAAAGGCTTTTGGGATGTTTTGTTCAATTACATACTACCTGCAATTGCGATCATCATTTTCTGGACCTACAAATCTGCTACACCTGGTAAAATGGCATTAAAACTGACGATTGTTGATGCAAAAACCGGTGGGCACCCTTCTACGGGGCAATTGATCGGGCGTTACCTTGGATATTACATTTCTATAATTCCTTTATTCCTTGGGTTAATATGGGTCGGCATCGATAGAAGAAAGCAAGGGTTGCACGATAAATTAGCAGGCACCGTTGTCCTTAAAAATAATAAAAAAGAGAAGGTTACATTCGAATCAAAAGAATAAATATTTGTTGGTAAGGCTATCCAAAAATTGTAGTACGACTGGACGAATAAGGCACAATATCAGAATAAAACCTTCCAAAACATCAATCAACATAGAAAGGTATATCAACAGCCCATTGCTCAATCCCTCGAAGTCGGAAAATCTGATTCTCTATGATTTGCATGGCCTGTTTTGTCAGGCTTACGCCTTTTTTATAAATTTTTTCCACGAAGGTTACAACCGGATGCCAGCCTTTCCAGGTCATCGTTTTCGCTAATCCTAAAATTTTTTCAACCTTATCCAAAAGCTCTCCATTCCAATGTTGTTCCAATCTACCCCAAACTCTTTCTATAGGATTGTATTTACTGTGATATGGTGGATAATAAGCTAAACTAATGCTCACGGAATTTTCTTGAGAAAAAGTAACCAGACGATTCATAAATTGGCTTCTCCGGCTGCTATTTTCTGGTCCATTATCTAAATTTAAAACCAAGGTGTGTGGATCATACGTTTCTTTAAGAGTCGGCCATAATTGTTCTAAGGCATCAACGATGAAATCTGCTGTAATATGACTTTCGGTAAAATAAAAAAAGCTTTCATCTGTTGCCGGAAGAAATATACCAAAAAGCTTTAAAAGTGTATCTGGTTGAAAGTCATGGTCACATGCTCGTAAGCCATAACGATTGTATCCGCCTCGTGAAAATGGTCCCACTTTTATGACGGCTTTTGCATCCATTGATAATCTTATTATCCCTGGATTCGAATCGGCTATCCTGTTGATATTATGAACATAGTCAAATATCAAATTCACTTCTGGAATTTTTTTTTAGGTTTGCATTTGGCCACTTTTTTTAGACGATAATCTAACTGGTTCATTTTTCGGTTAATCGTTATGACCGAGGGGATATTATCCGATTGATACCCTTTCAATTCAATTAGTTTTCTATGCACTTCCTTTGCTGTAATAGGTGAATACAATTTGGTTGAATGGAATGTTGGGTCCGTTTGGCACACAGGTTCTACTATATTTTTGATATCTTCAAGTAGCGATGGGTATTTTTCTTCAGCGGGTTTTCTACCCCTTCCTGAAAAATTATCAATGCAAACAAAACCGCTTTGCAGTTCTTTCATGCCTTTTCTAATCGTATCACGGTTCCATCCAAGCTCTTTTTCTGCTTTTCTTTGGCCGCCTTTCCCCATAAGAGACACTACATGGGCCATAAATTGTCGTTTATCAGTCCCTTTCAATTTTTCTTTCGTTTTGTTTAACAAACACTTTACCGCAGGCGTGATATCAGATAACTGCTCTTCTGTGAATTCAATATGGTTTGTCATGAAAAATCCATTTAAGTGTTATTTTTTCATGGGACCATATATATTACACTGAGTTTTGTACAGTCATGCTTGTTTTTCTCCAAACGGAATATTTATTTCTGATCTTGTGCCTAAGATGAAATCTGCCTGACTATTTTTATTCCCTGTTCCAGGAGAGAATCTCAATGATATTGCCCTCAGGATCCTTGAAATAGACAAAGAATAGGGTCCCGATTCCTGGTACTATTTTTTCCGTTACCTTGCCAAGGGGGATGCCTCCCTCCTCTAGGGCCTTGTCATACACCTTTCTAACATCATCCACCTCGAAGGCGATATGGGTATATCCCAGATGATTGGCCATGGAATCGGCAGTCTCCACCATCTCAGCATATGTAAAAATCTCCAGCGTCGGCCCATCATCACCGAAGCCAGGCAAAAGAAGGTGCGCTCCTTCAAGGCGTGCTTCGGACAGCCCCGTGGCCCGGTCAAGCCATTCCCCGGAATAGCTTCGTTCCGGTGGCTTAATCCGACAGTTGAAAACGGTGCAGTAAAATGCGGCCAGGGTCTTCCAATCCCGGGCTGCGATGTTGGTGTGGGCGTATTTCATGCTGAATTCCTTCATGACTGTAGAGGTCTGGATTTGATCTGACAGGCAGTGTCAGAAAACTAAATTTAAGAGATTACACATTCTACACCGCAAATTGCAATGGGCAATTTACGTCCTGTTAAATTTCCCTTTACGGATAAAAGGAGGGACACATTTTAATATCCTGATTTATTCGATGAAAAACAGGGGGATTCCGAGGAAGTTGCTCGACCAAAAAACAGAGTCTGACTGAAAGGTAATTTGCTCTTTTGAAAAAAGCACGTTCCTTATTTAAATATGCTTTTTCAAACAAACCAAGATACCGTTGAATTTTCCATTATCCAGCTTTAATCTTTGTACTTCCCCATCAGTACTCCCTTTCACCTGCAACACACATCATCACCCAATCAATTCAGCCACCAATAACGTGTTCGCTTTTCCCTGGAAATAATGTAGGATACAGGAATGTGTTTCATCGTTGAAACGCTTTTTTAAATTGTCCATTGACCCAACCAAGCTCAAAAGGTATGAAGGGCGTTTTTTCTGTAATGGAAGGATCTCATTGTGGCGCTGACAAAAAATGATATTGTTGAACGGATTGCAGAGAAAAATGATTGTAGTCCAACCGAAGCAAAAGACATTTTAGAGGGGCTTCTTGAAATCATAAAATCGACCCTTGCGTCAGGAGAAAATCTTATGATTAGCGGTTTCGGAAAATTTCAGGTAAATGAAAAACAACCGAGAAAGGGACGAAATCCAGCCACCGGGAATTCAATGGTGCTGGCCAAGAGGCGGGTGGTTTCATTTAAGTGCGCCGGGAAACTGAAGGACCGAATCAACGATTGAGAATCCGTTGCCGGAAATAATTTAACAATCAAATTCATAGAATGTAATATGAAAAAATTTTCAAAAGGCATTTTAATTGGTATCATTCTTTTAGGTTTTTCCACCACCAGCTTAGCGAATCCTTTATCCAATTTATTTTCAATCTTCCAAAGGGATTTGGTGATCAATGTACAATACACGGATCACAAGAATCTTATCCAAGGAAGTGATGTATATCTGGCCCAAGATCCCAAAGGACAGAAAACTTTTATTGGTAGTGTTACCAAAATTTCTTTTATTGAACCAGCAGCATCGAATGTCGAAATCATTATAAATAAAGAATACAAAGAAAAAATATATGAGACAACCCGCTTTGTATTGATACACGGATTTTTCGCTGAAAATTCAAAACCATATATTATTGCTATTCCCTCTTTAGATTCATCTAACCAAACTCATTTAAAATCAGGGGCTTCAGTTAAAGGGTTCACTTTTTGGGAGTATAAATTTGCTGTCGCCGGGGAAGAATTAACGGAATTGATGGAAAATTTCAGAGAACAAAATGGAGAACTCCTAAATCAACTTGAACAATATATTAAAAATTTTGATACAGAAGCTTTTCAAAAACAAATGGATGATTTCATAGGTAAAGTCTCAAATTTTTCAGCAAAACAAAAAGAAACGTTTAAAAAGGAAGTCCTTCCGTCTCTCAGAAAAACGTTTGAATCAATGATGGAAAAACTTGAAGAGCAAAATAATATTAAAAAATCAAAAGAGTTAGAAAAACAGCTATCGAAGATTGAGAAATCTGTTGACGTGTGATTTTTTGATCTCTGATCAATTATGGCTGGCAATCCATTAAGCCTTGCACCGCTCAATACGGGTATGCTGGTGATGACCGGTTTGCTATTACCGTAAAAGGCAAAGATCCAATAGGCCGCGTTATTGTTTTTGACCAGGAAATTGAATCTTGCTCCGTTTTGAGAGGAGATGATCCTTTGGTTAAGGCGCTGGGTGAGCTTTAGTTCTGGTAGTGAGGGCTGAGCTGATTTTTATTATGGGCAACAATGCTTTTGGTAATGGTGGTGGTACTGGGAGGGACACATTCCCCGATCAGCGCAGGATTGAGTCGTTCAATTTGGATTAAAAAAATGTATGGGGTGTGCTGTGAAAAACCCGGAGTGACAGGGAAAGTCCGGGGGGCGTCTTTCACCCGGAAAATGGACCTTGCTTTGGGGGTAGCCTGCTCTATTGAAGATACTTTTCGTCTGATAAAATTGAACTTTCCAATCCGACGTTTGACAGAAAGATTTGTGGCCAGCAGAAAAAAAATCAAGGCACTACATCTTGGGTAACACGTTTTCTCCGAAAAACGAGCCCTACCATTTGTAAGGTTCACTGGTGCCGATTTGAAACCCCCTGATTCATTTTTTTTGAAATTGGTCGCTGTATTCAAAATTTTGCCGGTCCGGTTAATAGACAAAGAAAACACTAAATGTTATTGAGGTTTACCGTTTTTCTATTTATCTTTACTATGCGGTTCGCGGTTTGAAAGAAATTTAATGAAATTTTTCAATGCCCGGGTAATCACCCTATCTTTTCGATGGACAAGGAGGGTGGATGTCTTCCTTGATTTTTGCGGAATTCCATGGGTCTTGACTGAATGTTCCCATCTGAGATTTGATACAATAGACTGCGGTAACATGGTAATCCCCATGCCCACATTTACAAACCCCAAGATACCTTCCAATGTTCCCAGTTCCATTATCTGCCCAGGTATTATCCCCTTATCTTTTGCCCAGGCTTCAAGGGCTCCTCTGTAAGAACACCCCCGCCTAAAAACAATAAAATCGGGGCGATCAAGATTTGCCAGAGATTTTATCCTTTTCTCGGTAATAACAACAAGCTCTTCATTAAATGCATGGTAGGAAAATAGATCCGGGTGATCCACTGGCCCTGCGACAAATGCCGCATCAAGCTGGTAGTCCAGCACGCTTTTCACAAGGAATTCTGTGGTTCCGGTCTGAAGCTTTAATTGAACATCAGGATACTGCTTATGGTATATTGAGAATAAAGCAGGCAACCTCACAGCTGCCGTAGATTCCATTGTGCCGATCGACAAAGGTCCCTTGATAAATTCATCATCACTAACGGCAAGCAGAGCATTGTCTATTAATTGGACGGCATCTTTAGCATAATCAATTAATATCCGGCCCTTTGCCGTCAGTTCGACTCCACGGTGCTTTCTATGGAAAAGGGAAACATCCAGCTCACTTTCAAGTTGCCTGACCCTTGCCGTTACATTGGATTGCACACAATTTAATTTTAACGCCGCTTTTGAAATACTACCCTCTTCAGCCACGGTTTTAAAAATTTTAAGTCCCCAAATATCCATATTTCACCCAGATTGATATCATTATTTGTGATGTTAAATTGCACTTTTAATTATTTGAGATAATATTATACGCTTGTTAACTTTAAGGTCAAGTATTGGAAAACATTTGATGCAATGGAATTTGAAAAGGTACAACTTGTTATGAAACAACAGAAAACAGGGCATGGATTGTTGATAACAGGCGGCTTTTTAGCTTTGGTGATTGCCATGGGGGTAGGCCGTTTTGCTTACACGCCATTATTGCCGGGAATGCAGAATCAGTTTGGATTCAGTGATGATATTGCAGGTTCAATGGCTTCTGTTAATTATCTGGGATATCTTATTGGTGCACTCTTGTGCTTTAAGAATATGAGAGCAGCAACAAAATTACGTTTATTCCGCATTTCTCTTATATCAAGTATTATAACGACAGCATGGATGGGACTTGTTGTACAGATAGAGGCATGGACGACTCTCCGGTTGGTCAGCGGCATGGCAAGTGCTGGTATATTTATTCTGGGTTCCTCAATTGTGATGGAGCGACTCCCCCAATCTAAAAATGCCCTGGGCATGTTAATTTACAGCGGTGTTGGTGGGGGCATTGCATTGAGCGGAGTGTTTTCTCCGGTGTTGGTTAAATATTTTAATGTCCAGGTAGCTTGGGTGGGGCTCTCTTTGATCTGCTTGCCTTTATCTCTTGTTTGCTGGTTTGTGTTGATTCCTTTGGAAAAAAAATCGAAGATTGATTTACATTCGAATGGGGAAATTGTATTTGAATATCCGCTATTACTTCCATGGCTTGTGGCAGCTTATTTTTTTGAAGGGTTCGGCTATATTATCAGTGGGACATTCATCGTATCCTTTCTCCAGGGTCAGTCCGGATTCTTTTCATCCGGTCCAGTAGCCTGGACAGTGGTCGGTTTGGCAGCCTCGGTCTCCATTCCTGTATTTCACCAATTGTCAAAACGCCTGCATCTGGTTTATGTGTTAATTATAGCCCATCTCATACAGGGCCTGGGAATTGTACTTCCAGTCTTATCGTCCCACTGGCTATATGTCATTTCAGGAGCGTTTTTATTTGGCGGCACGTTCATGGGAATAACGGCTTTAACTCTTTCCATCGGTAAAACACTTAAGCCAGGCCAAAGCCAAAAGGTGATTGGGCTGTTGACAGCCATATATGGTATCGGCCAGATTCTCGGCCCCCTGGCGTCTGGGATTTTATCTAAAAATTCTGGGAATTTTGTATCTTCCATAGTGATATCTGCTGCCGCAGTAATTTTAGGCGGCATAATTTTGATAACAGGTATTTTAAAACACAATATAAGGAGGTTATGATGCCGTACGTTAACATCAAAATTACAGATGAGAATGTGACAAAGGAACAGAAGCTAAAACTAATTCAGGGGGCAACACAACTCCTGGTGGATGTTTTGGACAAGAATCCCGCCACCACGGTTGTTGTCATTGACGAAGTCAAGACCGACAACTGGGGTATAGGTGGAGAATGCGTAACAGAGCTCAGAAAAAGAAAATAGACACCGCCATGGGTCAAGGCTTGCAATCTTTTATTTGCCTTGACCCTCCAAAATCAGTCAGGATAAGGAATGACAGGGAAAGTCTGCAGTCTCCATTTACCATAAAATGGAGTCTGTCGAGCAGGTAGTCTTCACCTCAAACACCTCAGTTTGATCTGCCCAATTCAATATCTCATGCCATCATTTCATTTAAAAACCTATTAAACCCTATTAAACCTAATTGACAAAGACTAAACACCATGTAAAAAGACAGATTGAACCAATTTGAACCTATAATCTTCAAAGGTGTAAAAAATGGAAGATCGTTGGTTGTCAGTCGAGGAAATTGCTCAATACCTGGGCATCAGCAAAGATACTGTTTACACATGGATAAACAAAAAGAAAATGCCTGCCCACAAGATTGGACGTCTGTGGAAGTTCAAAAAGGAACAGGTGGACACATGGGTTGAGGCTGGTGGCGCGGTTTCCGATATTACCGATGGAAAACCGGACAAATAGTTAAGGTTACGGTTAGAAACAGATTATGGCAGAGCCAATAGAAAACAAAGTGACGCGATCACTCAAAGCAGCCGAAGAGCTATACCACCGTCTTGTGTTGATAGTCGGGAAAGGTGGTTCTGGTAAAACTTCTGTTATTCACAATTTGGTAAAACTGCATGACGCCGAGCCTATCAATATTAATCTGTGCCTCTCAAAAGAGCTGCTTGAGTTAACTAAAAAACAAAGGCAATTGAAGCTGTTCGAAATTTTGGCGCAGTCCGTCAAAGACAACGGGGATAAGGTTTTTCTGGATAATATTGAGATCCTTTTTGATATTGAACTCAAGCAGGACCCTTTGCGTCTGCTTCAGGGACTATCCCGAAATTTAACCGTCGTGGCCTCTTGGAATGGCACCTTTGAAAAAGGCAAGCTGACCTACGCAGAGCCGGGCCACCGTGAATATAGAAGGTACGATTTAACAGATACTCTGGTTGTCAGCATGACCGGCGAGGCAACAGTAGATTTTAAACAGTCAAGCGAGGATAAACTGATATGAAATACGGAGAGCTAATTCAATTTGATCCGATAGAATCGGTTGTTCAGCTGCGCGATGCTGACAAAACAAGCGCTGCCAATCAGCTGGTTAGCACATATGTGGTTTCTGATGAAATGGCCGAGCGAATGGTTCGCCTTGTAATTCCTCAGCTTCAGTTTGAGCAGCCGCTTGATAATAAAGGTATCTTGGTTGTCGGTAATTACGGTACCGGTAAATCGCACTTGATGTCTGTTGTTTCCAGTATTGCCGCCGATGCGTCCCTGCTTGATCGCTTAAACCACAAAAGCGTTAAAGCGGAAGCTGACAAGATTGCAGGTAAATTCAAGGTCATCCGCACCGAGATCGGAGCAACGACCATGTCCCTCAGAGATATTCTGGTGGCAGAGCTTGAAGAGCATCTTGAAAACATGGGCGTGAGGTACGTCTTCCCGGACTCAGGAACGATTACCAGCCATAAACGGGCATTTGAAGACATGATGGCCAAGTTTGGCGAGGTCTTCCCTGAACAGGGCCTCCTGCTGGTGGTCGATGAGTTACTGGACTATCTGAGAACCCGGAAGGATCAGGAGCTCATCCTTGATTTAAATTTCCTGCGTGAAGTCGGAGAGGTTTGTAAGGATCTGCGTTTCCGATTTATGTCCGGTGTGCAGGAGGCAATATTTGATAGTCCGAGATTTGCCTTTGTAGCCGACAGCATCCGGCGGGTTAAAGACCGGTTTGAACAGATTCTTATTGCCAGAAATGATGTCAAGTTTGTTGTCTCGGAGCGACTGTTAAAAAAGACAGCAGAGCAGCAGGCAAAGATTCGAGAATATCTCACCCCCTTTGCAAAATATTATGGCGGGCTTAACGAGCGCATGGATGAATTCGTCCGGCTGTTTCCGGTTCACCCTGACTACATCGACACCTTTGAAAGAGTAACCGTTGTTGAAAAGCGTGAAGTTTTAAAGACGCTTTCCATGGGTATGAAAAGTGTCTTGAACAAAGAGATCCCGGAGAATGAACCTGGCCTAATTGCCTTTGACAGTTACTGGAATACCTTAAAACAAAATGCATCTTTCCGTGCTGTTCCTGAAATCAGAGCCGTTATCGACTGCAGCCAGGTGCTTGAGTCTCGAATAGAAAATGCGATCACGCGAAAACAATACAAACCCATGGCGTTACGCCTGATTCATGCACTGTCTGTTCATCGTCTCACAACGGGTGATATCTATGCTCCGCTGGGAGCAAGTGCTGAAGAATTACGTGACCGCCTCTGTCTTTTTGATCCGCTGATTGCCGAACTTGGGAGTGATGAGCCGGACAAAGATCTGCAAACCCATGTTGAAACGGTCCTTCGGGAAATTCATAAAACTGTCAGTGGGCAGTTCATATCTTTAAATACGGACAACCGTCAGTATTATCTTGATTTGAAAAAAACAGATGATTTCGACGCCCTCATTGATAAAAGAGCCGAAAGTCTGGATGATGGACAGCTTGACCGTTTTTACTATGAAGCATTAAAACGGGTCATGGAATGTCAGGATTCAACATACGTTACCGGCTATAAAATATGGCAGCATGAACTTATCTGGCAGGATCATAAGGCTGCCCGGACAGGATATCTTTTTTTTGGTGCCCCGAATGAGAGATCCACTGCCGTACCGACCCGGGATTTCTATATCTATTTCATTCAGCCAAACGATCCCCCCCGTTTTAAAGATGACAAAATGGGTGATGAAGTTTTTTTCCGCTTAAAACCGGCTAAGGAGACCGGTGAAGAATTTCAGACATCGCTGAAAAACTATGCTGCTGCACTTGATCTGGCAGGGACATCTTCAGGTCATGCAAAATCAACCTATGAAGCCAAGGCAAACGGTTTTCTCAAGAAAGTTGTGCAATGGCTTCAAAAACACATGGCAGATACATATGAGTTGACCTATCAGGGAATCTCAAAACCGATGACAGATTGGGCAAAAGGGTTTTCAATACGTGACTTGACCGGTTTGTCGCCCCATGAAACAATCAATTTCCGGGACTTAATCAACGCGATTGCCGGTATCTGCCTGTCACCACATTTCGAAAATCAGGCACCTGAATATCCGTTTTTCTCCGTTTTGATTACAGAGAGAAACAGAGCACAGGCGGCACAGGATGCACTCCGGGCAATTGGCGGCCAGAATCGAACCAAGCAGGCAACATCTGTGCTGGATGCCCTGGATCTTCTGAACGGTGAAAAAATAGACCCCTACAAATCCCCATATGCCCGTTTTATCCTCGATATTATAAAAGCAAAAGGACATGGTCAGGTCGTGAACCGGAATGAAATCATTCAGGATGATCATGGTCTGGAATATATGAATCCGGGCGGCTCCCGTCTTGAACCGGAATGGGTGACAGTGCTGATCGCCGCTCTGGTCTACTCGGGCGACATCGTCCTTTCTATTCCGGGTAAAAAATTCGATGCCACCGGCCTTGCGCAGCTTGCGGCGACCGGCATGGATGAACTGATTCGATTCAAGCACCTTGAGCAGCCCAAGGAATGGAACATCCCGGCTCTCAAGGCCATGTTCGAGCTTCTCGGCATGACACCGGGAATGGCCCAGCTGGTTACGCAAGGTAAAGATGAGCCTATTCAGGATCTTCAGCAGGCCGTAGGGAAACTTGTCAAACGGATCGTGATGACCCAGCAGACCCTGCGTGAAGGTCTTTCCTTCTGGGGACTGGATCTCCTTGCCGGAACTGATCTGGCCAATCAGGCGTCAGGGCTGGATACTGCCAAGACTTTTTTTGAGTCGCTCCAAGCTTATACATCACCCGGCAAGTTGAAGAATTTCCGCTACAGCATGGATGAAGTGAAAACCCACGAAAAAGCGGTAAAAGCATTGGGTGATCTGGCCGCGCTCCGTGAATTTGTCATGGACCACAGTCCGACAGCCTCATGGCTTTCAACCGCCGAGGGTGTATTACCATCAGAACACGACTGGGTGGATCGCATGAAAACGACCCGGCAGGATGTGCTGGAAATGCTCAAGCAAACTGATCTGACCGAGCTGGCAAATCAGTCCCAAAATATCGGAACAACCCTTCAGCAGCTCAAGAAAGACTATATCGTTGTCTACATCGGGCTGCATACCAAAGCCCGGCTGGGTGTTAATGACGACAAACGCAAGGCAGACCTGATGGGAGACCCTCGACTGCAGACGCTCCTGAAGCTGGCGGGCATCGATCTGATGCCGAGACAGCAGCTCACTGATTATCAGAACCGGCTGGCCGGGCTGAAAAGCTGTTTTGCCCTGACCGAGCAGAATCTTGAGACCACACCGGCCTGTCCGCATTGCGGATTCCGTCCATCGGTGGAAGCCGGAACAGCCCAAGGTTCGCAGATGATCGATCAGATGGATAACGATCTCGATGCCATGGTGGGCAAATGGACATTAACGCTTCTCGGCAACCTGGAAGACCCGATCACCCAGACCAAAATGGATCTGCTGAAAGTAGACGACCGGGAGCCGCTTGAAGCCTTTATCAAGTCCAGGGAACTCCCTGTTCCGTTGGATACCAATTTTGTCCACGCCCTGAAAGAGGTGTTGTCAGGATTGGTCAAAGTATCAATTAAAGCACAGGATCTGCAGAAAGCACTGCAAATTGAAAGCGGTCCGGCAACACCTGCCGAAATCAAAAAGCGGTTTGATGACTATATCGACCAGCTGACCAAAGGCAAGGACCCGGCAAAAGTCCGCATTGTTCTGGAGTAGAGTGATGATAAACCCCGTGCAAAAGATCAGAAATACATATTAACAGAAGCCGGGCTGCGGCTTGTGCACTTATGGAAAAAGAACAGTGCACAAGTTGAAAATAAGTAGGCAGTAACTTGTGCACTGTAATGCAGGCTTTTAAGAAATTGGATGAGTGGAGACGCTGACTATATGAAACAACAGAAACTGTTTAAGACAAAGGTCGTTCCCGGCAAACCGGGGAGCGCGAACCTTTTTGATGAAAAGATTGTGTTCAATGACGGGCCGGTGAAATGTCTTGGTCTGGAGTTTAAAAATGACAGCGCCCGGCGTGTCCACTTTACGGAGGAACTGCGCAAAAAACTGCAGGACCCGGAATTCCGCAAGATTGAAGGTTTTCCGATCGGTGAAGATGAAGACATCATCAAGCTGAGCGACCCGCCGTACTACACTGCCTGTCCGAATCCGTGGATTGCAGACTTTATTGATGAATGGGAAGCTTGGAAGAGCAGTGATGAGGGGCGAGTGGCGAGAAGCGAGCAACCAGAATCTAACCACTCGCCACTAACCACTCGCCACTATCATAGGGAGCCTTTCGCCTCAGATGTAAGCGAAGGGAAAAACGATCCGATTTACAAGGCGCATTCTTATCATACCAAAGTGCCACACAAGGCGATTATGCGCTACATCCTCCACTATACCGAACCGGGAGACATTGTTTTCGATGGTTTCTGCGGGACCGGCATGACAGGTGTGGCTGCTCAAATGTGTGGCGACCGGGATGTGGTATTGTCGCTTAACTACCAGGTGAAGCCGGATGGGACCATTTTGCAGGAAGAGATTGATGAAGACGGCAAAAAAGTATGGAGGCCATTCTCGAAACTTGGCGCTCGCAAGGCCGTATTAAGTGACTTGTCTCCTGCTGCTACATTTATTGCCTACAACTATAATACGCCTGTCTATGTGGCGGGTTTTGAGAAAGAGGCCAAACACATCCTCAAAGAGGTTGAAAAAGAATGCGGCTGGATGTATGAGACGCTCCATACAGATGAAAAAACAAAAGGGAAGATCAACTATACAGTTTGGTCTGATGTGTTTGTTTGTACAGAATGTGCAGGGGAAGTGACTTTTTGGAATGCCGCAATCGATCAGAAAAAAAAAGAAGTGTTAGGAGAATTCCCCTGTCCACACTGTGGTGCAAAATTAAGTAAGCGTAGCATGGATAGGGCTTGGGTAACAAAGTTTGATAGCGCAATTAACTCTACCGTGCGTCAGGCAAAGCAGGTTCCAGTAATAATAAATTATTCAATTTCGGGTACAAGAGGACGGCTTGAAAAAAAACCTGATGACTTCGATTTCCAGGTGTTAAAAAAAATCGAGGACAGCGATATAAAATATTGGTACCCAACCGATATTATCCCGGATGGAGATAAAACGGGAGAACCAATCAGGATCGGTTTTACTTCTGCCCACCACCTTTTCACTAAGCGTAATTTGTGGGTTTTGGCCGCAACCTGGCATAGGGCTATTAATTATGGAAAACGGATTCCATTCTTGATTACTGCCAGCCAGCGTGTTTTGTCCAAAATGGCAAGTATTGCATTCTCATATTATTTCCACGGTGGTGGCGGCTTTGTGAATGCTGGTACAAAGGGGACTTTGTACATTTCAAGTACTAATCCTGAAGTTTCTGTCTTCAATAGCTTGGAGTCTCGCATACGCTCTTTGCTGTTTGATATAAACGCAATTTCAGGCTCAACCCTTATTGAAACAAAAAGTGTAACAAGCACACATATAACTCCAGACAATTCAATTGACTACATTTTTATTGACCCACCATTCGGCGCAAACATTAACTACTCTGAATTGAATATTCTCTGGGAACCTTGGCTTGCAGTAAGAACAAACAGTTCAGCAGAAGCAATAGAAAGCAAGAAGCAAGGGAAAACCACAGAGGATTATCGATTTTTGATGAAAGAAGGCTTTCGCCAGGCGTTTAATTTGTTGAAGCCCGGACGATGGATGACAGTGGAGTTCTCCAATACAAATGCTTCCGTCTGGAACAATATACAAACGGCAATTTCTGAGGCAGGGTTTATAGTTGCTAATGTTTCTGCTTTAGACAAAAAGCAAGGTAGTTTTAATGCTTATACATCGCCTACAGCCGTCAAGCAAGACCTTGTTATTTCAGCCTATAAACCCAACGGCGGATTTGAAGATCGTTTTGAACAGGAAGCTCAGACCGAAGAAGGCGTCTGGGACTTCATCCGGACTCATCTGAAGTATCTACCAGTAATCAAAAAGCAAGGCTATGACCTTGTAGCCATCCCTGAACGTGACCCACGCATTCTTTACGATCAGGTGATTACCTATTATGTACGCAAAGGTTATAATATACCCATTGACAGTCAGGATTTCCAGCTTGGATTGTCTCAGCGCTTTTCCGAGCGTGACGGGATGTATTTCTTGCCGGAACAGGTAGCGGAATACGATCGGAAGAAGATGCTCGGTGGTGGAAGACCGCTGCAGCAGTCGCTGTTTGTTTCCGATGAAGCCTCGGCCATCGAATGGCTGCGTAGCCTGTTGCGTGACAAGCCGCAAAGTTTTCAGGATATCAACCCTTTGTTTATGAAGGAAATTGGTGGCTGGAGCAAAAACGAAGTCGGCTTGGAACTCTCCACCCTGCTGGAACAGAACTTCCTTCCATACGACGGCAAAGGCCCGGTTCCCGACCAGATCCACAGCTACCTCTCCACCAACTGGAAAGATATGCGCAACCTCACCAAGAACGACCCGGCCCTTGTCGCCAAGGCTAAAGGCCGATGGTACGTGCCTGACCCTAACAAAGCAGGCGACTTGGAAAAACTTCGTGAAAAGGCCCTGCTCAAAGAATTTGAAGAATACAAACAGGCCAAGAAAAAACTCAAAATATTCCGGCTTGAGGCGGTCCGTGCCGGGTTCAAAAAGCTTTGGCAACAAAGAAACGATGAAGCATACAAAACCATCATCGCTGTAGCCGAAAAAATCCCCAACAACGTACTCGAAGAAGATCCCAAGCTGCTCATGTGGTATGACCAAGCCGTTACACGGCTTGGATCAGCGGCGAGTGGTTAGTGGCGAGTGGCGAGAAGGAACTGAGTATGCAAGTGAAGAGTTATAAGGATTTGATCGTTTGGCAGAAATCGATGGATTTGGTGGAGATGATCTATCAAGTGACAAAAAGTTTCCCAAAGGATGAGCAATATGGGCTGACCAATCAGCTTCGACGGGCCGCTGTTTCTGTGCCGTCTAATATTGCAGAAGGTCAGGCCCGGAATTCTACTCCTGAATTTGGAAATTTTTTATCGATTGCACGCGGATCACTTGCCGAAGTGGAAACTCAACTTATGATTGCTGAAAGGCTGGGATATATTCAACCTGAGAAACTTAGGGAGATATTGGAACTTCAAATTGAAATCAACAAAATGACAAATTCATTGATGAGCAAACTCGTCACTCGCCACTCGTCACTATCCACTAAAAAGGGAGGCGTGTAAGCATATGCAGGTAACCGTTGGTACAATTAGAAGCAATTGCATGGGATTTGACAGCATTGCTGAAATTGCAGTTAAAACTAAAGAGTTATGGTTCGATTCAATTGAGTTAAACTTCTCATTCTGCAGTTTTTTTGAAGCCAATATGGCTGCTCCGCTATATGCTGTTATTGCACGACTTCGTAATGAACTGAATGATGTATCAATTGCCAATGTGCCATCAGGAATAAGTACGATTCTCCGGAAAAACAAATTCCTTAGCGTATTTAATCAGCCTGATTTAACTGATACCAATCAGACTACTCTGCCGTTCAAAATTTTCAAACTGAGTGCAGGCGATCAGTTTAATGATTATCTCGACCATTACATGAGAGGCAGAGGAATTCCAACCATGTCTGAGGCATTAACAAGACGTTTCAGACAAAGTCTTTTTGAAATCTTTCTGAATGCGACAATCCATTCACAGTCTGAATCCGGGATTTTTGTGTGTGGGCAATTTTATCCGCAAAAACACCGAATGGATTTTACGATTGCTGATGCCGGAATCGGTATTAGAGAAAATGTGAGAAAATATACAAGGAGGCCAAAACTCAATTCTTGTAAGGCTATTGAATGGGCAATGACTGAGGGGAATACAACGAAAACCGGAAATCAACCAGGCGGTCTCGGGTTGAAACTGATCAAAGATTTCATACAAATGAATGGCGGAAAAATTCAAGTTGTGTCCAGGTTTGGATATTACGAGTTTTCTGCAAATGGAGAGTCTATTCAGAAAATGGGTAATGATTTTCCCGGAACCTGCATAAATATTGAGATCAACACAGAGGATAAAAACAGTTACAGTTTGAAGTCGGAGCTGAAAAGTGAAGATATCTTCTAAAAATTTAAGAGGTTATTATGAGTGATCAAATCAAAATAAAGGTGGCGGATCTGATAGGCAGTCCGCTATGCATATCTGCTGAGGACGGCCAGAAAATATTTGGCAAGGTCGAACAACTCGTGAAAGCCGGGAAACACGTCACCATCTCGTTTGAGAATGTAACCATGTTGATTTCGCTCTTTCTGAATGTAGCAATTGGACAGCTCTACGGTTCTTTTAGTGAGGAGGCTATTCGAGCTCAGTTGAAAGTTGAAGGTCTTTCGCCGGATGACATGGAGCTGCTCAAGCGTGTTGTGGATAATGCCAAGAAGTATTATTCCAACAGAAAATCTTATGATGACGCATGGCTGGAGGACGATAACAATGAAGAATAAGGCTTATGATCTGTCTTCCTATTCATTTAGTTCAGATGAGCAGGTTCTTGTGGATACAAATGTCTGGCTTTACCTGTTTCCGGCACCCGGTAATCCGCCACACAATTTTGCCCAACAATATTCGACTGCTTTTGCAAATCTGGTATCTGCCCAAGCTCAGCCTGTTCTTGACCCTATGGTGCTAAGTGAATACTTGAACCGCTATATAAGAATAGAGTGGGAAGGAAATTATAAGTCCCAGTATCCCAAATTTAAGGATTTTAGAAACTCACCAGATTTCTCAGCAGTTGCATCGGCAGCAGAAACATTCGCCAAACGAATCTTAAGCTTCTGCCAAATTCATTCTATTCCAGCCAATGAATTGGATCTCGATCAAGCTTTGATAGACTTTTCGGCTGGGGGCGTCGATTTCAACGATGCACTCTTGGTGGATATCTGCAAAAAAAGAAATCTTAAACTAATGACCAACGATGGAGATTTTCAGGACGGTGGCATTGAGGTTTTGACCACAAACCCAAGACTTTTGAGAGCTTGTCCATGATTTGCAGCTACTCAGAAGTTAGTCTTGTGCCTAACTTCCAAAACATCCGTGTTTATCGGTGTCCATCTGTGCTTCCCAATAATAGGTGGCTTAATGGATAATTGGAAACACAGCACCATACACCAAAGCGCCTGCAAGGTTGTCGATGAACAAACCCTGTGGGGGCAGACGGTATGTCGTGTCTGGTTGCCGAACCAGGATGCGGTGGTGCGTGTTCTCCAGTCTGACCTGCATCCGCTGTCGTGCGACCTGCATCCGGAAGTCGAAAGCCACCGGGTAGCCTATATCTCAGCAGCGGCCAAAGTGGCTGAGGTTTTGGAAGGATCTTCCAGCCTATCCGATGGACATGTCTTGCTGGCTCCCATGGAGTCCAATGTGATCCCGCTGCCGCACCAGATCCACGCCTTGTCCCGGGCCATCTCCGGCGACCGCGTGCGCTATCTGCTGGCTGATGAAGTCGGCCTTGGAAAAACCATCGAAGCCGGACTTGTGATGCGTGAATTGAAATTACGCGGCCTGGTACGCCGAACCTTGGTGGTGACTCCAAAGAGTCTGGCCATGCAGTGGGTGGCTGAAATGGACACCCATTTCAACGAGACATTTTCTCTGGTCAACCCGGGCGATCTGGATGCCTTGGAACGGCTGGAACGGCCGGGCCAGTATGTCAGCGGGGAAACAGACCATACAAGTGATTACAACCCTTGGATGCGATTTCCTCAGGCCATCGTGACGCTGGATGCCGTTAAACCGCTGACACGCCGCAGAGGCTGGTCAAAAGAAAAGATTCAGGCGTACAACCGGAATCGTTACGAAAGGCTGGTCCAGGGGCAATGGGATTTAATCGTTGTGGACGAGTCCCACCGTATGGGCGGCAGTACCGACCAGGTGGCCCGTTATAAGCTTGGACAAGGACTTGCCGAGGCGGCACCGTATCTCCTGCTTTTGTCGGCAACACCTCACCAGGGGAAATCCGATGCCTTCCAGCGCCTGATGAGCCTACTCGATCCCATGGCTTTCCCTGACCAGGAAAGCGTGACCCGGGACAGGGTTTCCGATTTTGTAATACGGACCGAAAAACGCAAAGCGGTGACGGCAGACGGAAAACCGCTGTTCCGGCCGCGTACCACACAGACGCTGGGTGTGGATCTGGAACGGAATCCGGCACAGGTGGCTTTGTATGAAGCGGTTACTGACTATGTGAAAGAAGGCTATAACCGAGCGCTAAAGGACCGAAAACCGCATATCGGTTTTTTGATGGTTCTCCTGCAGCGAATTGTCACTTCAAGCTCTCACGCCATCCGCTGCACATTAGAGCGAAGGCTGCAGGCGCTGGAAAATTTGCGAGAGACTCACACCTCCCTGAGCGAAGAAGAGTTGGAGGACTTCACAGATCTTGATGGACAGATGCAGCTGGACCTGGTGGTTGAAGTGGATGAACAGGAAAGAACCAGTGAGATGGCGGAAGTCAAGGCTCTGATGGATCTCGCCCGGGCCGCTGAAATGGCCGGACCGGATATCAAAACCGAAGCGCTGATGAATCTCATCTTTCAGTTACAGGGAGAGGAAGATGACGATCAGCTGAAACTGCTGATTTTTACGGAATTTGTTCCAACGCAGGCAATGCTGCAAACCTTTCTTGAGGAACGAGGCATTCCGTGTGCTATCTTGAACGGCTCGATGAGCATGGATGAAAGACGGATGGCTCAGCGTGTTTTTCGTGATATTGCCCGTATTCTTATTGCAACAGACGCCGGTGGTGAAGGTTTGAACCTTCAATTCTGCCATCTGGTGGTTAACTACGATTTACCATGGAACCCGATGCGTATTGAACAGCGCATCGGCCGTGTTGACCGTATTGGTCAAAGCAAAATCGTCCGGGCGGTAAATTTCGTTTATGAAAACTCGGTTGAAGGCCGGGTGCGGGAAGTTCTTCAGATCAAGCTGTCTATCATTCTCGATGAAATGGGCATCGATAAAGAGGGCGATATTCTGGATACCTCGCTGTCCGGGGAGATGATCGAAAAGATGATGACTCATGTCATTATGGAGGACGCCGATCCGGATGCCGAGGTGGATCAGACGGTTCAGAATCTCCAGGAAGAGATGAGCCGAGTTCGAGAGCAATGTACTGTGTATGGAATTTCGGGAGAGCCTGATTTGCCGGCGGCAGAAAAACTGCGCAACCATCCCCTGCCGCACTGGATAGAGCAGATGACAACCCATTACCTGCAAACCAAAGAGTGCCGACTGGAAAAGGATCTGCTGGGCTGGAACTTTACATGGCCGGATGGCGAAAAGGTGCAAAGCGCAGTTTTTCAATCCAGAGACCTTTCATCTGATGGCAACCTCCTATCTCTTGAAAATGCCCGGATTCGCGGCTTGGCCATGAATCTGCCTCAGTTTATTCCCGGGCAGCCTCTGCCTTGCGTATCCATAAACGGACTCCCCAAAACCGTTTCCGGTCTGTGGGGCCTGTTTGAAATCCGCATGTCTGTGGGGCAACCGGCCAACTCTCAGATCAGAATCCCTCTGACAAGACGAAGCTATCTCCCGGTTTTCATGAGCGATGAAGGAAAGCTGTTCATGCCAACCGCAAGACATATCTGGGATCAGCTGTTAACCGATGATCTCCGCATAGACAGCATGAAAGATTCAAGTGAATCTATTGCAGCGGGCGAAAAACTTCTGTCTGCAGCCGAACAGGCCGGCCAGGAGCTTTTTGATAAGATGCAGGGAATTCATTTCGCAGCAGTGACCCGTGAAGAAGAGCGCGGCATGATTGCCTTTGCCTCGCGCCGTAAAGCCATCGACCGGCTGGGACTGCCTGAAGTTCGACAATTTAGACTGGCCTGCCTGGATGAAGATGAATCACAATGGCGCAGCGAGCTTAAATCCGCCCGGAAGATCGTACCTGAAATGCGGCTGCTGTTAATGCTGAATATTCAAAATGGAGGTGTTTGTGAGTAGCTGGCGAAACACCATCCTTAAGGATTTTGTACCGAATGTTGCCAAGCTGACGCTGGTATCTGATCCGGATTGCCTGTTGACCGAAGAAAAACTGGCAATGGAGCTGAGAGACCGTGGGTTTGATCTCATTGAGTTTCATGACCCGATTGAGTTCAGATATGCCTATGAGTCGAAATATCGATCCATTTGGGACCGGGGCGAGCACACTGATCTGGTTGTGATCCTGAGATCGCAGGATGCAGAATTGGCAGCACTGCCTTATGACCTGCTGCAGGCCGGACGAAAGCTGTCTTTCAGTTTGGGAGATCTTTTCCCTAACTTGAGTTATCCGGTCGTTGAACAGCTTGATCGCAGCCTGCTGGATTCACTGTTTGATGCCCAGAAGAAAACATCTCCAGACCGCATGGGAGATAACGCCACCAAGGATTTTATCCTTCGACATGTATTTGGAGTGGCAGCAGAACTCGTATCCACTGAGGTCGATCTTCTCCGCTTTTTGTTGCGACTACACTACGGGAATTCAGCAATACCATCAATGCTGGCAGATAGGTTGGTTGAAGTTTTTGAAAGCAGCGGAAGTTTTAAAGGCTGGAGCCTGTCTCAAATCGTTTCGGATGCCGAACAGTTCTTTGCATTTATTCAGGAACGCTGGCCCATCTTTCTTGAAAATCTCAACCAAGCAAATCAGGTCAAAGAAGATTATGCAGCCTATGGTTTAAAGGTCCAAGGACCTGTGGCACTCCCGTTCGACCATCAGGATATACGCGTTTATATCGACAATTTATTTATCGAGGGGAAACTTAAACCCGTCGACCTGCCCGGTATAGATATAGCCAAAGACTCCTGGATTTTAAGCGGCATTTCAGCAGCCAAATCAGACAGCGAGGCCCTCAGGATTTCCCGATTGTTTGAGCTTGTCGATACAGCCGACTTATCAATGGATTCGAGATACACTGACTGGATTGCATTTGCCATGAAATGGGCAGAGCTTTCAGTTCTCATTCATACGGCCAGCAATGCTGAGCATAAGAAGCGTTATAGTGAATCAGGTCAAAGGCTGAATGCTCTCTTTGCCGATTGGCTGGAAACTCATTATGCCAGCCTGATAAACCTGCCGCCTTCAACTCCGGCAATGTTGCACCACGTACCGCGACACCTGGCCCGATCCATTGAAGATCAAAAGAACAAAAAGGTCGCATTGGTGGTTATAGATGGCCTTTCGCTGGATCAGTGGGTAACGGTTCGAAACATAATCCAGAAACAAAACAGCGATCTTGTCCTGCGCGAGTCTGCAACGTTCGCTTGGATACCAACGCTCACGTCTGTCTCACGACAAGCCATATTTTCAGGCAAGCCGCCGATCTATTTCCCGTCTTCCATCAACTCCACAAACAGCGAAGAAAAGTTGTGGAAACAGTTTTGGCAGGGTCATGATGTTTCAAAGCTGGATATCGCTTATAAACGCAGTCTCGGAGATGGTAATGCCGAAGCCACGATGGATAGTTTAATCAATCCGGCACAGACCAAGGTTGTCGGACTGGTAATCGATAAAGTGGATAAGATCATGCATGGGATGCAGCTGGGAGCCACTGGCATGCATAACCAAATAGATCAATGGTGCCGAGGTGAATACCTGATATCGCTGCTTAATTATCTGGGCAATCATGGCTATGACATCTGGATCACCTCAGACCACGGCAACATAGAATCGATCGGCAAAGGACGGCCAACAGAAGGTGCTATAGCAGAGAGTCGTGGAGAACGAGTTCGTATATATCCGACACTGGAGCTGCGCTCACAGATATCTTCGACCTTTACCTTTGCGCGTGAATGGCTTCCGTCGGGTCTGCCTGACGGTTATTTCCCATTAGTTGCTACCGGGAATGATGCATTTGTTAATGAGGGCGACTTAATTGTCGGCCATGGAGGTGTTGCTATCGAAGAAGTTATCGTGCCACTGATCAAAGTAGAAAGGAGGACACGGTGATGAGCAAAAGACATGAAGCCATAGGGATAAAACAGGTTGTACGCTTGGAATGGTATGATTATGCATTGGATATGCTGATAGATAATATGGCACCTAACAAAATTCGTGAACAACTTGATCAATTTATACGCGATCGGCTTCAAACTGGAGGATATGGAGAAAGGGGTGAGCAAACTTACACAAAGGCGGTCACTCAGATAATGAAATGCTGGGTAACGCCGGACAAGCAATTGATGGCAATCCGGGATCAGGCCCTATTATATGCAAGAAACCATCAAAGGGATATCCGGACTGCGCTACATTGGGCCATGACCATATCCGCCTATCCATTCTGGCATAGAGTAGCAGAGCAGACCGGAAGGCTGTTGAATTTACAAGAATCTGTGACCCAAAAACAGATCCGCCTTCGTTGTTTTGAAAGTATGGGCGAGCGTTCAACTGTTGAGAGGAGCACAAGACGGGTCATCCGTTCTTTTGTTGCCTGGGGTGTGCTGAAAGATTCTGATAATAAAGGATGCTACGAGAAACAACCTTCAATTACTATAAAAGATCAAAATCTTAGCTCTCTATTGCTTGAAGCGGCGCTATATGCAATCCCGGAAGGAAAGGCCGCTCTTAATCTGCTAATGAATAGCCCGGCCCTTTTTCCATTCGAGCTTACAGTCATGACCGGGGATTACATTTCTCAAACCAGTGATTGTATCGAAATTATCCGGTATGGCCTTGATGATGAATTATTAAAACTAAAAGATGGTTATCAAAGGGATAGTACTAAATAGCAGCAGTGACGCGTGGTAAATTATTTGGAATTGCATCGGGATGTTTGAAGATTTTTCACTGTGGACTATGTCAAAAATGAAATTCCGCCAATGCTGAACCCAAAACCCCGGACTATTATTAACATTCAACAGGTCGATTATCCTTTATTTTACAGCTTTTGGGGGATAGGAGTTAAGCGTTGGCTATGTCTATTATTTTCCCCAAAGACTTTATTGAAGGGGGAGGGGCTTTTGTTATTGGACTGAAAAATGACAGCCCGCCGAACATAATCGTTCTGTTGAATTTCAGCTAGGGCTTATGGTCAAGTCAGGCGTAATTATGATCGCCGACAGTTTAGAAATGATGCTGGATATAAAAAGTATGGCAGTTACAGCACCCCGGCAATTCATGAAATATCCGGATTAAACTTGGAAAGTTCACTGTTTGGGGCCAGAAGAATGGAAATCCACTGCGTGGATTTGTTTTCGCTCAAAGCGATTTTCACAGCCATTGTCAAAGGCACGGAAAGGAGCATCCCCATGGGCCCCAACACCCATCCCCAGAAAATCAATGATAACAACACAACGATGGAAGAAAGGCCCACCCGCTGTCCCATGATACGGGGCTCTGCTATGGTCCCGACCACTGTATTAACGATAACAAAGAGTACGGCTGTTCCGAATGCATCCAACGTGCCAAGCTGAACGAGGGCAAGCAGTATGGCCGGAACGGATGCAATCAGAGATCCGATGGTCGGAATAAAATTGAGGATAAAACTCAATACGGCCCAGAGGACGGCAAAATCCACGCCTATATAAAAAAGGCCCAAATATATCATTGCCCCGGTGATAAAACTGGTTATGAATTTAATGCCCAGATATCTGTTTACCATGCCGATAATCGCGTTGTAGGATGAAAGACTGTCTTCCTTGTTATGCCTGATGGTTTTAATTTTATCCGGGATGCCGCTGGCTTCAATGATCAGGAAGGCAAACATCAACACGATAAAAAAGACATTCTTTAAAATCGCCACAAGGCTGTTCATCAAGCTGGTCACAAATTTCATAATTTTGCCGGGATCAAACACCGAATCCACCACGGACTTGTCAACTGCAATATCATGCGCCCGTATCCAGGCATAGCCGTCGCTTATCAGTAGTTTCATCCGCTCCTGATATTCGGGCATACTGCGTGTAAACTCCTGGAGGGTTGATCCTAAAATAACAACCAGCAACATCCACAGTCCGATCACAAGAATTAAAATCAGCAGGAATGCAATAAGGTCCGGAACCTTCATTCTTTTTAAAAAGTGCATGAGGGGCAAACTGATGATTGTTAAAAACAGGGCCAGCAAAAAAGGAACAATGAGCGAGCCGGCTGCCTTCATTCCGGCAATCACCACCACAAATGCGGCAAGATTGACCATGGTATTGCGCCTGTTGCCTCCGCTGCTTTCAATCATTTTGCCTCTTTTGGGGCAGGGCGGCATTCAAAAACAAATAGCCGACGATCCCCGATGCAAGAGACCCCACAATGATGCCCAGTCGTTCGTCAAACAGGCGGTTTACCCCGGTCTGTTCAAAGGCCAGGGAACCGATGAACAAGCTCATTGTAAAGCCGACACCGCACAGGGCGGACGCGCCATATAAAGACCCCCATGACATACCCTGGGGAAGCCTGGCCACACCGGCTTTAACGGCTGCCCAGCAAATCCCGAAGATACCGATCTGTTTGCCGATAAAAAGCCCGAGGGCGATCCCCACTGAGACCGGATGAAAGAACTGATCCGTTCCCATGCCCACAAGGCGGATGCCGGCATTGGCAAATGCAAAGACAGGAAGAATGATGAACGCAACGGAAAAATGCAGGTCATGCTCTACACGCTTTAATGGCGAATAGTCCGGATCTTTTGCAGAGGTCATGGGAATGAACAGGGCCAGGATAACCCCGGCCAGGGTGGCATGGATACCTGATTTAAGCATGGAAGTCCACATGATCGCACCGACCATTATAAACATGCTTTTTGATTCCAGATTCTTATAATTCATAATCGCCAGTACCGGGATGCAGCACAGGGCAATACCCAGGGCAACCATGGAAATTTTATCTGTATAAAACAGGGCGATGATCAGTATGGCGCCGATATCGTCAAAAATAGCCAGGGATGTTAAAAAGACCTTGATACTCAGCGGCACCCGGGACCCAAGAAGCGAAAGGATGCCAAGGGCAAATGCGATATCCGTTGCCGCAGGAATGGCCCAGCCTTTTACCGCTGGTGGGTCATCTGCGCAGAAATAGACATAGATCAGCGCCGGGACAACCATGCCCCCCAATGCACCGAGACCCGGAAAAATAATATTTTTTTTATCGGAAAGCTCCCCATCCATGACCTCGCGTTTCAATTCCAGTCCAACCAGAAAGAAAAAGACGGCCATCAGGCCGTCATTGATCCACAGCAGCAACGGCTTTGCAATTTGCAATGCACCGATGCGAATTTCAATGGGGGTATCAATGAGCAGGGTGTAATAACTGTATAACGGAGTGTTGGCCACACATACAGCGACCAGGGCGGCAAACATGAGGGTCAGTCCCCCGGCGGACTCCAACTTGAAAAAACCGGTAATAAAGGATTCTTTAGGCGATGTCATAATTTTACCTGATCAGTAAATAAGTGAGTAATTAAAAAATTTTAGAATACCATAGCAGATCGCTTATCCCTTCATCAAGTTTTTGTGTCCATTCACGGGATAAAAATATAAAAATAATCATCGGGCCCGGTCCTGACGTCGGCCATTTCAGGGGCTGGGCTCTGTGCCTGCGCTAACGGGGGGAACCACAGGGGGATTGCCCCTGCAAAAGATGGCCGATGTTGTGATCAAACCCGACTTTTTATCCCGGCATCAAATATTGCCCTAAAACCGGTATGAAAGGGTTATGCCGACGGTTAACGGTTCACCGTCTTCGGTGATGCCCCGGTCAACATTTTCAAAGATGCAGTAATGCCGGTCAAACAGATTATTTGCCCAGACATAACCGTCCCAGTGGGTGCCTTCCAGGCCGAGTTTGAGGTTGACCAGTTCATACCCGGGGTCTTTCACCGTATTGGCGTCGTCAAAATAGCGGCGGCCGGTGCCGGCCAGTTCAGCACGGCAGAAACCGTTCCAGTCTCCCCACAGGGGGCGTCTGTACTGGGCCCCCAATGTATAGGTATAATCCGGGACCCCGAAGGTGGTATTGCCTTCAAAATCTTCGCCTGTGACAGGGTCGGTATACTTGTCATATTCAGCCTCGAGCCAGGTGAATGAAGCAAATATTTCCAGATCCTTTGCAATGAACCAGCCGGCCTCAAACTCCATGCCCAGCCGGTGGGATTCGCCGGCATTTTCCAGATACGACTGGTTGTATTCATCAAATCGGGTGATCTGCTCATCTTCAATATCCGTATAGAATCCGCAGATGTTTACCGTAAGCCGGTTTTGGAAAAATTGCGATTTAATACCGGCTTCATATACCCAGCTGTACTCCTCATCATAGGGGGCGGCCCCCACATTGGGGTCGTTAAACCCGCCGCTGCGATGGGCCCTTGAAACAGTGGTGTAAAGCATTTTGTCATCCATGAAATGCCACCCCACACTCAATTTGGGCAGCAATGCCGTGAATCGGCTTTCCTGATAGGGGTGCTGTGTGGCGGTGGTCGCACCGCCTGTGGGTGTGTAATAAACGGTGGCATCCATTTGTGCCTCCTCGACTTCGTATCTGAGTCCCGTAGTGACGTCCACGGTATTGAATACAGGCCAGGTGATTTGACCGAACAACGCTTCGCCGAAGTTGGTTCCATTGCTCTGGGTCATTTTGGCACCGGTTCCCGGGGCAAAGGGATTGCTGGGGCTGGCCGCCATGGCCGACTGGTAGTAGTTGGTCCGTTCCTTGTCCGAGTCGATGTGGAAATAATAGATCCCGGCAAGCCATTGGGGCCCGGTTTTATCATCCGGGGAGGCAATGCGAAGTTCCTGGGAAAAGGTGCGTTCCTCTAAAAGATATTTCATGCGCGCGGCATCCAGGGGGCTGAAATCCGAATCAATGAAATCCTCATTGTTAAAGTCCCGGTACCCTGTAATGGATGTGACCTTACCTATTTTTGTATCAACAGAGGTATTCAGGGTCGCCCCCCAGAAATCGTTTTCCGACGTGCCGTCAAAATCGTGGGAGTAGTGATATGGGCTGTCCGCTTCCAGGATACCGGCTTTGACAAAGGAATTGCGCTGGGTTCTGCGGAACGGGAACGCGCCGTCGTCGTGGTGCTGGGCATCCAGACCCAGGGTGATATCCCAGTTCGGAGCCGGCAGGTACCGGAGTTTTATTCTCCCGGCCTGGCCGTCTTTATGCCTGCCGTCTTCACCGACACCGTCAATATCGTTTTCCATGTATCCGTCACTGGAAGAGATCAGACCCGAGATACCTAAAAAGAGTTTGTCTTTAAGAATGGGTGTCTGGATAGACCCTTGAATCCGGCGTTCATCGTAGCTTGCGTAAGTCCCTGAAATCCGGGCCCGGGTCTCATTGTCCGGTGTCCTGGTGTGTACGTTGATGACGCCTGCCATGGTGTTGCGGCCGTATAATGTCCCCTGGGGGCCGCGCAGGATCTCGATTCGTTCCACATCAAACAAAGGAAAGTTGAACAGATAGGATTTGGAATAGTTGACGCCGTCAACATACAAGCCGGTTGACGGTTCAGAGTTGTTCAAGGTTTTGATGCCGCGGATATAGGTCTGGCAATGCCAGCGGCTGCCGAAATCATAAAATTCAAAGTTGGGAACATATGTGGAGAGGCTGACCATATCAGTGATACCGGCATCGGAAATGTTAATTTCGTCCAGTACCGTGATACTGTCCGGTACGTCCTGTACATTTTCTTCGCGCTTCTGGGCGGTGACAATCACGCTTTCTGTCTGATACGACGAGTCACTGGGCGCTTCGTCCGTTGCCACATCTGTTTCGAGCGCATCCTGGGCCTGCAAATTTGTGCCGCAACAAATTAGAAAAGCTGAAATCGTAATCAGCAAGATCCATTTGCCTGCACCGGCCGTGGTTTTAATACAAATTTTATTCATCAACAGTCTCCGTAACCTTAAATAGATTTTTTGCCGTTTTTTTGAACCACATAGGCTTTGTATTGCGCCGTGCGCCGGCCGATGGCCGAAGCTTCAAATGAAAGATCGAAAATCCGGGCAAAGCCGTAGGAATCAAGCAGTGTCTGTATATCCCGGCTGGAATAAGAAAACATGGTGACTTTTTCCCCGGGGGAATGCCGGGCATCCACCTGGATTTCCCTGGGTTCGCCTTGTTGGCAATCCGGTACCACAAAGGCGAAAATGCCCCCGGGTTTCAGGATTCTGCCAAGCTCCTGAAACATCGGTGTTAAGTCCTTGAAAAGGTGTGTCACCCCTGTGCAGACGGCGTGATCCATGGTATCGGCCTCGTAGGGGTAGGGTGTCTGGGACAGATCATGCTCTTTTAAGGTTTCGGCCATCTGTTTGGACCGGCAGCGGGCAAGCATTTTCGGGGAAAAATCAATGCCGTGAACTTCCAGGCCTGCCTTGTGGAACAATTGGGAAGACAAGCCGGTGCCGATGCCGACGTCCAGTAAACGCTCGCTTGGGTGGACAAACCGGTAAGCCATGCCGAAAACGATTGCGGGGTCCAGCCAGTTCACTTTTTCAGCGTTCTGGTCATAATTGATAACATGGTCGCTGTTAAATACGTTTTTTACGGTGGTCATTTGAGATCTCCTTTGTTGGAATGGGTGCACATGATATCCAGCAGGCGGCCGATGCTGGTGTGATTCTTTTGGGCCAGGTCGGACAGGGTCTGGTCCGGGGTATCAAGCATAATATTGTTTTGACTCAACTGTGCCCGGGATTGCCGGGGATCCCAGCCCATGTACCGGGCGATGTGAAGGGCCGGGAACCGGGTTGCCGTGCCGTAGGGCGGGGAGCCATAGGTTTGTATGGATGCCGCTCTGGACGATCGGGCAAGATCCAGAAATTGCCCCATGGGCGGCAGTTCGTAGTACCCGCCCATGCAGACATAAAGGGTCAGAAGCAAAGAGACGGCAAAGGCCGGTGACCCCTTTTTTTGTTTTTTCACATAGGCGACAATCAGTCTGAAGTTAAGCCACACATGAACAATCATGGCCAGGCAGAACAAAAGGCCTGAATTCAGATGCAACGCGCCCCAGTGGTGCCGGGAAAGGTGCCAGAACGACCAGCGGCAAAAATGGCCGACATGACCGGCCGGGCCAAAATAGAGCACGATGCTGGTCACCAGCATGACCAGTCCGGAAAGGGCCAGGGTTAGTGAGGTGGTTTTTTTCAACATGACCACCCGCCTTTAGATCTGGAAAGTTGAGTCCTAAAATTCATTTTAACTCCTAAAATATTTTGGTTGGCAAAACTAAAGGAGGAATATAGAGAATCAACCAGTCGGTTTCTACCCGAATCCAACCGATTTATGCCCCGAAACACACAACGGTTTAAACCGGCCGGATTTTAAGTCACCATCAAGGCACGCCAATGGAAGCATATTTGAAATATGTGTCCTTTGGTGTAACGCCGGGGGGGGGGAGACAAGTAGATGGGCGATTTTATTCTGATGATGGGCCTTACGTATTTTTAATGCAGGTCAGATGTTTTTTAGGAAGGATATTGAAATGCTTTTTATAGGCCCGGCTGAAGTGGCTGACATTGGTATAGCCCACGGCAAAGGCCGCCTGGCTCACGTTCATGTCGGTTTCGTGAAACAGGCGATTGGCCTCCTGGACCCTGAAAGATTGAAGGTACTGGAAGACCGAAAGCCCGTAAAAACGCCGGAATCCCTGCTGGAGTTTATTCATGTTCAGGCCGGTTTCCCGGGCCAGCTGCTTGATGCAGGGGGGCGAAGAGAGATCCCGGACCAGCAGATTCCTTGCATGGGCCACAAGGTCTCGCTCATCCGGGCTCATTGGGTTTACCGGGGGGGTAACAGCATTGGCCCGGGCAATCTGATCGCTAAGCAGGTCCAGGGCGATGCCCTGGTAAAACATACGAACCGGCGTGCCGGCCCCCGGTCCTGCCACCAGCCGGTCCAGACACTGTCGGGCATGCATGGAGAAACCTGATCTATAAGACCAGGCCCGGGTACTGTGACCTTCCATCATGGCTTGAAGCCCCTTGGGAATATTATCCCTGTCCGGATAAAACAGGGCATGAAATGCCGGTGGGGAGAGATGGATGTGAACCAGGCAGACCCGCTGGTTTCCGGGAATGGTAAGCGTGCCTTCCTGCCGGGGCAGAAAAAGAATACCGCCGGCACCTGCCTGGTTGGTAAATCCCTTTAAATCCAGGCCCGGTGCCTTGATTTGATTGGTGAAATTGCCGCAAACAACAAAACCAAAATTAACCGTGGGCTGATCCCTTTCAAATGAGAGGTGCAAATCCTTTTCACATGCAACATCAATGAGACTGACGCTGAACCCCTCTTGGATTGAATACTCCCGGCAGCGTCGTTGGATACCCCTCTCGTTTAATTCCGGAATGCCTTGCATCAGCACATTTCTGCTTTTATTCAACCCCATGACAGCCTTTGTAATTTAAAAAGTTTTGCTTATATTTAATATATTTTCTTACAATAATAAAAAAGTTAAATCAAACAATTTAAGATTAAATTATGAATCGAAGAACCGACCAACGTTTCTTGACAATGGCTGAAAGGGTATTTTACTATGCTTCTCAATTCACAAATCAAACATCATGGGGGATCTATGCCTGATTTCGCAACGCATATGTATCGTAAACTGGTCATTATATGGCTAACGGCAGCCATGGTGATCGTCTTATTTTGTCCGTTTTGCCGGGCAGCGGATCCGCATTTGCAAAAGGCCGGGGTCTATACCGGAACGGAAGATGTTACGGGCTGGGTCATGAGCGAGAAACTGGACGGGATAAGAGGATACTGGGACGGCAATCGCCTGTTGACCCGGAAGGGCGTCCTCCTTCATCCGCCGCCTTGGTTCATCAAAAATTTTCCGGCCTTTGAACTGGACGGCGAATTGTGGAGCACACAAGGGGCATTTGAGTTTATCCAGTCCGTGGTGCTTGATTCAGCACCGGGACCCGGGTGGGAAAAAATCAAGTACCATATTTTCGAAGTGCCCAACGCGGCCGGAACATTTTTTGAGCGGCTTGACCGGGTAAAACAATGGTTCAACTCCCATCCGGCCGGCCATGTCCGGGTGATCCCCCAGACCTTGATCCATGATAAATCCGACCTGGACCGGTTTTTTCGTGACGTGGCATCACGGGGCGGAGAGGGCGTCATCGTAAAAGATCCCGATAAACCTTATCATACCGGTCGAAGTGCCCATGTGCTCAAAGTAAAAAAAGCCCGGGATATGGAAGGCCTTGTCATTGGTATAAACCAGGGAAAGGGCAAATATGAAAATGCCATGGGCTCGCTGACGCTGAAACTGGAAAACGGCGTTGTTTTTAAACTCGGGACGGGATTCACGGATGCGGTTCGAAACAACCCGCCTGCCGTCGGGACCACAGTGACATTCAAATATCATGGGTTCAGTAAAAACGGGGTGCCTAAATTCGCCTCATTTTTAAGGGTCAGGGCAGATTAACGTGCCCTGACAATTACAGAAGACTGATGCCTTTGGTTACGGCAAAGCAAAGCCCGATAACAAAGAGCGCCTTTGTTGTTTCCAGGCAGACTCGCCCGGCAGGGGTGTGGCGGGCTAAAAAATCGTTTTTCCAGTAATCCTTGAACCCGAGCCTTGACTCTTCTCCGGCCAGCATGTACTGCATAACAGTAAAACAGTATTTTGTCATTGTTTTCTCCTTTGTAGGGCAACGTTGAATATTAGCTGTGAATTAATATAGTTGAACTTTAAAAAAGAGAACAGATACAGAACGTGCAATAAAAAACCATAGCAGATGGTATGGCTGAAAAAAGAAAGTTTTTTTACAAGGAGCTGGCGGACCAGATCCAAAGGCGGATCAAAAACGGGGGGTACCGGATATCGGAGAAACTGCCCTCCCTCCGATCCCTTTGCCGAACCACCGGCTACAGCATGTCAACGGTGATCCAGGCCTATGTCGAGCTTGAAAAAAGGGGGGTGGTGGAGTCCCGTGATCGATCCGGGTATTTTATCAAGCCAAGTACCGACCGGCTCCGGCCTGGCCCCGAAATCATCCGTCATGAGATGGCCCCGGGAAAAATCAGTGTCGACAACCTTATATATATTCTAACCCGGGATATGGGTGATCCCGGGGTGTTAAAATTTGGGTCTGTAACGGTGGCACCTGAGTATCTGCCGGTTAAGCGACTTCACGCCCATCTTAAGTCCTTTTCAAAAACACAGGTACCCAAAGTCATTGCCGGATACGCACACCCCCAGGGGGATGAACAGCTCAGACACCAGATTACCAACCTGCTTTTTCCCTTTATCAAAAATTTATCCATGGAAGATATTATCGTCACCAACGGATGCACCGAGGCCCTGAGCCTTAGCCTCAAGGCCGTGGCAAATCCCGGAGATACCATTGCCCTGGAATCGCCGTCGGATCCTTTTATCCGGCGCATGCTAAGCGATAACGGGCTTTACGCCCTGGAGATCCCGGCAGATCCAAAACGCGGGATTAACCCGGACCGGCTGGAAAAGCTGGTCGAACAAAAGAAGATCGACGCCTGTCTGCTCAATGCAAACTGCCAGAATCCGCTGGGGTTTATTATGCCCGATGAGCATAAAGAAAGGATCGCAACCCTGCTGGGGCAGCGGAAGATTCCCATTATTGATAATGATGTCAGTGGTGAATTGTACTTTGGGAATACCCGGCCCAATCCGGTGAAAAAGTGGGATACCCATGACAATGTTTTATATTGTTCTTCGTTTTCAAAAGTCCTGGCGCCGGGTCTGATGGTGGGCTGGGTCATCCCCGGCAGATTTAAAAACCGCATCCAGCAAATGAAGCTGAAACGCTCTTTGATTTCTCCCACCCTGAACCAGGCGCTGGTGGCAAGTTACCTGAAAGAGGGTTCGTTTCCGCGTCATCTGCGTCGTCTTCGGCGCACCCTAAGGGAAAATTGCCAATACTGCAGGACAGCGGTATACAAATACTTTCCGCCATCCGTTAAGATGACCTCGCCCTTGGGAGGGCTGTGTCTCTGGATTGAATTGCCCGAAGGGTGCAACGGCCGGGATATATTTTTTGAAGCCAGAAAGCAGGGTATTTCAATCATCCCAGGATTCCTGTGCTCCAGCGTGGATGTGTTCAGCCGGTATATCCGCATCGGGTACGGCGGCGTATGGGATGAGGCTGCCGACCGGGCTGTCCGGCGGATTGGACGGATGGTGTACCGAATGGTTGCTTAATCGGCTGGGCATAAGTCCGATAGTCATATCAACGAATGGTTGCTTGGGATTGGTTCCAACGTCGGCAATTTAGGGGCAGGCCCCTGTGCCTGCCCTAAACCGGGCAACCACAGGGGGATTGCCACTACAAAAGCTGGCCGATTTTATGATCAAGTCCAAGTTTTTCATAGTGGGGCAGGGGAGTCCCATATTTTAACTGAGCAGTTTTTATGGAGGCATTATGGATTTTGAAAATGAAAAAGAGGCTGTTGTGCGCTTTGGCCTTAAAATGGTGGCGTCCGGCCTGACCACAGGTACCGGCGGGAATTTGAGCATAATTGACAGGGATTCAGGAACCGTGGCCGTCAGTCCCAGCGGTATCGAGTACGCGGCATTGAGCCCTCGGGATGTTGTGCTCACGGATATGCAGGGAAATATCCTGGCGGGTGACACCAAGCCGTCAAGCGAGCTTGGATTTCATCTCTCCCTCTATCACCAGCGCAAGGATGTGCGGGCCGTTGTCCACACCCACTCGCCCTATGCGGTGACCATGGCCTGTTTAGGATGGGAAATCCCGGCCGTTCACTATCTTGTGGGCTTTGCAGGCAAAAAAGTGCCCCTGGCGCCCTATGCCACCTTCGGCACACCACAGCTGGCTGACATCGTGGCCAAACATATCGGCGATTATAATGCCTTGCTGCTGGCCAATCACGGCCTTGTAGCCGTGGGCAACAGCATGGACACGGCCTTTGCCGTTGCCGAAGAGATTGAATTTGTGGCCCGGATTTACTATCAGACCAAAAGCATCGGACACCCCGTCATCCTGGCGGATGAAGAGATGGAGACCGTGCTTGAAAAATTCAAGACCTACGGGCAGAAGAAAATGGCTGACGGATAGGTGTCCTCGCCTGCATTAAGGCCCTGTCAACGGGATCCGGATCACAAATTTAGCACCCGTGCCCAGGCTGGATTCAACGGCCATTTCCCCATTATGGTTTTCGGTGATGATAAAATAGGAAACACTTAAGCCAAGTCCGGTTCCCACCCCCACAGGTTTTGTGGTGAAAAAGGGGTCAAAAATATGTTTGCGTGTTCTTTCATCCATCCCGGGGCCGTTATCTTCGATTTCAATGCAGGCCATATCCCGGGCCGTATCCACATACGTGCGTATGGTGAATTGGGGATCCGGGGTCCTGACACCCTGCATGGCCTGGGCTCCGTTGGTCAGAATATTGAGCACCACCTGCTGGATTTGGTTTGCCTGGCAGGGGATGGCGGACAGGTCGTCACCATACGTTTTTATGATTTTAATGCGTTTAAAATCATAGGTTTTTTTCAAATCATAATCCGTGGCCGCAAGTTCAATGGTTTTATCTATAATTTCGGTCAGGTCGTGGGAGGAGATTCTCGTACCGTCTTTTCTGGCAAAACTGAGCATATTGTTTACAATTTTGGACACCCGCACGCCTGATTCTGTGATGGCTTTGAGCATGCGGTGTATGCCCCTTGCCGCCATGAACTGCTCAATGGCTTCAATGGACGTTCCGACTGCTTGTGCCGCTTCCCGGTTAGCCCTGATATCAAGGCGTGCCGTCAGTCGCCGACCCATGACCTGGGCGGTCTGCATCATACCGGCCAGGGGGTTGTTTATTTCATGGGCCATGCCTGCGGCAAGCCCCCCCACCGATAGCATTTTTTCACTCTGGATGACCATCTCCTCCATGAGCACCTGGTCGGTGACGTCATCCACCCGGATTACGGCACCCTCCACCCCGTTGGCCACCAGGGGGTAAATGGTTACATCCTCATAGCGGGTTTCGTTTATGTATTCCCGGCGCACCTTTGAATTCCGGAGCACCCGACGGTCCCGGATGGATGCCCGGATTCGGTCCATGTCATGGGCCAGGTTGGGAAACACGTTGCCCAGGGCCCGGAACCGGGCCTTTTCCGGACTTATCCCCGTTACCTGTTCGGCTTTCAGATTCCATTGGGTAACGTTGCCCCGGCTGTCCACACCCACCAGGACCGAGGGCATGGAGTCAATGATGTTGGAAACAAGGCCTTGGGCGGTTTTAAGGTCAGCATAGGAGTTGGAAAGATCGGCTGCCATGGCGTTCAACGCATCCTCGATCAGGTGCCACTCGTCCCGGCGGTTAAGATTGATCCGGGCGTCCAGATTGCTCTGCCGAAAGGCCTTGATGCCCTCACAAATATTGTCCATGGGTTTTTTGATAATATTTTTAAAAAAGAGCAATGTCAGTACAATGAGGGTTGCAATCAGCGCCAAAGAGATGGCCACCATGGTCGCTTCGGTAACCCGTAGCGTGCCGATCACCTTGGTATTGGCGGTGCTGATGGCATTGACCACATTCCGGTCAAACTTTTTTAGTATTTCGGTGGCCTGGTGCCTGGCCTTCTCAACATTGAGCATGCGCGTTTTCAGTTCGACCATCAACACATTGAGTGTTAAAATTTCACTTTTATAGGTTTGAAGATCGTCGATGGCGTCCCGGCCGAATTCTGCGATCTGAGGATCTGCGGCCAGCAGGGGGCGCATTCGAAAATTCAGTTCGTCAATGGCAACGATCAGCGGGTCATTTTCCAGATCAAAGAATGTATAATAGCTTTCCGGCCACCGTTCTGCATGGCTCTTTCCTATTTCCAATAGACTTTGCCGGTACCCGATAATCAGCACCGAAAGCTGCTGAAGGATGCTGGTGTCATCGCCGTTAAGGGCGGCGTTGATGAGCTTGTCGGCAATGATCTCATCCAGGCGGTCGAACATGTCCTCCATATGTCCCTCGGCATGACTTACATTTCCGACCCCGTCGCTGACGGCCCGGCATTGCTCTAGCAAAAATTGTATGCGTCGGTCAAACAGCAAAAGAGGGGTTTCCAGGTCACTGCCCTGGACGCGGTCAGCCACCCCCCGGGTGACGTTTATTAACCGCTTGCTTTCGTTGTGCAGATGGTTCCGGTCTGACAAAAAAGTGACCAGCAAAAGATTGAGGTCCGCTGTGATGGAGGAGATCTCCCGTTCGGTCAATGCGTTTGTCATGACATTGTTCATATCGTTGTTGATTACACCGCCAAGCACATTTTCAATGCGATGGAAAGAGACCACCACCGTCAAGACGATCATTAAAAAAACGGTAATAATCAGGGCAATCACCACCTGTAGTTTGGTACGAATGTGCAGATCCGAAAATTTGAATGATATTGGTTTACCCGATTTCCTGGATGTTGGATTGCTCATGTATTGTGGGCTCCTCAAGCTCTGTCCGGACAAGTTTTTATGCCTTTTAAAATAATGGGTTTGGGTATAATGCCCGGTTTATTTGTCATTTATTGGCTAGGCGTATGATGAATTTGGCGCCTGCGCCCGGACTGGATTCAACGGTCATTTCACCTTGGTGGTTTTCAGTGATAATAAAATAGGAGACACTCAACCCAAGTCCGGTGCCCACGCCCACCGGCTTGGTGGTGAAAAAAGGCTCAAAAATATATTTTCGCGTCTTTTCGTCCATGCCGGGCCCGTTGTCCTCTATTTCCATGCAGATCATCCCCCGGACCGGATCACCATAGGTTCTGAGGATAAACCTGGGCTCCGGGGTTCGGGCCGCCTGCATGGCCTGGGCCCCGTTGGTCAGGATGTTGAGCACCACCTGCTGAATGTTGCCTGCCTGGCAGGGTAAGGCCGGCAGGTCGTCGGCATACGACCGGGTGATTTTAATTTGTTTAAAATCATATGCCTTTTTAAGGTCGTAATCCGTTGCAGCCAGTTCAACGGTTTTATCCAGAATTTTGTCAAGAAAATGGTGGGACAGAGTGGTTTCATCTTTCCGGGAAAAACTCAGGATATTATTGATAATGTCGGACACCCGCTGCCCGGATGTGATAATGGTCTGAATCATGCGCGGTATGCCCCGTGCTTTCATGAATTGTTCAATGGATTCAATGGTGGTACCGGCCTTTTGGGCTGCTGTGCGGCTGGCGGGAATATCGAGGTCGGCGCTGAGTCGCTGGGCCATGACCTGGGCGGTCTGCAGCATCCCGGCCAACGGGTTGTTGATCTCGTGGGCCATGCCTGCGGCCAACCCGCCCACCGAGCGCATTTTTTCGCTTTGAATCAATATCTCTTCCATTTTTTTGCGCCGGGAGATATCTGTCAGCACACCGTAATGGGAGACGATATTGTTGTTTTTTCTGGGGATGGAACGACCTTCAAACCAGATCTCCGCGCCGGATGGTTTAATAAACCGCCCCTCGTAGTGCCAGGGCGTAAGCGATTTAACCGCCTCTTCCATCGACTCAACAAATCGGGGCTGATCATTTTCGGGAAGACAGGCCACAAAATTTTCAATAATATTATCATCATCAAAATCAAGGCCGAAGATCTGCATTCCCCGCTCCTGGGCAAAGGTCTTCATCACCCTTGAATTATCCGCATTGGGGTCAGCGATGTGCTGGAACGCCACACTGGGAATATTGACCAGAATATCCTTGGTCCGTTCCTCGCTGATTTTAAGCTCCTCTTCCCGCTGGTTGATTTTCCGGGCCATACGCCCAAGGTTACGGCCCAGCAACGAGAACTCTTTTGTTTTGGTTGCGGGCCAGTCAAGATTGTAGTTTCCGCCGGCAATGTAGGCCGCTCCCTCGATATAAGACTTAACCACACGGGCGAAGTTACCGGCCAGAAACCAGCCGATGCACAGGGAGAGAACCAGGGCAAGAAAAAGGCCTAGACCAATTAAGGTCAAAATTTCCCACAATGACTGAAACGCCTTGCTGACCGGCTGGGCGATCACAATTTTCCAACCGGTTTCATCCATATCCGCCATGGTGCCCAGCATCCGCCGTCCGTTGAGTTCAAATGTTTTTGAAACAGCATGGGCATTGGTCTTTGATTCAGCCCCGTCAGTAAAATCGGATTTTAGAATTTGTCCCCAATACTGCCCTAAAGAATCTGCCAGGACAATGCCGCGTTCGTCAATGACAAACGTCAGTAATTCGGATTCCAGCGGCAGATGGCTTATGAATGCAGACAACTTATCCAGGGGCATTTCCCCAATGATAACACCCTTGACCAATGGAATCGTCACTGCCACTGCCAGCCGGCTGTTAATCGTGGACAAAAAAATCTGGGACCATTCAGGCGGTGCATCTTTTTTCAGGGACTGAATAAACCTGCGGCCGGAAAAATCCATACCAATGAAATCGGACCGTTTGGGCCTGAGAGATTCGCTCAGGCCGGCCGTTTGAACCAACCCCTCTGTATTGTCAATCACAAACAGGGCTTCGAAAAAGTCACCGGCGCTGCAATGGGCATCAAGCAGGTCAACCGGTGCCATGTGGTTTCTAATTTGCCGGTTGCTCAGATACTCGGCGATGGCGGAGATCTGCCGCTTTCCGCAGGAGAGGTGGGCGGATATCTGGCCGGCAATGGAACGGGCCATGGCATGGTGCTGGAGACCTGTGCGGGTTTTTATGGCCGGCAGCATAAACGTGTAGGTCAGGCAGGCAATGGTGATCACGGGCAACACCGCGACCACGGCAAAATGCCGGGACAAATAGTTTTTTAAAGAGATGTTTGATCCCATGGATTCAATCCAATGCCTCAAATTGATGGTTGCGAATGGTGTACATAAAGACCCCGGCGTTGATGTCTCCGTAGTCATCAAATTTTATAGTTCTTTGAAGCCCTTCAAATTCGCCCATAAAAAGTATGGTCTCTTTTAAATTTTCATTTGATTTGCGAATCTTAAGAGCAGACAACACCACCTGGGCGGCATTATAGGCATTCAAGCTGCCGATGCCGGGTTCAAGCCCGTAACGATCATAAAACAATTTTTGAAAAGTTTTATACCTGGGATGGGCGCTGTTCCAGTCGACGGAAATGGGCAGGGTGGTTCCTTCAACGGCACGGCTGCCCAGTTCAATGAAGCGCCGGGATGCACTCCAGCTTGACAAGGTGATCTTAACCGATGCACTGATTTTTCGGATTTGTTGACACAGCATGGCCGAATCCATGGCATTGGCGACAATCAAGATGCCATCGGGATTATCCGCTAGCAACTCGTCCGCGATTTGAGAAAAGGAGCGTCCGTCGTCGGATGTAAAGCCTGTCACGGAAAGGACTTCGCCCCCGCCGGCCTGGAATGTTTTTCTAAAATTTTTTATAAAGGATTCACAAAAGGAGGGATTCCCTTTGTGAAAGGCCACTGTAATCCGTTTCATATTTGCCGACCGAATCTGGTAGTCGGCATTGACACTGGCCTGGGTGCCGGCAGAGGGGCAAACGCGGAAAAAATAGTCGTCTTGACCGGAAAGTTGTGTTGTGGTTGCCGTGGGAGAGACCGTGACGATTTTAGACCGGTTGAGATGGGGGACGATGGTCACGGCAATGGTGCTGGACATGGGACCGATGATGGCGTCAACCTTTCGGGCAATCAAGTCCTGTACATCGTTCACCGCCGAGACAAGGTCATGCTGATTGTCCCGGATTACAAGTTCCACTCGCCGGTCATGGATTCCGCCGGTTTCATTGCATTGGTCCACGGCCAGCAAGAGCGCATAACGCGCCGATATTCCCATATCCGCCATATGGCCTGACGTGCCGGTGATAAATCCGATGCGGAGAGGTTCTTCGGGGCTGCAGCCTTGTAGAAAAACAGTGACAAACAGCACCATAACGATTCGTTTGATCACCCTATCCTTTATCCTTTTTAATGGTTCAAAGTGTACAGGGCTCATGGTCGGTTTTTCCCCGGATCAGCTCGGTGTCTTTCAACAGAATGGGTTTGGGTTTGATACCCAGGGCTTTCATTACGCTCACATTGATAATTGCCCGGTTTAACCGGTTTTGGGTGATGGGAATATTACGGATGGGGGTTCCCCGCATGGCTTTGAGCAACATTTTGGCTGCGGTGAAGCCTTGTTCGTCCGCATGCTGGGTCATGCCGCACAACATCCCGTATTGAATCGTGAATTTTTGGTCACCGATAACCGGTTTGGCAAAGATGTTGGTGACAACGGGCAGGATCTGTTTATCCGAAAGCGGTGACCCGTGGTCGTCCCTGATACCGTTCATGGTCGGTATGAACAGGACATCACACAGACCACGCAACTCGTTTGCCATGGCTTTGCCTTCCATCAAGGTTTTTGGAAATCTGGCAGCGGTCAGTTCCATGGGAAAGGTATGTGCCTCACGTTGAAAATAGTTTAAAATGGTCCGGCCCGTGGGACTGTCACAGGACATGTAGCCGAAGGTTTTGATGGCGGGAAGCAATTGTTTGGCAAAGGCCAGACTTTGACTGATGGTCATCCGTTCCAGGATACCGGATACATTGGCGGCCGGGTATCCGTATTTTTCGGGTGCTTCATTGACGCCGCAAAACATCACCGGGGTGTTTACCTTATTTCTCAGATAGGGCACCACAAACATGGACTGGGCATTGTCATCGGCTGCAATCACCCCGTCGGGGCGCATTTTTTTGTACAGGGTGAATGCCGCTTTGGCTTTTTTGGGCCCCCCTTCAAGATTGTTTTTGGTGTTCATATAAAAGTAGGTGATCCGGCAGGTATCCGACAGTACCGAATCAATCCCCTGACGCACCTTTTGAACGAAGGTATAATCGGGGTCGTAGCTCATCACCACAAGAACCTTGAACCGGTCGGCATGGCTATCTTCAATCACGAAACCAGCGGTGAGCGACAATAGGAAAAGAATGGAAGTGAAAAATATTTTTATTTGCCTTTTCATGTCTCAGTACCTGGTAATTCGCTGGTAGCCAACCGTATAATAAATTTTCCCCCGGCTCCCGGGCTGGACTCGACCATCATTTCGCCTTTATGGTTCTCGGTGATGATGAAATACGATACGCTTAAGCCAAGTCACGTGCTGACCCCCATGGGCTTGGTAGTGAAAAAGGGGTCAAAAATATGTTTGCGCATCTCCTGAAGTTCACGAATCAGCTGGGATTTGGTTTTTTCCTCATCTTCCATTGTGTTGTACATCCATTTTGCGATCAAGCCCCTGGACAAATATTTTTATTCTTTTTTATCAGCTAACATGTCTTTGAGGGTCTTTTCAAGTGCATCAATATTTGTTACCGGCTTGCCGAAAACCTGATCTGCAACATGGGGGCATTGACGTATATCTTCGGCGGGTTCGTATTCCGGTGAGCCTGTACAGATCACAAAGATCATATCCGGGTATTTTTTTGATGCGTTTCTGATAAACGTCTCCCCATCCATTCCCGTCATGCGAATATCTACGATGGCCGCGTCAGTGATCTGGGTTTTGAGCAGTTCAAGAGCCGCTTCACCACTTTCGGCATCAAAAACCATCCAATCCCGATCTTCAAAATAATCAATAAAACTCTGTCGGATATAGAGTTCATCATCAACAATTAATATGCTGTTTCTAATTTGTTCCATGATCCTATTCTCGCCGGCCTAATTCTTCCCGAATGGCCAATGTTAAGGTTTGTATGGTAACCGGTTTGTGCAGATATCGGCGAATTCCCATTTCAACGGCGTCCTTTTCGGTAAATGTCTCATGAAACCCCGTGCAAAGGATCACCGGTGTATTTTTTTGAAGCGATAAAATTTTTTCCGACAATATCCTGCCGTCCATATTGGGCATACTCATATCGGTAATCACTAGGTCAAAGGCATCCGGTGTTTCGGCAAATGCTTTAAATGCGGATATACCGTCAGAGAAGCCGGATATGGTATATCCCAGATTGGACAGCATCTGCCGGGTGGAATCCAGAATCCCTTGTTCATCATCAACCAGTAGAATATGTTCGGTTCCTTCTAAATTTTTTACACTGTATTCCGGTTCTGCGCAATGCTGCGGTGTGTTATTGAATATCGGAAAAAAAACATCCACAACCGTTCCTTTACCGATTTGACTGTTAATTTTTATGATGCCGTTATGTTTTTTAACGATGTTGCTGACCACGGCCAGGCCAAGCCCCGTTCCCTGGGAGACTGCCTTGGTCGTGAAATAGGGATCAAAAATTCGATCCATGACGCGTTCATCAATACCGCACCCGGTATCGGCTATCTGCAACACGATATATTCGCCAAACGGACAACCCTCTTCTAAATCATTGTAGGAAAGTTCAGCCTTTTTTAATGAAACGGTCAGGATACCGCCGGTCTCTCTCATGGCATGATATGCATTGGTCCCCAGATTCATAACCACCTGATGAATTTGGGTTGCGTCAGCCAACGCCATATCGTGGGTTGCCACGGTTTCGCTGATGTGAATGGTTGACGGAATGGAGGATCGCAAGAATTTAACGGCTTCTTTGACGATCAAATAAATTTTTAACGGTTTCATCTCAGATTCAGCCTGCCGGCTGAATGTCAGAATCTGGGAGACAATTTCACCGGCACGCCTGGCGCCAACCATTACCTGGTCAATATATTTGCCTGCCTTTTCATTGGCATTAATGTGCATTTTGGCAAGTTCGGCATAACCGAAAATACCGGAAAGAATATTGTTGAAATCATGGGCAATTCCTCCGGCAAGGGTGCCGATGGCTTCCATTTTTTGGGCCTGTTGAAGTTGAATCTCCTTCTCTTTTGATGCTTGAAAAGCCTTGATGGCCCGAATGGTCTCGCAACAATAGGATGAAAGGATGGCGCCGATCTCTTTGTCCTGATCCACAAAGGGAGGCGTTTGCTTATCGTGAAGTGTGATAACACCGATGGGGGCGCCGTAATCTTCCCTGATGGGAAACGCTAAAAATGAACCGTTTGAATACCCGGGCCATCCACTGGGCAGATATATGTTTTCCTCTTCTATATTGTTGACAAGGAGAGCCTGACCCTTTTCGAGAACTGTTTTAAATACAGACTCCTCGGGTAATGGGAAGGGGATAAATTCAGGCGTGTGTCCGGAAATAATTGAATGCACCAGTCGAAGACCGTTTTCTTCAAGCAGATATAAACTGCCGCCGGTTGCCGCCATATGTGCGGCAAATTCTTCAAGCACTTTTTGGCCGAAATGTCCCATTTCAACACAACCGTGCAACCTTTGCGTGGTTTCGACAATTTTATGCAGCCGGGCGTTGATATCGGACAGATGGGTGTTGGCTTTTTTCAGTTCCCGGGTTCTCTCCTTTACCATGCTTTCCAGATTCTGCTGGTACGCTTTGTTTTGCTCAATTAACCTGGCTTTTTCCAATGCCCGGTTTATTGAATGATCCAATACGTTAAAATTTCGTATGGGCTTTTCCAGATAATCCCAGGCACCGTGGCGCAATGCCTTTACCACATCCTCGATGCGATTTGCCCCTGAAATGACAATCACGGGCAGATCGGGCATGACTTTTTTGCCCTGTCGCAGAACGTCGATGCCGTCCATCTGAGGCATTTTTAAATCCAGCAACACAAGATCCGGTTTTTCAGAAAGGATACATGCCAGACCCTGCCGGCCGTTTTCTGCGGTTATGACATCATATTCATTATCTTCCAAATGGGCGGCAAGGCTTTGTCGGATATGCTTTTCATCATCAACAATAAGTACTTTCAACGGCAGCCGTCCCCTCCTGTACATACATAAAATTCCGATTTAGTCGGGTATTTAAAATTGGGATAAAGATGAATCTGATACTATCAAGAAGTAAAAATGAAGTAAAGCTTATGGAAAAAGGAATGGCCGGTTAAATTGATTTTTTCCTTTCATCGTATCTCCTTTGGGTATATTCCTGCCTTATTCGACCATTACAGGAAATCTGTTCCTATAACGGCCATGGCCCGAGCCAGGTCTATCATGACCCCGGCTTGGACCCACAACGAAGAATGAAAGAATTCAATAAGTTATCGAACTCTTTCATGTAAAAATCGCCCTATGCCCAACATGAGTCGAAGGCGATCATGGACCTTAGACCGGCCAGTAGTCCATCAGGAGCATCACTGCGGAAAAGACAAGTGTCAGCGCCAGGATACAGCCTTCTTTTCCATTTGGGGAAAAGCGCGGATCAGTCCGGTTGTCACTGTAACACCGGGCCTGCATGGCAAGGCTTAGATCATCTGCGGATTGAAATGTTTTTTTCAACAGGGGCCAGGACAGGTGGATCAAGCGCCGTACAGGATTTTTTCGCAAATTGCCGCACCGGGCATGGACGGCATAGGTCACTTCCCGGGCATTATCCAGGATCAGCGGCATGAATTTAAGGGCTAATCCCGCCATCACGGCAACCCGGCGTTCAGGAATAAACGGAACGGGACGAAAGAACCACTGGACGGCTGTTTTGATTTCCCCGGAACGGGTCGTGACCGTCAACACAAGGCCCAGCAGCATGACCACCAGAAACCGCAAGGACACCAGGCTGCCGGAAGCCAAGCCCTGGCGGGTCAGGCTGAACCCATAGGCGGTCACCATGGGATCGCCGGAGGTGCCGGCCCACCGGCTGAAAAATATCACAGTCAAAAGCAAAAGAAATGCTTTTAACTGCGTCACAATGTTTGCCGGACCCAGCCCCACTGTTTTTAAAATAGCCGTTAAAACACCCAGACAAACAATCGTCCCCGGCAGGCCTGTCCTGAGCACAGCCAGGCTCAGCAGGCAAACCATCAGGCATTTGCACCGGACATCCAGGGTGTGCCAGACGGTTCTGCCGGATCGATAGGAAAAAAGGGTCACAACGCCCATGTCTGTGTCATGGGGGTAAAGGGATTTTTCACCCCATGGGATTCAAGGCGGGAAGCAAGGGATACCGGATCGCCCTGGGCCTTGATTCGACCCTTGTCCATGATGACCATTTGGGTGGCAATGTTAATGACCGGTGCCACATCATGGGTGGTCATCACAATGGCATGGCCGGATTGGTGAAGTTTTCGGCACAGTTTGACCAGAGATAAAATAGATGGGTAATCCAGGTTGGCAAAGGGTTCATCAAAGATAATAAGGTCCGGTTCCATGACCAGAATACCGGCAATGGCCAGCCGCCGTTTTTCTCCGCCGGAGAGTGTGGCAGGGTTCCTCTCCCGCAAATGATCCAGGTCAAGCTGGTTCAGGACGTTTTTGACCTTTTCATCAATTTCTTTTCGACCCATGTTTAAATTTTCCGGCCCAAAGGCGGTTTCATCAAACACGGTATCTGCGATGATCTGGGTGTCCGGGTCCTGGAACACCATGCCGATTTTTTTGCGGGCATGGGTCAAATCTTTTTGAATGTTCCGGCCGTTGAGCAGAACCTGACCGGCCTGGGGCGTTAACAGACCGTTGAAATGGCGGATCAAAGTGGTTTTGCCGCATCCGTTCCTGCCGGCAAGCACAATAAAATCATTGCGGGATACGCTCAGGCAGATGTCAAAAATACCGGTATCCTCCGACCCAAAGGCATGGGTCAGATGCTCTGTCTTTAATAATATCCTGTTCATCATACAGTTAAAACCGGATCAGGGGCCGAAGTTTTCGGGCAATGATGACCGCTGCAGCTATTTTGAGCACAGCGCCCACAAGAAAGGGATACATGCCCACAGCCAGAGCCTTGTTCCAGGATACGGCCAACACCCATTTCAACCAGGGCACCCCGAACATATAAACCACTGCCATTCCGGCAATGGCGGCTGCACAATCCCGGAACAGGCCCTTTTCAGAACGGCCGGATATTACGGCGGCAAGAAAAGCCGCCGGCAGATAAGAGATAAGATAGCCGCCGGTGGGGCCAAACACTTTGCCTATACCCGAGGTGCCGCCGGCAAACACCGGTAGCCCGGCAAATCCCATGAGCAGGTAAACCGCTACACACCCGGCAGCCCAGGCCGGCGGCAGGATCAACCCTGCCAGGAGCACAAACATGTTTTGAAGTACAATGGGGACCGGGCCCACAGGTATGGCAATCATTGCGCCAATGCTGATCAGGGCGATAAAAAGGGCTGAATATACAATTGGTTTTACGGAAACATCCATGGGTCTATTCTTCATTTTAATGGGGGGTGGAAACGCGCCGATATGGTGTTAAATGGGGTGGTTCAGGCATGAAAACAATCACCATAAATGATTTTCCGGGTGATGCCGTCCCGGCTTTCAAGGATAAGGGCCCCAGTGTCATCCACATCCAGGGCCTTGCCCTCATAGACCCGGTCATGGGTCTGAACCCGGACTTGGGTGCCGATGGTGGCGGTTCGCTCCTTCCATTGGCTGATGATCCGGGCCGGATCAACGGTCTTAATCCGGGATTCAAACAGGTCCAGAAACCGGATCAGAATCTGTTTTCTGGCAACAGGTCTTTTCAGGGCCGTTTTCAGGGAGATGGCCTGGTATTGATCCGATGCAGGTGTATTGTTTACATTCAGGCCGATGCCCAGAAACAGAAAATTTACCATATCCGCCCGGGTTTCGATCTCCGCCAGCATACCGGAGAGCTTGCGGCCGTTGAGCAGCAGATCGTTGGGCCATTTGACCCGCACATCCAGGTCAAATAAATCGGCCAGCACCTGGGACATGCAGGCGGATGCGGCAAAATTCATGGTCCAGGCCAGGGGCGGCGGCAAATCCGGCTTCAGGACCAGGGTGAACCACAACCCGCCCCGGTCGGAGTCCCACTGCCTGTTCAACCGTCCCCTGGATGCGGTCTGGACTTCGGCAATGACGCAGCTGACATGGGACATTCCCTGCCGGGACATCTGCCGGGCCTGGTCCATGGTCGATTTAAGTTCGGAAAAATGGAAGATTTTGTCCTGAAGATGGGCCGGAAAACAAAAGGGATAGAGCAGGTTGTCGGCGTCCTGAAGCCTATACCCCGTCGGCAGGGCCTCGATATCCACACCGGCCTGTTGCAACGCCTTAATGTGCTTCCAGACCGCCACCCGGGAAATTCCGGCGACTTCGCTGATTTTGACCCCGGACACAGGTGCGCCGTCCGACCGGTACAATACTTCAAGGATTTTTTGCCTGTTATCCGGCAATTCATGGTTAACTTTCATTGCAAAAGATGGTTAACCATGAAATTAAGACGGGGTCAAGCAAAATGTTATGATTCGCCGTCAATAGTCAAACCCCAAAGTTGTATAAACAGGTTATGCAACTTTGGGGTAAATATGCTTCGACGATATGGTTGCCGGTCTATATCGTGGTTTCAGATGGCTAAATCTTGAACTGGCCGATGATCCGTTTCATTTCACCGGATAATTCCGTGAGTTGCTCTGCGCTGTTAAATACACGGGTGCTATTCTCCGTGGTCGTTTTTGAGTCTTTATTCATATTTGATATGTCATCGGCAATACTGTTTGCAATATCAGAACTATTGGCCACATTTTGGGTGGTCTCCTGAATCCCCTGGTTTGCCTGGGTCACGTTGCCGGTAATCTCTTTTGTGGTTGCGGACTGTTCTTCCAACGCCGCAGACACATTGTCGATCATATTATTTACATCACGAATCGTTCCGGTAACATCTTCAATTTCAGACACCGTTTCCCGGGTTGATGCTTGAATGTTCTCTATTTTGTCTTTAATTTCAAACGTGGCTTCGGCCGTCTGTTGTGCCAGGCTTTTGATTTCCCCTGCCACCACGGCAAACCCTTTGCCGGCTTCTCCGGCCCGGGCGGCTTCAATGGTCGCATTCAAGGCCAGGAGATTGGTTTGTTCTGATATCTCAGTGATGGTTTCAACCACTTTTCCGATCTTCTGGGCGGAATCACTGAGCATTCCGACATTTTTCAAGGTTTTTTGAATCCTTTCTACTGCGCCATTACTTGCGGTTCGGGTTTTTTCGGTATTTTGAGCAATCTCGACGATGCTTGACGTCATCTGCTCGGCAGCGGCAGACACCATATTGATGTTTGTGGAAGATTCTTCCGTGGCCGCCGCAACCGATGTCATATTCGTTCTCATCTCTTCGGCTGCTGCCGCAATACGCTCTGAATTACCGGACATTCTTTCCGCACCTTGCGACAGTTGCTTTGAAATGGAAAACAGTTCATCGGACGCTCTATTCTGTGTGTCGGAATTACTTGAAATCTCTCTTATAATCCCCTGGAGCTTTTCGATGAAACGATTAAACCACCTGGCAAGTTCCCCGATCTCATCACCCGACACGACGGTTATACGCTTTGTCAGGTCGCCTTCACCCTGGGCTATGTCTTTAAGCATGTGAACCGTTGTATTGATGGGGTTGGACACAATATATTTAATGCTTATAACAATTGAAAGGATCAGCACCAGTATAATGCATGTGGATACGGCAAGCTGAATCTGAATGGATTGGTTGATGCTCTTGGAAGCGATTCCTTTGAAATCTGCGATATATCCAAGGGTAAGTTCTTTATTTTTACGTATTTTTTGCTGTACCGGATCATCTGTGTAAAAAATGGATAGGGTGCCAAGCGTCTCTTCTTCATAACTGCATGCCGTGCTGAAGGAAAATTCATCCTTAAGCGCAACGGTTGGGGGAATCTCATTACCGGTTTGAATTTCTCCATCCATCCAGACAGCTGCAAACGGTAGATTGTCAACGTCAATAACGGTTATGGCGATAATACCGTCAATCTTTATGAAACCGGCAAGCAGTCGTTTCAGTGACTCCGGATCCAGATTATAAAGAAATGGAGACGCAATTGAGCTGGAAATTTCAGTAATAACTTTTGTCCGATGCTCAAGTGTCTGTTGTTGGTCTTTTTGGTATAGCATTGTGGTTTCATTTTGAGTTTTTATAAAATTTTCCAGGATTACGGATGAAAATCCGGATTGGAGCTTTACAAAGATGAAACTTGCTGCGGCAAGTGAAACCAGAACGACACATCCGGTGATCATGGAAGCCTTTATGGAAATTTTATTTTTTTTCCCCATAATCGTTTCCTTTCTCTGTCCTGTACAATGGAAAAATTCATCCGGTGTGTATAACCGGATGAATTCTTTGGGCCCATGATCAGAATTAAATCCGCCATGGGAAACACGCATTCAACCTTTGTTTTCCGTATCCTTACAAGCCATTGTTGAATGTCTCTATCATGTCGGCAGAAACACCCCGGCAAACCAGACAATCTTCGTGAACCGCAATGGGGTGCTCCACATCATGGGGATACGGTTCAACATTCAGATTTTTAAACGCATCGTATGCATCTGGGACATACGCGATAAATGCATCCAATCTGCCTTTGTCCAGTTTTTTTATATTGATTTCGATCGTCTTTGCATATTCAACCTTTAAGCCCGACGCGTCAAAGGTTTTTCCATAGGGCATGCCGAATCGTGCGCCGACTTTTTTACCTTTTAACTGGGATAAATCATTAAATGTCTCTTTGCCCTTGGCTGTGAATATATATATTTTAGCGATATTCATGGGCTTTGTTTTGACAACCTCGTCACCAAAATCGTAAAATTCTTTATTTAAATTTGCCGGACTGAAACAGCAGTTATCGCATTTTGAAAATATATCTATAACCTTGGCCGGGGGCAGAATCTTGAGCGTTGCCAAACCGGGTTTGAGTAATAATTTGTCAATGATTTTGTCATATTCGCCCCCGAGACTTTTTTCATGGAGTCCCGGAATCTCGATGGCATAGACAGTGGGTTCTGCATAAACCATTGATGACCAGATTAGACAAATAAGAACCAAAGAAAAGATAGAATAACGTTTCATAACATCCTCCAAAAATAAATAATTTGTTAATTGAGTTCGTTTTCGAAATTTTAGATTTTTTATATGAACAGCCATGGGCTGAATCAGTCTGACGACGTTTGGATATAACCGGCTAAAAACGTGATATTAATTTAATAACTTATTGGATTTATGTGTAAGAGTACACTTTGATTCCAAGTTAAGTCAAGTCAAAATCAGATTTGATTTCTGGAGAGATGCCGATACCCCTCACAAAAAGGGTATCGGTCACGGATAATGAAAATAGGGCTTGGTTTTACCGCCGGCCATTGTAGGGGCTGGTCCCTGTGCCTGCCCGAACGGGGGGGCAACCACAGGGGGATTGCCCCTACAGAAGGTGGCCAATCTTATGATCAAGCCCTGAAAATATAAAGTTTGCTTTTATTTTCTGCCGATGCACATATCCATAGATCCACACATGGAAAAGGGGATGGGGGTGACCTTTACCGATCTAAACCCGGCTTCAAGCATGGCATCGGGTACAATATCCCGGTGAAAAGATAAATCCTGTGAAGAGAGGCTGGTCGGCAACCAGCTGATAACCATATCAGACGGTTTTGTACCTTCCTCTGTGAATCCGTCATGGACAGATACGAAAACGCCGCCGGGATTTAAGGCGTCATAGATTTTTTTGAATAAAGGGTGCAGATCGTCTTTGAAAAAATTCAGTGTTGCTTTTGCGTAAATCAGGTCGTAACCGCTGCCAATGTGATCCGTTGCATAATCGCCTTCCATGACGGCGATTCTGTTTTCCATGTCATACTCGGCAATGATTTCCCGGGTAATTTTTATCACTGCGGGGGTATCGAACACGACGCCTTTTAAATTTGCACTTTTCCGGGTCACGGCGATGCAGTCCATACCGTGGGCGCCGCCAAGATCAAGCATTTTTTTCATCCGGGAAAATTCGGACAGTTTGCTGATTTCGTCTGCAATGCGCTGTGCATTTCCGGTCCGGGAATAATTTCCCATGGCTTTCACATGGGAGGCAAACATCTCGCCCATGTCATCAAACTTTTCGGCATCCGGCCCGGGGCCGTTTTTAATCGCGGCCGCCATCTGCTGTCTGGTTTCAAAATTCCATTGATCGCAATGCATCAACAGTTCCCCAAGATAGCAATCCTTTCCTTGAACAAGAAAGGTATCGGACAGGTCTGTGTTGCGATATACACCGTTCGCTTTTTTAAGCAGTTGCATCGCACACAGGGCATTTAAAAACAGCGTGGTATTTTTCTCGTGGGTTTTGAGGGATGATGCAATTTCAGAGGCTGTTTTGTTTTCAACCGTCAGTTCAAATACATTAAGTTCGGTGGCCGTTATCATCAGCCACGACTTTGTGGTTCCGTAAAGAAAATCGAAAAGCGGTTTTGGGGTGATTGCGGGTGCTGGTAATTGCATAGGTGCTCCTTTGTTTTTTTTAAGAACGTCTGGGTAACTTACTTAGATCTTAAATCTTTTGTTGTGGGCTGAGTCTGGCAGTTAATATGTCAGGTCAGCCCGCGGTAGTTCTCTTTGTATGGTGTTTGCCATGGTGATTATTTCCGGGATGTGAACTGGGAAGGCGAGATCCCGAATTGTTTGCGAAAGGCATTGGCAAAGTGACTGGAGCTGCAGAACCCGGCTTCAAAAGCTGCATCGGTGATACTTAACCTGTTTTCCGAAAGCAGTCTTTTGGCATAGGCCAGGCGCTCATTTCTAAGATACGCAAACACAGTGCATCCAAACACCTTTTTAAATCCCCGGGTCAGGCGGGTGTGGCTCATGTCCACCTGCCGGGCCAAATCGGTAAGGGATGGTGGAAATTTCAGCCGGGAGACCAAAATATCCCGGGCCTCAATAATCCGGTCCCGTTCATCAGCCCGGACCGGTGATCCCGGCAGGGCAGTGTCAAAGGCTTGCTCCAGGGTATAGGCCACAAGCTCCATGGCCTTGCTCTCCAAAAAAATCTGCCTGATCAATCCCTGGTGGGGACAGCCATACATCTGGTAGAGCACAGCTTGCAGGGTAAAATTCATGGTTTGGGAATGAAAAAAATGGCCCTGATCAATGGCGTTTGTAAGAGCCTTTTGGGGCCCGGGTTCATGGGCCGGCCCCAGAAGGCTGGAAATTTTTTCAGAAGGAAACCGGATCACCACAGCCTGGATCTCTTTTCCCCCTGTGGTCCGTCGCTCCAGGGCCGGGTCTTCAAAGTAGTGAAGATGAGTCTGCCCAGCCGTTATTCCAAAGGGGGACATACTGCATGAGTTCAAGGTCTGGGTGTTTCCGGACATACAAAACACGAAGGTCAGCCGTGGCGTAGGCCAGGTGATTCTGGCAAGATAATCTCCGGCAAATCTGCAGCGGCTCATGCATATCTCCATACCCGACCGGCAGGTCAGGTTCAAAAATCGGCCCTGGCCTAGTCCGGACGGTACCGACCGCACAACTTCCCGTCCCGGGTCGGTAATCGTCTGTTCTTCCGGAAACCGGATAAATTTGCCCTCCGAAGTTTTTATGGTGATATTTGTTCTCAAAGTTACGCCTAAATGTTTTGATGTTGCATCTATAGTTATTTATGGCTAATTAATAAATCATGTTCTAATATTTTTTTCAATTATTTTTAATAACGGTCATGGGCCGTGCTTGGTCTATCTACGCCCAGGCTTCGGCTTACAACTCATATGTCCACTCTTAATATGTTCAAACTTGTTCGTCAGATTATATCTTTCCAGGTCGGTTTGGGCTTAAAAGACCTGAATGGCCAATTCGCTGAAACGGGGAAGAATATAAAGGAGAAAAAGATGGGTATATTAGGGAAAAATAAGCTGTCCGGCCTGGTTGCGGCAATACTGGCCGCAGTGTGCCTGGGGATGCCGGCAAAAGCCGTGTGGGCCGAACTGACCGAGGTGGAACTGGGCACTGTCGTGGTAACGGCACCAAAACAGGAAACCCTGGCCAAAGACACACCCGGCAGCATCTCGGTTGTGGATGCCCAGATCATAGATGAGCAGAACATCAGGACCACCGAAGAGATGACAAGGCTTGTGCCCAATCTCTTTTTTAAAACAGCCACGTCGGGTGATGCCTTTGTCAGTCGGGGAATCTCCACCATTGACACCTCTTTGTACTCGCCCATGGGATTCTACATTAATGAGGTGGCCTACCCATTAAGTTATATGCAGTCGCAATTTTTATTTGATATCGAACGCATTGAAGTGCTCAAGGGCCCGCAGTCTACCCTTTACGGGCAAAACAGCTCTTCAGGCGTGATCAATATGGTGACAGCACACCAGGGCAATGAGGCCCGGGCCCGTGTGCTGCTGGAGGCAGGGTCCTATGATACCTTTACCGCCGGTGCCATGGTGGGCGGGGCCATCAAAAAGGATAAGTTGTTTTATACGATTTCAGGGTTAAAAAGCATGTCGGATGGATATATGGAAAACACCACACTTGATTCTGATACGTCGTCTGACCATGACAGTTTTACGGGGCGGGCCAGTCTGAGGTTCACGCCCAGTGAAGATTTGGACATGACCCTGGCCTTGGACGGCGCAGACCGGGAAACGGGGCTTGACGATCTCAGATACCAGGACGGCCCGTCGGCCACCCAGACGTATAAGGTCCTCAATAACCAGTCCTCCCGGGCAGACCAGGAGAGCCTGGGCCAGTCTCTGAAGATCAAGTACGGATTTCACGGTATAGATTTTGTTTCAGTGACCTCCCACCAGGATTTTAACCGGGAGCATATCATGGATTCGGACAGGAGCGCCATACCCCTGGGCGTGTCTCACATTGATATCGACCGGGAAGCCTGGACCCAGGAACTGCGTCTCTCTTCATCTTCGAACGGATTTTTTTCTTCCTGGCTTTTTGGGGCCTATGCATCCACAGAAAGCCTGGATAATAGATGGGCGCTTGACCATGTAAGGGCTGCATTGGCCAACACCCGGGTCACCGAAGCAGATACCGACCGTTTGGCCCTGTTTGGCCGGGTCTCAAAGAACGTTACCGAAAAACTGATCGCCACCGCCGGCCTGCGCTTGGATCATGCCGCTGCATCCGGTTCCCAGGTCTATACCAAAAGTTCGGGCGCCACATTGTATACCAGAGATATCTCAGACACTGAATTGCTGCCCATGGCCTCTTTGTCCTGGAGATTTTCCCAGGATACCATGGGGTATCTGACCTTTTCCACGGGCTGGATGGCCGGCGGCTACGATGTATATAGCGCTACAAATCAGCAGAATTTTGCCTATGACCCAGAATATACCAGGAATTATGAAGCCGGAATCAAAACCGCATTGTTTGATAACCGCCTGAGAGCCGATTTTTCAGTGTTCTACACGGACATCAAGGACAAGCAGATTAGAGAAGAGGTGGCCGGCGGCGGCATCGGAACCTGGAAAATCAGCAACGCAGCCGATGCCCATACCCAGGGCATGGAACTGGAACTGCGGGCATTGCCTGCCCGGAACCTGGAGATCTTTGCTACCCTGGGATACGCCAAGGCCGAAATTGATGACTGGAACGGGACTTTGAACGGCATTGCCAAAGATTACAGCGGCTGCACCATTCCCTGGGCACCGGATCTGACTGCCAACGCCGGATTTTCCTATACCCATGACAGTGGCTGGTACGGCACGGCCAACGTATTCTGGGCGGGACGGCAATACTTTGATGCCGCCAATACCTTAGAGGATGACGGGTATGTCCTGGTGAATCTCAAGGCCGGTTATAGATGGGGCAGCTGGGATGTTGCGGTGTGGTGCAAGAACCTGTTTGACCAAGAGTATGCCCAAAAGATGGTGGCATCTTCCGGGTATACCCTGGTGGAAGATGGCGATCCCAGAACCCTGGGCGTTACCTTGAACTGGAGGTGGTAATGATGACACAAAAAGATAATGATGTGGCCATGGACCCCTTGTTTGATATTCTGCTGGGTCCGGTTAAAATGGCGGTCTTGGAAACCGCTCTGGATTTGAAAATCGCCGATGTTTTGGAAGAGGGCATGCCGATCGAGGCTGTTGCCCGGGCCCTGGATATCCGAACTGAGCCCAAAACGCTAGGGTTTTTTCTGGACAGCATGGCCGCCATGGGGTTTCTGGAAAAACAGAATGGCGCATATCGTAACACCGGCTTTGGCCAGCGCTATCTTCATTCCAAAAGTCCTCTATATATGAAAACCTTTATTTGCCGAATGAAGGGGATGCAACACAAAAATTTGAACCGGATCGTTGATATCGTCAAAAATGGCCCGCCCGAAGTTGAAAAAAGCGAGGTGCTGGCCTCGGAAATTAAATGGGAAAAGGCCGTGGCCCATCTGGCTGCCTACCAGCGGGCCGGTATGGCCCACCGGGCGGCGGATTTAGTACAGGCTCTGCCGGAGTTTAAATACGCTGAAAAGCTTTTGGATCTTGGGGGGGGACCCGGCCTTATGGGGGCGGAAATGGTCCGCCGGAATCCAAATCTTAAAGGCGTGCTCCTGGACCAGGCGGCCATCATTCAGCTGGCTGAAAAAGAGATCCAAAAAGAGGGACTGAGCCATCGGATTGCCTTTATCCCGGGGGACTACAATGAAACGGATTTTGGCAGCGGATACGATATTGTCTGGGCCAGTCACAACCTCTATTATGTGCGCAACCCCCGACAGTTTTACGGTCGTCTTAAAGAGGCGCTCGCCGATAACGGTGTGTTGATCTGCCTGCACGAAGGGCTGACCTGCGAACGGACACGACCGGCCGGCATTGTTCTGTCCAGGCTTTCCCTGGCCCTGGAAGGGCAGGATGTCTCCTTTGAACGGGGAGAGATTGCAGGATATCTGAAAGAAGCCGGCTTTGCCAGGGTGGAGAGCCGAACCGTTAACCTGGGTGTGGATGAATGGGAGCTGGTCACGGCCAGGAAAACCGTATGAAACCAATCGTCGCCTTTTTAGCCTGGCTATTCATATGGTTGCCGCCGGCTCTTGGTGCAGCCGTCGTGAAACCCACGCCGTTTGTTATCTCAGGGCCGCCCGTGGCTGAGAGCCTCGTCTTTGCCGTGATGGCGGCTCAGGGCTTTTCCGGGGAATCCGTAAAATTTATAACCTGGCAGTCCCCGGACCAGGCAAGGGCCATGATCGCAGCAGGCAAAATCCATGGCGCTGTGGTGACCACATCGGCAGCAGCCATTTTTTTTAATAAAGGGATTAAGACAACCGTGGCCGGGGTTTTCTCTTCGCCGTTATGGATTGTCAGTGCCGGGCCCGTTCCCCGGAGGCCGGTGCAGGGTAGATTACTGTTTCCCTTTGGCCCCGGGGAGATGCCTGAAATCGTATTTCACATTGTTATGGGAAAAAAATTGCCGAACCTTGAAACCCGGCATACCGGCGGGGCGCTGGAAGCTGTGAATCTTTTGCTCATGGGCAGGGCAGACCATGCATTGCTGGCCGAACCTGCCGCATCATTGGCTGTGGCCCGTTCCCGGAAGATGCCCGGGCCCGAACTGGTCAAACATCTGGATTTGGGGACCCTTTGGGAAAGCCGCTTCAATGCTGGTCCTTTGTGTGTATCCGCTTTTGCCGTGTTTGGTGATACTGTGGATGAACCGGGGCAGGTTGCAGCCATCATCGAGGGATACGGGGTTGCCCTGGATTGGATCAAAACACATCCCGGACAAACCCGAGCCATTGCCAAAAAAATAACCCCGGCGTTGGCAAGCTCCGGGATACCCCTGCCCGGCACCCCGATGCTCACAGGTAAAAAGGCATTTGATGCGGCCCGGTTGTTCCTGGAAAAAAATTATGACCTGGATCACGGGGCTGTGGGCAACGCCCTGCCAGGACCCGAACTGTTCAGGGTATATCCATGAAAGAGTTGTTGGTTTTTGGGTTCCGGGTATTGCCATTGCGGGGGACATACATATTTGCAGGTTTGGGTATTTTGGGGCTTTTTATGGTCTGGCATCTGGCCTCCTGCGCTTTTTCAGGCCTGGTGGTTCCCGCCCCGGGAGAGACCCTGGCTGCAGCGGCAAGGTTTTTGTCCGACACCGGGTTCTGGGCCGGACATATGCTGGTGAGCCTTCGGCGCATGGGCCTGGCCCTGGGGGCCGGTATCCTGGCCGGGGGCGTCCTTGGGCTTGTGGCAGGGCTGGTGCCCCAGGTCCGGGCCCTGGTGGAGCCGGTGCGCTGGATTCTGACCACGGTGCCGGGGGTGGTGATTGTCATTGTGTTCATGCTCTGGTTCGGTATGGGGGATGTGATGGTCATCTCCATTGCCGCCAGCATGGGGGCACCCATTATTTTTGTTAATCTGGCCGATGCCCTGGGCCGGGTGGACCGCCATCTTCTGGAGATGGCCCGGGTCTACCGGTTCAGCCTTAAAATGCGGCTGGTCAAGGTTTATGCCATGGCTGTGGCCGGTCCGTTTTTTTCGGCCCTGGTCATTGCCGGGGGCAATATTGTCCGGGTTTCGGTCCTGGCCGAAGTCATGGGCGCCGACAAAGGCATTGGCCACTGCATGGCCCTGGCCCGGACCCAATTGGACACCCCGGGCCTATACGCACTGGCCCTGATAAGCATGTGTGTAGCCGCGGCCGTTGAATTTTTTATTTTCCGGCCCCTGGAACGGCGGATGAAAGGCCGGTGCCCATGACGGCAAAACCTGTAGTCTCCTTTGAAAATGTTTCCATCTCCTTTGGCAGTCATATTCTTTTTGAGAATTTAAGCCTGGATATCGCCCCGGGCCGGGTGGTGGGTATCCAGGGCCCGAGCGGGGCCGGAAAATCCACGTTGCTGAAGATGGCGGCAGGCTTGATCCGGCCCGTTAACGGCCGGGTCCGTGTTCACGCACGTCCGTTGGGGTATGTGTTTCAGGAGCCCCGGCTGCTCGGGTGGTACACGGCCCGGGAAAATATCAGTCTGGCCCTGGAGGCGGCCGGAATGTCCGTAAAAATAGCGAAACAAACCGCGTCAAAATATCTTAAGGATTTGGACCTGGCCGGATTTGAAAACCATTACCCCCGGGAGTTGTCCGGGGGCATGAGCCAGCGGATTTCCATTGCCAGAGCCCTTTCGGTCTCCCCTGAACTTCTGCTGCTGGATGAGCCCTTCACCGGTCTTGATCCCGCCCTGAAGGACCGGGTAAGGGCGCAGGTCCGGGCCATGGCAGAGAAGACAAAGGCCTGCGTGATTCATGTCACCCATTCAAAACAAGAGTTGTTGCCCGGGACCCACGCCCTTTTTACCCTGGACAAGGGCCGGCTTTACCCGGATTCAGTTTAATGCGATTAATTATCAACAATTCGAAAGGTCGCCTTAAAAAATTCAACCTCTGTATATAAGTCATATTATAAACCAAGTTGATTTAATAGAGTTTAATAATATATTGATTATATAATTTATATGCAATATTATGATATGATCATTTGTTAGTCATTATTCGAACCAAAATATAAGTATGAGTTAGCTAATGCCGATGTCGATCAAAGAGTATCTAAAACGAGGTCCGTCAACATCCAAGGAGATCCAGGCTGCAACTGGCTTGAGTCAGAGTTCTGTTGCACGTAGACTCAGGGCGCTTGGCGATAATATTGTACAGATTCAGGATGGAAGATCAATCCGGTATGCAGCAACCTGCAATGCATTTGGTGTGAATGATAAAATACCATTAGGTTTTGTGGATCATCTAGGTAAAATTAGTGTGGCGGCATTCCTTCGTCCATTAAGCCACGGTGGTTATTTTCTGCAACCCGTAACACATATTTCTCCTCTACTGCTGGGAGAGAATGGAAACGGATTGTACGATGGACTGCCATATTTCCTTTACGATTTAAGACCCCAGGGTTTTTTAGGTAGGCAGATTTCTCGTAAAATGGCAACACCTCTTGAAGAGTTTCCCTCTGATCCAAGGCAATGGACAAATACCCATATCGGGAAATACCTGATATCCAACGGTGATGATCTGCCAGGGAATTTTATCCTTGGGGAACAGTCCATCTTGCGTTTGGCCCGAAAGCCTTATGGGATAACCGGGAAATTATACCCAAAGGTGGCGGAGGATGTCCTGAAAGGGGAAATTCCGGGATCTGAGGTGGTAGGGTAATTGTGGACACTTCTCTAAGAGTGGGTTAATAATCCACACGGAGGTGTCAAATGAAGAAAGACAGAAAGAAGTATGCACCTGAATTCAAAGAAGAAGCAGTTAAACTGATAACCGAACAGGGATATCAGATTACCGAGGCAGCCCGAAATCTCGGAGTAAATCCAACCATGCTGGGTCGCTGGAAACGAGAGATTGAAGGTAGTGGAGAGAGTGCCACTGGTTTACAAGGAAGTGTGGCAATGAAGGCAGAGTTGAGCCGTCTTCGAAAAGAAAACAACCGTTTGAAGATGGAACGTGAAATCTTAAAAAAGGCAGCAGCCTTCTTCGCGAAAGAAAGTGTCCTTCCGGTAAGCCTGCGTGAAATACCCAGTACCGGGTGATATTATCGGTTCCAACTTGAACATTGCTAATGGAGGGACCGATGAATAAACAATTATTGACAGCAGAACAATCAATCGCATTAGAAAAAGTCCAGCAGCTTTTTGCAGACTGGCGAAATAACAGAACCGGAAGGTCAAGAATACCGGATAATTTATGGCAGGCGGCAGCAGACCTTCACCATGCTCAAGGGCTGAGCATAAATAAGATTGCCCACAGTTTACGGCTTAATCATACCACATTAAAACAAAAAATTTATAATGCCATTCATTGTACTACAGTCGATTCTCCTGAAGAAGACGATGACTCCCCCCTGTTTATAGAGATCACTCCAGCGCCGGAAGATACCAACTGTATAATAGAAATGGAGAATCAGGCCGGTTTTAAGATGCGTATGTGTTTTAAAGGTCGTGCAGACCCGGCAGTGATCAGCCTTGGTAAATATTTACTGGCTGGTGTTCCATGATCCAAATCACACCGCAAATGCGGATAATGCTGGCGGTAACTCCTGCTGATTTTCGAAAGGGGATCGACGGCCTGGCAGCTGTTTGTCGCAGGGTGTTAAAACAAAATCCTTTTTCCGGATATGTTTTTGTTTTCAGAAACAAACCGGGGACTGCCCTGAAGATACTAATATATGATGGCCAGGGCTTCTGGCTTTGTCAAAAAAGATTGAGCAAGGGGCGTTTTAAATGGTGGCCTAAAAAGGGAGGAGATGAAATTCACCCATTGGCTGCACATGAATTACAGATGTTGATATGGAACGGAAATCCTCAAAAAAATAATGTACTTTTGTGGAAAAAAATCTAGACATTAGAGTTTAAATGTGATAGCACACATTTCATGTCAAAAACGATGGACATAAAGCAGGACGAACTTGACGCGCTCCTTGAGCGGGTAAGATCAAATGAACTGCAGGACGGCGATTATGAGTTGATCAAAGCATTGGTTGAAACCGTTGCTTATTTGAATACGTTGTCCAATGAAAAAGCAGCATCCATTAAACGGTTATTAAAAATGGTATTCGGCGATAAGACCGAAAAGAAGAAAACGTCGAATCCGCAGAACCGGCCGAAACGAAAAAAGAAGAAAAAAGGTCACGGCAAAAATGGTGCAAACGCCTATAAAGGTGCCAAGAAGATCAAGATCTGTCATCAAAGCCTTAAGTCAGGTAATGATTGCCCTGCCTGTGAAAAAGGTAAATTGTATGGTGAAAAACCACCTGCCAAGATCGTCCGGATAACAGGCGGTGCTCCCTTCCAGGCGACAGTATATGAACTGCAGAGATTGCGGTGTAACCTTTGTGGGCAGATTTTTACTGCCCAGGCGCCCGACAATGTGGGCAAAGAAAAATATGATGCCAAATCCGGTGCCATGCTGGCCCTTCTAAAATATGGCAGCGGAGTCCCTTTATACCGCTTGGGCAAACTTCAGGCTAGCCTGGGGATGCCGCTGCCCCCATCGACCCAATGGGAAATCATCGAAAGCGTAGCAGACAAGATTCATCCGGTATATACAGAGTTAGTCCGTCAGGCTGCACAAGGCAAGGTGTTGTACAATGACGACACGACAATGAAAATTTTATCCTTGATAAAAGAAACAGACAAGGCAGCCAAGCGAAAAGGGATGTTCACTTCCGGAATCCTGTCAGAATGTGACGTAGGAAAGATTGCCCTGTTTTTTACCGGCCACAATCATGCTGGAGAAAATTTATCCAGGGTTCTGAAAGAACGGGGATCCAGAGAAGATCGGCCAATACAGATGTGTGATGCTCTGTCCAGGAATCTGCCAAAAGGTTTTGAATCGATATTATGCAATTGTCTCGTGCATGGACGCCGTAACTTTGTCGACGTCATGGACGATTTCCCTGAGGAGTGTGACCATGTAATTGCCCTTAGGTAAACCCCCGGCTCTGCCGGGGGACTCACCAGTGTTTGACATTTAAGGGAATAAATGAAAGTCCCTCCAATAAACGTGAACCGCTCAAATTCACAAAGGAGAGACTTTCATGAATAACGATTCAAGCTTATCCCATAGCCGTTGGGAATGCAAATACCACGTTGTGTGGATTCCCAAATACCGTAGAAAGACTTTGTATGGAGAACTAAGGAAATATCTTGGACAAGTCTTTAAAGATTTGGCGCGTAGCAGGGAGTGTGAAATCATAGAAGGCCATATGATGTCAGATCATGTGCATATGTTGATCTCGATTCCTCCGAAATATTCGGTCGCGCAAGTCGTTGGGTTTATCAAGGGTAAAAGTGCGATCCATATAGCACGGAATTACCTGGGACATCGAAGAAATTTTACCGGGCAGCAATTTTGGGCCAGAGGTTATCATGTTTCAACCGTTGGTCGTGATGAGGCGACTATCCGGGAATATATCCGTTCTCAGGAGAAAGAGGATCAACGTTTAGAGCAACTGAGTTTGTTCAAATAGGTACGCCACCTTTTAGGTGGCCAATAAAATAACCGCTTTGAGCGGTTCATAAATTCAAGCCTCCGGCTCTGCCGGAGGTACTTGACTGATACAGTGGCTAAAATTTATGAGCACGATCATAAGGTAAGGGAGCAAGGCCTGGACGATGCTCAACGCCTTCAATATCATCAAACCCACAGCGGTCCACTGATGCGGGCGCTTAAAGTATGGCTGGAAGACAAGTTTGAAAACAAAGAAGTAGAACCCAACTCCAGTCTGGGCAAGGCCATATCATATATGTTGAATCACTGGCAGGAATTGACCCGTTTCCTGGAGATCCCTGGAGCACCGCTGGATAATAATCTTTGCGAACAATTGCTGAAAAAGTCGATTCTGCACCGAAAAAATTCATTATTTTATAAAACCGAACACGGTGCCTATATTGGCGACCTGTTCATGAGCCTGATACATACCTGCAACCTGCAAAATATAAATCCCTTTGAATACCTGACCGCACTACAGAAGCACTCTTCCGAGATCTTCCAAAACCCTTCTGACTGGTTGCCGTGGTCATTTGAAAACACAATCGCTAAAAAATCAGGGGAAACAGCTGATAATCTGTAAAACGACCTTTTAGCCAATCCAGTATGTTTTGAGACACATTTTTGCACTGCAAACTATCCCTCATCGCCTTACACACTGTTTTTTTGGATCGGGTCTGTTTTGAATGTTATCTTAATTTTTTTGATTTACACAGGCTTGCCGAAAGGACACGGCAGCAGCCTTCTTCGCGAAAGAAATGAGCTGAAGTATCAATTCGTTGATGCTGAGAGGAAGGCTTACCCAGTAGCTCAGATATGTATTGTCATGCTTATATCCCGGAGTGGATATTATGCCTGGCGTAAATGTAAAAAATCATTGAGGCAGAGGGAAGTAGAGAGACTAATTCCTATTGTTAAAGCGGCTCATCAAGCATCAAGGGGGACCTATGGCGCCCGCCGGATTGCAGAAGAGATAAAAGCATCCGGCAGTCCTTGCGGGCGGTACAAAGCTGGGTCATTGATGAAAATGGCCGGTGTTGCCGCCAAGCAGAAAAAGAAATTTAAAGCGACGACAGACAGCAAACACAATTTGCCAGTTGCACCGAATTTACTGGACAGACAGTTTGAAGTTGTCGAAGCGGACAAGGTTTATGTCTCTGACATTACATACATTTGGACCCACGAAGGGTGGTTGTATTTGGCCGTCGTTATAGACCTTTTTTCACGTCGGGTTGTCGGCTGGTCTCTGAGTAATCGAATGACCACAAAGCTGATCATGGATGCCCTGCACATGGCAATCAGGCGTCGAATGCCTGCCCCTGGCCTGCTATTTCATTCAGACAGGGGAAGTCAGTATTGCAGTAAAAATTTCCAGAAAATGTTGAATACCCTTGGGATGGTTAGCAGCATGAGCCGGAAAGGGAATTGTTGGGACAATGCCGTGGCAGAGAGCTTTTTCGGTAGTTTGAAGACTGAGATGGTCTTTTTTACAAACTACATGACCCGAGAAGAAGCCCGGAGAGACATCATTGATTACATCGAAATGTTTTACAATTGCAACAGACGTCATTCCTATTTGGGGTATATCAGTCCAAAAGAATTTGAAAAACTGTGGTTTTTAGAAAAAGCCGCTTAACAAAAGTGTCAATTTTTACTTGACCAGGTCAAACATGACTGGCCGGTTTTTTGCACAACGAACTGTCGGACTTCCTTGGAGAGGTACCACGTATATAAAACTTTTATAGTATAAACCGGCCGCCGCTGATGATTTAAAAAGTTGTCATCTGTGCTTTAATTTTTACCCAAAAGAGATAATAGCTTTATTGATTTGATACCTTCAACTTGTAGCGGTAATGAAAGTGTTGTGGGACAAAAAGCCATAAACCAACGGGACACTATTCCTTTTTTGGAGGGAGGTGTTTCATATAAATCCCATGTAGCCCTTGCGATCAGCCCGTCCGGATCGGTGAACATCAAGGGGCTGTTCATGGCATAGACGTAGAGGTTCAGTCCGCCGTCGATGCCCAGGGGATCTGTTCTCAGATACCGGCTGATCACGGTATCAAGGGTGTCAAGGTTACCTCCGGGCGATTATGTGTACTGCCGGTCAAGAAGCGTTGCCTGTGCGCTGTTTTGCGAAGTGGCGGACACTACCCTGCCGTTCAGGTTGTATCCGTAGCTGGTGGTTGAACCCGGAGTGCTTTGGGTTTGCGGCAGATCCCATAGGTAATCGCCGTAGCTTACCGAACCGGCCGTAATCAGGCGGCCGGCAGCATCGTATTCAAATGTTGTGGCCTGGGTGTCAGGACCGATAAAAGTCCGGGTCCAGCTGGGTCAGGCCTTGAAAAACTAATAATTCAAGACCTGACCCCATACAATGACCCCATACAAATGACCCCATACAAATACATGCGATAACCCTGCGATTTCCTGACTACAATTTGAGTTTTGTCCGGTAATAATTACCTTATTTGTTGTTTTTAACTTTCTATCACCTCAGCTGTGTTGGCAACAATAAGAATGCTTGTTCCATCGCTCAAGCAAAGTTCTGACAGCAGCCATTCTTTTTTGTTTCGAGCATCATCTCCTGAAGGGGGCAGGTTCTTTCCATATTTTTTTTCCAGCTCTTGAATACAACTATCTAAAAATGGATGCTTTTCATGAAGCACAAACTTTTCAATAACAATCTCATCCCAAAATCCAATCACCGAGTAACCTATATACCCTTTGAATAAAATTTTTATTTCCCGTTCACTAGACTCTGTAATTGAAATGCGGACATCCCCATAGTCTATTTCCATTTTTATTAGTTCAGCGTCCACCCACAATACGTCATTTAGCTGAAAATTAGAATGGCCAGTCATAGTCAATCTTCTCCTTTGATTTCCATCCACCAGAAGTAACATTTTTACGGCGGTCAAGGTGCATATGATCTACAGTGTGAAGGGGATCAGGCGTTCCTGTGAAATTCGGATCAATAGGATGAGCTTTTTCAATTCGTACTCTTAGGGGACCTTGAGCATCCTCACCTACGAATTTTCTTGAAGTACTTGAGTTGGTAGAAACATCTTGAAATGCAGTATCTAAATTATTTTTTAAAGTTTTCGGATTTTTTGGAATTGCTACGCCACTTTCTGTAACAACAAAATCTATCCCCCCCTTTGAGGTATTTTTTGCAGTATCGGCAATCTCATCAACCTTATCAACGTTCTTGATAAGGGTGCTGGTCTCATCAGCATATTTCAATGCACCGACTAAAGGCAGTAGACTGGCGGTATCCAACAGAGTTTGTCCGGCATGCCCCCATGACCATTCCCAATTTGTCAGGTCATAAGTAATGTCTCTTATATCGCCTGGAAGGTCAAGACCAAGAAGGCCTGTTCCTATCTGAGCCCCGGTCCCCAGCAAAGTGACTTCATCACTATAGTTGCCCCGGATGAGTTGGTCCCCGGATCTTTTTGTATAATCCCATGCATCCCTTGCGATTAACCCGTCCGGGTCCGTGAACATCAAGGGGCTGTTCATGGCGTAAACATAGAGGTTCATGCCGCCTTCTATACCCAGGGGATCGGTTCTCAGATACCGGCCGGTATCCGGATCATAATACCGGTTACCGTTGTAGTGCAGGCCGGTCTCTTCGTCATAGTAATGGCCCGGCAGACGGAAGTTGTTTGTGATGGTTTCCGTGACAAGGGCAGCCTTGCCAAAGCTTGTGTATCTGGCTTCCCAGGCCAGAGTACCTGTGTCATCCACAAGCTGCTGGGGTGTTCCGATATGATCGTTGTGATACCAGTAATATTGGCTGTTTTCTTTGGTATACAGGGGTGCAATGCTGTTGGCTGTTCCGGGCAGGTATCCATAGGATCGGATTTCCGTGCCGGTGCTGTCGTATTCGGCGATCAGCCCCTCATCAGCATAGAGGTAATATGTCCGGACGCCGTTCACATTTTTGGACAGTCTCCGGCCGAAGGGATCATAATAATATGTGGCAATGACGGCATCTGCTGCGTCCCGGACTTCGGTCATGCGGCCGGATTCATCATAGATAAATGATAGCGGTTCACTGCCGGTCCGGCGGGTGATACTGCCGTTATCGTCATATGTATATGATGCAGCGCCTTGGCCGGTCAGCTCGTTGTTCGGGTTGTACTGCCAGGGGGATGCCGTGGCCAGGCTGGTTAAGCGGTTGCCGGCACCGTCATAGGTATAGGCTTCGTCTTCAAGGCCGGCCGGGGCATCAACACCGGTTATCCTTGACAGTTCATCATGGGTATAGGCATAGGTGCCGTGCTCGGTATCCAGGGTGTCAAGGTTACCTCCGGGCGAGTATGTGTACTGCCGGTCAAGAAGCGTTGCCTGGGCGCTGTTTTGCGCCGTGACGGACACTATCCGGCCGTTCAGGTCATATCCGTAGCGGGTGGTTGAACCCGAAGTGCTTTGGGTTTGCGGCAGATCCCATAGGTAATCGCCATACTGTACCGAACCGGCCGTAATCAGGCGACCGGACCCATCGTATTCAAATGTTGTGGCCTGGGCGTCAGGACCGGTAAAGGTCCGGGTCCAGTTATCCGGATAGGCGTTGGCAAACGTTTTGGTAAAGGCACCGAAATCAACGGTGGTTGACGTTTTCCGGTCAAGGCCGTCATATTGGAAGACAGCGGATGTCACTGCATCGTCATACCCGGCCATGTTGCCGTTGGCGTCATAGGAAAAGAGCACGGTTTTCACCGGGGTGAAAAGATCGGATTGGTTGTAGTAGGAGACCTGGCGCGGCTGGTTCAGGCTGTTGTAGGTGTAGGCGGTTTTATGGCCTTCACCGTTGATTATCTCGGCAAGGTTGCCGGCCTCATCATAGGCAAAAGAGACTTCCTGGCCCATGGGCCGGGTGGTGCCGGTTTTCCGGTTGGCTTTATCGTATGTGTAGTAGGTGGTCTGGTTCTCCGGGTCTGTTACGGCCAGGACATTGGCGTTTTCATCATAATCATAGAGAACGGTATGGTTCAGGGCGTCAAGGGTTGCGACCTGCCGGCCAAGGCCGTTATAGGCCATGCGGGTTTCATGGCCGTCCGGGTCCCGGGTCCAGGTAAGATTGCCTTTTGTATCGTATTGGTAGTGGGTCTGATCTCCCGACGGCGTGATGGTTGTCACCAGGCGGCCGGCAAGGTCATAATAGTTCTCACTGATTCCCAAAGGCGTGGCCGTGGATAAAAGGTTGCCGACACTGTCATATTCGTACCGGACCGTGTTGCCGGCTTCATCGGTTTCGGCTATTTTCCGGCCCTTTTTATCATATTCATACACAATGCCGGTTTCCGAGCCGTCTTTGCCGTGATCAACGATGGTCGTATAAACAAGGTCCCTGGCATCGGAATAATAGATGGTTTCGATCTGTTTAATCCGGACATCGGACGCATCATAAAAAACGGTGAACCGCAGATTTGCTTTTGCATCATATGCAAAGGTTCTGTAATGGCCCTCCGGGCTGATCTCCTTGACCAGGCGGTTGAGTTCATCATACCGGTATTCAGTGGTCCTGGCATCCGGGGTATCAAACCCGGTTGTTTTTGACACCAGGCGGTTTAAGGCATCATAGGTAAAGGTGGTGACATTCAGGTTGGGATCGGTGACCGTTTCCTTGTTGCCGGCGGCATCCCAGGTGGTTGTAGTGACATTGCCTTCCGGGTCGGTGACGGTCAATAAACGTCCTGCGTCATCATAAGTATACCCGGTGTCGTGGCCCCGTTTATCTGTGTGGGCAGTGATATTGCCCATACCGTCATACTCAAAGTATTCCGTGTTGCCGGTTTCATCGGTGCGGCGGGTCAGCCGGCTTCTGCCGTTATAGTCTGCATCGCGCGTATACCCCTCGCTGTCGGTGACGGATATGACATTGCCCAGCCGGTCGTGGATGAACAGGGTTGAGTTGCCCAGGGGATCAATGGTCTCTTTGACTTTGGCCCCGGCCACAAGGTCCCTTGCCCAGTCATAGATGTTTTGGGTGACGGCACCGTTGGGCCGGGTGGTGACGGTGGGTTTTCTGTTGGCATCATAATCCTGGACTGTCTGATTCCCGGCGGGATCGGTGACCAGGGTCACCTGATTATACTGGTTGTATTCATACCTTGTGGTAATCCCTTCGGGGTGCAGAGAAGAGACAATGGTCCTGGACTGCAAAAGCCCTAGGGGCTGTCCGTCACCCTGCTCATAATAATCAAAGGCGGTGACATGACCGTTTTTATCGGTAGTGGAGAGTTTCCGCAGGCCGTTCTCATCATAGGCGTGGAGAATACCATTGTTTAAGGGGTCTGTGATCCGGACCAGGTTGCCGAAACCGTCATACGCAAAGGTTGTGGTAAATCCCGGGGCACCGGGGCTCTCCACCAGGCGGCCGTCGGTATCATAGGCCTGGTCAACGCCTGTGGTTTTTGTATGAAGTCTGCCTGAGGGGTAGTAAGACAGCTTTGTGACATGACTCTTCGGGTCTGTTATCTGAGAGGGCCGGTACGGATTATTGGTATCCGTATACGCATATGAAGTGACGTGGTTTAAACTGTCTGTTTTAGAAGCCAAAAGCCTTTTTGACGGATCGGCACCGTAATCAAATACGGTTTCATTGCCGTTGCCGTCAATCAGGCTGGTCAGGTTGTGATATTGATCATAGGCTTTTTGGACCACGGTGCCGTCTTCGTGCAGCACCCTGATTTCATCCTGGTTTTCGTTGAAAAAGACCTTGCGGTAATAGCCCTCTTCGTTCCAGGTCTCTCCATACCGGTTAAGGGTTGAATAGAAGAAATGAAAAGTATCTTCCCTTCTGTTCCTGTGGAAGGAGACCTGGTCGTTTTCATAATACCCGATATCCAGATAATCGCCTTCCGGCAGGGTGTACCGGGTTAAGTTATGGTTGTTTTCCGGGTTGGACTGGTTTTTCAGATATGCAAACGCGGTGGTATTGTTTTCAAGGTCGGTAAAACCGGTCAGGTCATCCCCGTCGTAGGTATAGGTGCAGAATCTGCCGGTATGGTCTTCCAGCCGTTCAACTTTGCCGCCGGCGTTATATGTCAGGTTCAGGCTCTGGCCTAACGCATCTGCAATTGAAATGATCCGGCCCGGGTTGCCGGTATCGTATCCAAAGGACAAATAGTTGCCGTATGCATCCTGCTTGCGTGTTAAAAAGCCGTCCGAGTTGAAGGTGAACTCCAGGTTGTTACGGAATTTTACTATATACTCTGAGCCCTCTTTTCTCACGGCATAGGTGACGCCGGGCGCCGTCTGGTAGGTGCCGTCCCCGTTATCAACCAGGGTCTGGGGCTGGGAATTTTCATCATAATAAATCAGGTCCCCGCTTTGCTGGGGAATGATATGCTGGGCATGATTCCAGGTCCAGCCGTAGCCAAAGGGTCCGTTGTAGATCAGCCGGCTTTTATAGGTTCTGACAATGGAGAGGTTAAGGCCCCTTGACGGGATGATGATATCGGGTAATTCCTCATGGTAGAACTCTCCTGTGGCCATATCCACAGGGTCTCCGGCCGTTGACAGCGCCCGGGAAAACCAGCTGTCGTTTGACGCGGTGGTGGTGTCGGAATCAGGATTTACATAGGTGTCGGCAACAGTCTGCTGGGCTGCCGGGGATATGCTGGTGGAGGTATCGTGAAAGCTGTCGCTTGGAACTGTTGTCACCGACGGCACAACAGATTCGCCTGTCTTGCCGCCTTCAAACATGTTAAACAGGTAGGAATCCCCGATGTTCCCGTTGGAGTTTGTGACCAGCATGACATAACCGGTCATGCCTTCATGGGTCACTTTTCTCAAGGGTGCGGTGACGATCCCCCCCTCATTGAGCCGGTCAATCATAAAATCAATGGTTGACGGATAAAGGGCATTGGACACGGTGCCGTAGTCGTCCTTGAGCGCCTCAAGCGTGGAGATGTCTGCGGTGGTCATCCGGTTGCCGACATCAATACTCGAATCTTCATTGGCGACCATGAGGATTTTTATGGTACTGGCGCTGGGGGTATCCTGCCAGTCGTCAAAAATCAACCCTTCATTATAGGAGGAGGCATATCCGGCAAGCCACCGGGCAAGTTCGTGTACCGGATGGTCCCAGGCCATGGATTCCAGCTGATCATCCTGTCGTTTATAATACCCGGTTTTGGATTGGGCATCGATGTTCCACTGGGGATGGAACCAGAACTTTGATTCGCCGGCTGTTGCAATATTGTCAGGATCCGCAAATATAAACGTAGGCGCCAGCGCATTCCAGGCCGTCCTGCCGTGAACCAGGTTGTCCATTCTTCTTTTGATATCAAAATTTCTGGACAAATAGGTCTCGGATAAAATTTTTCCCATCCGGCCCAGAAGCTGTTCCCGGTTGTCTGGATCACTGATAAGGGCAGGATCTATGCTTGAGTACTCTTCTTTGAGACGTGCAACGGTGACCGGACTTGCCGCCACCGGATCAAGGCCAATGTGGACCAGGGTGCCCGCATCCATTGCTGGACGGTCTACCCACGAATCATATCCGCCCCCCATGTACGAGATATAAAACTTTCCTGATGCATTTAATCCCGGATCAGAAGTTTCCCCTCCCTGGACAATGGTCCCATCCACTTTAATGACCGGTTTAAGAATGCCTGAGACATTTTTGAAATCAAGGCAGATCCGTTTGCCGGAGACCTCGGGCATCACAGCTGTATAGGTCAGCAGGTCAGCATCCGTATCCTTGTTTTTAAATTTAATGGTTATACTGACCCGGTCTGAGGAAGCAACTTCTGCAAAGGTGATAATGGATGCGCTGAGCCGCATGTCTACGGGCAGTGTCGGCGAAAGAATCGACAGGTCATAGTCTTTTGTCGTTTCCTGGTACGCAATGCTTTGAAGGGTCTGACCCGGATGATGGGTTGCAAGGTAATCCTGGAGTTTTTCTTCATACAGTTCAGCCGCATGTTTGGGGTTGTCCGTCAACAGGTAAGATTCAAAATCAAAATCAAGACCGGCAGGCACTGTGCTGCCTGTAAAAAGATCAAGGCCCGGCTCCACCTCGTACGCCTTGAACCACGGCACCATGGGAATCCACTGCCCGGTTGAATCAACACCTGAACCATTGCGGTAATTGCCGTGCTTTATCCAGGCCTCCACCCATACATAACCGGTGCCGGAATACTGCGCATACCGAGCCGGGATCCCGGAGATACGCAGCAGCGTGATCAAAAGGGAACTTGTATCCCAGTGGTTACCGCGGCCAGCCAGATATGTCGTGTGGGCGCCCAGCCTGGACTTTTCGTAAAACGGCCGGAATTTAATACTGGTGCCGTCTTTATACATCAATTTGGGAGATTCTATGTTCTCATAGACCCACTTGAAAATCTTTACCGCATCATGGTCCAGGTCTTCTGCCAGGGCGGTCAGTTCCGGGGTGAACCGGCATTCCGTTGTTTCGCTGGTGAACTCCGGTCCGGGTACGTCAGCGACAGCTGTTCCTGCAAAGAAAAAACAGAGGATAAAAATGCAGATAAGTCTGAAAATAGGATTCATGGCCAAAGTTCCTGTTTGTTTGGCAAGTATTGAATTGTCAGTTTTTTTCATTTGAGCAACGCCTCCAGACATAAACCGGTAAGATACGGATCATCTCCCCAACTGCCGTTGATATTCTGCCCTGCGACTAAATATAATTGTGCAGCTGTTTTATCCGGTATAATATCCGGCACCCAGATCAACACACCTGCCGTATCCGTAATATTATCTTCAAAAGATCCATTTACCTGCTGCAGATCCGACAACCACTGGGTCACACCTGTTCCGGGATTGGTCACGCTGTAAGCTGCGGCAGAAACAAATGCACTGATATCTTGTCCTGGTACCCAGCCGTATTTATTATTTTCAGGTCCCTGTAAAGGAGCCCATTGTTCAAGTGCCGCCTCACCCAGATCGGCAAGAGACGCGCCTTCACTGTCTTTCAATTCAATTGAGAGACATGCCAGCGCTTTTGTGCCCAGCGCCGTGTCGAGGGCATCCACCATAAAAGAGCCGTCGATGCCCCAGCCATAGATCTGGGCATTGTATATATAGCTTTTTGAAATCAATCGGCTTACGAACCGGTCTGCGTTCTGTCCGTGATTAGAAAGCGTAACAATTTTTCTGGCCAGGTAATCAGTGTTATCCGCTTTAACGGCCCTTAAGAAAGACAGTGCCTGAAAAATGCCCGCATTTTCAACGCCCTTGGCTTTTAACCCATCCAGAGTCTGGCTGGTTGCAAGGATACACTTTTCTTCCGTACCCCATGACCCGTTTGACTGTTGATTATTCTCTAACCAGGCCGCCGCCCGTTCAGCAGCGTCCTCTATTGTTTCGGCCGGGTCCTGGGTTGTTATGGTTGTCTGGGCCAGATCAGATATAACAGATTCAATTCCATTGCTGTCAATATAGGTGGCCCCGTAATAATATGATGCCCCGTCAACCAGATTGGTGTTGTCTGTAAAATCAGGCGTATTGCCGGAAGTTTCAGCAATTTTTAATTTTTTAGGCGGTGGGTAACCGTTTGTCCGGCTGTCCAAAAGGATAATTCGATCGGCAAAGTTCATGCACCTGTATATATAATATTTCTGGGCATCCGGGTTTTGGTTCCAGGAAAGGTAAACCTGCTTTGGACTTGGACTGAATATTGCTGTAAGGCCTGTAACAGATGCAGGAATATCCGTAAACATATAGTCGGCAGCTTTTGTGGATTCCCTGTTGCCGGCAGCATCTACAGAAAAAAACTGAACCCTCGTTGTGCTGTTGATGATTATTCCTGAGGCAGGACTTGGGGAGGACTTCGTGTTGCTCGCACCGACAAACGGGGGATAACCGTCAGTGGAATAATAAACGGTTGCGTCCTCCGAAGCAGTTAAATTCAGTGTTATCCGGGATGAATATCTTCCCGAAGCAACACTTGGTGTCGTCACAGGCGCAGTTTTGTCAACCTGGAAAATTATTGGGAAATTTTTTGAGTTTGAGACATTATCTTCAAGGGTTAAAGTAAACGAATATTGTTTTTCCTGTATCGGCGATAGGATGTACGTAATTGTAGACGCTGTCACTGTCGCACTTGATGTAATGTCTGTATTTTCTTCATTGAGTAGCGTAACGGACTTTATACCGGCTAAATTATCACCAAATGTTCCTAAAAGAGTGATGGCTTCACCGCTTGCTGCGATCACAGATCCGTTTGCAGGATAAAAATCAATCATATTGGGCGGGACAGTATCCACAGATACCGTTACCTTACTTTGACTTTGCCCGCCGTTCCCAACAGCGGTCAAAGTATATTCCGTTGTTTGAGCAGGGGTGATAACAACAGAGGACGTTCCGGTGACCTCGCCAATGCCCGGTTCAATGGTCATTGAATCCGTATATAAGGCTGTCCAGGAAAGCGTGGCGGATGTGGTGCCGTTCGTTATTTGAGGATCTGCATGAAAGGTGATCTGAGGGGCTGCGGTGATCATACAACCGGTCTTACCAAATTGTGCCGCCAAATCAGAGTAATCCTGCAAAGTGGGATTTTCCGACCGGCTGAAAAGGAAAACGTCTTTCCCATCAACATCCCCGTCATTTTCAAAATCAAATGAACAGGAATCAGCACAGAACCCGGCCTGAACCAAAACGGATAAAAAGATAAAAACAGAAATGAACAGAATTAATTTCGACCGTTTCACAGCATCTCCCTTACTTTGGTAAGTAATTATATATTTTTTGACTGTATACAGCCACGGGCTCCTCGGGCCTATCCCCCATACTCAGCCCACAACAAAGGTTAAAAAAGCAGATAAACTTACCTATACTTTCTTATAAACACTTTAAAAAACAGGATGTATGAATTCACTATCAATAAAAAACAGAAGAAACAATCATTTTGTGCTGATGCTGTATTTTTTTTTTAGGAATAACATTCGGCACTGGGCCTCTAACATTCGGATAATCAGGAAACGTATTAAAGCGCCAGTCTGACTTGTTGGTTTATACAGCTCTCTGCATGGATAAGATCCCTTCCAGAGAAAGCGGTTTTGCTAATATTCCCAAAGCAACAGCGGGGACCTCTCTTGTCGTCCAATGCGGACGGACATAGTTGTGAATTATTTGATGAACATCCAAAGTCCTTTGTAAGCCCTTTATCGTTTTTGCATAAGTGTTTGTTTTTCTCCTGAAGGTACTATTCTTTCGTCTGATTGCAGCGTTTTGAGCCTCAAGGTGGTTGGCATGGATTTCGAACTCCTTTAAATTTTGAGCCGTATCAAGATGTTCTCGCTGTGGCGCTTGGTATTTTGGACGCTTACGGCCTTTTTGGTGTTTTTGATCCCCTTTGTTTTTGACACGAACTCTGACTCCTTTAGGAAGAACCCTGGGGGGACGTCCTCTTTTGCCTGTTTTTAAAACCTCAGAGCATAACTCGAAAAGCGTATTACCATATCGCCTTTCACCATCTGAAAGAAATGACAAATCATCTGTATGATCGATATACTCGCATACGGTTTTCATAACTGATTTGAATAAGGATGTATCTTTTTTTCCACATCGTTGGTCGACAATAAATCGACTGGCTCTTTCCATAATGACCGCTGTCCAGCCTTCGGATTCCAATGGCATTGTCCGTTTACCGACGATGGTGTAGAGTTCATCTCCTTCAAATGTCAGGGATATAAATTCATGACAAAAACCATATAGCAACAATGTAGCTTTCTGGTCGGCAAATCTATTTTCCCATAGTGCAATGGTATTTTTGTTTGACCTCAAGACTCTGCCAGTTGCTCGAAGCCCAAGGCCTTCACCGCGAAGTCTCAATGCAGATGCAACCTTGCTGATGGGAGTTTTAATATTATTCATGGCGGTATTACGGGTTTCCGAAAACGAGTTTTTACAATTCCTACAGATATACAATTTCCGGATTCCATTGTGTATGGTCGGATAATGTTTAAAAACCGATGTGTCAGATGAGCAGCAGTATGGGCATTGGAGCGGGGTAATTTTTTTCATAACCGCTGTTAATCACATCATCCATATAACAGCCATGAGCCGGCCTGACATTTCAACGGCCAGGCATAGCTCACAACAAAGTTTGAAAGATCTCTGTAGTTTACACAGACTTTCATATAAAGATCAATCCTCATTCAAAAGAAAAGTGTGTTCAACGGTTCAGGCCCAGTGCCTGTTTGACCGAATCGAAAAGAAATATAAAAATGCAGCTAAAGAATTTATCTGGCAATGGTTTTTCCCAGCTAAAACTCTGACTGAAGTCGCCGACACCAAGGAAATCAGACGATACCATTTTCACGAATCCCACGTTCAGAAAGCGATCAAAAAAGCAGTGAACAAAGTCAAATTAACAAAACGGGCAATCGCACACACATTCAGGCACAGCTTTGCAAGCCATCTGCTCCAGGCCAATTATGATATTCGTACGATACAGACCCTGCTGGGCCATAGCGATGTGCGAACCACCATGATATATACGCAAACCGTGCCGTCCATGACCTTAAAAGAGGCCAGGTGCCCTTTGGATATCACTTGGTAAAACTATAACAGGTTGAATTTTTTAAGCTTGGCGTAAGTGGTGTTCCGGCCGATTCCCAATGCCTTGGCCACCTGGCTGATATTGCCGTCAAATTGCCGGAGGGCCTGGCAAAGGGCTTGTTTTTGAATATCATCAAAATTTAATGAGTCAAAGTGCATGGACGCCTGTTTCTCCGGCAGTTGCTGCTGCACAGCCCGTTGTATTTTTTCCGGCAATGCGTCAAAGCGCATGATATTGTCCTCCATGAGAACAATGGTTGATTCAATCACATGCCGCAACTCGCGGATATTGCCGGGCCAGCAATAGGCGCCCAGGGCCTGACGGAAGGCAGGTTCCACCCCGTCGATTTTTTGCCCTAATGTGTCGGCAAACTCCCGTATGAAATGGTCCGCCAAAAGTTGAACATCGTCTCCCCGTTCACAAAGTGCCGGCAGTTCCAGCGGTACCACATGCAATCGATAATAGAGGTCCTGGCGGAATTTACCCTCTGCCACCATGGTCTCCATGTCCCTGTTGGTGGCGGCAACGACCCTCACATCCACCGGTACGGGTTTTTTGCCGCCGACCCTGACCACCTCTTTCTCATCCAGAACCCGGAGTAAATTTACCTGGGCGGCCAGGGGCATTTCTCCGATTTCATCCAAAAAAAGGGTTCCGCCTGACGCCTGTTCAAACTTTCCGGGCTGCCCGCCTCGTCTGGCACCGGTAAAGGCCCCGTCTACATATCCGAACAATTCGCTTTGAATCAGATTTTCGGCAATGGCCCCGCAGTTGACGGCGATAAAGGGTTTTTTGGGGCCAAAACCGGCCCGGTGCAGGGTGCGGGCCATGACCTCTTTCCCGGTTCCGCTGGGGCCGGTAATCAGAACCGTCGTATTAGTTGCCGCCACCCTGCGAGCCTTTTTTACCAGAGTTGTGAAAGAGGCGCTTTCGCCTATCATATTGGAAAACGGGTCATATTCATCATTGAACTGCCGGGGTTTTGGGGCCGGGCTTACAGGGACAGAAGGGTAAATGCAAACGGTTAATCCATGAAAACGATTCAGATTTGTTACCATGGGGGCTGCAAATATATTCCAGGTGGGATTATGAAGGCATCGCAATTCAAACATAACATCCGGGTCGGACCAGTCTTCATGCTGCTGATGACGGCCAAAGGCAGAAAGGTCAAACCACTTGGATGCATCCTGCCCGTGAATGTTGTGAGGCCGCTTGTCAAATAGTTCTGCCGCCACGTTGTTGCAATAACGGACCTTGCCATGACGATCCAGGGCAAGCAGGCCCACGGCACTTTTATTGAGCAGTTTGCCAACCATGCCCATGCATTGCTTTTGGAACAGCAGGGCTTCAATGGCCCTGGCATAATAAACGGCCAGGGCCAGGCCGTGGGTATGGTCTGATTGAAGGGGGCCGGAAATATCGACAACACCGTGCAATACCCCGTTAATACCGAAAATAGGTGCTGCCGAGCAGATCCAGTTCTGACTGCTTTCACAGAAATGTTCCCGCCCGACGACCCTCAGGGGGAGGCCGGTGGCAAGCGTGGTGCCGATGGCATTTGTTCCCACACTTTCTTCGGTCCAGTTTGCGCCGGGGCCGAAATGGATGGCATCAGCTTTGCGAAGGGTTTTATAGGAACCAATCGATCCGGTCAGGTATCCATTCCGGTCACAAATGGTAAACAGCAACTCTTTTTTTTCAAGATATCCCGAGATCTCTCCGGCCGAGCTCTTTACCACATCGCGTAGAAACTTATGTTCGGCATCCAGGGCTTTTTCTTCCCGAAAATCCGAACATCTTTTCAATGCCGGATCAACCCCCATTTGCAGGCAGCGTTGCCAGGATTCATCCACACTGGCTTTCAACCGGTCTTTATTGACCTTTTTATTGTGTACAAACTGCCGCCAGACATCCTTGCCAGGTTCCCGCTCCCGCTCCAGCCCCAGCGGCAGACAACCCGATGCAATCTGATGGTTTACAGCATCATTGCTGCGGGGTTTGGAAATTGTGTATTTGTTTTTACTTCTAATAAGTTCATGCATATTATTTTTCTCGGAATCAGAACAACATCACAAATATATTAGATCATCTTACCGCTCTATACAGACAATCTATACAAGCAATACCGATGTTGATAAATGGTTTATCGGTGTGTTCAATTTTCGAACAGTCCGGTGTGTTCAAAAAAATTACTCCCATACCATGAGGCCACCTTCCCTTTCCCGAAGAATAAAATAAATTTATTTTTTCTAACACATAATAATTACAATATTTTTCAAGACCTAACATAAATTTAAACATTTTTCAAACCGCTTCGTTCGCAGGTCCTGATCAGGCTGAACCCCTTTTATTTTCAACGTTTTTTTTCTGGCATATTTTTTGCCATCTTAGGTCCTAACAAACTTTTTGCGGCAACAAGCAAAATACAATGGAGGAGGATCGATACATCCGAATCGGTCCTTCCGTCAACCGAGCAAAAGGAGGCAAAAACAGTGGCAACAGACATTCTCATGCCAAAATGGGGATTAACCATGAAGGAGGGCAAACTCTCCCGATGGTTAAAAAGTGAAGGGGACAGTGTCAAAGCCGGTGAGGCCATCTTTGAGGTGGAAACCGATAAGATTACAAATACAGTGGAGGCCGCCGTTGGCGGTACGCTTTTCCAAATCCTTGTACAGGAGGGTGAAACCGTGGCCGTCAAAACCGTTGTTGGAATCATTGCAGCCGAAGGTGAAACCCCGGAGGCAAAAGAGACAAGCAGTGCAAGTGGTGAGAAAGCCGCAGACAAACAGCCGGAACCCCAGGAAGGCGGACGTGCCAAATCCAAAACCGGCGGGTTTGTATTGGCTTCACCCATTGCCCGCAGGCTGGCCAGGGAAAAAGGGATTGACCTGGGTGACGTCAGCGGCACCGGGCCAAACGGCAGAGTAACGGAAAAGGATATTCTCTCCTACACGCCGCCGCCCGATGAGTACGACGCATTCAATGCCGCCCCCCAGGCCATCGCATTGGCCAGAAAATCAGGGATTGACCTGTCGGACATCACAGGTTCCGGTGAAGGCGGCAAAATTCTCAAGGTCGATATCCTTCGCGCCATGCAGCCGGCGGGTACCCAGGAAAAACCGAAAGAAGAGGCCAAACCGGAAATCATTGCCTTCAGCGGAATGCGTAAAATCATTGCGGATAACATGATGGCCAGTTTGCAGAACTCCGCCCAATTAACCGTTTTTGTGGAGTGTGATGCCACGGCCATGACCGCCCTGCGGGATAAGGTCCGGGCCAAATACGCAAAACGGGAGGATATCCCACGGGTTTCCTATAACGACATTATCTCCCTTGCCGTCAGCCGCACACTTGTCAAATTTCCGTACATGAATTCCTGGCTCACCGACCAGGGGATTGTCCAGCACAGGCAGGTGAACCTTGGCATTGCCGTTGCCATTGACAACGGGCTGGTGGTTCCCAACGTCAAAAACGCCGAGAAAAAATCATTGACGGAACTTGCGGTGGAGATCCGGGAGGTTGCGGGCAAAGCTAGAAAAGGCGGCCTCACCATGGATGAACTCCAGGGCGGCACCTTCACCATTACCAATGTCAGCATGCTCGGTGTGGATGGGTTCACCCCCATTATCAACCCGCCGGAAGCCGGTATTCTCGGCGTCGGAAGGGCTGTTGAACGTCCTGCCGTGGATGCGGACGGCAAGATTGTCGCCCGTACCATGATGACCTTGAGCCTGACATTTGACCATCGTATAACCGATGGTGCGCCGGCCATGACATTCTTGCGGGCCCTTGCCGATTGCCTGGAAGACCCTGCCATGATTCTTGTTTAACAGACCCGGACAAAAAGAATGGAAAAAAAACGTTTTATCGTGGAATTAGGCAGCGGTACTGACCTTCACGGCATGGACGTCACCAAGGCGGCATGCCGGGCCGTCCGCGATGCCATTGGCCGCAGCTGTCTTTGCGGGCTGGTGGAAATTCTGGATCGCACAGGTTTCGAGGGGGTCAGCATTGATGTCACAATCGCATGCCCGTTCCCCGAACAGGTCGATTCCGAAAAAGTTCTGGCTGAATTGCCCGTTGGCACATGCCGTCTCCATGCCGTACAGGGTGGGATGATTGCCCAGGGGCTCTGCGTTCCCAGCTTTGGGGAAAATTGTTCGTCAATCCTCATGGCCAATGCGGCAATCACGGTTTTTGTGGATATGCCTGGAGATAAGGGCGATGGGCGTTTTCGGCCACAGCAAACATGACAGATGAAACAAAAAGCGTTTCCGGCTCTGTCAATCATACGGCTTTAATAATGCATCTCTTTACAGGGACAATAACAATTTTAGGAGGAAGTAATGGCAATAAGTAAAGAAAAGATGATCCAGATGTATATGACCATGTACCGGATCCGTCAGTTTGAAAGCAAGCTGCAGCAATTCTTTGCAGATGGAAAGATCCCGGGCTTTGTGCATCTTTACCTTGGTGAAGAGGCCGTGGCCGCGGGTGCCTGCGCTGCATTGGAAAAAGAGGATTACATCACAAGTACCCACCGTGGCCATGGTCACCTCATTGCAAAGGGTGGGGATCTTAAAAAGATGATGGCTGAGATTTACGGCAAAAGCACGGGATATTGTAAAGGAAAAGGCGGTTCCATGCACATTGCCGACGTTGATCTGGGCATTCTAGGCGCAAACGGGATTGTCGGCGGCGGCGGCCCCATTGCCGCCGGAGCGGGGATGGCAATCCAATACAGGGGGGACAGCCAGGTTGCCGTCTGCTTTTTTGGCGACGGCGCATCCAACCAGGGCACCACCCAGGAAGCCCTGAACCTGGCCAGTGCCTGGCAATTGCCGGTTGTTTTTGTCAATGAAAACAATGGATACGGCATTTCCTGCCACATCAGCAAATCCATGGCCATCACCGACATCGCTGACAGGGCGGCAGGGTATGACATGCCCGGCGTCATTGTTGACGGCAACGATGTCATTGCCGTTCACGAGGCAATCAGCGCGGCCGTTGACCGGGCCCGTAAAGGTGAAGGCCCCTCCCTGGTCGAGTGCAAAACCTACCGCTGGCGCGGTCATTTTGAAGGGGATGCCTGCACCTACCGCGAGCCCGGCGAACTTGACGACTGGGTGAAAAAAGACCCCATTCCCCGCTTTGCCCAAAAAATGCTGGATGACAAAATTCTTACCCAGGAAGAACTTGACCAGTACCATGCGGACATCAATACGGAACTGGAAGAGGCCATTGTCTTTGCAGAAGAGAGCCCGCTGCCGGAACCTGCAGAGATGTTTGAGGATATCTATGCCTGATCCGGTTCTTGATACCGTATCTCCGGCTGACGTTTACAGCAATACTTAATTTTTGGAGGAACACATGGCACAAAAAACATATATGCAGGCGCTCAATGACGCCCTGCGTGAAGAAATGGAGCGAGATTCCAAGGTTCTGATTTTCGGTGAAGATGTCGGCCAGTTCGGCGGCTGCTTCGGTGTTACCAAGGGATTATACGAACAGTTCGGTGAAAAGCGGGTTCGTGACACCCCCATCACCGAAAGTGCAATTATCGGGGCGGCAACTGGTGCGGCGGCGGCCGGCCTGCGCCCTGTCTGCGAGCTGATGTTTGTAGACTTCATCGGCGTCTGCATGGATCAGCTTTTTAACCAGGCGGCAAAGATGCGGTACATGTTTGGCGGCAAAACCACTATTCCAATGGTCGTCAGGGCGCCCCAGGGGGCCGGGATCGGGGCCGCGGCCCAGCATTCCCAATCCCTGGAAGCCTGGTTTATGCACATTCCGGGGCTCAAGGTTGCCATGCCTGCCACCCCTGCCGATGCCTATGGATTATTGCTGACGGCCATCCGTGATGACAACCCGGTTGTTTTCCTTGAACATAAAATGCTCTACGGCGTTGAAGGGGAGGTCGCAGACGATGCCGGCCCGATTCCATTTGGCCAGGCCAATGTGTGCCGTGAAGGGTCTGATGTCACCATCATTGCCTTCTCAAAAATGGTGTACAGCGCCCTTGAGGCGGCAGAGACCCTTGCTGAAAAGGGAATCAGCGCGGAGGTGATTGACCCCCGCACCATCACCCCCCTGGACATGGATACAATTCTCACCTCGGTGAAAAAGACCCATAACCTGGTGATTGCCCATGAAGCCGTGAAGGTCGGCGGGGTCGGTGCTGAAATTTCCGCCCAGGTTGCAGAGGAAGCCATTGATTATCTGGATGCGCCAATCGTACGTGTGGGCGCCCCATTTACGCCGGTTCCCTTCTCTCCGCCCCTGGAAGAGGCATTTATTCCCGGACCGGATGACATTGTGGCTGCCGTGGAAAAACTACAGGCCTGATAAGTATTTTTATAAGAAAGTCTGGGTAAGTTACTCAGATCTTTCAACCTTTGTTGTGGGCTATGCCTGGCAGCCGATATGTCAGGTCAGCCCATGGCTGTTATTAAAACGAAAGAAAAAATTATGACAACCGTCGGTATTATCGCGAATCCGATTTCGGGAAAGGACATCCGCCGTCTCGTTGCCCACGGCAGTGTGTTTGATAACCAGGAAAAAGTACGTATTGTGCGCCGCCTGCTCGTTGGCCTTGCCTGGGTGGGCGTGCGGCAGGTGATGTTCATGCCTGATTATTATGCCATTGTCCAACGGGCCCACAAGGGCGTTGATACGGGTATAGCGCTTGAGCCTGCGCCCATGTGCGCTGAAAACACCCAGGAAGACTCCATAAAAGCGGCCCGGCTCATGGTTGAGGCCGGGGTCGGCTGTATTTTTGTGCTTGGCGGCGACGGCACGAGCCGGGTTGTGGCCAAGGGGGCTGGATCCGTACCGATTTTACCGATTTCCACAGGCACCAATAATGTATTTCCGTACATGATTGAATCCACCGTTGCCGGCCTGGCCGGAGGCCTTGTTGCTTCCGGCCGGATCAGCCCGGAAGAGGGGTGTTTTTCATCACCTTGTATTGAGATACTCGGCGAGGACGGCAAGGCTCTTGACATGGCCCTGGTGGATGCGGCAGTGCACACAGAGACCTTTATCGGCTCCAAAGCCATCTGGCGTATGGAGCAAATATCCCAGATCGTCCTTACACGGTGCCGGCCGGACAGCATCGGGCTCTCGGCCATTGGGGGACAGCTTTATACGATCAGCCCGAAGGATCATCAGGGTCTGCATCTTATATTGGGAGACGGGGGGCAGACCGTGGCCGCCCCGATTGCACCGGGGTTAATGCAATCCGTACCTGTTGCCCGGCAGTCGCATCTCCGGGTCGGGGACATCGTGCCTGTCCAAGAATCCCCCTGCGTCATCGCCCTTGACGGCGAGCGTGAGGTGGAGGTCAGGCACGGCCGGCAGGTCTCATTCCGGTTTTCCGATGCAGGCCCGCAGGTGGTGGATGTGCCGCACGTGATGGCACTTGCCCGGCAGGCAGGCCTCTTTGTCCAATAGGGTTGCAATTGCACTATACAACTGCGCCCCCGGATTTTTGGCTGGCAACGGAATAAAAGACCTTGCCGGTCCTCATTCTCACCTAAACATTTAAGGAGGAGCATCAATGGCTGACATACTGAAAGCGGCATTTGTTTTTATCGCACCCGAGGCAGACCCGGCAGAACACCGGCAGTGGATTGAAACCCCTGGGGTTCACCTGTTGACCGTGGGTGTAAAAGATTATGCACAGGCCGTTGCCGCCTGCAAGGCGCTTGTTGACAATGAGGGGGTGGCGGCAATTGAACTGTGTGCCGGTTTTGGCAACCGGGGAACCGCCCTTGTTGCCGAAGCCGTCGGCAGCAACGTCTCCGTCGGTGTTGTCCGTTTTGATGTCCACCCCGGACTCGGCAACGTCAGCGGCGATTCAATTTTTACTTAAACATTGGAGGACAGCTCATCATGAAAGCAGCAAAATGGTACGGGAAAAAAGATATCCGCATTGAAGAGATTCCGGTCCCACCTGCACCAGGACCGGGAGAGGCCCAGATAAAAGTCGCCTGGTGCGGTATTTGCGGTTCTGATCTGCACGAATACCTGGCAGGGCCTATCTTTATACCGGTTGAGCCGCACCCGCTCACCGGCGCAAAAGCCCCGCTGGTTCTGGGTCATGAATTTTCAGGAGAAGTGGTTGCCGTGGGTGAGGGCGTGCAAACGGTACGGGTCGGTGATTTTGTTGCCCCTGATGCCTGCCAGCATTGCGGTGTCTGTGTCAATTGCCGGGAAGGGCGGTACAATGTATGTGAAAAACTGGCTTTCACGGGGCTCATGGCTGATGGTGCCTTTGCCGAATATGTAAATGTACCCGCGGAATTGTGTTATGTATTGCCGGACGATTTTGACCTGGAGGCGGCATCTCTTATAGAGCCCCTTGCTACCGGATTTAAAGCGGTTCGGATGGCAGGCTCACTTTTGGGCCAAACCGCCGTGGTTCTGGGCGCCGGAACCATTGGCCTGGGGACCATCATGTGTGCCAAAGCCGCAGGCGCGGCCCCGGTGATCGCGGTTGAGACCGCAGCGGCCAGAAAAGATCTGGCCAAAGAATGCGGGGCTGATATCGTTCTTGATCCCGCGGAATGCGACATTGTTGAGGAAATTAAAAAACTGACCAGTGGTTCGGGGGCGGAGGTCTGCTTTGAATGTATCGGCCATAAAAATACGGGGCCCCTGGCTGTTGACGTGATCCGCAACAACGGCAAGGCGGTCATTGTCGGTATCTTTGAAGAGCCCAGTTCATTTAATTTTTTCAGCCTCAGCGGCACGGACAAAACCGTCATCGGGACCCTTGCCTACACAATCGACGACTTTCAGGGTGTGGCAAAGTTGCTTGCCGGCGGCCAGTTAAGGGCCGCTCCCCTGATCACAGGCAGGATTAAACTGCAGGATATTGTTGAGGGTGGTTTTGAGGAACTCGTTAACAACAAGGCAACCAACATTAAAATCATTGTTTCTCCAACCTGATTAAAGACCCGCCTGTCTTGCGGCAAGGGCCGTTCCCATCGGGGGACGGCCCTTTTTTATTTGCCCGGCATGGCGGGCAAATAAAAAAGGGCTGCCCAGAATAACTGAACAGCCCCATACATGTTTTCCCCTTCAGGGTGCTTGAAAATCAGTGTTAACCAAATAAATCCTCAAGTGCATTGTACACATAGCTCATATACATCAGTTTAGGCGATCCACCCATGGCCACGGCCAGAAATCCGGCATGGATAATTTCTTCCTGGGTTGCTCCCATTGACGCGGCTGCTTCAACGTGTAGCGCTATGCACATTTCACATTGGGACATGACCGCACAGGCAACCATGGTAAGTTCCGCCTGCTTGTGGGAAAGGGCATCCACGGCGGCGATTTCTTTGGTAAATTCAAGGTATTTACCATACTGAGAGGGGGAATGTTTCTGTAAAAGTGAAAGGGCCTGCCCTGCTTTTTCGGACGAATTCATACACGCTCCTAATATATCTTGCGTTAATCATTGTTTACCGGTCCACTGATTGGGCCGGCACTTTTAAATATAACCTTTAATAAAAGCAATTAGCATGCCGCTTCCCGACTCAATTTATCATCCCCTCAGATAAAATTGCTGTTTTTCTTGACGGAAAACAAGGGCCTGAATTCCGTTTTGCCCATATCGTTTAATATCACGTTCCACCACCTGGGAGAGCCGGGTGGTATCGTCCTTGGCAAAGGGCATGTGATAGATAACAACGGTACGCGGCCTGAATATTTCATTGATTATCTTTTGGCCATCGGCGTGATGATAAAAAAGAGGATTTACAAAGACCATATCCGGATCAATTCCCTTTAACGCCGGTACAAAATACGCCGGAACATGGTCGGCATCGCCCGTAAACAAGAGGTTTTTCCCGGCGATTGTCAATAAAAAGCAATGGTGTTTAACTGCTGCATACTGCGGCCCCATATGAGGTGCGCCAATGGCTGTTACGGTAAGGTCGTCGGCCAGGGAAAACTGTTCTGCCTCTCCGGGTTGCAGGTCCACTATCCTGTGGGGAATTGCCTGTGTCCGTATTTGATTGGCCAAAAATTTCAGGCTGGGCGAACCATGGGCCGGATCCGGGAGAAAAAGGCCCTGCACGGATCTGAACTGAAGGTGTCTTTCCACAAACCCGGGAGAAAAATGGTCCGGATGTTCATGGCTGAAAAGCAGATAGTCAAGGTGTGGGAATACATCCGTACCCAGCCGCATGTGCAACAGGTCCCTTTTACTGACTTTGCTGAACATATGGCCGGGTTCATGGTGTATCCCGTCCACAAGCAGGCCGACTCCCCTGTACTCAACAAGGACACCGGTATTGGCAACAAGGGTTATTGTAATGGTATCCCGCATATTTTCCGACATGTTAAATAAACAGAGCCCTAATTAGTAATTAAAAAACGGTGTTTGGACGAAGAGTTGCCCAGGTGCAAGGCGCAAACAAAGCTGGAACCGGAGCGTACTATAGTACGTGAGGATTGCAGCTTTGTGAAGCAACGCCGCAGGTGGGTGACTTTGTGAGGTTAAGCTCCTCTAACGAGCCGTTCAAACACTTGAAAAGCTTTCAGCTGCATGGTAGGAACTGCGCACCAGGGGACCTGCAACCACCCGGGAAAAACCAAGGCTTTTTCCAATATCGGCAAGTTCATCAAATGTGTCGGGATGAACATGTTCCATAACAGGGTGGTGGTCGGGCGACGGCCGTAAATACTGGCCAAGGGTCAACAGCTGGCATCCGGCTTTCCGGAGATCCTCCATCACCCGGACGACCTCACCCTTTGTCTCTCCAAGGCCCAACATAATCCCTGATTTGGTAATAATAGGTTTCCCGTTTGCTGTCAGTGATACATTTTTTATCAGTGCCAGGGACTGTTGATACGCAGCTTTAGGGCGCACCGCCGCATACAGCCGGGGAACCGTTTCCACATTGTGATTAATCACATCCGGTGCCGCGTCGATCACCTGTTGCAGGGGGCCTCTCTCCCCTTGGAAATCGGGAATAAGCACCTCCACAGAAGCAGCGGGATTTTTTTGCCGAATGGCATGTATGGTCGCGGCAAATTGACCGGCTCCGCCGTCAGGTAAATCATCCCTGGTTACAGAGGTCACCACCACATGTTTGAGCCCCAATTGTTTTGCGGTCAACCCCACCATCTCAGGCTCCCCGGCGTTGACTGCTCCGGGCTTTCCATGGGTAACCGCGCAAAAGCGGCAGTTTCTCGTGCATACATCTCCCAGTATCATAAAGGTGCAGGTTTTATTGGCAAAACACTCTCCAATATTGGGACAGTGGGCACTTTCACACACAGAGTGAAGATCGCCTTTATCAAGCATCGTCTGAATACGGTCCAGGTCCTCTTCAGTGGGGGCTGGAATAACCAGCCAACTCGGTCGTTTCAAGGTAGGGCTCCTTAGATAATATGTTCAAGTTTTTCGGAATGCATGGAAATTTGGAAAATTTCACAGAATTGGTTACGCATCTCATGCCTGACCCTGTTGATATCCATGGACTGCCCCATGAGTTTTTCCATGGACGTCACCCCGTTGGTTGCAATGCCGCAGGGGACAATAAATGAAAAATGGTTAAGATCGGGACAGACATTCAAGGACATGCCATGCATGGTGACCCATTTGTCAACGGCAACGCCAATGGCGCCTATTTTGGACTCTCCCGTCCACACACCGGGAAACCCGGCTCTGCGTGAGGCCTTGATGCCAAACGCACCCACCGTCCTGATCATCACCTCTTCCATCTTCCGTGCATAGGCATGGAGATCCCGCTCTTCCCCGGCAAGGGCTAAAATGGGGTAACAAACAAGCTGACCCGGGCCATGGTAGGTGATATTCCCGCCCCTTGACGTTTCATGAACTGTAATGCCGTGCTGCTGTAACACTGAATTTTCCGCGAGCAGGTTATCATACCCGCCGCTTCTGCCCAGGGTGATGCAGGGGGCGTGTTCGAGCAGCAACACCACATCCGGTATTATTTCCTGCTGCCTTTTTTGATGAATCATTTCCTGCAGATGAAATATCTTTGCATAATCAGATATGGGTAAATCCACCCAAATACCACGCTTTCCAGCTTTGTTATTTTTACTGCTCATCATTCAACCTTCTTCGTCTCCGGCAATGACCGGTCATTTGGGTTCCACTGACAAACCGGTACATTGCAGTCCTGTTTAACTTCGCATCAAATCGTTATTTTTGTATGCAACATGCGCTCCAGATAGCTATCCACCCTGTCCCGTATTAAAAGCTGTCCTTGTACCGCTCCCCTCCGTTGTTTGGATGAAGGTAATTTTTTTTAAGAAATATTTTTTTTTGTTCTTTCCATGAAATATCCAGCCAAAGAGGGATGCATTTACAAGGTGGCATATTGATTGTCCCAATAATGAACAGGCCGTCGGCAGAGTGTGTTCAATTTTAGAACAGCTTCATGAGACTGCCGGCCGGGAAGCCTTGCAGCATGTATCCATCACGCCCACACCCGTGCAGGTTTTTTTTTAAATCATCAATTTTAATCTTGATGCCGGTGTGACGTTTCCTGTGCATTCTCACGACCTGGAGGGGGAATTGTCCATCCAGGTTCTTGAAGGAAGGGGTGGTTTCTCGGAGAGAATGATACAAAAATTCCAGCTAAAGAAGGGGATATTCTGATTTCAGAAATCAGGGAACCCCACGGGGTCATGGCGGACACCGGAATGCGGATCATCGTCACCATTGCCCCGCCGATCTGATCGGTCAGTTCGGCTTCAAGCTTCGGTGTCAACGTATCTTTTTCAACGCAACTGTCAGGACATTTTTCCCGATGGCAGAAAATCAACCTTAAATCCTTGATCCCAATCAAAAAACGTCAAAATGCCGGCTGCCGGGTTAAAATATTTGAAACCCATTGCTAAATGTATTTTTTCTTGACGTACACGTGGCCCGGATTTATGCTTGCAGCTTGATTATTCAGCTTTTTTGCACAGGTTCACTTGATATTTAAGGTTTCTAATGGACATACCCCAGATAGTCAGTCCCGACGGATATATTGACACCATTGCCCCACGGTCCTCCGGAGAGGATCAGGTTAATGCTCGGTTTTTGTTCCCCAAAGTGTCGGATTACATTGTATCATCTTTAAAGGAAGGCAAACCCTGGTTTTTTTCGGGAAGAAGCGGCAATGCCCAGATCGGCCTTCTCACAGACACCCACATGCCCGGCGACCCTGCGCCCACACCGGAAATTGACGGAGCAAAAATTTTGCTCGCCGGTATGATCCGGAACCTGAACCCCCTTTTGAACAATGCCCTGGATTTGTTTGAGACCGGAGATGAAATCGGCCGGCTGGTGGTCATGGACCCTGAACTGCGCATCCGGGATGTCCGCCATTATCTGCACAAACGGCTTTTTGTGGGTAACCGGGTGGGCAAGGGCTACTATGAAGGGTTTGACATATGTCAGGAAGTTGATCCCTTCACCGGACAAAGTTGCGACTATATTGAGGTGGCACTCTCATCTTTTCAGTATTGTTTTGAACCGGCGGCCATGATTCGGTCCAGTGTTGGTGCGGTGATCAAAAAGGGCAGAAGTGCTTTAAATGCCATCCGCTCCAGGGTGCCCATGGATCCGGCAAAGGCCCTGCTTAATCCCGGCGCGCTTTTTGTGGGCGCCGTCAAGATCTCCCTGGGAGATATTTACGGGATCATTGATGCGGTGGTCACACCGGAAAAAGAGAATATTATTCATTTTCCTGCAAGGGTTCTGGATCCGTTTCGCACCTTCAGGAACCGGCAGGTGGAGCTCTACCATCTGGGCAAAACCCCGGTACCCTTAAGTGATATTCGTATCCGTATCCGGTTTTTCAGAAGTCACAATCCCTTGACCGTCCCCCTGGAAAAGGCCAGGGTGCAGGAAGGATATCGGTTATGCGACCTGCTCACCCATGCCGAGGTCTCCAATCTCTTCGATATTCTGGATGATGATGCCATGGGGCTTATTCTGAACAAGGGTAATTTTATCCAGGTGCCCCGGGCACTGGACCCCAAAAGCGAGGCCCAGCTGGAGATTATTAAAAACTGTCTGGCAAAAAGTACCCAGCGCCGCCATGAACCCGCTATTCCCAAAAGCATCGGTGACAGGCTCAAAGAGACCCTTGGCAAGCTGTCTGTTCTGGGCGGGGTCAATTCCCGGGTGTTCATCGGCAGGCATTTTCCCGAACGAGAAGTGGTGGATGCCCTGCGCAGAACCGGGTTGCGCACCTTTTTGATCAATGCGGGAAATCCGTGTTTCGCCGACGACGATATTCGTCACATGATCACGTTGTCCCATGCCGGGCACGATCGGTGTGAGTTCATGCGGTACGATCCTGTGATCGACAAGCTTTATTCATTTTACCACGGATGCTTCATGGAACCGGATGATTGGGAGCGGTTTGATCGGGTGCGTTTCTGGTTCGCCTTTTACGGGTCACATACCAAGGCCGCGGACAACCGGTTGACCATTGACTTGATCAACCGTCTGGCCCTGCGTTTAGGCGATGAAATGGGCATTGTCCACGGCGGCGGCCCTGGGTTGATGAAAGAAGCCAACGACCTGGCCCGCCGGCACAACATCATGAGCGTGGGGATCGCCATTGAGCTGGAAGGGGAGAACCAGGCCTCTTTAACCACCTGTGACGGATTGATTAAATATAATGAAGGCCTGCGCCTGTCCCGCCAGGACCACCTTCAAAAACTGAGCAATCTGCCCGTGATAAATACGGGTGGGTACGGCAGCGCCGAGGAGTTGAGCATCACCATCACATCCATGAAAATCCATGAAAATCCCCTGGCCCCCATCATTCTTCTGGACCCGGACAATTTATGGGAAGATGCCAGAAAGCAGACCCAGAAAATTGCAGACAAACAATATGGGCCGGCGTTTACGCCTCACCTTGTGAAGTCTTGTAAAAATGCCGACCAGGCTGAAATCCAGGTGATTGAATTTTTGTCAGACCCCGACCGCTGGTACAAGAAAAATAAAATACCGGTCCAAAGCGTGGCAAAAGCAAGGATCAAGTCCCAAAGGATTCGGCACTCCTTTTTGCATATGGAAAATGTGGAGGTCTTTAGTGATCCAAGCCCTCGTCTTTCGCAGATATCGGGCGTAAATTAGACAATATAAGACTTGTAGCCCAAGGCGATAAATTATAAGGAGTAATAATCAAGATCATGGTATCCCCAACGTGTTTCAGAAAAATTGCTGTTTTTGTGCTCGGGACGTTTGTACTTTTAGCCGGAGTTGCATCGGGAGGTGCAGCATCGGTATGCGATCATGTTACCCTGGCGTGGTTAAAGTCCCAGGTGCCGGTACCTAAGGATGCAAAGCTGGTCTATACAAAAGAGCAGGGCACTATTTGTGAAGCCGTACTCTCCCTTGATGGCGGGCTTGCACCTGTATATGCGGGTAAAGATTTCGTTGTTGCAGGTCCGTTGTATAAAAACGGTGTATCCATCACCCGGAAAACCATGGCCGGCCTGTCCGAGGTTGCTGACGCGGAACGAAAAAAAGCCAAAGAAAAAGAGGCCCAGGCGGTTGAGATGCGCAAAGCGTTTTTTAAGACCCATGCCCCAGAACTGGCAGAGTTGGTCTCTTTGCAGTTTGCGCCGGGGGGATCATCGGAAAAGTTTGTCTACGTGATTTCTGATCCTGCCTGCGGCCATTGCAAAGCCCTTCTTGACGGCTTGGAAGAAGTTGCGGCGGAAACGGGCCTTGCCTTGAAACTGGTCATATATCCGGTTCTGGGTGAAAAAAGCAAAACCATGACGGCCCATGTCATCTGCGAACATCTGGGATATGGAGCCTATAAAACTTTGAAAAAGGATAATGCCGCAAAAGAGTGCGAAATCGCCGACCAGCGTATAAATAAAACCTTTGACCTGCTCAACAAGGCGGATATCTCTTTTGTGCCCCTGGTGGTGGCCCAGGATGGTTCCTGGGTGGTGGAGGGCAATGATATCTGCAGTGTACGCGAGCACCTGGGGCTGGACCCTGGCACCGGCGAGAAAAGCGGCGGCTGTAAAAAGGCCCAGGACGAGTAGGTTTTTTATGCACGACATTTTCCGGTTATTTTAACTTCGCCATCGGAATCGAAATGTCCATTATTTTGATCCCGATGGCGACGGCGATCCCGATGATCTTTCCAATATGAATGCGATTGCCTGGCAGTCATGCGAATTATCCATTGATATCCATCCAAAATTTATGTAAGTTAACAAAATAGTTCACAATCTTATAACAGTTATGGGTTTGCTTTATTTGGGAGTATCTGAGTTGAACCCACAACAAAATTCAACCACTCTTTTTTTACGATAAAAATAACCTTTTAAGTGGGGAAGTGTATCATGGAAAGCCAAAGACGTTATCCCGGCAAATCTCCGGAAAGCAATGACAAACCCGCAATAAATCTTAGCGAAGATATCAAGCATCACATCATGACAACCCTGGGCAATGACTTTTATCCCCCCAGAAAAGACACCTATTATAAAGGACTCGCCTACAGTGTTCGAGACAGGCTGGTGAAACGCTGGCTCAACTCCCAGCGCTCTTTTTACGATAGAAGCGCGAAACGGGTGTATTACCTCTCCCTTGAGTTTTTGCCCGGCCGATTTTTAATGAATTATGTGACCAATATGGAGTTGAACGAAGCGTGCGAAAAGACCCTGGAAGAAACGGGCTTTACCCTGGAAGAGATTGAAGAGCAGGAGTGGGATGCAGGCCTTGGCAACGGGGGGCTTGGACGGCTTGCATCGTGTTACATGGACTCCATGGCCGCTTTAAATATTCCGGGCTACGGCTATGGTATCATGTACGATTACGGTATCTTTTATCAAACCATCGTCGACGGCTATCAGGTTGAACAATGTGATAACTGGGTGCGCTGGGGCAACCCATGGGAATTCAGGCGCCGGGGATTTTTATCCAAAGTTCAGTTTTACGGCAGATCTGAACCGTATAAAAATAGTGAGGGCATGCAATGTTACCGCTGGGTGGATACCCAGGACATTAATGCAATGGCCTGCGATATTCTTATTCCGGGTTACGGAACCCAGAATGTGAACAACATGCGGCTGTGGGCGGCCATGTCCACCCAGGATTTTTCTTTGCAGGAGTTTAACCAGGGCGATTATATGGGCGCCATGGAGAGCAAGGTGCTCACGGAAAATATCTCCAAAGTTCTTTATCCCAGTGATGAAAAAGATGTGGGCAAGGAACTTCGCCTCAAGCAGCAGTATTTCTTAGTGGCGGCCACATTCCAGGATATTTTGCGCAGGTTTAAAAAGCACAATCCCGACTTCAAGTTGCTGCCGGATCGGGTTGCCGTTCAGCTCAACGACACCCATCCTGCCATTGCCATTCCCGAATTGATGCGCCTGCTAATGGATGAAGAAGACCTAGAATGGAACAGTGCCTGGGACATTTCAGTAAAAACCTTTGCCTACACCAACCATACGGTGCTTCCCGAAGCACTGGAAACCTGGCCGGTGGGTCTTATTTCAAAGTTGCTGCCCCGTCACATGGAGATTATCTATGAGATTAACATACGCTTTTTGACCATGGTGGAAAAGCTCTACCCGGGCAATCCAGACCTGTTGCGCCGGGTCTCCATTATTGAGGACGGTCCGGAACAACGGGTGCGCATGGCCCATCTGGCCATTGTGGGCAGTCACACGGTTAACGGCGTTGCGGCCCTTCATTCCAGAATTATTAAGGATAAGTTATTTAAGGACTTTAACATTATCTTTCCCGGGAAAATCATCAATGTCACCAACGGGGTCACCCCCCGGCGGTGGGTGCTCCAGGCCAACCCGGATTTGTCGGCGCTTATCACCGAAACCATCGGGCCGGACTGGATTACCGATCTTGACCAGCTTAAAAAACTGATCCCCCATGCAGACAACCCTGAATTCCGAGAAAAATGGCGGCAGGTAAAGTTTGCGAACAAGGAGCGATTGGTAAAATATATCAAGCGCAAGGTAGATATGGATGTCAGTCCAGATATGCTGTTTGATGTTCATGTTAAGCGGATTCACGAATACAAACGTCAGCTTTTAAATATTTTCCATGTCATTACCTTGTACAACCGGATTAAAAATGATCCGGAAAAAGAGATGGTGCCAAGGACGGTTATTTTCGGCGGTAAGGCCGCACCTGCCTATGTCCAGGCAAAATTGATCATTAAGCTGATCAATTCGGTTGCTGACGTTGTGAACAATGATCCGGACGTGAACAAGAAGCTTAAGGTCGTTTTTCTGCCCAACTATTGTGTGTCCCAGGCTGAAAAGATCATACCCGCAACGGACCTGTCCGAGCAGATTTCAACGGCAGGACTTGAAGCCTCGGGAACAGGTAACATGAAATTTGCCTTGAACGGGGCGCTGACCATCGGCACCCTTGACGGGGCAAATATTGAGATCATGGAAGAGGTGGGCGAAGAGAATATCTTTATTTTCGGCCTGACCGCCAAGGAGGTGGAAAAGAAAAAAGCACAAGGGTATAACCCCTGGGACTATTACAACAACGATGAAGATCTGAAATCCACACTGGATATGGTCCGGCTGAATCATTTTATTCCCGGGGAACCCAATCTGTTTCTGCCCATCTGGGATTCGCTGATGGCCCATGGCGACCACTATTTGGTCCTGGCCGATTACCGTGCCTTTATCCAGGCCCAGGAAAAGGTCCGGGCACTCTATCTGGATCAGGAGCAGTGGACCCGGACTTCCATTTTGAATACGGCAAATATGGGCAAATTTTCCAGCGACCGGGCCGTCAGGGAATATGCCCGGGATATCTGGAACATCGAATCTCTGGAACATTGAATCTTTTAACCACGGAATACACTGACCTCACGGAAATTTATCTTCAGTGGGGTCTGCGATTTCCGTGGTTATTTTTTTTTAAGCCGTTGCCGCAGTGCGCAGCGTTCTGGCGGCTTCAACCAGATTTTTCAAAGAGGCTTTTGTCTCCGGCCACCCTCGTGTTTTTAAACCGCAGTCCGGGTTGATCCACAGCCGTTCCCTGGGGATTCGTTTGGCCGCTTCATTCATATTGTTCACAATAAAATCTACGGTGGGCACGTTGGGCGAGTGGATATCATATACCCCGGGGCCGATTTCGTTGGGGTAGGCGGTTTCGTCAAAGGCGTTGAGTATCTCCATGTTGGACCGGGATGCCTCGATGGTGATGACATCGGTATCCATGCCGGTGATGGCCTCGATAATATCGTTGAATTCCGAATAGCACATATGGGTATGAATCTGGGTGGCGTCTTGGACGCCGTTGGCCGTGATCCGGAATGCACCCACCGCCCAACTTAAATATTCATCCCACTTTTTTTTACGCAGGGGAAGACCTTCTCTCAAGGCCGCTTCATCTATCTGGATGATGGCAACACCGGCCTTTTCAAGATCCAGCACCTCATCGCGTATGGCAAGGGCAACCTGGCGGCAGGTGTCGGCCCGGGTTTGGTCGTCCCGGACAAAGGACCAGTTTAAGATGGTGACAGGCCCTGTGAGCATCCCCTTGACCGGTTTATCAGTCAGGGATTGCGCATAAACGATCCACGAGACGGTCATGGATTGGGGGCGGGAGACATCGCCAAAGAGAATTGGCGGTTTAACACACCGGGAGCCATAGGACTGCACCCATCCAAATTGGCTGAAGGCAAAGCCGTCCAGCTGTTCGCCAAAGTATTCAACCATATCGTTACGTTCTGCTTCGCCATGGACCAGCACATCGAGTCCCGTCTCTTCCTGGAAGTGGATGGTATTTTTCATCTGGTCCCGGATGCCGGTGGTGTAGTCACTCAGACCGATTTTCCCCTTCTTAAAATTCAGGCGCAGCGCCCGTATCTCTTTGGTTTGTGGAAATGAGCCAATGGTGGTGGTGGGGTAGAGGGGCAGGTTGAGCCGTTCTTTATGAAGCCTGGCCCGTTCCGGGTAAGGTTGATTGCGTTGTCCCCACGTGTCATCCACCCGGGCTAAACGGGCCCGGACCTCCGGGTTGTGACTCCGGGTTGATTTTTTGCGGTTTTCCAATGCCCTGGCGTTTTCTTCCAGCTGGGTTGCCACGGTTGCCCGTCCCTGGTTTAAGGCATTTGCAAGAATTTCCAATTCGATCAGTTTTTGCCTGGCAAAAGCCATCCAGTCCATAAGTTCGGCATCCAGTTCCGTCTCTTTTCCCAGATCCACAGGCACATGGAGCAGTGAACAGGAAGGCGCCAGCCAAAGCCTGTCCCCAAGTTGTTCATGGATGGGCGCCAGTCGATCCAGAAGGGCGTTCAAATCCGTTTTCCAGACGTTTCTTCCGTCAATGACACCCAAGGACAATTCCATATGTTCCGGCAGGTGTTCAACAATATCGGCTATCTGTTCTTTTCCCCGCACCGCATCAACATGAAGGGCCTGAACCGGCAATGACAAGGCCAGATTCAGATTATCTTCAAGGGCGCCGAAATAGGTGGCCAGCATGATTTTGACGGACCCGGTGCCAAGGGCCTGGTAGGCTTGTTCCACCATGTGTTTCCAGTCATTATCCAGATCCATGACCAGCAACGGTTCATCCATCTGCACCCACTCGATATCCTGGGCAGCCAACAGGTTTAACAACCGGGCATACTCCGGCAACAGTTTATTCAGCAACGTTTTTTTATCAAAATTTTCTGATTTGCCTAAAAAAAGATAGGTCACGGGCCCAAGAATAACGGGTTTTGGCCTTACATCACTCTTTTGCGCTTCCTGTATCTGGTCCAGTAGATGTTGTGCATCCAGGCAAAAGCCTGTGGACGGCTCAAATTCCGGAACAATGTAGTGATAGTTGGTGTCGAACCACTTGGTCATCTCCCCGGCCGGAATCTGGTTGTCTTTTTCATCTGCTGCAGACTGGCCGCGGGCGATACGGAAATACCGGTCCAACGCTGATCCGCCGGTTTCTTTGGCACGGGCAGGAATATTGCCCAGCATCCAGCTGGTATCCAGAACCTGGTCGTAAAATGAGAAGTCGCCCACGGGCACATAATTAAGATCTTTTTGGTAGCCCCAATTGATTTGTCGAAGCTGGGCACCGGTTTCAAGTAATTGCGTTTGGGTCGTTTCTCCTCGCCAGTACGTTTCCAGTGCGCGTTTAAGTTCCCTGTTGTCACCAATGCGGGGAAACCCTAAATTGTGGGTTTTCATGCCGTTGAATCTCCTTTTTGAATTTTTGTGATATGTCTGGGGTCGCATACGTGTTGGCAAGACTATAGAGGAGATAAACGTATGATGAAAAATGATATATCTTCACATATTGATAAAAATTTATAATGATTAATGCCGATGAGAAATTGTGATTCGAGGGTTCAGCGTTGAAATTATTTATTTAGGCTGGTACATCTATTTTATAACCTTCTCAGGTTAAGGGGCCCGGAAAAAAACTTTCCCCTTTTATCAAGTCTTTTTTCCGAGTCCCTCACCAGATTCTCAAATTATCCTGGTTTAAAAATATCCTGGATTTTTAATCAAGATAATCCACATGTTTAATGATTTCTGCCACAACTTTATCTTTCTTCTCATTAAACATCGCTTTGTTTTTTTCAAATAGATTATTTCCTTTTGTATCGATGGAAACGATCAACGGGCCAAATTGTTTAACCCGCATCACCCACATGGCTTCGGGCATGCCTAAATCCAGCCATTCAACGGATTCGACCTCTTCCACCCGGCTCGCGGCCAGGACTGCGCAACCGCCTGGAAATACGGTGTGAACCGCTTTATACGCCATGCAGCCTTCAGCTGTTTTGGGCCCCATGCCGCCTTTGCCCACAACCAGTTTAACGCCGGTTGCCTCCAAAAATTCCTTTTGAAGTTTTTCCATGCGCATACTGGTGGTCGGCCCGATGGAAATAACATCATACTTGCCGGGTTCATCTTTTCTCTCCTGCATAATGGGACCTGCATGAAAAATGGCTTTGCCTGCAAGGTCAACGGGCAGATCTTTGCCCTGGTGGATATGGCGGTGATGCACATCATCCCGGCTGGTGATCAGGTAACCGTCCAGGAATATAACATCTCCAATGGTGAGGTCTTCAAGATCTTCATTTTTAATCGGTGTTGTTAGTGTTTTTGTGCTCATAGTGTGACTCCTTTATGTGAGATAACTTCATATTCCAGGCTTGAATCAAATTTGATCAAGGCTCTTCTGTGCGCCCAGCATCCGGTGGAGAGACCAACCGCTATTGTTGCCGGATGGCGACCTGCCTGTTCTATGTTGACGCCCATCACCGAATTTTTACCCGTAAGTCCGCCAGGACCGATTTCAATGTCATTCAAGCCTTTTTCAATCATCTTCTCCAGCTCTGCGCCCCGGGCATTGGGATTTTGTGTACCGATGGGCCGGAGCAGGGCTTTTTTGGAAAGTTTGGCGGCCACCTCTACGGATCCTGCAATGCCGATACCTACCAAAAGCGGGGGACAGGCGTTGATGCCGTAAGAGGTGATTTGATCAAATATGAATTTGACCGCACCATCATACCCTTCCAGCGGCATCAGGACCTTTGCAGTGCCGGGCAGGCTGCATCCACCACCTGCCATGTACATATAGATTTTGACCTCGTCATTATTGGGTACAACCTCCCAGTCAATCCAGGGAATTCTTGTACCGACATTATTGCCGGTATTTTTTTCATCAAAAATTTCCACGCAGTTATGACGCAAAGGCGATTCGATGGTGGCTTTTTTTACCGCTTCAACCAGGCAGCTTTCGATCTCGTCAATCATGGGAAATTTGGAACCCACCTGCACAAAATACTGAATCACACCCGTATCCTGACATGCCGGCCTGTCAAGCTTGTGGGCCATATCCAAGTCATCAAACATGGCATCATAAATAAGTTTTGCCATGGGCGTATCTTCCTGGGTCCTGAGCTCTTTGAGTTTGGCAATGACATCATCTGGAAGATGTTTGCCTGCATAGCCGGTAAACTTGGCCATAACATCAATAAAATGTTCGCGTTGTGTGTTTAGGTCCATTAATTTTGTTCTCCTTTAGAGTTAAGGGATAGGAACTTAAGGTAAATAATAGAATCCATACAAGACTTTCGTCTCATCCAAAAAAAAACCACAAAGATTTGACGCGTGTCACACGCCTAAACCTTCGTGGTTTTTTAACATGTCCGTTACAATAATCTCATCGTGCGGGTCAGCGTTCCCCTTCCTGACCCATTGAAATGTTGATAACGGCTATATCAAAAAAAAGCCACAAAGATTTAGCGGATATTTTCCGCCGTTACCTTCGTGGCTTTTTTGATATCTTTACCCGGAAAAACTGATTTAAAAGAAAACAGCTTTTCCCAAGTTTATACGCTGTCTAACGCTCTTGCCTTCTGGCAAAAAGTACCCTTGTTCTACCTTTCATAAAGCACATTCAGATGATCTTTGTTAAGTTAAGAGCGCCCGAATGCATATCAAATTTATTAAAGTCTTGAAGCTGCCTGCCTGGCAGTCTTTTTGTAAAAAAAATTAAGTTTTTATAAAAAAATAATAAATTTTAGAAAATGTACTACATTAGGTCCCGTCCGTATGTCAAGCATTAAAAGGGATCTGTTGAATATTAAAGACGGGTTAAGATTTTAATTTGTGTGCGTTTGTCTTTAGCACTGTCAGCGGACTATCAAATTAAAAAACCCGAATCATAATAGTCCATTAGTCCCTTTGAATTCAGGTATGATCTGTTCTGATTCCTATTTTTTTAAGGTTCCAAGCCCAATCACAGGCATGGAATTATCGTTGCCGAAGGCTCAACCCCGGATTGAATGTCGGCCACAAGGGACAAAGGCACCCAAAGGCCAAGGAAAGCATTTAGCTTATGTATCGTTTCTTTCATATCGGCACCATCAGAATTCGTAGCCGATACCGGCACCGATGGTCAATTCATCCTGCTTGAAAAAGTTAATATTGGCATCTGTCCGGCTGTAGGCCGCAAGGCCGTTTACAAACCAGCCTTTAAAGCCAAAGGGGCTTGAATAGGTAACAAGATGACTCAACTCGTATTGGGTTTCCTTCCGGGTTTCATGAAAAATCGGATGGGCCTTATCAAACTCTCTTCTGCCCATGCCAAGGCTGGTTATAAAGTGCCACTTGTGAATGTCAATGACATGGGATACGGAAGCCCCGAACTTTTTACTGGCATTGCTTTCGCCGTCCCGGTCTTCCACTTCAATGTCAAAACCGGGGATAATCATCTGGTTTTTCCCGACAAAGAAAGTATACCCTGTTTTTGCGGCCATGATCTGCCCGTCCCGTTTCAGATCCTGGTACATCTCGCCGATCAGATCCTGGTCCACATCAATGGAACTTAGTTTCAGTGTGGCAAAAAAACCGGATCCTGCAATCTGTTCCCATTCCAGTTTCATGTTGTAGGACGCTTCTTCGGTTTCACTTCGCTTAACCCCTGTAAGGTAGGGGTTGGCCCATACATCTTGTTTGCCATACCCAAAGGAGGCACGCAAGGTCCCCAGATTTTTAAGCGGCTGCTCCACAACCACGTCGGCAAATGATTTTTCACTTTTCTGGTTGCTCAGTGAAATTCGGGTGCCGGTGGCGGCAAAACTGTAGCCAAATTCCCCTAAAATCAACGGAATGACCCTGTTTTGACGATCAGTCCTGTCATGCAGCGTGTCAATTTTTTTGTTGTCGTCGGTTACAGTTAACCCACTGGGTTTGCTTGCCGCCACGCCTGCGCCCAGAAGAATGCTGCCGAAGAATCCGTATTTGTCATCTTCTTTGGTCTGCCCGGCCGGCGCCAGTGACGGTATCAGCAGTATTAACAGAAGCATGGTACAGTATTTTTGCAATCTCATTTTTTTTTCCTTTTGGTTGGTGTGGTTAATAATCAATGGCCGGATAGTAAGGGGATTTTGGGCTATCGTCTGTTGACTTTGTGTATCCGATTGTACCCAAATGTATCCAAGTTGACCCCGGGCCAGGCACGCTGCCGGAACCCGAAGGTACAAATTGGTACAATTCAATACACAACAGATACAGATCTATTGAAAAGAAGCGGTTATTTATGTGAAAATAAGACATTTCGTTAATGTACAACTTGTCATTTAACTTGTTTGGAAACCGCCCATGGATGAGAAAACAACTGTTTTACTGGTAGAAGACGACCGCCGTCTAGGAGATCTGATTGCCAGGTATTTATCCCGTAATGATTTTGATGTCTCTATTGAAAGACGGGGGGACACAGCCCCTGCCCGGATTATCAAACAGATCCCTGATCTTGTCATCCTGGATTTGATGCTGCCGGGCATGGACGGTCTGGAGGTGTGCCGTAATGTCCGACCAAGATTCCAGGGGCCTATTTTAATGCTCACCGCAAGGGAAGATGACATGGACCAGGTGGCAGGTCTTGAAGTGGGTGCTGATGATTATGTTATAAAACCGGTGGAGCCCCGGGTGCTGCTGGCGCGCATCCGGGCGTTGATGCGGCGGTTTGAGAAAAAGAAAATTCTTTTTTTTGAACCGGCCGATCCGAAAGACCCGGATGAACTGGTGTTTAACAGCCTTGCCGTCACCAGATCCTCCCGCACGGTTACACTGGGAGGGGAAGCCGTGGAACTGACCACCAGCGAATTTGACCTGCTCTGGCTTTTGGCCGAAAACAGCGGTCGGATCCTTGACAGGGATACCATCTGCCAGAAACTTAAGGGCATTGAATATGACGGCCTGGACCGCAGTGTTGATTTGGCCGTCTCCCGGCTTCGCAAAAAGCTTTACGATGACCCTGAAAAGGCAAAACGCATTAAAACGGTCTGGGGCAAGGGGTACCTTTTTGTCCCGGACGCCTGGAAATAAAATGAAACGGATTTTTTTCTCTTTTTTTTTGTTTACCATGGCCAGTGTGGTCACCTGGCAGTTTGTGGTTGCTCCGTTGGCCTGCCGGCTCGTGGATGAATACTTTGACCGGGAGATTGATCAATACTACGGATCACTTGTCAAGGGAATCTACAATATGCTTCTTGAGGATATTGAAGCGTTGCCCCAGGATCAGTGGGCGGATTATATAAAACGCCGGCAGCCTCAGTTTGGTTATCAGCTGGCCATTGATCCCATGGATTCTCTTGCGTTAAAGGAAAAAGACAGGGTGATTTTGAACCAGGGCGGTATTGTTGTACAAAAAGACGGGGAGCTGTATTACAAACGTATCGGTGCAAGCCGCCAGGTGGTTACCATGGGGACGTTACCTGAATTTGATCCCCCCATGCATGTGGAAATGGTGTTCTGGAGCATGGTGGTTGTCAATTTCGCTTTTATGACCCTGTTGTGGACCATGCCGTTTTGGCTTAAGCTGCGGCGCATCAGTCTGGCGGCTGAACGCTTCGGCAAAGCGGACTTCACAACCCGGGTCACAATATCACAACGGTCCGCATTGTTTCCTGTGGCCAGGTCTTTTAATGATATGGCCGGAAAAATACAACAGCTGATCGCATCCCATAAGGAGCTTACCGGAGCGGTTTCCCATGAGCTGCGCACGCCCATTTCACGGATCCGGTTCAGCATGGAAATGCTCGAGACGGCCAAAGACAAAGAGGAACTTCACGAAAATATCCTGGAAATCCAAAAGGATATTAATGAACTGGAAACATTGGTGTCCGAATTGTTGATGTATGCTCGGTTTGACCGGGAAACACCATATCTTGAACGGGTTGAAATACCTGTGGAGGCTTTGATAAAAGAGATTGCCAGAAAGGGAGGCAAGACATCGCCCCATATCCGGATTCAATGCGTTGTGCCGGAATATAATAAGGACTGTCGGATCGTGGTCGAACCCCGCTATATGTCCAGGGCGTTGGGCAATCTTGTCCAGAATGCTGGGAAATATGCAAGCAGCAGGGTAAAGATCGTGTTTGAAAAAACAGATGCCTTTTGCATGATTCATGTGGATGATGACGGCCCAGGGGTGCCCCCAGCGGATTGCAAACGAATTTTTGAAGCCTTTGTCCGCTTAGATGAAAGCCGCAGCCGGGATACCGGGGGGTACGGCATGGGCTTGGCCATTGTCAAAAGAATCATGGCCTGGCACGGCGGGGAGGTTTTTGTGTCAAAATCTTTGCTTGGCGGTGCCCGGTTTACCATCCGATGGCCGGCAGACCATGGCACATGATCCGGCCTGCCCACTCCCAGAGTGTATGGATGAAAAAAGTGGATCAACGTTGCGAACAGATGAACGCGTTTGATTAAACCGGGCGTGATCAAAATTGATGATAGATTTGTTCCTGTTCATCCAGAATATCATCCAAAATGATTTCGGTGGTATAGGGGTTCATGATAACGCTTCTAAGCACCACCACCATGAAGTCATCCTCGGGTGCAAGTTTAAGCCGGGTTCTGGAGACAAAACTTTTGCCTGCTTCCCGCTGGATGCGCTGGATGCGGATATTGATCTCGTCTAGTTCCTGGTTTAATAGTTTGCGCTTTTCTCCCCGGGCCGTTTTCATTTTCTGCCGGTAAGCCATGGGCACAAGTCTGTAGGTCAGGATATTGAGTATGGGCGGGGTAACCAGCTCAAATTCGGGCCGTTCTTCTATTTTTTGGGCAAATGTCCTGGCCGTTTCAATGCCATGATCAATCATCAGGGCATATCCTTTGGCACCCATGATTTTTAAGGAGGCATCCAGGATCAGGCAGGCCGCCTCCCTGGAACCTTCAAGGGTTTTTATCCCTAAGTCCACAGAGCCTTTACGGTTCACGTACCGGGCATGGTAGGCAATGGCATCAAGGGCCATGGCGTTTTTGAAATAGACCATACCCGCCCCCATGGGCATGTAAAATTGTTTGTGGCCGTCAATGGTGACTGAATCCGCCCGTTCAATGCCTGACAGCAGGTGGGCATAGGTGTCGGATAACAGTATGGGCCCGCCCCATGCAGCATCCACATGAAAATGGATCTGCTCTTTTTCACAGATATCGGCCATATCCTGCAACGGATCAATGGTACCTGTTTCCGTGGCCCCAGCAATGCCCACGATGGCGGCTATTTGGGTGCGGCCTTCCTGCTTGATGGTCTTGATGGTCTGTTTGAGTTTGTCCGTGTCAATGGTGTGATCCGGTTTTACGTCCACGGCAATGATGTTTTTATTGCCCAGACCTAAAATGCCGCTTGCCTTTCTCAACGAGTAGTGTCCCCGCCGGGAGACAAGGATCACCACCCGGTCCGTGTCATGGACCTGCATGGCTTTAAAAAGGCCGTCTTCTTCAATGCTTTTAAAATCATCTTTGGGCGGGAACAGGCGGTTTCTGGCCACCCACATGGCGGTTATGTTGGCCGTGGTGCCGCCCGATGTAAAGGCCCCCAGCGCCGTACGGGTATTCTGGACATGGGCCCGGTAAAACCGGTCATCCTGTTTGAAAATCAGGCGGTGAACTTTTGCCAGCACCTGCCGTTCAATGACGGCCAGCACCTTGGAGGTTTCCATCTTAATGACATTCTGGTTCAAGGCTGCCGTGATGGCTTTGAGGTGGACCATAAAAAAGGGCAGGGCGGAGGTCATATGCCCGATAAAGTAGGGGGATGCCACATTGACCGCTTTTGGCGCAACGTCTTTTATGATATCTTCAATCACCTGGCCCAGATTTTTCTGGGGATGATCACTGATCTCTACGTCCATGTAGCTTTTGGCAAGTTCGGTCAGGCTGATCTCTTCGGTGACCCCCACATGCCGGTTTAAAAAATCGTGCAGTCCGAACAGGATCTGCTCCATGTATTTAACCAGGGTTTTTTTGCTGTTTTCATCATCGGGGCGGATGAAAACCCGGTCCAGGGACTTGCGGTCAGCGATCAATTGTCCGGATGTTTTTCGCAAATATTTAGGCTCTTGGTTCCAGGCACTGTTTCCAGGCAGTGAAAAAAATGAAAAAGAGGGTGACATGGGTGAAGGTCTTTCCTTCAATTTAAAATTGGTTGTCCGGCTTGTGCTGCCCGGCTTATGTGTTTTTTTACATTCTGCCGGCCGCCTTTTGCCTTCTTACGGCAGCCATCTTTTCTAATAACTTGCAAACAATCTTAAAGTATGGCAGGTCTACCTTAAAATAAGGAGAAAATCAAATGGAACTTAATGTTAAAGATATTTTAACCCGGGTAACCCGGTACAATCTGATCCGCAACGGCAGAATGATATATATAGATGTGCATAAAAAGATCCAGGGCAATCTGGCAGGCGACTATATTGCCGTGCCCAATCTTGTTAATATTATTGCAGATTCGGTGCACCAGGGGGCGGGCGGCACCGAGGATGAGGCCCTTGCAGACTGTCTAAAGAAAATCAAAGGGTTGAACCTGGAAGATCTGTTTCCCAAAACAGCGCCCAAAAACACAACCCCGGAATCAGACTCAAAATCATAAAAAAATTTAGGTCTGCAGATTTATTTTGATTCTATGGCGGTCTATCATTGAGTCACAGCAGGGATTGTGTTATTTTTGTTTCATCTTCTCACCAATGTAAAAGGAGAGTCTATGAACATTTCAATTACTTTCAAGAACGTCCCTTCATCCGACGCTGTAAAATCTCATGTCGAAAAGAAATTGAATAAACTGGATAAAATGCTGGAGTACCCTGCGGAGTCCCAGGTTGTCCTCTCAGAGGAAAAACTGCACAGCATTGCCGAAGTTAACTTGATTTGTAATAAGTTGAAAATTCATGCCAGAGGCGAGGCCGAAGAGAACAACATGTATCTGGCCATAGACAATGTGGTTGAAAAAATCAGAATTCAGATTACCAAGTTTAAAGACAAACAAAAACGCCATCTGGCCGGTGACAAGCAGAGCATCAAAGATGAAGTGCCTGAACCTGTAGAAACTGAATAGATTTTATTTCTGACATAATCGATTAACCGGATCCCAGTCCCTGAAAAGGACTGGGATTTTATTTTTTTTCTGCCTGGATAATGGCCTGAACTCCGCTGTGAAGATCATTTAAAATTGTATTGGCGCTGATGCCTAACCTGCGCGCATTGGAGATGTCAAAAACAGCCCCTTCAACTGCGGTTTTTTCCCCGTGTGTTCCCCGGATCTGCAGGTGATGCGCTCTGGCTATGGATTCAAGGAGATGAATATTTTGTTCCAGATTTTTAAGATGAATATGCACACCGGCTCTCATGGTTGTCCCGATATTGGTGGGACAGGAGGTAAGAAACCCTTTTTTCCGGTCAAAGGCAAAATCAAGTTGATCTCCAAGCGCCTTGACCATCTCCTGCAGCCGATTAAAAACACGGGCAATATTCCCATCCGGTGACTGGGCGATGATGCGCAGATGATCCTCTTCATTGACCCATACCCGGACAACCTTGTCACGGCTGGTGAATATGCCGCGTCCTATGGGGTAATCCTGGTTTATGCCTGCAGCATCCATGAACCGGTCGCCTTTGGGAAAGGCCAGGCCTTTTTCAAGAAGACCATTGAATTGACTTTCATTTAAATCTGCAAAACCGGTGTAGGTGCCGGACAATTTTTCGGAAAGGGTGTCCACGGCCTGCTTTATTGTCTCTTCCAGGGCCTGCCGCTGATTTAAACTCATGTTGCCTGAAAAAGGAAAGCCACACAGGTTTCTTGCCACACGAATCCGGGCTGAGCGTATGAACGTCTGTGTCGGGTCCAGGTCCGGCAGAACCGCTTTTTCCATGCCGGGTTTATGGGACCAGCCTTGTTCCAGGTGGTGATAGTCCTCGATAATGGGCAGCAACACCGGCGCAAAGCAATCGTAGCTGTCCATGTCCCCGGCATAAATACCAATAGCTGAGTCCGGATTCCCGATGCCGGATTTGATGGCCTGGTCAAGACTGTACCCCGATGAGGTACGGATCCCTTTCAGGTCGTTGTATAATGTGAGTGTCAGGTGCTGCTTTATTTTAGATCGGGAAAAGACGTGAAAAGGCAGCCCGGGCTCAGCTTTCATAACGGGAGGACTGGGAAGAGATCGCACGGGCCAGACGGGTCTGGATATGATCTAAAAGAATACAGTCTTTGTGGCATTTGGGCAGGTTTTCCCTGAATTCACAATTAACACAAGGGCTTTGGGTCAGATAGCCCACCTCAAAATCAAATAAATCTCTTTTAACTGACTGCTTGTCCATAATTGTTTTTATACTTCCGGTTAAAAATAATGCTTTTTATATCATTTTTCTGGGGCTTGATAAAGCAGGTAATCCGCTTTAATCAAAAAGAGATTTATGTCCTTTGGGCGTCAGGTTTGCCGTGATGCATTTACGCGCAGGGTTTGATGAGTTTTTCGGATAATACCTGTATATGTTCCGGCCCGATGCCACAGCATCCGCCGATCAGCGTCGCACCGTCCCGAACCCATTTTTGGGCCCAGCTCAGATATGATGCCGGGGTTAAATCCGGTCTGATCTCATTGAGCGTTTCGTTTGCCTTTGCATCTTTAGGTTGTGGGGAAAACGCATTTGCATAGGCGCCGATTTCGATATGTTCCGCGTTTAATAGTTCAAGTTGTTCCCGGGTCACTTCAATGGCCCGACTGATAACTTCGGGTTGGCAGCAGTTAAATAAAATAGCATCTACCTTTGCATTGACCATCTTTTGAACGGCGTCCACCAGCGATTCCCCCGAGCGCAAAATAGGTTCGGGATTTAAATGAGCATCATCCAGGGTAAAAGCGACCCAGAACGGTTTGGCTGACTGATCCAGTTGATCAACCAGGGCTTTGACCCGGACCGGCTCATCAATCAGGCTTTGGGTTTCACATAACCATAAATCCACATACAGGCAAAGCCCCTCTATCAAGGGGCCGGCAATTTCAGCAACCTGGTCGGGTCTGTACAAATCAGGGCGGTAGGAGCCGAACAGCGGGGGGATGGAACCTGCAACACGTGTATTGGGACGGGTTTCACTGACGGCCGCACAAGCCGTCTGGCCGGCAATGGTTGCCAGGGATTTTCCCTGATGTTCAAACAAACCTTCTCCAATGTGAAAAGGGACCAGGGCATAGCTGTTGGTGGTAATAACGGATGCGCCGCTCTTGATAAATGCTTTATGAACCTCTTTGACCAGGTCCGGCGTCTCCATCATGGCCAATGCGGACCACTCCGGTTGTTTGAACGCAGCCCCCCGCCGTTCCAGTTCCCTGCCAATGCCGCCGTCTATAATCGTCACTTTGTCTCTTGTCATTGCGCATTCCTCGCTCTTTGCTTATATCTCTAAAATTTAATGCAATTCATGAAGTATTCAATGCTTATTCGGTTTGCCCGGGTCTTTTTATTTTCGTTGTTTTAGGTGTCTTGGTTGTAAACATAACCGTTTTGTCATTTGACAGCATATTTGAGCGCAGTATATTAAGACGAAAACATTGTTCATTTCAGGCTCAGGCCTTGTTGCGGCCGCCTGCAATAACGGCCCAAATTAAAGGGTAGAGCATAAGGATTAAAACGTTATGGAAGAAATCACAAAGCAGATCGAGACGGCCCATCTTCTGGTGAACCGTATCCGCAGTGAGGTGGGCAAAACCCTGGTGGGTCAGGAAAAGCTGGTAGACGGACTGTTGACAGGGCTTCTGACCGGCGGGCATGTGCTCATCGAAGGGGTACCGGGACTTGCCAAAACCTCGGCGGTTAAAGCGCTGGCGGCAGCGGTCCAGGCTGATTTTAAGCGCATTCAGTTTACCCCGGACCTCTTGCCGGCCGATTTGACCGGTACCGAGATCTACCGGCCAAAAACCACGGATTTTGTCACCCGCAAGGGCCCGTTGTTCAACAATATTATTCTGGCCGACGAAATTAACCGGGCCCCGTCCAAAGTGCAGTCCGCACTTTTAGAGGCCATGGAAGAAAAGCAGGTGACCATCGGCGACACCACCTATCCGCTGCCGACCCCTTTTCTGGTGCTGGCCACCCAGAACCCCATTGAGCAGGAGGGTACCTATCCGCTGCCCGAGGCCCAGGTGGACCGGTTTATGCTCAAGGTGCTGGTGGAGTATCCCAGCCGGGCCCAGGAACTTGAGATTCTTAAAAAAACAAGCTTTACAGCGGCGGAAGAGACATCCCCCGTTGTCTCCTGTGACGAACTTGCGCAGTTAAAACACCTGGTGGATCAGGTCTATGTGGATGAAAAACTCAAAGAGTATATCGTCAGTCTGACCTTTGCCACACGAAATCCGGAATCGTGTAAAATGCAGACCGGCCATTATATTGAGTTCGGGGCATCGCCCAGGGCAACCATATTCCTTGCCAAGGCGGCACGGGTGACCGCATTTCTGGCAGGCCGGGCCTATGTGACGCCCCAGGACATAAAACTTGCAGGACCCGATGTGCTGCGCCACAGAATTCTGCTCTCCTTTGAGGCCGAGGCCGAAGAGATTTCCACAGAGCAGGTGGTGGCCGATCTGTTTGATTCCGTAGAAGTGCCCTGAATATAACGGCCATGGGCCGACCTGGTCTATCAAAACCCAGGCGTGACCCACGACAAAAAATGAAAGTAACTTAACAACTTATCGGTACTTTCATAAAAAATAGAAAAGGGCAATTTTCGTACATTTAAATGATTAGGTGGTCACGTAATGATTCCTGCTCATATCATAAAAAAGATCAAGCAGATTCATATAAAGTCCCGTAAAACCGTCAATACCCTGATGGCCGGGCAGTACCGGTCTGTGTTTAAGGGCTCGGGCATTGAATTTGAAGAGGTGCGCGAGTACGCTCCCGGTGATGATGTCAAGACCATTGACTGGAATGTTTCAGCGCGCACGGGCAAGGTGTTTGTCAAACTTTTCAGGGAAGAGCGCGAATCCATTGTTATGCTGCTCATTGACATGAGCGCGTCCTTGAATTTCGGGACCCATTCGGGCAGCAAACTTGAAAAGGTGGCGGAACTGGCATCGGTTCTGGCGTTCAACGCCATTAAAAACAACGATAAGGTGGGGGTGATTTTTTTCACGGATCAGGTGGAAAAGTATATCCCGCCCAAAAAGGGCTCGGCCCACATCTGGCGGGTGATCAAGGAGATTTTTACCTTTGCGCCCAAGGGGGTTGGAACCGATGTCTCCTGTGCCCTGGATTTTATGGCCAAAATTAGCAAAAAACGCAGTTTTGCCTTTGTCATTTCCGATTATCTAAGCCCTGAGTACGAAAAGAGCCTGCGCCTTTTAAACCGGCGGCACGAGGTGGTGGGGATGCGCGTCTTTGATGAGGGGGCCTTTCATTTGCCCTGTGCCGGTATTGTGCGGATAAAGGACTTTGAAACCGGAGAAGAGACCCTCATGGATGCGGGCAGCAAAAAAATGCGGCAATGGTATACGGACCAGCGGCAGAAAATTCATACCCTGACCGAGTCCTTGTTTACCAAGGCCCGGGTGGACCTTGTGGACGTCACCACGGAAGACAGTGTGTCCGACGTATTGACCCGGTATTTCATGCTTCGGGAGCGCAGACGCTGATGCTTGAAGATATTCATGACATAAGACCGCCGGTGATGACAGGCATGGACCCGGGACTTGTCCGGGCACTGCTTTGGGGTGCAGGGGCTATTGTGGTTTGTGCACTTGTCTTTTTGATCATCCGGTACTGGCTTAAACACAGAAAAAAAAAGAGTCTGAATGCCACGGCCCTGCCGCTGCTTTCTCCATACGAAACGGCCACCCGGGACCTGGAACAGTGCATGGCAGGATTCGGCCACGATGCCAAAATTTTTTATTTTGAACTGAGCCGTATTCTCAAGGCATATGTGTCAGGCACGTTTAACATCAATTGTTCCGAGATGACCTCCCAGGAGATGGCGAGAGCCGTTAAAGTCCTTGATTTTCCGGATAGCGGTCTCAAAACCCAATTGGTTCAGTTCCAGGATCAGTGTGACCCCATTCGATACATGCCCCTGGATGCCCAGGGTCACCTGGATCCGGAGCGCATGCAAAAGGATCTGGCGCTGGCCGGAAATCTTGTGGCCCGGATCGAACAGGTGCTTGCAGACGCCGCAGCCAAACAAGAAGGGGAGGATGCCTGATGTTTCGATTTGCCTCCCCATGGTTTCTGCTGCTGCTCATTCTGCCCTGGATCTGGCTGCTGGTTCGCACGACCAAAAATACCGGACGGTTTTCATTGAAATGGCTGCCTAAGTCTTCGGTACACAGTATCCGGGTCTCCAGTTTGACCGGTACGCGCCGGGTACCTTTCAGCTTTGCCGTTTTACTGGCCCGGGTGATGCCCCTGGTAAAGGTACTGGGTCTAAGCCTGATGATTATTGCCCTTGCCCGGCCCCAGGCCGGCGAGCGCAAGGTTAACGTGGATACTCAAGGGGTGAATATTGTCCTGGCCCTTGATCTGTCCGGTTCCATGAAAGCCCTTGATTTTAAACAGGACGGCAAGATCGTCACCCGCCTTGATGCGGTCAAAAGTGTGGTGTCCGATTTTATCATGAAGCGGGAAGGGGACCGCATCGGCCTGGTGGTGTTCGGCACCCATGCCTTTACCCAGGTACCCTTGACCCGGGACTACAACACCATTGCCTTCATGCTGGATCATTTAAAGATCGGGGCGGCCGGACCCAACACCGCCATTGGCGATGCCCTGGGTATCTCCCTCAAACGCCTGGAAGATATTCAATCCAAATCGAACATTGTTATTCTGCTCACCGACGGTAAGAGCAATGCCGGAGAGCTGTCCTGGCAGGAAGCCGCCAAGATCGCCGCCCAACGAAACGTTAAAATCCACACCATTGGTGTGGGCTCCAAAGGCAAGGCCCCTTTCCTTGTGAACGGGCTTTTCGGTCAACAGTATGTGTATCGACAGGTGGATATGGACTGGGACGCCCTGGATTCAATTGCCAAGCAGACAGGCGGCACCTTCTTTAAGGCCAAGGATACTGAAAGTTTGTCGTCCATTTATGATATGATTGATTCAATGGAAAAGACCAAGGTGAAGGTGGACAAATGGGTGGATTACAAGGAACTCTATTCCCTGTTTTTGATACCTGGGCTGCTGCTGTATCTGGCATGTCTGTGCCTTGGGAGCACACGGCTTCTTGAGCTGCCCTAGGGTGATAAAAGGATGCACACATGAAATTTGAACATCCATATATTCTGTTTTTTTTATGGGGTCTTCTGCCGTTGGCAGGATTGTTGGTGTACGGGATTTTCCGGCACAAAAAAATTCTTGCCCGGTATGCGGATGCCGCCATGTATGAATATATTCTGCCCGGGTTTTCCTATGGCCCCAAGTGGGTGAAAGCCGTTTTGGCCTTACTTGCGGCTGGGTTTGCCGTGGTGGCCCTGGCAAACCCTCTGGCCGGGTACCGCTGGGAAAAAACCACCCAGAAAGGGGTGGATATCATGATCGCTCTGGATTGTTCCCGCAGTATGCTGGCCCAGGATGTCTCTCCCACGCGGTTGACCCGGGCCAAGCGCGAAATCATTGATTTGACCCGGTTGATGCATTCGGACAGGGCAGGGCTTGTGGCCTTTTCCGGTGCCGCGGTCCTTCAATGCCCGTTGACCCTTGATTATAACGCATTCGGAATTTTCCTTGATGCCCTGGACCCCGATTATCTGCCGGTGGGGGGAACGGATTTGACGGCAGCCCTTGAGACCTGTTACAACGGGTTTGATCCATCATCCACTGCGGGAAAAGCCGTCATTTTAATCACCGACGGTGAGGATACTGCCGGTGATGAGGCTGCGTTGACCCAGGTGGTGGAAAAATTTGCAAAAGAAAAGATCCGTATTTTCGCCATTGGCGTAGGTGATCCTGCCGGTGCACCGATTCCGGCCAAGGGCGGCGGATTTAAAAAAGATAGTTCAGGCAACATCATTTTGTCAAAAGTGGACGAAACCATGCTTAAAAAGATTACGGCCATGACCCAGGGCCGGTATGTCCGGTCCGTGGCAGGGGATATGGATCTTGAACAGATCTATTCCGGTGATATTCTGGGGACCATGGAGCGAAAGGAACTGACCCAGGGCCGTAAAAAAGTCTGGGAAAAACGCTTCCAGTGGGCCTTGCTTCCCTGTGTTCTGTTGCTGCTTGCAGAATTGCTTTTCCCCCAGGGGCCGGGGCGAAAACGCGCTGCTAAAGCCGGCGGTTCTTTGATTTGTCTGGCCATTGCCATGTGCCTTATGACGCCGGGTCCTGCCCGGGCCGGGTTGTGGACCTCCCCGGTCAAGCAGGGCATGCAGGCCTGGGATAACAAACAATACGACCAGGCAAAAAAGCATTTTATCGACGCCCAGCTTGAAAATCCGGATGATCCGCGGCTTTATTATAATATTGGTGCTGCAGCCTACGCTGCCGGTGATTATGACCTGGCCGAATCCAACTTTGCCCAGGCATTGAATGCCAAGGACAGGGAACTCAAACACAATGCCCTGTATAATCTTGCCAACACCCGTTACCGTAAAAATCATCTGGATAAGGCCGTTGAGGATTACCAGACTCTGCTCAAGGAATTCCCAGATGATGCCCAGGCCAAAGAAAATCTTGCCTTTGTGAAGAAAAAACTTGAGGAGAAAAAAAAGCAGCAGCAAGACCAGAAAAATAAAGATCCCCAAAATAAAGATCCCAAAGAAAACGATCCAAATAAAGATCAGGATAAACAACAAAATAAAGATAATCCAAACAAGGACCAGGATCAGGGGGGGCAAAACTCAGGCAGGCAAAATCAGCAGAACCGACAGGATCAAAAGGGGCAGTCCCAAAAGCAAAACCAGGGAGAGGATAAGCAACAGGGGCAAAAAAGCCAGCCGGATAAAAACCAGCAAAATAATCCTGAAAAAAATAGGCTGCAAGCCAACAAACCCCAGGAAAATAAGCAACCGGGTAACCAGGCACAAGACGCCCAATCCCAGGCGGCCCAGGCAGGAAACGCCGGGAAAGATCAAAACGGCCAGAACATGCAGCCGGCCCAGTCAAAAATGCTTGAAAACCGTCTCAACCGCCTGGAGGATAAACCCGGCATGGCCCTGATTCCCCAAACCGGAGCACCGAACAATGATAAAGACTGGTAATTTTTCTAAGATGAACCGCATATCTCTTTTAATGACAGGTGTGGTGGCCCTGGCATTGCTGCGCTTGTGCCTGCCCTGCACGGCCCTTGCTTTTACCGCCACAGCCCAGGTGGACCAGACCCGGATCACCCCCCAGGATGTTGTATCGTTACAGGTGATCGTGGACGGCGGAGAGGCTGACGTGGATACATCATCCATCTCCGGATTTCAAGTGAATCCGGCCGGTACCCAGTCCAGCAGAAGCTATATTAACGGCACGTGGAGCCATCAGGTCATCTATCGGTACATGCTGATCCCTCTGAAAAGCGGCGTGTTGACCATAGCCCCCATCACCTGTGTCCGGGACGGTGAAGCCGTGCTGACCAAGGAAATTAAAATTCTCGTCCAAAAACCATCGGCCCAGGCCAGTGATCACAAGGGCGATTTCTTTGCCGAAGCCACGTTGAGCAGCAACCGCATCGTGCCCGGCCAGCAGGCCGTTTATACGATAAAACTGTGCGTGGCAAAACGCATCAAAGGCGCCTCTTTTGATGCCCCTTCCTTTAAAGGCCTGACAGCCAAGCAGTTGACGGAGTGGTCTAAATACACCCGGACCATCAACGGGCAGGCGTTTATGGTCAATGAGGCAAAATATCTGGTCCAGGCCGACGCCCCCGGGCAATTTACCATTGACCCGGCCGTGTTTGTGGCCCAGGTGCCCATGCAGCGGGCCAGACAGCGGGATCCGTTTAATTCGATGTTCAATGATTCGTTTTTCCGGGATTCGTTTTTTGATACCACACCGGCAAAACCTGTGCGCGTGGTGTCCAATCCTGTGGATTTGACAGTGGCGGCCCTGCCCGAATACCACGGGGATCAGGCGTTTTCAGGTTTAGTGGGGCGCTTTTCCATCGCAAGTGCCCTGGATAAAACTACAGTGAAAACAGGTGAATCCGCCACATTGACCGTGACGATTAAGGGCACGGGAAATATCATGGATGCAGCCTTGCCTGCCCTGAATCTGGATACGGCTAGATTCAAGGTATATGAAGATAGCCCGGCCCAGGATGTACAGGTCACCGAGCAGGGGTTTGAAGGCCACAAGGTGTTCAAGCAGGCCCTGGTCGCCTCAGTGCCCGGCAAGGCAGTTATCCCGGCAGTTGCTCTGGTCTTCTTTGATACGGATTCACATACCTACAAGACGGTTGCCACCGCACCGTTGACCCTTGATGTCCAGCCGGGTGGTCCCGCGACGGTTGTGGATGCTGCACCTGCTGCAAATACGGGAGACAACGCTTCGGCAGTGTCCAAAGTTGAAAAATCCGAGGTCAAGATGCAGAACCGGGATATTCTGGATATCAAAGAGGAGATATCAAGTATCCATTCCCGGCCCAGTCTTTCCATGGCCTGGTTTGCTTTTCTGGTCTGCCTGCCGGCATTGGGCTTTGGGGCGGCAACTACGGCGGTGCGTTTTGGGTCCAGGGAAAAATCCTTAAAAGCCCAATACCGTGAAAAGGCAATGGAATATTTGAAAAAAGCGCGTAAGGCCTCACCGGAAACCTCCGAGTTTTTACCGAGTCTGTCGTCAGCGTTGACCTATGCGGTTTTGGGCCTGGGGGGTAAGGGCGGCGAAAGCCTGACCCGGGAGGAGGCCCGTCAGATTCTCGCCCAAAGCGGACGGGGCCAGGAAACCGTGGATCATGTCACCCAGTTGATGGATACCATGGATGCGGCCCGTTTTGGGGGAAAGCCCATGGATGAGAACGCGGCAAAAAGAAGCCTGGCCCAGGTGGCATCCCTGATCCGGACGTTGATGATTGTGGTGTATGTGGGTCTATCCCTTTTCATGGCCCGGGGCACGGGAATTGCCGCCCAGGATCACGTCGAAACCGGTATGCCCAAGCAAGTTCATGCCGTAAAAGACAATGCGGGAGTATTTGTGGATGCGGTGCGTGCATATAAGGCCGGTGATTATGCGGCAGCGGCCGCTCGGTTTGAAGCCATTGTCGCCACCCGCGTGAATAACCCGGACCTTTTCTACAATACCGGTAATGCATATTTAAAAGCCAAGGATATAGGCCGGGCCATTCTCTGGTACGAACGGGCCAAAAAACTTGCACCGTCGGACCCGGATCTGAAATTTAATCTGGCCTATGCCCAAACCCTTTTAAAGGATAAAAAAGAGGCCGGCTTTTCCGTTGCGGATATTCTCTATTTCTGGCAAGGTCTGGTTTCGTTAAAATGGCTCCAATATACATCGATCACACTCTCTTTTTGTTTTTTTATCTGGGCCGCCGTTCAAAAGATCCGGGGCCGGCAGATTTTTTCAGCCGTCGGTATTCTCATTTTTTTGATTTTTGCCGGTACAACCCTGGCTGCGGGTCTTGAATACAACCGGATCAACTCGGATGTAAAGGCCGTTATCCTTGCCGAACAGGCCGATGTCCGTTCCGGCACCATGGAGAATGCCACCCTGTTATTTGACCTGCATGCCGGCACCCGGGTTCATGTGCTGGAAAGAAAAGAGAACCACATGAAAATTCGCTTTGCCAAAGATAAGGTGGGGTGGGTGGCAAGCAGCAAAGTCGGCATAATATAGAACGGAAGTTGAATCTCCGTGAAAAGTAATATATAAATGCTAACCTAATTTTAACAACTCAATCAAAAATCCTTCCGGGTAAATTTGCCGGGACGGGTGGGAATAAGTCGTCTATGGATATCATGAATACAAAAATCGGCGTTGTCGGGGCCGGTGCCTGGGGAACGGCACTTGCCAAACTGCTTGCAGATAAGGGGTTTACCCTGGATCACTGGGTGTTTGAGCCCGAGGTAAAAGAGGAAATTACCCTGCACCGGGAAAACAAAAGTTTTCTGCCCGGGTTTACCTTGCCACCGGAGCTTGTACCCACCAATGACCTTGAAAAGGCCGTATCCGGAAAGGATCTCGTACTCATGGTGGTGCCTTCCCATTGCATGCGCGCCGTGGCCACACAGATGAAACCGTTTATCTCCCCGGGGACTGTGCTGGTCAGTGCGTCCAAGGGGATTGAAAATAAAACCCACATGACCATGACCGATATCCTGTCAGAAATTATAGATTTTCTACCCGACCACAATTTCGGCGTGCTCTCGGGGCCCAGTTTTGCCAAGGAAGTGGCCGCAGGTTTGCCGACTGTGGTGGCTGCGGCAGCCCGGAAAAACGAGGTGGCTGAATTTATCCAGAAGGTGTTTTCCGGGCCCAATTTCAGGGTCTACGTCAACCACGATATTGTCGGCACCCAGATCGGCGGGGCCATGAAAAACGTCATCGCCATTGCCGCAGGTGCCTGTGACGGGATGAATATGGGGCTTAATCCCAGGGCAGCCTTGATCACCCGGGGTCTGACGGAGATGAACCGTCTGGGTACCCGTCTGGGCGCGGACCCCCTAACCCTTTCCGGGCTGGCCGGCGTCGGGGATCTGTTTTTGACGTGTACCGGGTTTTTAAGCCGAAATTACACCGTGGGCAAGCAGATTGGCCAGGGCAAGTGCCTGGATGACATCATTTCGGAAATGCGCATGGTCGCCGAAGGGGTCAAGACCACCCGGTCCATTTATAATATGTCCAAAAAGCTTGATGTTGATTTGCCGATCTGTTGTGAAGTCTACTCCGTCTTGTTTGAAAACAGTCCTGTGGAAAAAACCGTCGAGCGCTTGATGGGCAGGCCTTTGAAGCATGAACTGGCTGGCGTGATTTAAATTTTATCCTTATATATTACATATACGGTCCATTATACCGTCGTTGTGGGCAGAATCCGGTTGCTGATATACCGGATCCTGCCTATAATTGTTGTTCTCTCTCGACAAAATTTTTAAGTCTTAAAGATACGTCCACATAAAAAAATAATCTTTGCCTAAAAAAACACTTGACATCATATTTTTAAACTTTTATTGTTAGCCGTACCTAAAATTAAATCTTTTAAATTATTAATTTGGGAGGGCTTATGAGTAACGCGCTGATTATTTACGGGTCAACCACCGGAAATACCGAATCTGTTGCCGATATCATTTCAACAGATCTATCCAAAGCGGATTATACAATCAAAAAAATTAACGTTTCTGATGTGGATGTAGACGTTCTCAATGAGGCATTTGATCTGTACCTGCTCGGCAGTTCCACCTGGGGCGATGATGAGATCGAATTTCAGGAAGATTTTGCGCCCTTTTATGAAAATATGAACGGGGAACTCAATTTGACGGGTAAAAAATTTGCCGTCTTCGGGTGTGGCGATTCTTCCTATGAATATTTCTGCGGCGCCGTGGATGCCCTGGAAGAGCGACTGGCAAAGCTGGGGGCCAGCCTGGTGTGCGAGTCCCTTAGAATCGACGGAGAGCCCGAAGAATTAGAAATAAATGAATGGACACAGGACGTGATCAATGCAGCCTAAACAAAAAAAATGTCTGCGATCCATGCTTAAGGATATCGGTTTCATGAACCGTACGGCCATGGCTGCCGGAAATGCCGGAAAGTTCGATACGGCCTTTAAAAATATGAGCCAGGCCCTGGATTTAACAGGCGAGCTTAAAAAAGAGTGCCTGCGGGCAAAGCTGTTAAACAACCTGGGTAATTTGCACACCATGTCCGGGCAATGGGATAAGGCCTTGCTTTGCTATGATCAGTCCATGTCCATTATGACTGAGCATTACGGCACCGACAATATTCTTTATAAAACCCTTCAAAAAAATCTGGTGTACCTTTTGACACTGGACCTCTCAGCCGCCTGACAGCGGCCTCTTCTCTCTTCTCTGTTGCTGCCGGGATTTTCCCGGCAGCTTTTTAATGGGGATCCTTCCTTATAAAATTAACGTTTAACCTCTTGAAATAGTGGTTTTTTTGTGCTTTGCTGTAAACAGCATAAAAAATGCAGTAGTCTATTCACTTCAATTGTTTTCGGATCATAATTTTCCATTGGCAGGGCCTGAATTGACGGGGCCTCATTTGACAGGACGTTAACGGGTAGGAAAGACGATGACGACACAAGAAAGAAACCGGGGAGAGGAGACCATCGCCAATGCAGTTGCATTGGATATCTTAAATTCAAAGTTCAAAATACCTCCCATGCCGGCCAATGGCCCGAAACTGATGTCATTGGTTCGAAAACCCATTGATGATGTTCAAGTGGATGAATTTGTAAAAATTATTGATTCAGATCCGGGGCTTTTATCCCTGATCCTTAAGTTGGCAAATTCAGCCTATTTCAAGGGTGTTGATGAAGTGTTCAGTATGCGGTCAGCCATTGTTCGTTTGGGATTGCAGGAGACCATCAATTCCGCCAACCTCTATTTTTTCCAGGGGCTGTTCCCAAAGATTCCGCAAATAGATGGCTTTCAAGTCCAGTCGTATTGGGCATTTTCCTGGGCCTGCGCCAACGCCGCAAGGCGTCTGGGCCATCCAAACATGAATATGAATGTCAATCCCGGTGAATTGTATATTGCAGGATTGCTTCATGGCATCGGAAAGTTAATTCTGGCAATCCAATATCCCTTTGAATTTGGAAAATGCATCCAAACCGCAGCCAGACTAAAATTGCCCCTTCATATTGTGGAACTGGATGAATTCGGCACAACAGATACCCATATCGCATCAAAGCTCTTGGAAATATGGCAGATTCCTTCCCGGGTTTGTTCCGGCATTAAGTTTTACCAAAATCCGGGCCAGGCACCTGAAAAGGATAAACATATCTCGGCCTTGCTTCAATTTGCCTATGCAGTTGCCGCCGCATCCGGTATCGGAAAAAACGGCGATGGCCTTGTCAGTTCCATAGAATCCACATGGTTCGCCGGGCGACCGGAATTGCCGTTATTTAAAAAAGAGACCCAGGACGCGGTCGTCAAAGAGATCCAAGAGACATTGAAAGAGAAAGCAGAAAGCTTTACCGGAATTGCCCCCCGAAAACCAAATTCGACCCATGGGTCCGACCAAGGGATGGATCAACATCAAAAAAGGCATACGAAAGACGGTTCAATGCCGTCCAACCCGAAACGCACAGCGACCAATCCGTCCAATATCGGGGTGTTTACCTGGATACGTTCACTGTTTCATTGATAAAAAAATATGGGCTTGGTCCTAACGCCGGCCATTGTAGGGCAGGTCCCTGTGCCTGCCCTAACGGGGGCAACCTCAGGGGGATTTATGATCAAGCCCCCAAATATGTTCTATTTTTACAAGATGTTTAGGCGCCCTTTGAACGGGTTTTAAGATACCCTGTGTCGTCGGGCAGACCCGATGTACGTGCCGTTGAATTGGCAAGTTGATCACACTTTTCGTTTAATGGGTTGCCGGCATGTCCCTTTACCCAGAAGAACCGGACATCAAGATCCTCCAGCAGCGCCAGAAGCCGCTGCCATAGATCTGGATTCATAGCCGGGGAGCCGTCGGATTTTTTCCACCCCCTGCGCTGCCATGATTTTGCCCAGTTTTTAGTCACCCCGTTCACAACATACCTGGAATCCGAGTGCAGGCAGATCGGCCGGGTCTCGCCTTCAAGGGCTTCAAGGGCCTTGATAACCGCCATAAGCTCCATTCGGTTGTTGGTGGTCAGATTAAACCCGCCACAAAATGTTTCCCCTGTGTCAAACACAACACCATAGCCTCCGGGACCCGGGTTGCCGATGGCCCCGCCGTCCGTATACACCATCACGGCATTTTCCGGGTAATCTTGATTGGAAGTCTGACGCAGTTCGTTTTTTTTTGTATTTGATGCAGATTTAAAATTTTTAGATGAAGCCCCGGATGTTTCATAAGACGGATTCTTTAAAAAGGCCAACGCCTCCTGCTTTGTTTTAAAACTTTTGAATCTGGCCCCTGCAAATCCTTTGACCTGACGTTCCGCCTCGGGCCATGATGTGAATATACCGGTTTTGCGGCCTTTGGCCACTGCGTAAAATTTCATGATGTGAAATATACGGGCAAAGAAAAGGAATGTAAAGACACATCTGTGTATCAAAATTGGGCTGTTTCTTGAAATAAATATGCAGTCGGTGTAGAGTATTGAAACAATAACGGATCAATTGCAGCATGTTGCCGCCGGTTTTTAGCCCGCTAAAACCTGGAAAAAACAGGAAAGGGCAGATAAAACCAGGCGGTTAAACTGTTTGCATAAACCATAAAGGAGGAAAAATGGAACCCACTAAATTCCGTGAATCAAGACTGGCCATCAATCGATTGTGTGATCAAATGGATCAGCTTATAGAACAAAAAGAGGTGGATGAATCAAGGGCCTGCTTTGACCAGGCATTCGGTGAACTCGACGAGTTAAGGCCCAAGGCTTCAGGTGATATTCAGGAACGTTCGGTCAAGAACCTGGCGATGAAGCTCAAGGGCATGGAAGGTAGGATTGCCAAGCTGAAAACCAAGGGAACCACATCATCGGGTTCCGGATCACGGGCAAAAAACAGTATTGAATGGGACCTTGACCGGGTGGCCCAATTGTCAAAAAATTTTCTTGAAAAAGTATTGCAGAACATGGCAGGAGATGCCGAATCCAAAGTGCTGTTCGGTACCACGGGCAAAGGAATCCGCCCCAACTACCAGATTACGTTCAAAGATGGTCGGACCCTGTCGTTTACAGGCTCCGGGCATAAACCCAAAGCCGGTCCCACAGGCCAGGCTGCAAAAAATTTATCCTCACCCTTTTCCTTCCAGGATATCAACGGCATTGTATTCGAGACTGGTAATTAAAGGATTTAAACCGCAATGAAAGCAATCAGAACATTGGTTTTTTTTGTATGCATACTTTCTGCAACGTCTGTTTTTACCCAGCCGGTTCGCGCTGACGAGACCGATTTGGCCACACAGGCCCTCAAGGTCAAAATTGACGCAATCCTTGATGTGCTGAAAACCCCCGAACTTAAAGGGGATGAGCAAAAAGAGGTTCGCAGGCAAAAAATCCGTGACATTGTCCTGCAGAGTTTTGATTTTGGGCGCATGGCCCAGTCCAGCCTGGGGAGATACTGGAGAAGAATATCTCCGGAAGAAAGAGAGGCATTTACGGTCCGGTTCCAGCGTCTGATTGAAAATACATATATCGCCAAGCTCGAAACCTATACCAATGAACAGGTGGTCTACCTTAACGAGCAGCGCAAAACAAAAAAGAGCCGGGAGTACGCGAAAGTTCAGACTCAGATTATTACCGCCGATGGTACTGAAATTCCCATTGCATATATGATGTACAGGCAGGGGACCGAATCTTGGCTGGTGTTTGATATAAACATTGAAGGCGTCAGTATGGTAAATAATTACCGCTCCCAATTCAGTGAATTTCTTGGCCAAAAATCATTTACACAACTTCTCGAAGACATTGATGCAAAAAACAGTTCCAACTAGTTTTCGAGCATAAAATTATTCATTTCTGATCCATGCCGGCCCGGGCGAAAACGGGCCGGCATTTTTTTTCCCTTCATTTCCCATTAAACTCTAATCAAATTTTAATTTTTGTATATTACCATTAAAACTTTAAACACGATGTTGTTTGGTTTTTGGGCGACCCCAGGGGCGTTCAAAAACACGCTCTTCATTAAATGATTGAATGATGACCATGGAGAAATTATGGATAAATAAAAGCAATATTGGATTCGGCATGGACAGGGATAAAACAAGAAAAAAAGTGCAGCCCAAAACACAAATCTAACGTTTAGCTAATATAATGTTAAATCAAACCTAATAAATTTAACTAAGGTTGTACAAAAAGCGCTGTGCAAGCCACACGGAGCTTTTTGTACCGGACCGCCCCATGGCCGGTATTTGAACATTTAACCACACAGGTATTCCAGATTTTAAGGAACGCGGATGACATCGATTTATTTGATTGTAACATTTTGGATGCTGATTTTGTTAGGCTTCTATATGGGCCGCAACAAAGCCCTGGCTGTTTGCGCCGGCCTGGGCGGCCCACCGGCACTCCACTCCAGGCCCTTTTATTACGGGGCGCTGACTGCCATTTGGTGTGCGGTGCCGGCCTTGATCATTTTTTCGTTCTGGATGTTTTTCAAATCCACCCTCATCATGGATATGGTGATTGCCGATCTGCCCGGTCATATTCGGTCTCTGCCCGACGCCCGCCTTAATTTTATTGTCAATGATATCAAAAATGCCATGTCGGGCAACAGTATAAGTGACCGGAACAGTTCTGTAATTATCGCCGCAGTTGAGCATTACAAAAGCCTTGAAATGGTCGCCCAGACCGCGTTAAGTATTCTTGTTACGGCATTGGGCATGGTTGCCGTGGCCGGTGTCCGCCTGAAAATCACGCCAACGTTCCGGGCTAGAAATTATGTGGAAAGGATGGTTGAAATCCTACTGGTTGCCTGTGCGGGGGTAGCTGTCTTTACAACCATCAGCATTGTCCTTGCCGTATTGTATGAAGCGATTCGGTTTTTTGACATTGTGCCGGTGCATCACTTTTTGTTCGGGTTTGACTGGAGCCCCCAGATGGCTGTTCATGCCGATCAGATTGGATCTTCGGGGGCATTCGGGGCGATTCCCATACTTTTGGGCACCATGCTCATTGCCGGTGTTGCCATCTGTGTCTCTGTGCCGTTGGGGCTCATGGCGGCCATATATATGTCTGAGTATGCCGGTAAAAGATTTCGCCGTATCGCAAAACCGCTTTTGGGCATTTTAGGTAATATCCCCACGGTTGTTTACGGTTTTTTTGCCGTACTTGTTGTGGCCCCGGCCGTCAAAAATGCAGGGGATGCGCTGGGAATTTCGGTATCTTCGGCAAGTGCGCTGGCGGCCGGGGGCGTCATGGGAATGATGCTCCTGCCCTTTGTCAGCTCTTTGTCCGATGACGTGATCAATGCCGTGCCCCAGTCGTTGCGGGACGGTGCCCTGAGCCTTGGATCCACCCAGCGTGAAACCATTATACATGTCGTGTTGCCCGCAGCCCTTCCCGGTCTTTTAGGGGCTGTGCTGCTGGCCGTATCCCGGGCCGTCGGCGAGACCATGATCGTTGTGATGGCTGCCGGTTTGTCTGCGAATATGACGGCAAATCCTCTGGAAGCCGTCACAACAATTACGGTGCAGATCGTTACCCTGCTGGTGGGAGAGCATGAATTTGACAGTACTAAAACCCTGGCTGCCTTTGCCCTGGGGCTTGTGCTGTTTGTTGTTACCGTGATTTTAAACGTGATTGCCCTTACGGTGGTCAGAAAATACAGGCAGCATCATGAATAATTTAAATAACACACAGAAAAACCAAAGAACCATCGATATTGTTAAAAAAGGGCTGAAGAGACGACGTCGTAAAGAGCGCAGGTTTCGTCTCTTCGGGAGGGCGGCTATTATGCTCAGCTTAGGTTTTCTGTCCCTGCTGTTGATCTCCATTATTCTCAATGGCTATACGGCATTTCAGCAGACCATGGTCCGTCTGGATGTCCATTTGGATACCAGCGTCATAGACAAGGAAGACCTTGCAGGTGCAAATTATTCAAAATTGATTCATGACAGTTTATTGGCTGTGGCGCCGGATGTGACGACATTCTTTGATAAACGTAACTTGTACGGACTTGTCAGTATAAACGCAGCCTTCATGCTCCAGGAGTTTGTGGAAAAAAATCGGGGTGAGCTTGGAAATACAGTTCAGATATGGGTGCCGGCCGCTGCCGACGTAGACATGCTGATCAAAGGCCAAATCGATTTAGACAAGCCCGCCTCCCAAAGACGCCTTGATGACCGGCAGCTTGCCTGGATTAATCAACTATCGGCCCAACAAAGGATCAAAAAGGTATTTAACACCACCTTTTTCACCGCAGGCGATTCCAAAGAGGCCGAACTTGCCGGAATCCGTGGGGCGGTGTGGGGATCTTTTTACAGCCTTTTTGTCACACTGGTCCTGGCCTTTCCCATTGGGGTGTCGGCTGCGGTCTACCTGGAAGAATTTGCCGTTAAAAACAGGTGGACACGGTTCATTGAGATGAATATCAATAATCTGGCCGCTGTGCCTGCCATTGTCTTCGGGCTGCTGGGGTTGGCCGTGTTCTTAAATTTTTTCGGACTTCCCAGATCCACCCCGGTTGTCAGCGGATTGGTTTTGGCGTTGATGACCCTGCCGGCCGTCATTATCACCAGCCGTGCATCACTGAGAGCCGTGCCGCCAAGTGTTAGAGAGGCAGGCCTTGGCATTGGTGCTTCTAAAGTCCAGCTGGTGGCGCATCATGTTCTGCCCCAGGCCCTGCCGGGCATATTTTCCGGCACCCTTTTCGCCATGGCCCGGGCCCTTGGAGAAGCGGCACCCCTTTTAATGATCGGTATGGTTGCCTTTATTGCAAATATTCCTGACGGAATCACAGCTCCGGCCACGGCGCTGCCCGTACAGATTTTTCTTTGGGCAGGCAATCCGGAACGGGCCTTTTTGGAAAAATCGTCGGCTGCCATCATGGTGCTTTTGTTCTTTTTGGTTATCCTGAACGGCACCGCTGTTCTCTTTAAAAAAATTTTTGATAAACGACTATAAGGCCCGAATTTCTTATTATACAACGCAGATTTCAGGAGTTACCTATGAAAAAATTGAATGTCGCTTGGATTGCCTTGGTCTACCTGTTGATTTTGGGAACGCTTTCGGCAAAGGCCGATGCTGCAAGGGACTATATTTCCATTGTGGGATCTTCCACCATTTATCCGTTTGCCACTGTGGTGGCAGAAAATTTTGGAAAGAAGACCCATTACAAAGTACCGAAAATTGAATCCACGGGATCGGGGGGCGGGCATAAGCTTTTCGGCGCCGGCATTGGTGTCGGGTATCCGGATATTACCAACGCCTCGTCCCGGATTACCAGAAGTCAGCTGATACATGATTTTAAAAACGGTGTCAAAGAGGTTGTTGAGGTCAAAATCGGCTACGACGGTATTGTTGTTGCAAATTCCAAACACAATCGGGTGTTCAAACTGACCAGAAAAGATCTGTTCCTCGCTCTGGCCAGACAGGTTCCCGTGCCGGGGGAGGCCGGGGCGTTGCAGCCCAATCCCTATAAAACCTGGCAGCAATTAAATCCATCTCTTCCTGCCTCCAAAATTGAGGTGCTCGGTCCCCCGCCCACCTCCGGCACCCGTGATGCATTTATGACCCTGGCCATGGAAGGCGGGGCAAATACCGTTGCATGGATTGCGCAATTAAAAAAATCGGACAAGAAAAGATACAAGGAGATATGTCACAGCATCCGGGAAGACGGGGCTTATATCGAGGCCGGGGAGAATGATAACCTGATCGTGGAAAAACTGATTAGATCCGATAACACGTTAGGCGTTTTTGGTTTTTCCTTTTTGGATCAGAACAGTGATCGGATCCAGGGCGCGCCTATTGATCGTGTGCCGCCGACATTTGAGACCATTGCCCAGGCAAAGTATCCCCTGTCCCGTCCCTTGTATTTTTATGTAAAAAAGGCCCATGTCGACAGCATTCCCGGTATGAGGGCGTACCTGGATGAGTTCACCAATGAAAATACCTGGGGAGATGAGGGATACCTGTCAACCAAGGGGTTGATCCCCATGCCGCCGGAGGAACGCAGGTATTATAGAAAAGTTGTTAAAGACCTTATTCCTTTAACTTTGGATGATCTCAATTGACAGGTCCGGTAGGTTTACACAGACTTTTTTAAAGGATAGATAAAAATAAAAATGAATGAAGAACAGACAACCGGCCCTTCACCCAAAAGACCCGGGCGGAGTCCGTTGATTGAGCGCACGGAGCGAACAACCGTGGGGCAGACGACGGTTGATGATCCAAGAATGAGCTGCCGGAATCTGGCGGTTTATTACGACTCCAAAAAGGCGATCAGCGATATTTCCATGGACATCGGCCGCAACGAAGTCCTTGCCATGATCGGGCCCTCCGGGTGCGGCAAATCAACTTTTTTGCGCTGTTTGAACCGGATGAACGATACGGTTGATGGATGTGAAGTGACCGGTCAGGTCATCATGGACGGAAAGAATATATACGATTCTGATGTGGATGTGGTACCTCTGCGGGCCCAGGTGGGCATGGTGTTCCAAAAGCCCAATCCCTTCCCCAAATCCATTTACAACAACATTGCCTACGGTGCAAGGATTCACGGCCTTGTCCAGAATCGGGACGAGACCGACGCGTTGGTTGTGGACGCGTTGAAACGGGCAGGGCTCTGGGGGGAAGTCAAGGACCGGCTGAAGATGCCGGGCACCAGCCTGTCCGGCGGGCAGCAGCAGCGTCTGTGCATTGCCAGGGCCATTGCGGTGAACCCGGAGGTGATTCTCATGGATGAACCCTGTTCTTCTCTGGACCCCATTGCCACGGCCATTATCGAAGAACTCATTGATGAACTCAAGCAAAATTACACCATTGCCATTGTGACCCACTCCATGCAGCAGGCATCCCGGATCTCCCAGCGTACGGCCTATTTTCACCAGGGAAATCTCATTGAAGTCGGGCCCACGGATCAATTGTTCTTAAATCCGCTGCACCAACTCACCGAGGATTATATCACCGGTCGGTTTGAATAGGGACGGCACCGCAACAGCGCAACATGTTAAAATGTACCGGATTTGTGACACAACTTTGCCTGAGACAAAAACGTATGAAACCTAAATATTGCAAACGTCCTTTGGCCGGATATGCAAGGCTTGGCGTGTGCCGGATTTAGGTGAAACATATTTTTGCCCAATTTCGCATACCGCGTATCGGGCACGCTATGATATCATTGGCAAATGTGCTACAGTACATAAAACTATTTGACCTTACCAAATCAGATGGTATAAAAATTGCTGATTTTGGGTAAACATTCAGCATGAAAATGGTTTACTTGATACTGAATAAAAGGATAACACCAGCAAAGGAGGTAGTACCAATGAATTTTAAATCCGTAGATGAGATTCTGCAATTTGCCATTGACAGAGAAAAAGACGCTGTAGAACTTTATGCATCTTTCGCCCAGGAGGCACCCTCTGAAGCATTGAAACAGACGTTCATGGATTTTTCCAAAGAGGAACAAAAACATGTGACGTTGCTTTCCGATATTTCCGGAAACAAGGAGATGATTGACAGTTATGAGCTTGCAACCATTCCTGATCTTAAAATAAGTAACTACATGGTTGAGACCGAATACGAAAAAGGCATGCCCATGCCCGAAGTTTTAAAACTGGCCATGAAAAGAGAGGAAAAATCAGTCAAACTGTATCAGGTGCTCGGGGAAGAAACCGATAACGCCGATGCAAAAAAACTGTTTCAGATCCTTGTTCAGGAAGAGTCCAAACATAAACTTGGTCTGGAATCCATGTATGACGATTACCTGGCTGCCAACGAAGGATAATTCTTGATTCTGATCGAAAACTAAAGAACAGGCCGGCTATGGGAAACAAAAAGCAGTTAAAGTTGATTTCATGGAATGTGAACGGGCTTCGCGCGGTACTAAAAAAGGATTTTTTTGATTCGGTAACTGCCATGGACCCCGATATTCTCATGCTCCAGGAGACAAAACTCCAGGAGGATCAGCGCAGTGACCCAATGATTCGGTTTGGCGACTATGAGAGTTTCTGGAATTATTCAACCGTTAAAAAGGGGTACTCCGGTGTGGTCTCTTACACGCGGATTGCGCCTGATGCTGTGACCAGCGAGTTTGGAAAGAGCGAGTATGACGGTGAAGGCCGAATAATACGAATGGATTTTGAACCGTTTGTTCTGTTTAATATCTATTTTCCCAACGGCCAGATGAACGATGAAAGACTTTCCTATAAATTAGCGTTTTATGACTGGTTCCTTGATTATGCCCAAACATTAAGAGATGAGGGAAAATCAATCATCGTCACCGGTGATTTTAATACGGCCCACAATGAAATCGATCTGAAAAATCCTGGCCCCAACAGCAAACGGTCCGGGTTTTTAAGGGTTGAACGGGATGTGCTGGATAAAATGGTGGATATGGGATATGTGGACACCTTTCGACATTTTTACCCTGAAACGGTGAAATATTCGTGGTGGTCCTACCGTTTTAATGCAAGAAAAAACAATGCGGGGTGGCGCATCGATTACTTTTTTGTCACCCGCGATCTCATTGAAAACGGTATTGTAAAAGACGCATTTATCGACAATGACATCTTTGGTTCTGATCATTGCCCGGTCGGATTGGTGGTTGAAGTGTAAACCAACCACACATCCTTTCATGTCAAACGCCCTGTCCGGCATATACCGGGCAGGGCGTTTTTAGTGTGTGAACAAAAAATGAACTAGGTCATCTTTTTGTCGACGGACCAGGGCTTATATTATTTTTTCCACCGGTCTTCTTTCAGGGACAAATTCGGGCACCATCTCAAGGTTGTGCACCCTTTCCGATACATAGAGTCCGCAGTAACACGCCCCGAATTCTTCCATGTCCGGCTTACGGTATTCACAGGGACAGATAATGTCCTTGTCGTGCTCTCTGTCTCCACAGGCCAGACGGCAGGGACAGGCCATGTAGCCGTATCTTTCCCTGTTGAGCTGCAGACTTTCAAGCAGTTCGAATACCAGATCCTTATCCTTGTTAAAAAAAGCGCCCTGTTTCTCCTGTGATTTTTTGAGTGCCTGATACAGCTGTTCTGTGTTCATTCGCTTATTCCCAATGCCTTTTTAATATCTTTTTGTTTGTTGCCGACAATTACGGTCCCTTTGTCTATTTCAATGGTGGGAAAAGAGCACCGCGGGTTCAACTCCTTTATCGCCTTGAGAATCTCCTTGCGTTCATCCCCCTTGAAATCATCAACCTGTACATATTCATATTCAATGTTGTGTTCGTCGAACAGCTTTCTGGTGGCTCTACAGTGGCTGCAGGTACTTAATCCGTATAGTTTGGGGATACAATTATCCATTTTAGCCTTGCTCCTTTATATGTAATTTTTCTTTTATATGTCATTCTTCTTACCGGTGATCTAAAATAAGCACATATTATGCCGGGTCAAATTTTGATGTCAATGTTCAATTTTTATGATTTCTACTGTGCAGCTTTGGGAGTGTTTGTGTGGGTTTCATATAACGGCCATGGGCCGACCTGGTCTATCAACACCCAGGCTCAGCCCACAACGAAAGTTAAAAGATCTGTGTCGGTTACACAGACTTTCTTATAAAATATATTTACTGGGCAAGTTTTTTATAGTGTTTTAACGGCGAATTGATTCGTAACGGGTGGCCGTGATTTCGCCTGCCGGGGGCTATGCGATTTGTTTGTTTTGCATTATTTTTCAAGCGGTTGAAAAAAAAGATTTGGGCTTTGTGGTAAATCCCCGGCCTTTACATGGGTGCCGTTGTTCGAAAGGCAAGGGATTTGCGGGATATTTATAATATAAAAAGTGATTTTTTCTCTTGCTTTTTATTTTTGTGTTTTTTATATTCGTAGAAATTCTTTCAATTAGTATCAAACAAAAAACTTACGAAAAATAACTTTACAATCAGGTGTATTATGTATCGTCAATGATACGTATTGATGAAACATATATGTGTTAACACTTTCCTTTTGTGGCGAGCTTGGTAGCTTATATTCCCGGCTCAATTTAAATATCGGCAATATACTGGTACTAATTCGCAAATAAATAAATGATGGTATTGTTTTTGCAGAATTTCTGCATTAGATTAAGAATCGGGTTTGGATGCTTTGGATCCATCCCGGCTAAATTAAGGAGGCAAAAAAATGACTAAAGTGATTGCATACCAGAAGGCTGAAAGCCGGTCGGAAACAAAACGGGCTCCTTTTTATGGTGCGATTAAGTCTGAAAATGAATTTTATTTTCAAATTGCCTCTTTATTCCGGGAGGCAACCAAAGGCCGCAGGCAATTATCCGGGCAAATGCTTGAGCAGATGCTCAAGGCCAAAAAAACGAACAGCTTCGGTAAAGCGTCTGTATTTAACCCATATTGACGATGGCAGGGTCAAAAACTGGCTCTCACAGACTGCGTATCAAAAATTTTTAAAACAAAAGGAGTGTTATCAATGGCTGAAAAAATGGGAATTTATAAGTGTCAAAAATGCGGCAATATTGTTCAGGTTCTTCATGGTGAACAACCGCCGGCAACCTGCTGCGGAAAACCCATGGATCGCCTGGTGGCCAACACAGTTGATGCCGCTAAAGAAAAGCATGTTCCCGTACTTGAAAAAATAGAAGGTGGTTACAAAGTGTCTGTGGGCAGCGTTGCTCATCCCATGGCAAAAGAACATTATATTGAATGGATTGAACTTGTATCCTGTGACGGTGCATATGTTCAGCGTATGATGCTCGAACCGGAAGCGGCCCCCGAAGCGGTTTTTAAATGCGATGCGGACAAAGTTGAAGCCATGGCCTATTGCAATCTTCACGGGCTGTGGAAAGCTTAAAACTTATGTAAGATCAAAGGTCCTTTTGGATAAGAACAGGCATTTATAAGCACAGCATATGCTGGTTTTTCCAAATAAAAAGGCCCGCCGTCTTTATGTTTAAAGATGGCGGGTCATTTTTTTCAATTGATTTGATAGAACTTGACCATGGGTCTTAACCGTCGGCTTTTTTTACACCTCGGCAAATAAATTCCCCGGGTATCTTCCATTTTCATCTCTTTACCCCCCAATTGCCTTTCCATAAAATTATTTTAAGTTGTGACGGATTCCTATATTATGACTTTTGTAAAAGAACCAAATGATATCCCAATCGCTTCGGGCTAGTTGCCAGTTGTTGATTTTGTGGTTAGTTTTTTGGCTGTGAAAAATTGAGGACTTTAATCGTATGACTAAAAATGTGTTTACGCATAAAACCACAATCCACGCCCCGGTCTCCAAAGTTTTTGCCTGGCATGCCAAAGCGGGCGCCATCAACCGGCTTACCCCGCCCTGGGCGCCGTTGGCATTGGTTTCAAGAAAGGGCCGGGGGATCGACAAGGGCGTTGAAGTCACCTTCAAGATTAAGGTGTTTGGGATTCCCATGACATGGCAGGCCCGGCATATTGATTACAAAGAGAATCAAATGTTCCGCGACCACCAGTTAAAAGGTCCCTTTGCGGAATGGGAGCACAGCCATCTGTTTCATGAACAGACAGCTGATTCGACCGTGATGGAGGATCGGGTTAAATTCCGGCTGCCATTCGGCATTTTCAGCCTTCCTTTTTATGGGTATGCCAAAAAAGAGCTTGAACGCATGTTCACCTATCGGCATCGGGTGCTCAAACATGATATGGAGCACCGGGTCGGCAAAATCCCAACCCAACGGATATTGATTTCAGGGGGGTCAGGCCCCATTGGAAAGGCCCTGGTCTCTTTTTTAACGACCTGTGGGCATGATGTAATCCGTCTGGTTCGAGATCCTAGCCTCCGGTCGGAAGGTACGTGCTTTTGGGATCCGTATCAAAATATTTTTGATGTGGATGCTGTCGGGCCTGTTGACACCGTCATCAATTTAAACGGGTTGGATATTTCAAGGGGGAGATGGACCAGTCGTCAGCGTGCCAAAATTCTGGATTCACGGGTCATCCCCACCCGGGTGCTTGTGGAAAAAATGAAACGGATGGGCCGGCCGCCGGGCACCTTCATCTCTGCATCCGCCATCGGGTTTTATGGGGATTGCGGTGACGACAGGTTGACGGAAAAAAGTGAAGGCAAGGATTGTTTTATCTCCCGGGTTTGCAGCCAGTGGGAAGCCGCGTCAATGGGTGCCGAAAAAGCCGGTATCCGCACGGTGCAACTGCGCATCGGGGTGGTCCTGACACCGGCCGGCGGGGCCCTTGAGCGAATGTATCTGCCGTTTTTAATGGGGCTTGGTCCACGGTTGGCCGGTGGTGGGCAATATATGAGCTGGATCGGAATGGAAGATGTTCTGGGTTCTATTCTCCACATCCTTGGGAACGACGAAATCAGGGGACCTGTAAATCTCACGGCCCCTGAACCTGTGACCAATGGTGAATTTACCAGAACCTTTGCACGGGTGCTGGGCAGACGGGCGCCATTTGTGCTGCCCGAGGTGGTGGTGACGGCCCTTTGGGGGGAGATGGGAAAGGAAACCCTGCTGGCCTCTGCCAGGGTTCTGCCTGAAAAATTAATTAAAAGCGGTTATCGGTTTATGTACCCAAGGCTGGAAACGGCCCTGGGCCATGAGTTGGGACGGTGTACCGCAAACAATAGTGACGGAACAAAGTAAATGACAATTAAATTAAAGATTTTATTCTCCTCTTTGATGATTTTGGCTTTGGGACTGGGATATGCCGATATCTATTTTCCTCTGGATGAGTTAAGTTTTGAGCGCTTGCACATATTTTTATTCAATCTGTGCAGCGGCGGCACGATTCTGCTGTATTACACCGAGCGGCAGCACAACGTGTCCAGCCGAGTGAAGCTGTTTTTTTTGTTTTCCCTGGTCTATGCGTTTACTGCCTTTTTCAAATGGTATCCGCTCACCATAGCCGTATCGGTGGTGCTCTGGGGCCTGGTTGAAAGAGTACGCATCAACAAATTTACCCTGGTGCCCTATCAGTTTTTTTTACCCAAGGTGCCCGTGTCTGAAAAATTTCACCAGGCCTCGTTATTGTGTCTGTCCATCGGCATTGCCATGGCCTCTGTGGTGATCATCAACAATGAGTACATCCACTGGGTGCACATGGAAAAATTGACCCTGAATACCTTTTTTCTGGGGTATTCATTTCCCTTGTCCCTGGTCACCCTCTCGCTGGTGTTCGGTATGCTTCAAAAGATTGAAGGCCCCCAGAGCAAATCCATTATGGAGGTCTGTTTCTGGACCATTACCGTCGGGGTGATTGTCTTTTTTATTTTTATTTTATTTGAAAAATTCATGCCCCAGATTTTTGTGACCGCCGCGCTGTTTACCGCCGTTGTCATGGTGTTTATGCTATATTACACCTTTGCGGACAACATGCAGCAAAAAAAGTTTTTAACCTCGGGGATCGGCTTTCTGATCGTAACGGCCGTGACCGGCATTGCATATATTTGCCTGGAGATGCAAGCGGGGTATGATCCTTTGAAAACCAAATGGCTGCTGCATATTCACGTGTTTGCTTCTCTTTACGGCTGGAATCTGTGCGGTCTGTCCGTCATCTGCCGGTTTGACGATTTCCCCATCAGGCTTCACTCGACCACCGTGATCATGGTACACTGGCTCACGGCATTGGTGCTGGCACCGCTGGGTATATTTTATGAGTGGTTTGCGGTACTGGCCGTTGCCGGCTATGCATTTATTACCTTGACCCTGTTTTTTTCAGGGAATGGACAAATGACCTATGATCAGTAACCGGGAAAGAGTTAAGCAGTTTCTGTCCCTTTTTTCAGGCACCTGCAAGGTGCTTGTCATCATCAACGCAGATCCAGATGCCATTGCATCGGCCATGGCCGTAAAGCGTCTTTTATGGCGCAGGGTCAGTGAAGTCTCCATCACATATTTTAACCGGATCACCCGGCCTGACAACCTGGCCATGATTGAGTATACCGAAGCCGGTATGATCCCTCTGGCGGATTTGGATAAGTCCGCGTTTGATAAATATGTGGTGGTGGATTCCCAGCCCGACCATAACGAATGTTTTTCCGGTATTGACTATGATGCCATCATTGATCACCATCCATTATCCTGCAGTGACGCCACCTTTGTGGATATCCGGCCCGAATACGGAGCCTGCTCAACCATGTTCACCGAATATCTGCGCAGCATGAATGTAAAACCGTCGGCAAAATTGGCCTCCGCCATGATGCTGGGCATTAAAACGGATACGGCCAACTTTACCCGCCAGGCATCATCCAGAGATATCAGGGCGTTTCAGTTTCTGTATAAATATGCCAACGTAAATATTGTTACCAAGGTGGAACGGGCCTATATGACGGCTTCGGACCTTGATTTTCTGGGAAATGCCATAAAAAACAGAACAATCCGGGATAACCGGGCCTTTTACCATGCCGGAATTATATCCAAACCCGACGAACTTGTGGTGGCGGCCGATTTTTTTCTCTCCATTGCCGGGGTCAACTGGAGTATTGTGTCCGGGGTGGTTGATAAAAAGTTGATTGTGATTTTGCGCAACGATGGGCTGCGCAAAGGTGCCGGGAAAACAGCCCAGGAGGCATTCGGTAAATTCGGATCTGCCGGGGGACATAAAACCATGGCCCGGGCTGAGCTGGATATCTCCCTGATTCGCAAAGAGATCAAACGGGTCAACCAGAAGGCCTTGACCCAGTGGGTGGTTGAACGTATTACCCAAACCGCAGGAAAAAAGATCGAATAGCCGGACTCGGCGTAAGGTTGCTTATGCCGCTCCCGGACCCATCCTGGTCAGATCCGGGGTGATGGCAGGGGGCCTAGGCTAATTTTTTAAATTCGCTTTTGGGATCGCCGCATACCGGGCAGTTCCAGTTTTCGGGAATGTCCTCAAAGGCCGTGCCCGGCGCAATGCCGTTGTCGGGATCACCTTTTTCCGGATCATACACATAGTCACAGGGCCTGCTTGCACCCGGACTGCCGTCACATCCGGGTGCATCATCATACACGTAGCCATTGGGGCCGCATTCATACTTATCCATGTTTTTTCCTTTGAAATTATAAAAACGCCGGTTGCAATAAATTGCAACCGGCGTTGAATTGTTCACACTCGTGCCGGAACGGCCTATGATCCAGGACAGGTCCGGGCAATGGCGCGACTATTCTTTTTCAAATTCATCTTTGGCTGCGCCGCAGACAGGACAGACCCAATCTTCCGGAAGGTCCGCAAATGCTGTTCCGGGATCAATACCACCGTCCGCATCGCCTTCTGCCGGATCATACACATAACCACAGGGGCCGCATACATATTTGTCCATATTTTTTCTCCTTATTTGTTTTTGTCGGTTTATAAATACAGGTCCAATCCAATATCAAACCTGTAAAAAAGGTACTATACTCAATAAGCCTCATCCATGTCCAGATCTTCATCAGTAATCGGATCCTTGAATAGATAATAGGACCACGTCTGATAAGCAATTACGAGGGGAATAAAGACAGCGACCACGCCCAGCATGATTTTTAGGGTCAAGGGGCTTGAGGATGCATTAAAGGCAGTCAGGGTCCAGGCCGGGTCCATGCTTGAGGGGAACAATGCCGGGAACAGGCCGCAGATGCCGAAAAAAGTGCACCCCATAATGGTCAGTGCCGATGCAAACCAGGCGCTGAACCACGCCTTTGTTGCATTAAAATACCGGGCCGCCAACAGGGCTGCCACAGCCACAAAAATAACCAGAAACAGCGCGGGTGATTTGAAGTAATTGTCATAGAGGCTCGTGAAAAAATATGAGGCAATGAGAAAAATCACAGCCACAGGTACAAGCACCAGCCATATTTTGGCCGCAATTTCAGCAAAGCGCTCCTGCAGTTCACCGGTGGCCTTGATGGTCATCCAGTTGGCCCCGTGGAGCATAAACAGCAGGACAAACAAGATGCCGCCTAAAAGACCATAGGGATTAAGCAGCTTAAGGGTGTTGCCGTGGTAAAGGCCCTGGTCGTCAAAGGGAATGCCTGCGAAAATATTGGCAAACGCCACCCCGAACAAGAGGGCCGGGAAAAACGATCCCAGGAAAATCAGGGTGTCCCATATTTTTTTCCATCCGGGGCTTTCAATTTTACCCCTGAAGTGCAGGGACACGCCCCTGAAGATCAATGCAAACAGAATGAGCAGCAACGGGGTGTAAAGGGATGAAAACATGGTGGCGTATACTTTGGGAAACGCTGCAAAGGTCACGCCGCCGGCTGTGATCAGCCACACTTCATTGCCGTCCCATAATGGGCCTTTGGCATTGAGCATGACCCGTTTGTCCCGGTCGGTCTTGCCGGCAAAGGGATAGAGAATGCCGATGCCGAAATCAAACCCGTCCGTCAGGAAAAAAACAGCCCAAAGAAGTCCCCATAGAAAAAACCATATTGTTTGAAGTTCCATTTGTTCAATCCTCCTTATGCTGTAACGGCCCCAGGGCCTTCTTTAACGGATTTGACGATCAGGTAGAACCCCACAGCCCCAAGCAGACCGTATACCAGGATGAATGCCGCAAGCGATACCATCACCTGACTGCCTGCAATGGGGGACGCCGCATCTGCCGTGCGCATCAGATTGTAAACAATCCAGGGCTGGCGGCCGACTTCGGAAACCACCCATCCCATCTCCATGGCAATGTACGGCAAAGGAATGGACCATAACATGATTCTAAGAAAATAGGGGCTTTCCATCAGCTTGTTGCGACGGAACCATCCGTAGATCATAAGAAGGATAAACAGGGTACCAAGTCCCACCATGGTCCTGAAACCCACAAATGTCGGCAGTACCGGCGGGCGGTCCTCTTTGGGGATATCCCGTAACCCGACAACTTCAGCGTTAAAATCATGGAAGCCCAGGAAACTTAACAGGCCGGGAATGGAGCCGATTTCGATCTTGTTTTTCTCCCCTTCTTCATCGGGGATGGCAAACATAACGATGGGGGCCTGGGACTGGGTTTCCCAATGGGATTCCATGGCGGCAAGTTTGGCAGGCTGGGTTTTGGATACGTTAACGCCGTGCATATCTCCGGTCAAGCCCAAAACCAATGAGCTGACAAGACCCACGACCAGTGCAATTTTAAAGGATTTTAAAAAGACGTCGATGTGCTGTTTTTTCAAAAGATGGTAGGCTGAGATGCCCATGACAAAAAAGGACCCCAACAGCAGGGATGCCGGTACCACATGGATGATTTCCAGAAGACCGTGTTTGTTGGTGATCACGGCAAGAAAATCCGTGAGTTCCGCACGTCCGTTTCTGATATCATAGCCCACGGGATGCTGCATGAAGCCGTTGGCAATAAGAATCCAGACCGCACTGAAATTGCCGGCCAAGGCCACCAGCCACATCACAATGGCATGGGCCTTGGCTGACAGTTTTTTCCAGCCGAAAATCCAGACACCGATAAATGTGGATTCAAGGAAAAAGGCGGCGGATGCTTCAATGGCCAGAATGGAGCCGAAGACATCACCTACATACTCGCTGTACCGGGACCAGTTGGTGCCGAACTGAAATTCCAGGGTGATGCCTGTGACAACGCCCAGGGCAAAATTGATCAAAAATAATTTGCCCCAGAATTTGGTCATCCTTAAATAATTTTTATCCCCTGACCAGGCATACTTGGTTTCCATATATGCGATCAAAATGGACAGACCCAGGGTCAATGGAACAAAAAGAAAATGGAACATGGTTGCTGCTGCAAACTGCAGTCTGGACAGAAAAACCGGATCCATAAATTCCTCCAGGTTAGAAGTTGATTAAAAAGGGTAAATTAACGGTTTTTACATCTAAAAGCTTGTTTTTCACTGCGTACTCCTTAAAATTTTAAGTTGTCTCGAATAACTTTAATTTAAGGCATTGAGCAAGTAACATGCCAGTTTTAGGTTGTGTCGAATTGATGCCGAAGATCGTTTTGGAATTACGGTGACAGCATACCGGAATGTTTCCGGATTTTCAAGTAAAGCCCAATGGTTTGAAGCCCATTTTTTTGCTGTCCAAAAAAGTACTCTATTTATCTGTAAATTAAATGAGACGTAATTGTTTCTAAGATTTGATACAATCGTGTCATGGTGCGGATTTCTTTCTTGCCTTCCTGATGTCAATCAGGATATTCTTTAGAATAATTTGATTTTCGAGTCACCCAAGTAAAAACAGTCGAAATTTAACAACCCGTATAAAGTCTAAGGACCGCAGATGAAATAAAGTAGACCAAATTGCGCCTGCTTTATAAAATTTGCGGTCCTAACAATGGTTAATCCCATAAAAGACAGGATTTATCCGCTGGGGCTTCTATTGAGTGAGGCTATATTAGGGGGATGTCCAAAATCATGGACGATTTGATAACGCCGTTGGCGATAAAAACATTTGCGAGACCATCAAAATTTTAAAAAGGGGCGGTTGGTATGCATGACGAACAAGATGACGAGAAACGGTTATTGTCCGGCTGGCGGATTGTTCTGATAATTTGGGGGGCAATCCTGGGCTCTTTGGGGGTATATCTCATCGTTTGTCTCAATATAGAGACGGCGTTGCAAGTCAACATTGGGCCCGATTTTCCCTTAGCAACCCTTAAATATGCACTGTTTGGGGTGGCCTGCGTCACCGTTGTTGTGGTGTATATTCTCAGAAAGTTTTTGTTGAATTCCGGGCGTTCTATTGTCAATTCAACCCAGGCTGCATCGGCTCAACATCCTGCGTTGGCAAAATATACAACGGCCGTTGTAATCACATCTGCCCTGTTGGAGAGTATCGGTATTTACGGGGTTGTGTTGTTTTTACTGGCAAAGGACACCCGATCATTATACCAGTTGCTGAGTATTTCCGCCGCTGCAATGATATATTTTCGTCCACGTAAAGAAGAGCTGCTAAATCTGGCAAAGCAGATGAAAGAACACCGGCAGAATTTAGAATAGAGCATCCGGCTCACTTGATGCCCGGATGCTCTATTGAAAATTACAGAAAAAGGTTTGTTGGATTTTTAAACCTTTCCTTCACCGACCAGGCGGGCAAAATGTTCATAACTGCGATCAAAGGTTTTCTCGGCGTCGTTGGGAAATACACAGGCCGGTAGCTGGCGCATTTTGACGTGGTACTGAATACAATCACAGCATAGTCCTTTTCTGGAACAAGGCTCATAACTGCAGTTGCACTGTTTAAGATTTTTGTCCTGCTTGCATTCCATATTATTTGTCTCCTTTCAATCCGATCTCATCTGCGACCTCACGCATGCCCATGATCGTATCCGTTATCAGTTCGCCCAATTCAACCTCCAACATATCAGCGCCTTTCTGGATAATTGACCGGTCGACCTTGGCTGCAAATCGTTTGTCCTTCCATTTTTTTTTGACCGATTTGGCTTTTATGTCCATGACGCTTTTTGAAGGTCTTACCAGCGCTGACGTCGTCACAAGTCCAGTCAGCTCGTCAACGGCAAATAGTACTTTTTCCATGGTGGATTCGGGCTTGACATCCGTGCAAATACCCCATCCATGGCTGACCACGGCCCGGATCAGATCTTCGGGCCAATCATTTTCCTTTAAAATCTCCTCGGTTTTTATGCAGTGCTGATCCGGGAACTGCTCATAATCAAGATCGTGGATCAGACCCACAACACCCCATGTCTCTTTGTCCCCGCCATGTTTTTGGGCCATGTATCGCATGACGCCCTCCACGGCATATGCATGTTTAATAAGACTTTCGCTGCTGTTGTAGCGTTTAAGAAGCGCCAACGCCGCCTCTCGTGTCGGTATCCGGCTGCTCATCAGGTCTCCTTTGTATTGTGAATTTAACATGAGTAACGCCAATACTTAACATGACTTTCACCGGCCGAACAAGCCCTTGAATGGCGCTGCACAGTGCCCAAATCCGCCTGCACCGTTGCAAATGAATTTACGGCTCCCGTAAAGGATCTCATCCCGTTTTTTCCAGGATTCTAAACTCTATGACGCAATCTCAACAATCGGAGAAATACGGTAGTAAAGATCTCCTTGCCCGGCATGGGTGTCATCAGGCATCCAACAGAATTTATTAAATTTCGTCATAAGGTTTTATAACATACTAATATGTTTGCTTTTATTTTTGTTGTAGGTCTTGGTTTCGATGGCCCGGGTCAACCCATCGTTGTCACTGCCCGGGTGCTGCCGCCGATATGGAATCCTTTTTTTAACAAACTTGACAATCTCTTTTCGAAACTTTAAAGATCTGCCTTACTAAAAACCCGTACCACCTGTGATAACCACAAACGCCAAACAGCTGTATTTACATGCTTTGGAGCACTACAGGATCATATTAATGAAAAATATTATGAAAGGATTTTATTATATTTTAGACGTTTAGCGCCTTTATTTGGTGAAGGGCTATGTGGATTGGAGAACATAAAAAAACAAAATCAGGAGGGAATCATTTATGAAGAAAATTATCTGTTTTGGGAATGCCTATGCCCAAAAGTGGTCAAAGTCGGTTAGGGCAATTTCCGGTTTCATGCTTTTGCTGGCTGTGATCGTTTGTCCGCTTTCGGGCGCATTTGCCGCTGAAAGCGGGGGGTCTGCCTATCTCGGGGGTAACGAGGATTTCATGTGCGGGGCATTCCCCGGCCCGGGGTTTTACTCAATTGTTTACGCGTTCCATTACACCGCAGATGAATCTATGGACGGTAACGGCAACAAAAAGGCTGGGGATTTTGACCTTGATGTCACCGGGGCGGCTTTTCGCTTTATTTATGTCTCCGACATGAAGCTGTTCGGCGCCGATGTGGGCTGGCACGTCATTATCCCTGTTTTTAATTCTCAGGTTGATATTGACCCGCCCGGTATTCATGACGACACAACCGGACTCGGGGATATTGAAATCTCCGCAGTCACCCTTGGCTGGCATCCGAGTAAAAATCTTCACTTTATCGGCTCCCTGGACGTTTGGCTGCCTGTGGGAGAGTATGATGTTAATGACGCGGCAAGTCCCAGCCGTAACTACTGGACGGTGGCTCCTATTGCTGTGGGCACCTATATCAGTGACTCGGGATTTGAATTTTCGGCAAAACTGCAGTATCTGATGAATTCTGAAAATTCAGACACCGACTACACCACAGGCAATGAATTTATCTGTGATTACCTGATTGGACAGCACCTGGGCAACTGGATGTTCGGTGTTAACGGGGTGTTTTATCTTCAGACCACGGATGACGAGAGTTCGGGAAATGATGTCGGCAACAGGGGCAAAGCATTCTCCATTGGTCCCGCCCTCCAGTACAACTACAAAAATATGTTTTTCAATGTGAAGGTTCAGTTTGACACCGACGTTGAGAACAGACCCAAAGGCGAAAAATACTGGTTTAAATTCATGTATGCCTTCTAAGTCGCTATAATATTGCCGGAACCGGGTTGGGTTCTATACATATCACCGCCCTGGTCCGGTTCCAGCAATTTTTTTACGAAAACAAACCCGGATGAATCAAAGATCCGGCAGGTCGGGGTATGCATAGACCTGCTTTCGGAGTCGGCATCGGTCCTCCACTTCTTCAAAAAAATTATCGGTTTGCCGTGCAGGCCTGGCCATGCATCCGCTTTGGCAATGCAGACGCCCCGAACAGGTCGCACAGGCTTCAATGTTCTCGGAGCGCTCTCTGCTCAACTTATTCAAACCCGCCCATATAGTTTCGGCCTTATCGGCAATACGATCCACCGGACAATTCCACACCCCTTCGATGCCGTAATCGGTGACAGACAAAAGCCCGCAGGGAAAAAGCGTTCCTTCCTGGGAAATATAGGGCGATTCCATGCAGTTGGCGCAATGGTGTGCCGAAGTTTCATGGCGGGATGTGTACCATTCCAGGCAGGAGGTGTTGCCGATTGGTTCATAGACGCTGCGGAACTGTTCATCATGTGTGAAGCGTTCGATGAGCGCTGCATATTGTTCCGGACTGGGAAGGCCCAGTGTGCCGGTCAATGCCCGCCCCCCCCCCTGGATCAGGGTGCCGCTCACCACACGGCCGATGTTCAGTTTTTCCATCATCACAAACAGCTGGGGCAGGTCTTCAAAATTGTGCCTCATCTCCGTAAACGAGACGGTTGTGCGCGAGGCTAAGCCGGCATCTGAAAGCAGTCGCAGGCCGTTCATGGTTTTTTCAAAGTTTCCTTTCCCCCTGACACGGTCGTGGGTGTCAGCTTGTGCCCCATCAACGCTGATTTGCAGATGAAGGCAGTCAAATACGGGATCAGCAAGGGTGGCCACGATTTTTGGCGTCAGCAGCGTTCCATTGGTCTGCAGGCGCAGGTGGTGGATGGTGGGAAATTGTGCGCAATGGGTGAGAATTTCCTGCCACCTGGGGTGGGTGAGCGGCTCGCCGCCTGAAATGCAGAGGGTGTTTATCCCGGCCTCAACCCACAAGGAGATGGTCTCTTTGATAAGTGCTGCATCCACATGTTTCAGGCGGGATGCCGGGCTGCACTCCACCCAGCAATGGCTGCATGTTAAATTGCAGTGACGGGTAATGGCAACAATCAGTCTGTTTGCGGGCACCACACCATATCGAGTGAGCCTGTCAAGGGTCTGTTCCGGATTCATGATCAACCTCATCGTGTCGTAATTAAAGTAAAATCTGTCGCCCTCCATTACCAGAATAGACCACAATGGGCAATAGATGTTGACTGGTTGGTGAAGAATTAGTTGATATATCAACTATTTAAATTTATTGCCGTTCCGATTTTGTCATGCTATGGTCCACTCCCGTTACAAAATTAAGACCTAAGAAAAGTTAAAAATACCTAAAGGAGACGTTATGAAGATCAAAGGCGCTGTTCTACGGGAACCCGGTATGAAATATTCCATTGAGACGCTGGAGCTTGATCCGCCCAAGGAAAACGAGGTCCTGGTCAAGTATACCCACACCGGGTATTGTCACTCTGATCTGCATTTGTTGAAAGGCGAAATTCCCATCAAGATGCCTTTGGTCGCCGGCCACGAAGGGGCTGGCGTTGTTGAAGCTGTGGGGCCGGGCGTCACTTCCGTGCAAAAGGGCGATCATGTCGGCGTCACCTGGATGGTGCCCTGCGGCCACTGCCCCAATTGCCGCAGGGGTAAAGGCAATATCTGCACCACAAGCTTCAGTTATTTTCTGGAGGGCATGTTGCTTGACGGCACCTCACGCATGAGAGATGCCAGGGGCGATGTGGTTCGACACGGCAATTTTGTCTCCTGTTTTTCAACCCACTCCGTGGTTCCCGAACGGGCAGTCATTCCCATGCCCAAGGAATTTCCCCTGGAGCAGGCTGCGCTCATGGGGTGCTGCGTGCCCACCGGCTGGGGTTCTGTATTTAACACCGCAGCCTTTCCTCCCGGAGCGCCTGTGGCCGTCTACTGCCTTGGCGGCGTCGGACTAAATATTTTGCGGGCCGCAGCCATGCGCCATGCCTATCCGTTGATCGCCGTTGATATTGAAGGCAGCAAACGCGAACTTGCCATGGAGTTCGGTGCCACCCATTTCATTGACAGCTCCAAGGAAGATCCGGTGCCGGCCATTCAGCTGCTCACCGGCGGCATGAAAATGGACGACGGAACGATCATGGGCGGCGGGGCGGAATATGTATTTGAGGCCAAAGGCGATCCCGGTTCCATCATCCAGGCCTACTGGTCCACAAGTATCGGCGGTGAGCTGATTGTTCTGGGCATCACTCCCCACGACCAGACCACGGATTTATCCTTGATGCTGCTGCCGCTGCATCAGAAAACCATCAAGGGGAACCTCTATGGTGCCATCTCCACCCATGATGATATCCCCCGTCTGGTTAAAATGGCCATGAACCATGATCTCAAGCTGGACAAGCTGATCACGGACAAATTTAAACTCGAAGATATCAATGACGTGGCCGAAGCCATGGACAAACGGCAGATCAAAGGCCGGTGGATCTGTGAAATAGATTAGAACATAAAACAAGCTGGATGGGCAATTCCATTCAGCTTATTTTTTTATTTGGTGAAGTTGTAAAGCTTTTCCTTGACAAATTAAATTTTATGACTATTGCCCGCCCTTTGTTGTCATGGTATTATCCCATCCCGTTTGAGAGAAAAATACAAATAGGCAATTTCTCGGACCGCGATAAAGGCAGACGGTGTCCGGGATGATAGAACCTGCAAGGAGATGAACCAGGAAGAACCGGCAGTTTTGATAACCCGCCCAATTTCCCCCGTGTTTTACCCCCATGCAACAACCATATTGAAGCCCACAAGGAGATGCTATGAAGATCAAAGCTGCTGTTTTACGGGAACCCGGTATGAAATATTCCATTGAAACATTGGAACTGGACCCGCCCAAAGAAAACGAGGTGCTGATAAAGTATACCCATACCGGATACTGTCATTCCGATTTGCATATGCTCAAAGGTGAAGTTCCCGTCAAGATGCCGATGGTCGCAGGGCACGAAGGCGCAGGCATTGTTGAAGCGGTTGGCCCGGGCGTCACCTCAGTGCAAAAGGGTGATCATGTCGGCGTTACCTGGATGGTGCCCTGTGGTCACTGCCCCAATTGCCGCCGGGGCAAAGGCAATATCTGCACCACCAGTTTCAATTATTTTCTGGAAGGTTTTCTGCTTGACGGCACTGCCCGCATGAAAGATTCCAGCGGCGGCGTGGTCCGGCACGGCAATTTTGTCTCCTGTTTCTCAACCCACTCGGTGGTTCCCGAGCGGGCGGTCATTCCCATGCCCAAAGAATTCCCCCTGGAACAGGCCGCGCTGATGGGGTGCTGCGTGCCCACGGGCTGGGGCTCTGTGTTTAATTCCGCAGCCTTTCCTCCTGGTGCCCCTGTGGCGGTTTATTGCCTTGGCGGTGTCGGTCTCAATGTTTTGCGGGCCGCAGCCCTGCGCCATGCTTATCCCTTGATCGCCGTTGATATTGAAGGCAGCAAGCGGGACATTGCCATGGAATTTGGCGCCACCCATTTTATCGACAGCTCCAAGGAAGATCCGGTGCCGGCCATTCAGCTGCTCACCGGCGGCGTAAAAATGCCTGATGGAACCATCATGGGCGGCGGTGCGGAATATGTGTTCGAAGTAAAGGGCGATCCCGGCGCAATCATCCAGGCCTACTGGTCCACAAGTATCGGTGGTGAGCTGATTGTTATCGGTGTTTCCCCCCACGACCAGACCACCAATCTGCCCCTGATGCTGCTGCCCCTGCACCAGAAAATCATCAAGGGAAATCTCTATGGGTCAATTTCCACCCACGATGATATCCCCCGCCTGGTCAACATGGCCATGCAGCATGATCTCAAGCTGGACAAGCTGATCACCGAGAGATTTAAACTCGAAGATATTAATGATGTGGCCGAGGCCATGGACAAACGGCAGATTAAGGGCCGCTGGATCTGTGATATCGACTAGCGCAATGGATTGAGCCAGGACGATCTATATCCGGGCTCCGTCCGCCATAACAATTGAAATATTATTTACGGAGAAAACTATAATGGAAAAGACAGCATACCAGGAAAAAAAGAGTACAGAACCAACAGTAAAGAGTGACAGCGAGACCGTGGAGAACACCCAGGATGCTCCCTGCATCATCGATGAAATCAGGATTGAAGAACTTGCCATCGACGGGATTTGCGGGGTCTATTAATCATGGCAGAACCTGCCGTTGTGTTACGCCCGACCAGCCAGGTGAGAAAAGAGCAGTTTGGGCTGCTATTTTACAGTTCCTTGGGGCCAAAACTTCTTTTTGCAGAAACCGGCGCGGCATTGAGCTGCGAATTTTTCAGCTCGGATTCTGTTCAAAAAGAGGTGCTTGCATCATTGCCTGACGATCAAAGGACAATTGTTCTTACCTTTCTCAGGCAGCTTGTGAAAAAGGGGTTTGCATATGAGCAATAGATATGTTGAGCAGGGCCTCACTGCCCCTGTCAACCTGACCTGGGAGGTGACCCAGCAGTGCAACCTGCGGTGCAGCCATTGCCTGTCGGCCTCCGGACGTCCTGCTGAAAACGAATTGACCACCGGGCAGGCCTTTGATCTGATCGATCAACTCAGTGCCGCCACTGTATTCCAGATCAATTTTGGCGGTGGCGAACCCTTTATCCGGCCTGATTTTTACCAGATCCTGGAGAAGTGCCACGAAAAAAATATCATGACCTGTATCTCCACCAACGGTCTGCTGCTGGACGATGACAAGGTTGCCGCCCTGGCCCAACAAAGCGATCTGGTCTCCATCCAGGTCAGCATTGACGGCGCAACTCCTGCCACCTGTGATGCCATACGGGGAAAAGGCACCTTTGAGGGCGCGATCCAGGCGGTTAAACTGCTGGCCGCAACACCCATCGCCACCAGTATCAATACGGTGCTCACCGCCCAGAATGCCGATCAAATCCCGGAACTGCACCGGCTGGCAGAATCTCTGGGCGTCTCATTTCGGGCCAGCCGGTTTCGGCCCTCGGGCCGGGGCCAGGAGAACTGGGACGAATTGAGACCCACAGCCTGCCAGTTGATCACATTTTCCGACTGGTTGAGCGGCCGCCCCGATGTGCGAACCGGTGACAGTTTTTTCTCTTTGACTGCCCAGGAACGGCAGGGACTTGGGTTAAATCTGTGCGGGGCAGCCAAACTGACATGCTGCGTCGGTCCCACAGGCGATGTGTTCCCCTGTGCTTTTCTGCAAAGTGAGCGGTTTTATGCAGGCTCCATACGGCAATCCGCCTTTATTGACATTTGGGACAATGCAGAAATTTTTAAATCCTTTCGCAGTCTTCGGATTCACTCCTGCGAGGATTGCAAACGCTTTGACCAGTGTCACGGCGGGTGCCCGGCCGTTGCCTACCATTTGAAAAATGAGATCGCCGGTGGTGACCCCGAATGCCTTGAGCGCTGCGTGACGGCCATTGCCGATGACATGTAACCCCATTGCCAAAGAGGAATTAATTTTAAGACATGTCAACCTTTAATAAGCTGTTCTCACCCATTACCTTGGGACATGTAGAGGTTAAAAACCGTATCTCCTTTCAACCCCATCTGACCAATTTTGCGGTCAACAACATGCCCAGCGAACGTCAAATGTACTACTGGGGAGAGCGGGCCAAGGGGGGCGCCGGACTGATCATCACCGAGGAGATGAGTGTTCATCCCACGGATATGGCCTATGATAGGCTCATCGATGTCTATGATCCCCGGGTGATAGACGGATTTAAAAAAATCACCGATCACATACACCAGTACGACTGCCGCATTTTTGCCCAGATCAACCACAATGGCCAGCAATGTGACGGGTCCAACTCCAGGCTCCCGGTCTGGGCACCCAGCCCCATGCCCGATGTGCTCTTCCGGGAGACGCCCAAGGAGATGGAGCACGAAGATATTGATGAGGTGGCCCGGTATTTTGCCCAGAGCGCCCGTCACGTTCGCGAGGGGGGCTTTGACGGCGTGGAGATTCAGTTCGGCCACTCCAGCCTGGCCCGGCAGTTTTTGTCTCCCTTGACCAATTTCAGGCAGGATGCGTTCGGTGGAAGTCTGGAGAACCGTATGCGGGCACCGCTGATGTTTGTGGATGCGGTCCGCCGGGCCGTGGGCAGCGATTTCACCATCGGGATACGGATGTGCGCAGATGAAATGATCCCGGGGGGCCTGAACCTTGAAAATGTCCAGGAGATCGGGGGCCTTTTTGAGCAAAGCGGCCTCATTGATTTCATGGATCTCTCCATTGCCACTTTTTATAATCTCTACCTGGTGGAAGGCACCATGCACATGCCCCTGGGCTATACCATCCCGCTGGCCGCAGGCATGCGCGAGAAGGTGAAGCTGCCCGTCTTTTGCACCGGCCGCATCAATGATCCGGTGATGGCGGAAAAAGTGCTTGAGGCCGGGCAGGCCGATATGATCGGCATGTGCCGCGGGCTTATCTGCGACCCCTTTTTGCCGAAAAAAGCACAAACCGGCCGGCTTGATGATATCCGGCACTGCATTGCCGACAACCAGGGCTGCATCGGGCGTATCGGCATGAACAAAACCCTCGGCTGTATCCAAAATCCCAGCGTTGGCCGGGAAAAAGAGCTGGGCGGTGAGACCGGTACCACCCCGGCTGCGGTAAAAAAGAAGGTGATGATTGTTGGCGCAGGGCCTGCCGGCATGTGGGCCGCCAAGACAGCTGCCGGACGCGGGCATGACGTGACCCTTTACGAGCGCTCCGATCGTGTGGGCGGCCAGATCAACATTGCCATGAAAGGTGCCGGCAGAGATGAGGTCGGCGTCATTATCCGCAATGAGAAAAGCTGGCTGGAAAAAAACGGGGTTCACCTTTGTTTAGGCGTCAGTGTCACACCCGAACTTGTGGCTGAAGAGCAGCCCGATGCGGTGATTGTGGCCACCGGCAGCGTACCCAAGGAACATCCGGTGGGCGGTGCCGACGGCCCGGCCGTGTTTAATGTCTGGCAGGTGCTCAATGGCGAAGCCGACCTTGGCGACAATATCTGTTTTATCGACTATGACGGCCACCACCGGGCAACGGCCACTGCTGAATTGCTGGCGGACCAGGGCAAGACGGTGCATATGATCACTTCCAGCCTGTTTATCGGTGCCGAACTAGGACCAACCCAGGATCTCTATCTGACCCGCCAACGCCTGTTGCAAAAGGGCGTCACCTTCACCCCGGATATTGCGGTCATGGAAGTCGGCGGAGAAAAGGGAGAAAAGATCATCAAAGGGTTCAATGTCTATTCCAACGAATGGCAGGAGTGGGGACCCTATGACACCCTGGTGCTTGCCATGGGCCAGCAGGTGGATGATTCGCTTTACCATGCGTTGAAAGGCAAGGTTGCCGAACTGCACAGGATCGGGGACTGCGTGGCACCGCGCAAACTTGATATGGCCATCTGGGAAGGGCATAAGGTTGGAAGTCAGCTATGATAACATGCGATGATTTGTTTATTGTAACAGAACTGCCCGATGGGATGCCAGACAGAACGGGGCAGGGGCTTTTAGCCTATGGTGCAAGACTTGGAAAAATCCTTGATGTCAACTTTGGTGCCCTTGTATTCTCTGGGATTGAGCAGCAGGCCCAGCAGGTGTTTTCCGGCTTTGGCGTGCCGAAAGTGACCCTCCTCAAAAATGCGGATCAGTATCTTGATGCCCCCCAGTTACTGGGTTTTTCCATTGCCCGGTTTGCAGCTGAAAAAAAGGGGGGCATCATTGCCTTTGCCCACAATGATCTGGGCTGCACCCTGGCCCCTTTGATTGCAGCGCAGCTTGATGCGGCAATTGTTACCGAGGTCAATGCGGTCCACCGCGATGATCAGGGCGTGCATCTGAGCCGCGCCGTGATGGGCCGGCAAATTGATGAGACCCGGATCTGGCAGCCTAACGGCTTTCTGGTCATCACCGTGCCGGTCAAATCCCTGAGCCCGGTCAACCTCTCCTCGGAGGGTGCAACGCCGCTACAAATAGATGAGTACCTTGCGCCTGCTGACCTGATTGCGCAGACAGATCTTCAAAACAAATGTTCCGTCATTGTGGAAAGAATTCAGTCTGATCCCCAGACCGTTGATTTAACCGATGCCGAGGTGATTTTTTGTGCCGGAAAAGGGTGTGAAAAATCAGATTTTGAGCAGCTTGATGAGCTGTGCCGGCTGCTGGGCACCTCCCTTGGGGTGACCCGGCCCGTGTATGATCTGGGCTGGGCTGATTTTAACAGGATGATCGGTCAGACCGGCAGGCGCGTTACGCCAAGGCTCTACATCAGTTTCGGGGTCTCGGGCTCCATGCACCATGTGGGGGGCATCCAGGACGCGGATCACATCGTAGCCATTGATCATGATGCCAAGGCGCCCATCTTTCCCAATGCCGACCAGGGGTATGTTGTGGATGTAAAAGAACTTTTACCCCAACTGCTTAAAAAGGTGCGCGCAGCCAAGGGGGGAAATTTATGACACAATATTTTCAAGCCATTGTGGTGGGGGCCGGCCCTGCCGGTTCTTCGGCGGCTTTGGCCATGGCCCGGGCCGGACTTGATGTCGCGCTGCTGGAACGGGGCAATTTCCCCGGTGAAAAAAATATGTTCGGCGGTCTGCTGCACCGGATGTCCTCCCTTGAAGCGTATATCCCAGAGTTTTGGGCCAAGGCGCCCGTTGAACGCCACGTGAATCAAAAGAATCTGACCTTCATGACAGCGGAGTCCACGGTGAATGTGCAGCTGGAGTCCGGCAATTTTGACCGGGCTCCGTACAACGGATATACTGTTTTGCGCCCTAAATTTGACAAGTGGCTGGCCGCACAGGCTGTGGAAGCCGGGGTGACCCTGATTCCCCGGGCCATGGTGGATGAAGTGATCATGGAGCAGGGACAGGTAAAAGGGGTTTCGGTGCTCGGCCGGACGGGCAAACTTTGTGCCCCCCTGGTCATTGCCGCAGACGGGGTGCTCTCGTTTATCGCTGCAAAGGCAGGACTCAGGCGGGGTAGCTTCAAGCCGGATCAGATGGCTGTGGGTGTCAAGGCGTTGTACGATCTGCCCAAGCAGGTCATTGATGACCGCTTCGGGCTCACCCGGGATCAAGGCTGCGCCAATGAATTTGTTGGCTGTACCAGTGGCATACGGGGCGGCGGGTGTCTTTACACCAACTATGACTCTGTGTCATTGGGGCTTGTGGTTCATATCGGCAGCCTGAAAAAAGGCAAGAAAACCCCCTGTGATCTTTTAAATGAGTTTGCCGACCATCCCCAGCTGAGCAAAAAGCTCAAAGGCGGGCGGCTCATGGAGTATTCTGCCCATGTCATCCCTGAAGGGGGATATGACATGGTTCCCCAGCTGGCAGGCAACGGTATTCTTGTGGCCGGCGATGCCGCAGCGTTTTGTAATGTGACCGGCATGCATCTGGAAGGTGTTAATTTCGCTTCCCATTCCGGCATTCTGGCTGCACGGGCGGCCATTGCCGCACACAAGGCCCAGGATTTCAGCGAGCAGAAGTTGCAGCGTTACATCAAGCTGCTTGACAACAGTTTTGTGCTGCAGGATTTAAAAAAATTCAAACACGCGCCTAAAATGCTTCACAATGACAGAATCTTTAATGAATATCCGGACCTTGCCTGCCGTCTGATGGAAAGCGTCTATCGCATTGACGGCAAGCCCAAAAAGGGCGTTGGCACACTTGCCCTGGATGCCGTTAAAAAGACCACGGGCGTGAAAAACATTGCCCGGGATATTTTCACCGCCTGGAGAGCCCTATGAATGTAGAAGAGATTTTAGACTATGCCAGCTTCACCATTGACCGTGAGCCCCATATTATCGTCGATCAAACGGTGTGTGCGGCATGCACCGACCGCGCCTGCACCACGGCGTGTCCTGCCGGGTGCTACAACTGGTCCCAAAATGATGAACGGCTCAGTTTTGTCTATGACGCCTGTCTGGAATGCGGTACATGTTACATCGTGTGTGAGAACAAGGCATTTATCCGCTGGCGCTATCCCCGGGGTGGCTTTGGCGTGTCCTACAGAATGACGTAACCTTTTTATATGAAAGAGCTCAGTAAGTTACGGAGTTCTTTCAACCTTCGTTGTGGGCTGTCCTTCAGTGCTGATATGTCAGGTCAGCCCATGGCTGTTTATATGAAAGTATTTATAAGCTACTGAATTACTTTCTTGTTTCGTTGTGGGCTGTGCCTCGGTACTGATATGTCAAGTCAGCCCGTGGCTGTTATATATAAGGATGCCCTGTGCGTCGAGGAATGAAAAAATAAAAATGGTAAATGATGAACTCAATATTGTCGTACTGCTGCGGGCGTGTCGTGATCCCCGGCCTGCGGCCGGTGTGAAAGACGGCGGACTTGCAATCAAGGAACGCGATGTGCGCACCATGCTCAACCCATCTGATTTTGGCGCATTGGAAAAGGCGTTGCAGCTCAAGGATAAACATGGCGGGCGGCTGACGGTCCTGGCCATGGGCTCCCAAGAAGTGGAAGACTATCTGGGCACAGGGCTCTCCATGGGCGGGGACCGTGCGGTGCGCATCAGTGATCGTATGATCAGCGGCCTTGATGATGTCGGGGCGTCCCGGGTATTGAGCCGGGCCTTTGATATTCTCTCTGCTGATGTGATCTGTACCGGCAATATGCTTGAAGATCGCGGCTTTGATACGCTTTTTCCCCTTGCTGCGGCAAGATCAAATATGCCTTGTGTCCAGAATGTACTGACCGCCGAGGTGCAGGATGATGGTCTACAGATTCTTCGGTCTACCGATCATGGGGCACGGCAACGGGTAAAGACCCCACTGCCGGCGGCCTTGACTTTTACCGGTGCCGCAGATGTGCGCTATCCGGGCATTGACGCCCTGGTAGAGGCCGTCAATACGCCCATAGAGGTGTGGGGAACACCGGAGTTGGGACTCAGTCACATGACCGCGGCAACCACGATTCCGGCAGGCTTTGGAACACCCCGTCCGGACCCTGTGCGTGTTGTCACCCCGGATCCAAATCTGCCGGCCTTTGACAGAATTTTAGCCCTGCTTTCCGGCGGGGTCACAGCACGTCAGGGGGAAGTTCATCATCTTTGTGCCGAAGACACCGCCGATGAACTGATGACCCTGTTTAAAAAAATTGAACTGTTGCCCTAGGGTCAATGATGAACTATCGCTTTGCACCCCAGGTAGAGTTGATTGAACAACCCGACGGGGGCATCCTTCTAAAACAGATTCCCCTCAGCGTTCTGCGGGTCAATTCTTCGTGTGCGGCACTGCTTAAAAGGCTCAGGGACGGCGAACCTGTGGATGGCCCTGACCAATACAGAACCTTGTTTGATCAACTGGTTGCCAGAGGCTTTTTAGAGCAGATTCAAACAATTCCCCAGGATCTGGGCGCTTGTCCTTTTGTCAGTGTTATCATTCCTGTGCGGGACAGGGAAGCGGAGCTTGGGCGATGTCTGCAATCGTTATCCCAATTGGACTATCCGGCTGAACGTCTGGAAGTTATCGTTGTGGATGACGGCAGTCGTGATAACAGCGCTGGATGTGCAAAAGAGCGGGGCGCCAGGGTGATTGCCTCCGGTGCGGACGGGGCAGGGCCGGCGGCAGCCAGAAACCGGGGCGCTGATGCAGCCAAAGGCGAGATTCTGGCCTTCATTGATTCAGACTGCACCGCGTCCAAAACGTGGCTGCGGCAGCTTGTCCCGCTTTTTGATGACCCGACCCTTGCGGCTATCGGCGGCAACGTTGCGGGAATGGCCACCCGGTCACGGCTTGACCGTTACGAGGATATCATGTCCAGTCTCAGCCTGGGTGACCACCCGCGCAAGGCGGGAAAAGGCTCGGATACCTTCTATCTGCCCAGCTGCAACCTTCTGGTTAAAAAAGAAATCTTTCTGGCCATGAACGGGTTTGCGCCGACAATGCAGGTGGGAGAAGATGTGGACCTGTGCTGGCGCATGCGGGATCAGGGATGGCGCATTGCCTATCTGCCGGCCGGAACAGTGTTTCATCAACATCGAAATCAACTGATCCCTTTTATGTCCCGGCGTTTTTTTTACGGCACATCCGAAGAAAAATTGCAGCGGCTGCACCCGAATCGTAAAAAGCAGATGGTGGTACCGCCCCTGCTGGCTGTTTTTCTGTTGGCCTTTTTAAGCATCCCATGGATCGGTGCTGTCGGTATATTGCTGGGTGTCGCCGTGATCGTTATGGACAGCGTGGTGCTCAAACAAAAGACCCGGAAAATGGGGGTGACAATAGGATTTGTCCAGCTGCTGCGGGCACGGTTGCGCACCATGGTCAGTCTGTTGTACTATCTTAGCTTTCATCTGGTCAGATATTATTTAATTGTTATGGTTGCCTTTGCAATCTGGCAGCCCTCTTTTATGTTGTTGTTACTGCTTATGCTCGGCTGTGCGGTGGCGGTGGATTTCAGGGTGAAAAAAGTTCAATTGACCTTTTTTCCCTTTTTGTTTTTCTACGTTCTGGAGCACATCTCCTATGGCCTCGGCGTCTTCTGGGGATGTTTGACAGGAATGAATTTCCGAAGTTATGTTGTGGTGCCGAGCACCCATAGTGAAAATTAGAGATACAAACGATAAACACTAACGAAAGGATCCATGATGACAGAATATGCGTTGGTAATTAATGGTGAAAAAGTGGTTCCCAAGGAAACCTTTGACGTGATCAACCCGGCAACGGGCGAGGTGTTTGCCGCCTGCCCCAAGGCCGGCGTCGAGCAGCTGGACCAGGCGGTTGCCGCAGCCAGAAAGGCTTTGCCCGGCTGGTCTGCACTTGCCGATGAAAAACGGGTGGAATACCTGCTGCAGATTGCAGGGGTGATTGAAAACAATATGGCCGAACTCTCCCAGCTGATCACCCTTGAACAGGGAAAGACCCAATCCGGTCCCGGTGCTAATTTTGAGGTGGGCGGCTGCATGGCCTGGACCCAGGTGACCGCAGGGCTCAAACTTGAAGATGAACTGATTGACGACAACCCCGAAGAGACCATTGAACTGACCCGCAAACCCGTGGGCGTTGTGGGCTCCATCACCCCCTGGAACTGGCCGCTGATGATCGCTGTCTGGCATATCATGCCGGCCTTGCGTGTGGGCTGCACGGTTGTTGTTAAACCTGCCTCCTATACTCCGCTGTCAACATTGCGCCTGGTTGAGTTGATCAATGAGATCCTGCCCCCCGGCGTTCTCAATGTTGTGGCCGGCAGTTCCGACATCGGCAATGCCATGTCTGCCCATAAAGGCATTGATAAAATGGTGTTTACCGGATCTGTGGAGGTGGGTCAGACCATTATGCAGCGGGCCGCCACAAATTTGAAAACCTTGACCCTTGAGCTGGGCGGCAATGACGCCGGGATCATTTTGCCGGGTACCGATATTGAGCCGCTGCTTGAGTCTCTCTTCTGGGGCTGCTTTATCAACGCAGGCCAGACCTGTGCCTGCCTCAAGCGACTGTTTGTCCATGAAGACGATTATGAAGAAATTTGCCGGAAGTTTACCGACTATGTGACCAAAATTCCCGTGGGCGACGGCATGGATGAAGCCAATTTGATCGGGCCCCTGGCCAATGCCGCCCAGTTTGACCTCATCCGGAAATATGTGGATGATGCCAGACAGCAAGGGGCGCGCGTGCTGTGCGGCGGTGAGCCCATGCCGGGCAATGGCTATTTTTATCCCCTGACCCTGGTGGCCGATGTCACCGATGAGATGGATCTGGTCAAAGAGGAGCAGTTCGGCACGGCACTGCCGATCATTAAATACGCTACCGTTGATGAAGCCGTTGAGCGTGCCAACGCCGTGGATGTGGGACTGGGAGGCTCTGCCTGGGGCAATGATGTACAGCAGGCCAAGGCCGTGGCCCAGCGCCTGGAGTCAGGCACCGCCTGGGTCAACGCCCATGGCAAACTGCACCCCATGGCGCCCTTCGGCGGTGTCAAGCTTTCCGGTGTGGGTACCGAGTTTGGCCTGGAAGGATTGAAAGCCTACACAACCATTCAGGTTGTCAGTGTTGCCAAACCTGCCGCAAAATAAAATTTTTACTGCATCAACACCTTGGGCCTTAACGCCCTGGGTGTTGATGCACCTTCACTTCAATATCATATAATTTCAGTTTTAATCTGTTTAAGCCTGTCGGCCATTTGAATGGAAGCAATATTTTCCTCTGGAAACAAAGCGACCTGCTCAAACAGACCAAGGGTCTCTTTATCCACGGCAACCGGTTTTGCTTTTTTTATGGAGATGTAGGCAAACTGGCTGTGCATGACCGATTTCAGCTGCTTTTTTTCCGGACAAAGCATGACAAATTCCACAAGATTCCTGAATGTGTCAAAGGCAAGCATCCGGCTCCAGATTTCCAGTTCTTCTCCCAGCAAAGAGGGCTTTAAATAAAGGATATTGTGAGCGGTAACGGCCCAGCCGTTGCCTGTTTCCTTCACATGCTCAAATATATTGAGTACATTATTGGTCCTGAGCTGCTCTTCCCTGGCCGTAAGAAAATAGTTGATGTAATTTGCATTGTTCAGGTGAGAGAATGGGTCACAATCCTCGAAATTCACCCGTTTTTCTGACTTCATGGTTTTGATCATTTGTTGCCTATTCCAATTTTTTTCATAATACAAGTGCCATAGGGATGAAACGGATACCATTAGCGCATTGTTCTTTGCTTTGTATTTGGGTGCGGCTCTTTTACGACATGTCTGACCAAAGCTGGTAGTCATGATATTTGCCATTCTTTGCCAGCATTACTTGATCACTTTTAGATGCCCCCGTCGTTTCGGTGAAGGTTTTGGTAGCTTTGTAGCCGGAACCTCACCATGTTGATAAAGAGCCCGGTGATTACGTTCGTATTCGCAGGCTTCATGAAAATTCCAATACTCATCAAAATCGTTACTACTCCGCAAGGCACGCAGACGCAACACTGCTTCAGCACTGGACAACCGCCATTTGGCACCAGTTATATCCATTCGGTCCTTTACAAGATGACGACATGCGCCCTCAATAACTCCTGTGGCAATAGGGAGGCCAAGGTCAAGATAATGATGGTATTCAAGGTACGGTGCTTTATTTTTCAAATACGTTGCGCAGGCTTCTACAGGTTTACGTTGTTTGTCTGTAAATTTTTTTAATGTAGCACTTCTACGCATCCCCCCTGCCATCAATCCGGCCTTGCCATCGAGTACTTTAGCCAAGCGGTACTGGACCCATTTTTCAAGCTCCGGGCCGGATTTGGGATGAAATGCCCTGCCAGCTTTCCAGAGGTATTCAATAACATGAATAATATCAACAATGATCGTAAGGGCCACATTTTGTCTTTTGGCCATACGTTTCAGGATTCGTAGTTGTTGATTTTCGCCGTCCACTAAGGCAACCCAATGTTTTTCGTGGTTGGGATCACGGTGGGAGGCCTCAGAAAAGGCCGATGCAATGACCTGCTCGGCTGATTTTTCAAGGCTTGCCCATACACGCTTTTGTTCCGGGTGAGGGCTTGTTTTTGTATTCGACTTGTCATTCCCCGGAAGCAAGTCTTGGGGCGTACGTTTAAACGTATCTATAGTATATACAGCGGCAACGGTTGCCATTCGCTTGGCATTTTTCTTTTCCCCTTTGGATAGCCGGCTTTCCATCTGAGGCTTTCGTTTCCGGGCAGCTTTCCGGGTTTGTTCCCGCAGGTCCTGCTCATGCATTACCACGCCCTTACCATCGGTGGTGATTACCAGTATTGGACCAGTAACTGTCTCATCCGCCGGGTTGCATTGCCGTATTTCATAAAATGCGTCAAAATCCCGAGCTGCTCGCTGTGTTAACTCTTCTACCTGACGTTTGGGAATATCGGCTCCAGTGGTTTTCTTGATCGTTTCGACAGTCTCGTCAAAAGAACTCTTTGAAGCGTTTTCAGCCACACGGCGACGAAGTTCGAGGGAATAAAGTTCTGGGGGAAGATTCAATCGGGCATCCAACGGGTGCAAACTTGCCACGCCCTTGTTTCCATATCCGGCACGACTTTCCGATACCGTTCCAAATACGGTTTCGATTTTTCGATCCTGTGGCCTCACTTTCGGTCGAACAATGCCATCGGCTCCACAGACCGGCTCTTCACAATGACTGGGACCGAGCTTGTCTAAATGTTCCTGAAGCAGGATGCGCATCAGCTCACGTCCTCGTTTTTCAAGTGCTTGTTCCAAATCACTGAGTTTCACTGAATGATTCTCCTTGGAATTAAGAAAATTGACAATATCATCATAGCATTTTTGCCCCGGATCAATGACGGGGGAAGGTAAATGCTCCACAGCAGAAAGGGAAACCGCTGGATTCATATCCCCTCCCTGAGTTGGTGAACAGCATCTTTTTCCAGTGGATATACTAATATGGTTTTTACATCAGCGCCATGACGTTTGCCGAATCGGTCCATGCGCCCACGACCAGTGGTTTTCCCCAACTCAATCCAGGTCGATGCCCGATAACAGCCACCGTGGAATTGTTGTCGATCCACCAATGTCTCTACCAGCATGGGTTTAAGACCATACTGCTGTTCCCAATCATCTCTGAGTTCCCGGAGACTACATGACAGTATCATGCTCGCTAAATTTTGGATGGGAGCAAGGATCAGAAAACGGCTGTTGTTCACCACCTTTTGTAGAGCGACCTTACGCCTTTCATCTGTCCAACCGATCCATTCATCGCGAGCACGCATCCGCCAGGCAGGGCTTGAGAACTGGATGCACCCCACAATTTCTCGATGGGGACGGTTTACATAAATCAGATACTGCAATCTGGCGCCAAAAGGCATTGCATATCCCAGGTAATGATGGCGACCGATGAGTTCCTTAAACAGATCCCTCTGCTCTCGATTCTGAACCCGCTGTATCTCAAGAGGTGTAAATTCTTCTACTCTGCCACGCAAAGTGCTGTGGGGTTGCTTACAGGGTGTTTGGGGAATACTCTTGTGAAAAACGATCTTTGTTTGTTGTTTCTTTTCAGGAAGGGTTAGAGCTCCCTTGGCCTCTAAAAGCTCCAAAAAATCACTACATTCCCGGACTTTTAGCCGATCATTAGGGCGTTTCCATTCCAGAAGTTCGCATACGGTATGTGCCAGTTCTCGTCGGCTAAGGCCTCCACAGGTAGCAACGACTTCCTGGATTAATGCGATTTCTTTACCGGTAAACTTTCGACCACAAAAGGTTTGTTGCTTGATTTGCATGTCATCTACCTCCCGCTATTCTTTCATAACGGAATTATGACTCGCTGTCCAGGAAATTTTTGCAATTTACATCAGATAGTCACTGACAAATGAATTATCTTGCTGGAAAGCAGCATAAAAATAAGACTAACAACCCTGAACACCTTTAATGACCATGGCTTTCATATGTTTCAAAAGAGCCGCACCCTTTGTATTTTAAAGCCGAGCCGCTCATAGGAAGAGACCGCGTTTAAAGATGAATTTACAGTTATCTTATCAATGCCGTCTCTTTTGGCAATTATTTTAGAAAGTGCCTGGTTAAATAAAGCCTTTCCGTACCCTTTTCTTTGATATTGTGGTTTCACAAAATACATAGCTATATGGCAGTTATCTTTAATCTCTATGACTCCAACCGCTTTGTCGTTTTGATAAGATATTATAGCGAACGATTCGGATTTTGTCCTTTGTGCCAGGCTCTTTATATTTGCAAATTGAAAAAACGTTTCAATACCCTCCTGGGATAAATCCGGAGCAACGCTTTTATCAAAGGCTTCCTTAACTATATTGATGACAATCTTTTCCTGCCCGGGTTGCATCACTGAATATTTCATATGGTTTTTGTTTTGCTTTATGCGTTTCGCAAAAGGAACCGCTGAATTTTTCCAGACGGGGTTTTGGGCAGCTGGTCGGTAAATTCTATAATCCTTGGATACTGGTGAGCTGCCAGATGTTTTTTGACAAAAACTTTAAGCTCCTCGGCCAGACCCTCATCACCGTTTAAGCCCTGCTTAAGCGCCACAAAAGCCTTGATGGTTTCTCCCCGCAATTCATCGGGCACCCCGATCACGGCTGCTTCCACAACTGCCGGATGTTTGATCAGCACACTCTCCACTTCAAAGGGCCCGATGCGATAGCCCGCGCACAGGATAATATCGTCAGACCGGCCGCTGAAGAACAGATAGCCGTCTTCATCCTTGCTCACGGTATCCCCGGCAAGGCAATACCGGCCATTTTCGCCCACATATTTTTCCTTGGTCCGCGTTTCATCCTGCCAGTATCCGCGGAACCAGCATAAAGGAGAGTTCTCGGTGTCCACGGCAAAAAGTCCCTCTTCTCCGGGTGCAGTTTCGTTGCCGTTTTCATCGATAACCGCCATCCGGAATCCGGGCATGGAGATCCCCATGGAGCCCATTTTCAATTCACCCTTAAGGTCTTGCCTGTGATGATTGTTTGCAGCCATGCCAAGTTCCGTCTGTCCAAAATGGTCGTGGATGGGGATCCCCCATAGTTTTTTGCTCCATTCAATCACTTCAGGGTTCAAGGGTTCACCGGCACTTGAGAGCACGCGCAGTGAAAGGGGGTAACTGGCTGCCACCTTGTCCCCGGCCGCTTTCAGGGCGCGGTATGCCGTGGGGGCGGAGGCAAAATTGGTAACGTGGTATTTGCTCAAAATACGGAACACATTTTCAGGCGAAAAGGCCCCGCCGTAAAAGAGGGTGGATTTGCCCACAAGCAACGGTCCGATCAGGTTATAGTAAAGACCGTATGCCCATCCCGGATCTGCCATGTTCCAGTACATGTCGTCTTCGCACATATCCAGGCCGAACTCCATATAGGCATGAAAGGCGGCCAGGGACTTGACCGGCACTTCAACCCCTTTGGGGCTTCCTGTGGTGCCAGAGGTAAACAGCATGATCAAAAGGTCATCGCCCCGGACCGGCTCGGGGACGTCAACGGCCTGGGCGGTTTCAAGCTCATGCCAGAAGCTGTAGTCGCCTCTCTCAACACCCCGACCGCCGTCACCGGCGATGGTGACCACGGCCACCCGGTCCTCTTTGTAACATGCGGTATCTGATACTTTGGGACGATGGACTGTGTTGGTGATCAACACCTTGGCGCCACTGTCACTGACCCGATGTTCGATGGCGTCCGATCCAAAGGCGGTGAACAGGGGTACATATGCCGCACCGATACGCCAGGTTGCCAGGGTTGTGATCACAAGCTCCGGTGATTTAGGCAAAAGGGCCGCCACCCGGTCGCCTTTTTTTACGCCGATGGACCTTAAAAAACCGGCCATTTTTGAGGAACGGTCCTTGAGTTCTCGAAAGGTCCATTTTGATGCATTGCCTTCTGCATCTTCATAGAACAGTGCAATCTTTTCAGGAATCCCTGCATGGCGGTCACACAAAAAGTGTGCTGCTGAAACTGTTTCACCGTCATACTCCTTTAACCAGTGATCAATAGCCGCTTGGGGAGACATGTCAGTCATTGCCATCGTGTTGTTTCCTCAATTCATTATGTGAAAGTCTGTGTGATCTGCATAAATAGTACAATTATTGTCGGGGACTGAAACCGGATAAAAAACAGTCCAGCCCGTGGTTGCTGCATTTAAAAATTAGCGACACCTTCTATAGGATGAGACCTTTCTTCTTGTCAAGCAGATGTCGCCGCCGGCAAGACGGACTGGCCGTATTGGTTTGACTGTTTATGGAAATATCTTGTGTTTCAGGCCAAAAAAGATTAAATCCTTTTTCATGAGACATGATATGACAGCCAATCAGGTATATTATTATTGCGGATATTATCCATATCCGGCCGCCATGGTGTTTCTTTCGTGATCTGACATAAAAAAACAAACGTAAAATAAATGCTGTGGGCCAAACGTGCCCGCAGCATTTTTAGTTTAAAGAGCTGTGACACACCCGAAGGATGTTGCAGCTCTTTTTTTTTATCCTATGTGGAATTAATTTAACCGGAGTCAAAGATGACAGTATTGAATGTGTTAAAAGAACGTGGTTTTATCGATAATCAAACCCATGACGAACAGCTGGAAATTTACCTGAAGGCGGAGGGACTGCACTGCTATATCGGTTTTGATCCGACTGCCGACAGCCTTCATGTGGGCCACCTGGTCCCCATTATGTCCCTTGCACATATGCAGCAGCATGGCCATATCCCCATCGCCCTGGTCGGCGGCGGCACCGGCCGGATAGGCGATCCCAGCGGAAAAAACGAAATGCGGCAGATGATGACCTTGGACACCATTGATAAAAATGTTCAGGCCATCAAAAGCCAACTATCAAGATTTATCGATTTTAGTGGCGGAAAGGCCCTTCTGGCAAATAACGCAGATTGGCTTGCATCCCTTGAATATGTTCCGTTTCTCAGGGATATCGGGCGGCATTTCAGCATCAATAAAATGATCAAAGCTGAAAGCTATCGACAGAGAATTGAATCCGAAGCCGGGCTGAGTTTTATCGAATTCAATTACATGCTTTTACAGGCCTTTGATTTTCTAACGCTATTTGACCGCCATGACTGCCGGCTGCAAATGGGCGGAAGTGATCAATGGGGAAATATTCTTGCCGGCGTTGAACTGGTCCGCAAAAGCCGACACGAAACGGCATTTGGCATCACCTATAAACTGATCACCAAAAGTGACGGCAGCAAAATGGGCAAAACCGCCGGCAATGCGGTATGGCTTGACCCTGAAAAAACCTCCCCGTATGAATACTATCAATTCTGGATGAATACCGATGACAGGGATGTGGAACGTTTTTTAGCGCTTTTCACTTTTCTGCCTTTGCAGGAAATCCGTCAGGTGGCACGGCTGACGGATGGTGAATTAAATCTGGCAAAACAGGTGCTTGCGTTTGAATGCACCTGTCTGGCCCACGGCAGGGAAACGGCATTAAATGCCAAATCCGCTTCGGCCGCGGTTTTTGGAAATTGTACGATTTCGGAAAATATTATGCCTTCATCGCGCATTCCCAGGCAGATCGAAAATAAAAACGAGATCAATCTTCCCACCACCTGTATATCCCGTGATAGGCTGACAAATGGGGTGCCGGCCTTTGAACTTTTTTTTCGCACCGGACTTGCCAAATCCGGCGGTGAGGCAAGGCGCCTGATCAATCAAGGCGGTGCATATATTAATGGTGAGACGGTAGCCGCTTTCGATGCATTGATTGATGCCGGCCATCTTAAAAATGGTGAAGTGATCCTAAGGGCAGGCAAAAAAAGATTTCATCGAGTAAAGATGGAAGACTGACCCAAAAATTACAAGTACAACTTTACAGCGGTTATGTATATTGATATGGATTCGTCGTGACAAATTTACAATTGCATACATATCACCTCTCCGTAGATCTGGCCACGGGGCCGGATATTCAAGACATCACCTCTGAACTCCGGGGCTGGATAAAATGCAGCGGCGTCAAAACCGGAAACCTGGATGTCTTCATTAAGGGGTCAACCGGATCGGTGACCACCATTGAGTATGAACCGGGCGTTGTGGCGGACCTGAAACGGGCCGTCACCGCCCTGGCACCGCCGGGCCTTGAATACGCCCATGAGCAGGCCTGGCATGACGGTAACGGCCACAGCCATGTCCAGGCGGCCTTACTTGGCCCTTCGGTAAGCATTCCGGTCCGGGACGGCAAGTTGACCTTGGGCACCTGGCAGCAGGTTGTGGTGATCAACCATGACAATGGTCCCCGAAAGCGAACTGTTTTTTTGACACTCATCGGGTGTTCTTAGATTCGATCAGTCCAAATGCCGTATTCATGCCCTTTGGGAATCAATTTCATCTCCTTTGATTCTAAAATTGGACTGATATTCTTTAAACTAAGGTGATGCTATAAGAATTATTAACAATAATAGAGTTGAATTACATAAGGAGAATGACCCTGATGAACTTTTGGAATATCTTCAAGCTGATTTTGCTATTAACCGCAACCCTAATTTTGACGCCAGGATGCGGAATCCAGACGAAACAACATCGCAGCAGCAGTGTCGTGCAATATCTATATCCTGACAGACAGAATCATGTCGAAGTCCCGGGCATCCCTCGGTTAGCTCTTCCATTAAGGGTCGGCATCGCTTTTGTACCGGAGAACAGTGCGCAAAGCCAAGCCTTAACAGAAACTGATAAAATGGACTTGATGAGGGAAGTGAGTCATCATTTTAAAAAATATGATTTTGTAAAGTCAATCGAGCTTATACCGTCTGCCTATCTAATGAATGATGGCGGTTTTAGCAATTTAGATCAAATCCGTACAATGTATGGCATTGATGTTATCACACTTCTGTCCTATGACCAGACTCAATTTACCGATGAGGGTTTGGCCTCTATCACATACTGGACTATCATTGGTGCTTATATAATTCCCGGTGAAAAAAATGATACCCACACTATGGTGGATGCAACTGTTTATGATATCTCAAGTCGAAAAATGCTTTTCAGGGCCCCTGGAACTAACCACATCAAGAGTAATGCAACACCGGTTAATCTTACAGAGAAACTTCGAAAAGACAGCCTTGATAGTTTTAAAGTGGCCAGTTCAGATCTAATTAAGAATCTTGATACCCAACTTCAATTATTTAAAGAAAAAATAAAAGAAGCCCCAGAAGATTATCAGATAACTCATCGGCCTGGTTATACAGGCGGCGGAAGTCTTGATGCTTCATTTATTATTTTTTTAACCTTTTTGGGTGGATACGGCTTATGGATCAAAAAAAAGCGCAAACACTAAAAAAAATACCAATAATAACCTTCTCTATCGTTTTTATTAGTATGGGAACTTTTCTTTTACCTGAGACCACCTCAATATTAATATTTGACAGGGAAGCAATCTTCAACGGTGAGATCTGGCGTCTGTTTTCATCTCATTGGGTTCATTTTAGCATCAACCACCTTGTCTATAATCTTTTGGTGTTTGTAATTTCAGGCTGGATTGTTGAAAGAAAAAGCTCTTCCCAATTTTTATTTCTATACACTTTGATGACCTTTGGGATATGTATGGCTTTATTACTTTTTAAGCCCGATATGATTTATTATGGTGGATTGTCCGGTATCTCTTGTGGTTTGATATATTATTGTGCTCTTTTGAAAATGGGAGAAGAACACTGGCGGACTGTTTGCCAAGGTATAATAATTTTTCTTCCGGTTAAAGTTGCCATAGAACTATACAGCAACGCCTCCATATTACCCTATTGGGGGCATCAGCCATTTGTAATAATGCCTGTCAGCCATGCTATGGGTATTGCGATAGCTGTATTATTTTATATTGGCGTCGAAGTTAA